>CAWBTJ010000043.1:0-8937 GCA_963791645.1 Vulcanimicrobiota bacterium | reverse complement strand
TATGTTCTCGGGCCGAAAATGTAACTGAGAAGAAACGTCCGTTGCCTAGAATGAGACCCCGACATCTCGGAAGGTGAGGACCCCATGGACCAGTTGATGCGAGCAAGCGGCCCCGGTCTCCGGCGCGGAGACGTAATCGCCCGCGTGAGTGCCGTTGCGGCTGCATCCTTGTTGGGCGGGGCTGCCCCTCGCGCACCCGTCAAGATCGGGGCGCGAGCAACGCAGAATGCGTGCACTCGGCGGAGAGATTGGCCTGACGAAATCTACAGCCGATCGATGCCCAAGGTCTCGCCGAGCTTTCCGCGGGCCGAAGCGATCGCAGCCGGGCACGCGATGGCGGCCCTGTTCGTCACCGACCGAAGTTTCGCAGAACGATATCTTGCGAAAGTGCAGATTTCGAAGAACGACAAGATAAACGATCATGCAGCGGACTACATACCGCTGATCCGGGAGGCGTACCCAGCGGGTGATTACTCGAACTTCAATGCACATGACTTCGCGAATATTCATCACGCTACTTGGCTCGTGTTACTGCAAGCGTTCTCGTGCCTCATAGACCTCAACCCGCACGAGAATGGCTCCTGGGGAGACCCGAAGATCTGCGACGATATCACCAACGGTTCTGACGGTCACGACGAGGGCGGCAACCTGAAGGCGACCGACTATCACAACATTCCGAATCTGTACGGAAAATATGCCATTAGTACGACGGACATTCCGCCGCCGATGCTAAGCTAAACGAGACGTACGCCGGGCGGGGTTCGGACTGTGGTTGCGATGGATGCGCCTAGATCGCGCTTACGTTAATCGCGACGCGAGTTCACCTCGCCTGCGTACTCGAAGTTTACGGTAGATGCTCGTGAGGTGAGTTTCTACCGTGCGCGGTGCGATGCCGAGCATCATGCCGATGTCGATGTTCGACTTGCCGCGGGTGACGAGTTGAGCGATCTCACGTTCCCGGGGAGAAAGCGGTTCGCTATCGAATCGAGACGATACGCTCACGTAGCGGCAACGGTGCGCTAAGGCGAGGTCGCGTTCGCGTGGATCGGGAAGCTCCAGCCCTGCGATCATTGCGAATCCTGGCGCCGCGAGCGAGTCGAACGCATCGCGCGCCGCGCGTAACCCAGGAGCGTCGTTCTCGAGTAGCGCCTTGGCCAATGCGCCGTGTGCATACAGCCATAGGCTCCCCGGTTGAGGGGCAGCCATGCACAACGCAACAGCTTGTTCGTTCGTAACGTGCGGCCGACCGAGAACTACTGCGAGCGAAATCGCCGCGAGATTGGACGGACGCGGCCAACCGTCCGCGCAGTTGGCGACGAAGGACGCGACGCCATCTGGCACGCTGTGCCCACTGCGCGCGTTCGCCGCCACCCACCACGCCGCGCACGCCCACACGGAGCGGCGCCTTCCCGCGCCTATCGCACCCTGGAGCTCGTCAAGGACACGCCGTCCGTCACGCGGCGGGTCGGCGCGCAGTGCGTCCAGCATGAGTCGCATCTCAAGCATTAGGAAGCGATATTCTGGTGGTTCTTGAAACGGATCGACCGACGCAAAAATCTCATCTGCGTCGTCCCAGCGGCCCGTCGAGATGAGATGCAGCACCCACGTCCGTGCGCCCGCGGCCGCGTTTAGGTGGTCCCGGATGCGTGCTCTTCCGAGCAGGTCGAACCACGTCTCGCAGGCAGCCGGACCGCCGAGGAACAACCGGCGATGGACCTCGAGGCTATCGTCCCATACCGGCCAGCCTCCATGCGATGCGCGCCATTGTGCGATCGCGCGATCTGAGCCGTCGACGTCCCCGCGAAGGGCTCGTACATAAGCATCGGCGCGCAGGTCTCTAGGTTCCAACGGCGCCAGCGCCGCTAGGGCCTCATACTTACTCAGGTCTCCGTCGAACGCCGCGTCGGATAACGCGATCCCGTGCAGGTACGATGTAGCATCCGTGTTCTGCGCGATCACCGACCGAGATGCCGCGTCGGCGAGAAACGCCGAAATTTCGACGTCGCGGTCGAGCGTAGCGAGGCCATGCACGACTGCGCCTGCGATGCGGGCTGCGGACATGCCATCGTCGCGCGCGAGCGCGTCGTGAAATGCGAAACGGCCGACCCGAACGGCTTCCTCGTCGCGCCCAAGGACGCGTAATACGTCAAGATATTCCCGAACCGCTTTTCCGTCGAGTGCACGATGCTCATTCCATACCTCCCCCAGTACGAGCGCGGCTTGATGGTGGGCGTTGGCCTGGGTCAGCCGGGATCCTAATGCGATAGACGCGTCGATGAACACGCGGCGTTCCCCACAGCGCCGCGCCGCGTCGCGAAGCCGTCGTAAACCCGCCGGGCTATCGTCTTGGGAGGCGGATTCCGCGTCGAAATCGAACGCGCTGTGATCGAGGGGGTCGGATCGTAGGCGTGCACGATATCTCTGAGAATCGCATGGCGGAAATGCGCGCTTTCCCCGTCCGTTTCGATGAGATCGCTGAGCGCGGAGAGCGCCTTTGCGACAGAGCCGAGTTCTGCCGTAGATGCGATCGCGAGTGCGGGTATCGGCGAATGATCCGAGTATCCCGCCACGAGGCGCGCAATCGTGTCGGCGAGCCGAGATTCCCGCGCGAGGCGACGGGAGACGATAGCAATAAGATCCGATTCGTCGCGAGTCTTCGAAACAAGGGCGCGCGCGAGGAGGACGATGCCGAAAGGGACGCCGTCCGCTGCGCGGACGATCTCCTCGACCAGGGCGGTCGAGGCGCGCGGCGCCACGCGCCGCGCAAGCTGTGCCGCACTGGAAGAATGAAGCGGCTCGAGACGGACCGTCACCTCCGGCCACGGCGAGCTGAGCGCGCCTCCGTTGCGCTCCGCAAGGAAGAGTCCGGCGAACGCGCGCTGCTCCGCACCGCTCACGAGGACGTCGCGGCTGTCGTCATCCAGCCAATGCGCATCATCGATGGCGATGATCGCTTCAGTCCGTCCACGCAGGACCTGGCTTAGACGATGCGCCATGCTCTTCGTGTGGATCTTCGCCTCCCTCTGAGGCGCTTCGCCCTCTTCACCGACCGCAGCGCGCAGCAGCCGGCTGAGCGTTGCGTATGGTCTCTGCTCGTCCGTCGGCTTGGCCCGAACACGGATTGTCTCGCCGGCGGACGCGAGTATCTCGTCGAGGAAGGCGGTTTTCCCGATCCCCGGCCGGCCAACGATGCGCGTCAGGTCAGTCTCTCCCCGAACCCGTCGTTCGGCGCGCAGCAACGCCACAGCTTGCAAACCCTCCCGGCGGCCAACGAGTCCCGCGCGCTTCATGGCGGCGACTCAGCGTGAAGCGCGCCGGTTTTCTTGCGGGGACCGGGTTCGCTTGTGCAGCGATCGTACTGCCACGACGCGTTGGGATGGGCTCGCCGCCGTTTCGCGTAGCGGTCGACATGCAGGGCCGCGGCCTCGATCCTTACCGCGACTATGGCGCCGACGTCGATCGCTATGCCTGGTTCTTCGGTGACGGCCTGACAACGGGCGAGCGTGAGCCCGCGGCAATGCTTGCCGAACTTCCGACGATCCGCGACGGCGGTCGCACGTACCGCTATACACTCCGCGCGGTGCGCTGGCACGACGGAAGCCGCCTGCAGGCACGCCACATTGCCGATGCTCTCGACAGTCTCCGCCACGCCGTCTCCCCTTGGATCACCTACCAGCCGTACGCGCTCGTTGATGACATCATGATCCGTGGTTCGGACGTCTTCGACGTGCGACTTTACCGCCGGTCGCCGAGCTTCGCGCGAACATTCTTTTCGCCCTACGGAAAGCCCGCGTTGCCGCTCCTCCGTCACGATGCCGGCAACAATCCGATCGGAACCGGACCGTTCCGTTTCGTCGGCGGCACCGCCGGCCGAGTTCGTCTCGACGCTTTTGAAGGCTCGCCGCGCGGTAAACCGGCGAGCCATGCGCTGGACGTTCATCTCGTGCCCTCCGCGACGACGCTTGGCGTGGAACTGGCATCGGGCGAAATCGACCTTGCGCTGCCCATCGTTCGCGGCCTTCCAGCGGCGAACCGATACCGCATCGTATCGCGTCACGCCGGTACGATCGCGTTGATGTTCAACTGCTCGGCGACGTTCCAGACGCCGACGCTGCGTCGCGCCGTGCTGCGCGCCCTCGACGTCAATCTTCTGCAGCGGGCAATCGATCCGGCGATCAACGTCCGGGTGAACGGCGTGCTGCCGCCTGGCGACCCGGATGACGTGCCGTTCCCATTCCCCGCGCACGATCCCACCCGGGCGCGCGACGAACTCCGCGGCGTCCGTTCGCCGGTCACGATCGCATACGTTGCGGAAAGTAAGCGGTATGCGCATCTCGCCCTCTTGGTGGCGGGCGAGCTCGAAAGTGTGGGATTGGAGACGAATATTGTACCCCGGCCCCAAGCTATTTACGAGGGACCGCTTGGCCCGTTTCGCACGGGGCGTTTCGATCTCGCGATCACCGGTTTCCCTTACACGGAAACGCCGGATTTGTCGGCCGACTGGAGTTGCGGCGCTCGACCGCCCCACGGAGGAAACTACGCGCGCTTTTGTGATGCGACGTTCGACCGCGCCGCGGAACATAGTGCATTGCGCCAGGCGCTGCAGATCCTTGTTGCGGACGTCCCGTTCATCCCGCTCGCGCGAAACGTCGAATCGTTCGGGATCGGCCCGTACGCGACGGGATTCGACATTCCGCCGCCTTTTGTGCCGGCTGCGCTTGGAGCGCACCGATGGGCACGTCGTGACGATATGCGCTGAGAACCTTCAGACTGCCGCTGATTGGTCGATTAGCCGGCGCAACGCCTCGGGAGGCGGCCCGCTCATGGCGCGGCGCAGTGTTTCCGTGTACCGCCGAAAATGTAGCGCCGCGCCTAGGCGATCACCATTCTGGATCGACGCGCGTATCGCGATCTCAGCAGCGATCTCGTCCAGGGGGTCTGAGCGAAGTAATTCGAGGGTTAGCGCCACCGCATCGTCATACTGACCGTCGCGAAGAGCGTGATTCGCGAGAAGGATCGCCGCTTCGTAGTCGAGCTCGACGAGCGCACGCTCCACGTCTTCGAACCAGGGCCACGCAAACATGCAGGCCGGCCGACCGAGGCGCCCACGGCGGCGGATTTCAGTCAAGAGCGTGCATGCTTCGGAGTTCAGGGTGTGCTCATTGCTCAGCCGGCGGAGCGCGGTTGCAAGTCGTCGAAAGTCGACATCGACGTCCCAGCCGAGTGCATATCGCCCGTTCTCGCTGCGAATAATGGTCGGCACCCCTATCCGCCGCTTGACGCGGTGTACGTTAACCTTTAGGCGGCTGACGGCACTTGAAAGGTCCGAGGCTGAATACAGTTCTTCCGCAAGGGCCTCGCTTCGAACCGGACGATCTTTGACGGCAAGCGCGACGATGACCGCAAGTCCCGCTGGCGGCAACTCGACCGGCACGCCGCGATTCAGCACCCGACCCGCGATGAGATCGATCTCGACCGTCTTCATGGCGCTGAACGTGGTGTGTGATCGTCCGGTGCGGATTCTTCCGTGGCGAACAACGGTGTCGCGAAGTCGTCTTGCGAGGCTTTCAGTGCGTTGGATCATATCGCCAGCGTACCGCCAGCCCCGCCGGGGCGGTATCGTGGAAACCCCGTAGTCGTCACTTGGCAGGGCGGGAAGAGCCCAAGCCCAACCGTCGAGCAGTGCCCTCCAACAGTCCGGGTAGCGTCCCGCCCAAATTTATCCGCCTGTGAGCTGACAAGGGAATTTATGGGCTGCAGACGGTGCCGGTGTCCCCTCGCCTCGCGCGATTACGTCGCGAATCGTCCAGAGAGGCGGGGTCTTGACACAGCCGTGAAACCATCTTGTAACTCCGGTACGATAGTATCGGCGGTGCTCAGATCCGTTCCGAAAGGAAAATTACGATGATCGACTGGCCACACGAATATGATGACAACCATTTCCAGGTGCCACATTTCACCGTCCAGCAGGCCAAGGATGCGGGACTTGCGTTAGCGACGCAGATGTTTGCAAAGACGGAATTGGCGGAACGGTATTTGGAAACGGTGAAGGCTTTTTACCATAAGCCGGGCGATTACTCACGCCGGTATCTGAACTTGATTCAAGAAGCGATCGACGGTGCCAATCTGAACCTGTCGACGCAGCACTGTAACGAGCATGACTTTGCAAACGTGCATCGTACGGCGTGGCTGCATCTGTTCGGAACCTTCGCTCGGCTCGTTGACAAGAATCCTCATCTTGACTCGAATGGTAACCCGTGGTGGGGTGATCCGCCGGAGACGAGCCCAGGCCATCGCGGAATCTCACGCGGCGACGAAGATCTGAAGGCTGCCGTTGCGAGCGGCAACGAAGCGGCGATCGCGCGGGCAACACTGTTCGACTATCACAATATTCCGAACTCAACGGGTGCCTTCGCCATGAGCAGCGACGACGTCCTGATGCCGAGCAACATCCGCTGACCGGGTAAGCCGAGCTCGCGCCGGATGCGGACGCTCAATATTCGCGAGGAGGGGTGCACTAAGACGGCGGCTTCGTGTTGGTGATCCGGTCGGGCAGGGCTGCCGGCGTCGCTGGGGTTATCAGAGCAAGTGGGGTCACCATCGAATACCGATGGTGACCCTTTTCGCCGAGAGACCTGAATTACGGCCTGAACTACCTGAACTGCGCCATCGATCAATTGAGCCGTTTTCAGCAGGGCATCGCGATTGACCGGACAACCGGACGAGCGCGATGCCGAAAACCGATCACTATCAATGGTACACTGAGCAGTTTGCGCCCACCGAGCTCCACGCGCACGCGATCGAGGAGACGTACTTCGCCGGACGTACGCCGTTTCAATCGGTCGCCGTATTCAGCACGCCCATGTTCGGCAAGATGTTGGTACTTGACGGCGACACCCAGTCGTCGCAGGCGGACGAGAAGATCTACCACGAGTCGCTCGTCCATCCGGCAATGGCGGCTGTCGACGACCGCCGCGACGTGCTTATTCTCGGCGGCGGCGAGGGCGCCACATTGCGCGAGGTGCTGCGCGATCCAGCCGTGCGGCGCTGCACGATGGTCGACATCGACGGTCAGGTCGTCGAGCTATCGAAGAAGTATTTACCGGAATGGTCCGACGGCGCATTTGACGACCCCAGAGCGCGTGTACTCATCGGAGACGCGCTGCAATTCATTAAAGAAGACGGCGACCGGTACGGCGTCGTGATCAGCGACCTGACCGACCGCTCCCGGATTCGCCGTCGTTCCCGCTGTTCAACGGCGACGTGTTCCGCGACATCAAGGCGAGGCTCGCACCCGGAGGTGTGTATGTGCTGCAAGCGTCCACCGCTGGCTTCCACAACATGGAACTGCACGCGAAGATGGCCCGATCGCTTCGCGCGCATTTCATCTACGTTCGGAGCTTCTACACGCACGTCCCATCGTTCGATAACGACTGGGCATTCATCGCATGCAGTGACGGCAAGGACGTCGCCGTGACCGATCCCGCGCGCATCGATTCGTACGTCGGCGGGCTGCGCGGTGAGAACTGGTTCTACGATTCCGAGACGCACCGCCGTCTTTTTGCCCTCCCCCGGTACCTTCGCCGGGCACTGGCGAATGACGGCGGAATGTTCGGCTGACCTCAGGTGAATTCAATCCGCGCGACCGCGAACCGTTGCGGTTGCGGGGCTAAGCTAACTCGCGTCGGTATGCGAAAGGCGATGCCCGAAGGGCGTAACCGACTTGAAACCGTGTCCGAGTATCGTGAGCGTCGACAAACAGACAAGCGCGGAGGCACGTTTCATGTATCTGATGGTATATTCGGCGACCGTACGGACGCTAGCCCTCGCCGCGGCGCTAGCCGCGGCGGTCGTAATCTGCGGCGCCGTGCCGTCGGCCGCCGCTCCAAGCCCGGTCGTGCCGACCTACGTCATGCCTATTGCAAGTTCGGGTGGTCAGCCTTGCACGATGCCGGACATTGACGCCGTCAAACGCGTCATCCAGGCGAAATTGACGGAGAAGGTCTCGGCACCATCGACGATCGATCATCGCCAGACCCTTTAGGCGATGTAGAATCTCGCCTTACGTCGGCAAGCGCGCAGCCCGCGATCGTCGCAACAGCGTGTAAGAATGGGAACGTCAACGTCGTTACCGTGAACGGCTATACGATTTCCGCGGCCGGTGTACGGTCGCCCGCGCCCTCCTTCAACGTGAAGACCGGCGGAACGATAACCGGATCACTCGACGCGCTTCGCGCCGCTGACTGGTCGGCGTTGTTCGCCGTGTCGACGTTCCCGAACGTAGCCTATCTGCCCATTCTCGGCGACAACGCCGACGTGATCAACGCCCATTTGGAGCGTGAACTACCGGTCACTGAGGTGAAGACGCTCGACTCGAAAGCGAATCTCTGCGACGGTAGTGCGAGCAAGATGCTCGTTGACGGTCAAGGATCCTTAGCAACCGCCAATCTCGACCCCATTCGAACGGTGCTCACGGCGAGTTCGTTAAGCTTTTCGCAACCCCAGCCGTGGGGCACGATTTACAAGGTTGGCGGTGCCGCCATCTCGCTGGTCGGCATTCCGAACTCGGCCGACATCGCTGTCGACGTTTACTATTGCGATTCTGGTAAGCTCTGGCAAGTCGGCGGAAACGGGCACCATGTGGTTGGGCATTCACGACGCCTCGGTGTGGGCACGGGCGCGAGCGTACAACGGCGCGTACTTGACTTCGCCATCGAAGATCTTCAGAACCAATTGGACTGCATCATCGGGCGGCGCCTCGAGAAGCCAGGTTCATACGACGACGTCGCCAAGAGCTCGTGGTGTGCCGCCTACGATGCGCAGATTCATCGGGGCGACGCGGACGTGACGAAGCGTGGCCCGGCGAAGCCCCAGAACACGCAGTAGGCGGCCAATCCTCGAAGGGTCGTGCGGACCTGTCGTAGCACCCGCGTACCA
>CAWBTJ010000042.1:0-5088 GCA_963791645.1 Vulcanimicrobiota bacterium | reverse complement strand
GATGCTCGCCGCGCTCAAGCGGCTCGCGGCCAAGATGGAAGAAGTCCGCACGCTGCTGGGCGGCAAAGCGATCACGGTCAACAGCGCATATCGCAACAAGGCGGTGAACGAGGCGGTCGGCGGCGTCCCCAACAGCGCGCACGCGCTGGGCTTCGCGGTCGACTTCACCTGCGCGTCGTTCGGCACGCCGTACGAAGTGTGCAAGAAGATCGCCGCGTCGAAGCTGCAGTTCGACCAGTTGATCCACGAGCGCCGCGACTGGGTCCACCTCTCGTTCGACGCCAACCGCAGCCGCCGCCAGCTGCTGACGCTGCCCGTCACGGGCAGCGCCTATCAGGACGGCATCCTGCCCTGAGCTGCGGCTACCAGATCTTGCAGCGGTTCGCCGCCGGGCGAACCATCGGGTCGTTCATCTTGCAGAAGAACGCCGTCGCGAACTCCGGCAAGTTCGCGACGGTGCCGTTGATGCGGTACAAGTCGTTGGGGTGCGGGTCGGTGGTGATGCGGCTGCGCGCTTCCTCGTCGCGGAACGAGCGCGTGAACCACTGCGCGTAGCCCAGGAAGAACCGCTGCTCGGGCGTGAAGCCGTCGATGATGCGGCGCGGCTTGCCGGCCTGCGACTTCTCGAACGCCTTGTACGCGATCGTGATTCCGCCGAGGTCGGCGATCGCCTCGCCGAGCACGAACTTGCCGTTGATGTTGAGGTCGCCGACCTTGAACGACGAGAACTCGTCCTCGACGCACTTGGCGCGCTGCTCGTACGCCGCCGCATCGGCCGCGGCCCACCAGTCGCGGTTGTTGCCGCGCGCATCGTACTGGCGGCCGGTGTTGTCGAAGCCGTGCGTCATCTCGTGGCCGATCACCGCGCCCATGCCGCCGTAGTTGATCGCGTCGTCGTTGCTCGGGTCGAAGAACGGCGGCTGCAAGATCCCGGCCGGGAACACGATCTCGTTGTTGGACTGGTTGTAGTATGCGTTGACCGTTGGCGGCGTCATGCCCCACAGCGAGCGGTCGCGCGGTTTGCCGATGAAGCCGATGCTGCGTGCGTCCGCCCAGTGGATGGCGGAGATCACGTTCGCCGCGTAGGGTCTGGACGAGACGTCGAGCTTGGAATAGTCGGTCCACGTGTCGGGATACCCGACCTTGACCGTGAACGCGTCGAGCTTCGCGATCGCTTCCTTGCGCGTGGGATCGCTCATCCACGACAGGCCGGCGATGTCGTCGCGCAGCTCCGAGCGCAGATAGGCGATCATCGCCTTCGCACGGTCTTTCGCGGCCGGCGAGAACTTCTTCGCGACGAACGCGGCGCCGAGCGCTTCGCCCAAGGCTTGGTCGACCGCCGACGTGCAGCGCCGCTCCAGCGGCTGCTGCTGCTTCGCGCCGCTCAGCACCGACGAGAACGCGAACGCCTCGTCGTCGAACGCCTGCGACAGCGTCGTATCGAACCCGTTCAGGGTGTGCCAGCGCAGGTACGCCTTTACGTCGGCGAGCGGGGTCGCGTTCATCAGCGCGACGATGTCGCGCGCGTAGTCGGGGTTGGTGAGGTTGATGGGCGCCGTCGTCGCGGGCAGCGTGCGCGCGGCGAAGTAGCGGTCCCAAGCGAACCCCGGGGCCGCCGCGGTGACGCCGGCGAGGTCGGTCTTGTGGTAATTCAGCTTGGGATCGCGTAGCGCGACGCGGTCGCGCGAGAGCTTCGCAATGGAGGTCTCGAGCGCCATGACGCGCGTTGCCCCGGCGCGCGCCCGCGCGTCGTCCCAGCCCGACAGCACCAGCTCGTTGCCGACGTGCTTGACGTAGGCGTCGCGAATCGCTTGCGATTTTGCGTCGTCCTTGAGATAAAAGTCGCGGTCGCCGAGACCGAGCCCGCCTTGGCCGATGCCGATGATCGTCGCGTCGGCGTCGCGCAAGTCGACGCGCGAGCCCGCGTTGAAGAAGCCGCCGACGAACAGGCCGTGCAGTTGTGCGAGCGTTGCAGGCAGATCGGCTGCCGACGTTGCGTCGATGCGGTCGAGCAGCGGCCGGATCGGCGTCACGCCCGCGGCGTTGCGCGCGGTCATGTTCGTGCACGAGGCGTAGAAGTCGCCGACCTTTTGCGTGTTCGAGCCGGGCGCCGCATGCGCCGCTGCCGCCTCTTCGACGATGCCGCGGACGACGTTCTGGTTGTCCTGCGAGAGCTTCACGAAGCGCGCCCAGTTCGTGCGGTCGGCCGGGATCGGGTTGTTCTTTTTCCAGCCGCCGGTGGCGAACTGCGCGAAGTCCTGGCACGCCGGGCACGTCGGGTCGAGGCTCGAGAGGTCGAAGCCGTGCGCGGCCGAGGCTTTCGCCGCGGCCGAATCCGGCGCGACGGGCCCGTCCAACCCGTACAAGCCGGCCGCGCCGCCGCGCGCGGCGGTGACGCCGAGAGCGATCGCGGCGACCAGGCCGAGGCCTCGCAGAACCGGGCGAACATGGCGCATGGAACAGCCTCCGGCTGAGACGGCGGTGGAACTACGGATTCATTAGTAGAGAACGGCCGGTTTCCCTTTCGGTGCCCTACGCGCGCATCGCCGCGACGACCGTAGCGGCCATCCGCAGGGCGCTCGGCTTCGCCGTGTATTCGAACAGCTTGCGGCCGACATCGGCCGCGCGGCGGTGCGTCACGAACCACGGCGGTACGGGCAGCAGCGTGCGTTCGCCGTTGGCGAAGCTGCGCGGGAACGGTGCGAAGGGCGCGCGCACGACGGTCTTCTGCGGCTTGTCGAACAGGTATGCGTTGTGCACGATGCCGATGCCGCTGCCGACGTCCGCGACGGTGTTGCCGGGGAACGCGCCCCAGGTCGCCGTCGCTAGCGAAAACCCGATGCCGGGCCACGTGTTCACCGCGACGCAGCCGTAGCGCAGCGCCGCGATCGCGTCGTCGAACGCGGACCCCAGCTCGCGGATCGTGTGCGGATGGATCAAGATCGACGCGCCCAGCGTTCCGTGCAGACGGTCGTTCGCGAACGAGACCGCGTTGCGCAGAAACTCCGCCGCGTCGGCCCCGGGCAGCTCCGTTTGCGCGAGCACCGGGCCGAACACTTCGCTGCGAAAGAGCGGCTCGGCCGCGTTGGCCGCGTCAAGCCCGCCGACGAACGTGCGGTGCACGCCGTCGATCGGCACGCCGGTGGACTCCGCATCCGGATGCGCGTGTTCGATCGCGTGGACGCGTTCGCGGGAGCCGGGATAGTACGACGGGCGCGGCGGCGCGTCGCCCAGCGCCTCGCGCACCTTGGCCAGGAACCGCGGCGTGCGGTCCCACGCCGCGTGCGTGATAACGACTTGCGCCGCGATGCAGTTCGCGCCGGCGTTGTGCAGCTTCTGCGTGGCGACGTGCGCCGCGTGGAAGCCCAGATCGGATTCATGCCACGGGCCGGGCACCACGATGACCGGGGTGACGTTGCCGAGCTCGCTCGTCATGCACTTCGTCACGACGGGCTGCCCGGTGCGTTTGCGGGCGGCGCCCTCATCACCGGTGCCGAACACGATCGCGTCGTGGGTGCGCTCGCCGCCGGTGAGGTGGATGGCGTCGATCCCCGGATGCGCGGTCAAGTACGCGCCCACGTCGGCGCCGCCGTCAGCGATGCGCACGAAGCCTTCGTCGACCAGCGATGCGAACACGCGCGCGAACACCGGCGCGAGGTACGCGTTCACCGGGTTGAGCTTGAGCAGCGCGACGCTGCCGTGCGCGTACAGCGCGGTCAGCACGTCGAGCGGCGGGATGCTCGCGATGTTGCCCGCGCCGAGCACCAGCGTGACGAAGCCGTCGGGCTCGGTGCGCTCGTAAAAGCTCGCGGTGTTCTCGTGCAGGTTCGCGCGCGTCACCTCGGGCTGCATCCAGACCTCGGCGCGCAGCCCGTTGAGCAGCAGACGGTCCGCGCCGTCGACCGGGAACACGTCGACGACCACTTGGCCGTCGCTCCGCGTGCGGACCGCGGCGGACGGGATCCGCGGCGTGCCGTCGCGTGCGATCCCCGCTAGCGTCGCGGTGAGGCGGTCGATCGCGGTCAGCAGCGCGTACGGGCCCGACATCCACTCCTCGCCCGCGAGCGGCGAGCCCACGATGGACTTGGCCTCGGCGCCGAGGTCGACCCAACGCAGCGCCACCTCGATCGTGTTCGCGCGCATCGTGCGCAGGTGGCGAATCTTCCCGGCGAGGCCCAGCCGCGCCCACGCGTCAGCGTGCGCGCGCAGCACCTCGACGTCGCGGTCGAGGTCGCCGACCGTCTTCGTCACCCGGAGTTCGTTCGCGGAGTCCCTTGCATCGGGCACGGGTCGGGTGCTGATTTCCATTCACGTCTCCAGTTGGCGTACGCACCGGCCATCTCGCTGCGGCGAAACGCGCGCCAGCGGTCCTCCGCTCCAGGCAGCACCTTCGCGAGGTCGGTCTCGTACACCGGCCACTTCGCGGCCGGGTCGAGCACCGGGAAACGCGACAGCCAGCAGTACAGCTCGAGGTTCGTTTGTTTGAGGCGCGCGTGCTCGACGGAGACGTAGTAGCGCGCGCCCTTGCGGATCGCGCTCTGCTCGTTGAACGGCGTCCACAGGTGCGGGTCCTCTTCCCAGCCCTTGCGGTTGATGGTGTACAGGATCGACGGGTCGTAGTGCCCCATCACGACGAGCGCATCCGGCGCGAGCGTGGCGTCGAGCTGCTTCGCGCGCACGTAGTTCGGCGCGCTCCAGCGGTAGTACGGCGCGATCTCGCGGTAGCCGGCGACGAGCGCGACGATCCAGACGGCCGCGGCGATCCCGCCCAGCGTCATGCGCCGCTCGCGCGCGGCGCCCCACCGCTCGAGCGCGAAGTCGCCGAGCCGGCCGACGAGCAGCGCGCCCAGCGGCAGCAGCAAATAGAGGTAGTAGTCGACGCGCTCGACCGTGACGACGACGTACGCGTACAACAGCCCGCCGCCGAGCCAGCCCCAGACCAGCGCGTCGCTGCGCGAGCGAAACGGCACGACGCACGCGGCGAGCGCGAGCACGAAGCCGACGGGTCCGAGCATCGTCGTCGAAAGCAGCTTGAACGCGTACGCGAAGGCGGCGGCCTTCGCGACGAACGCCGCGGGCGACGTCAGC
>CAWBTJ010000041.1:0-4363 GCA_963791645.1 Vulcanimicrobiota bacterium | reverse complement strand
CCGAGAACGACGCGCTGCGCGCCGACAAGACGCGATCCGGAGCTGGCGGCGCTCGCCGAAGAAGAAGCGCCCGGCCTCGCGAGGCGTCGCCTCGCTGGACGCGCAGCTCCAGGAGCTGATGCTGCCGCGCGACCCGAACGACGACAAGGACATCTTCATCGAGATCCGCGCCGGCGCGGGCGGCGACGAAGCGGGCATCTTCGCCGGCGATCTGCTGCGCATGTACACGCGCTTCGCGGAGTCCCGCAAGATGCCGTCGAGCTGCTCAGCGAGACGAGACGAGGCGGGCGGCTATAAGGAGGTCTCGTCGGGTCAAAGGCGGCGAGCCGTACCGCTGGTTCAAATACGAATCGGGCGTCCACCGCGTGCAGCGCGTCCCGGCGACCGAAGCCGCGGGCCGCATCCACACCTCGACGGCGACGGTCGCCGTGCTGCCGGAGGTCGAAGACGACGGCGAGATCGAGATCCGCTCGACCGATCTCGAGATCGACACGTTCAAGGCGTCGGGCGCAGGCGGCCAGCACGTCAACAAGACCGAGTCGGCGATCCGCATCACGCACAAGCCCAGCGGCATCATCGTGTCGTGCAGCGAGGAGCGCTCGCAACTGCAGAACCGCGCGCGCGCGATGGACATGCTGCGCGCGCAGCTCGCCGCGAACCAGCGCCGCGAGCGCGAGGAATCGGAAGCGTCGCTGCGCCGCAGCCAGGTCGGCACGGGCGACCGCAGCGAGAAGATCCGCACGTACAACTACCCGCAGGACCGCATCACCGACCACCGCATCAACCAGAACTTCCAGAACATCAAGGTGATCCTCGACGGCGACATGGAGAAGCTCGTCGTCGAGCTGCAGAAGGACGAAAAGGCGCGGCTCCTCGCCGGCGAAACCAGCGCGGCGTGACGATCGGCCAAGCGCTGCGTGACGCATCCGTGCGGCTCGAGCCGATCGGCGGCACGGGGCGGCTCGATGCGGTGTTTTTGCTCGCGCACGCCGGCGGCGTCACGCGGCAGGAGATGATCGCGCACCGCGAGCGCGAGCTCACGCCCGACGTCATGCAGCGGTTCGGCGAGCTCGTCGAGCGGCGCGCGCGCGGGACGCCGCTCGCGTACGTCACCGGCGAAGCCGGATTCTACGGGCGCATGTTCGGCGTCGACGAGCGCGTGCTGGTGCCGCGCCCGGAGACGGAGCTCGCGGTCGAGTGGGCCGTGCGCCACCTGCGCGCGATCGGGCGCGAGAACGGGACCGCGGCCGACGTCGGCACCGGCAGCGGCGCGATCGCGGTGACGCTCGCGAGCGAGCTGCGCGAGCTGAGCGTCTACGCGAGCGACGTCTCGCAGGACGCGCTCGCCGTCGCGCGCCGCAACGCCGCGCGCAACGACGTGTTCCAGCACGTGACGTTCCTGCACGGCGATCTCGCCGCGCCGCTGCTGCCGTACGCGCCGTTCGACTGCATCGTCACGAACCTGCCGTACGTGCCGACCGCCGACTGCGCGGCGCACCGGACCCGGTGTCGTTCGAACCGGTGCTCGCGCGCGACGGCGGTACGCCGACGGCCTCGCGCTCTACCGCCGGCTGCTGCCCGATCTGCCGGCGTCGTCGCACCGCGCGGGATCGCGTGCTCGAAGCGGCGCCGGCGAACGCGCGCGCGCTGGAACGCCTCGTGCGCGAGGTGCTCCCGCATGCGGGCGTCGAGACGATCCGCGACTACGCCGATCTCGACCGGTTCGTCGTCGCGGTCGTCCCGCCCGAAGGCTGAAAAGAAGAACCGTGGCAAAACTGTACTTTCGCTATTCCGCGATGAACGCCGGCAAATCGACGTCGTTGCTGCAGGTCGCGCACAACTACGAAGAGCAGGGGTTCGCGGTTCAGCTGTACACCGCGGCGATCGATCATCGCTACGGCTACGGCGTCGTTGCCTCGCGGCTGGGGCCGCAGCGCAATTCCTCGACGTTCGATGCCGGAACGGACTTCGAGGGCGCGCTGGGCGCGACGCGCGACGTCGCCTGCGTCCTGATCGACGAAGCGCAGTTTCTTGCGCCGGCGCAGGTCCGCCAGTTGCACCCGGATCGCCCATCTGCGGAACGTTCAACGTTCCGCAGATGGGCGATCCGCTACACGGTGCAACTGGCGGACCTGCGCCGGCGCAAGAAACTGCGCTTCGTCGATCAGGACGCAGGCGACGTCGCGCGTCGCGCCCAGCGCGCCCTCGAAGTCCGTTCCGGCATCGAACGTCGAGGAATTGCGCTGCGGCCCCAGCCGCGAGGCAACGACGCCGTAGCCGTAGCGATGATCGATCGCCGCGGTGTACAGCTGAACCGCGAACCCCTGCTCTTCGTAGTTGTGCGCGACCTGCAGCAACGACGTCGATTTGCCGGCGTTCATCGCGGAATAGCGAAAGTACAGTTTTGCCACGGTTCTTCTTTTCAGCCTTCGGGCGGGATGACGGCGACGACGAGCCGGTCGAGGTCGGCGTATCGCGGATCGTCTCGACACCCGCGTTCGGCAGCGCGTCGCGAACGAGCCGTTCGAGCACCCGCGCGTTCGCCGGCGCCGCTTCGAGGATCGCGATGCCGCGCGGCGCGACGAGCGCGCGGCAAATCGGGCAGCAGGCGGCGGTAGAGCGACGAGCCGTCGGGCGCCACCGTCGCGCGCGAGCAGCGGCTCGAACGAGACCGGATCCGGCGCGCCGGCGCACTCGGCGGTCGGCACGTACGGCAGGTTCGCGACGACGCAGTCGAACGGCGCGTACGGCAGCAGCGGCGCGGCGAGATCGCCGTGCAAGAAGTCACGTGCTGAAAGACGTTGTTGCGCGCGGCGTTGCGGCGCGCGACCGTCAGCGCCTCGCTGCGACACGTCGCTCGCGTAGACGCTGAGCTCGCGCAGCTCGCACGCCAGCGTGACCGCGATCGCGCCGCTGCCGGTGCCGATGTCGGCGGCGCTGCCGTTCTCGCGACCGATCGCGCGCAGATGGCGCACCGCCCATTCGATCGCGAGCTCGGTCTCCGGCCGCGGCACGAGCACGCGCTCGTCGACGCCGAACATGCGGCCGTAGAATCCGGCTTCACCGGTGACGTACGCGAGCGGCGTGCCGCGCGCGCGCTGCTCGACGAGCGCGAGAAACCGCTCCGCGACGTCGGGCGTGAGCTCGCGCTCGCGGTGCGCGATCATCTCCGCGCGCGAGACGCCGCCGGCGTGCGCGAGCAAGAACACCGCGTCGAGCCGCCCCGTCCCGCCGACCGCTTCGAGCCGCACCGACGCGTCGCGCAGCGCTTCACCGATCGTCACGCCGCGCTGGTTTCGCCGCGAGCAGGCGCGCTTTCCGTCCTTCTGCAGCTCGACGACGAGCTTCTCCATGTCGCCGTCGATCATCGCCTTGATGTTCTGGAAGTTCTGGTTGATGCGGTGGTCGGTGATGCGGTCTTGCGGATAGTTGTACGTGCGGATCTTCTCGCTGCGGTCGCCGGTGCCGACTTGGCTGCGGCGCAGCGACGCCGCGGATTCCTCGGCTTCGCGGCGCTGCGTTCGCGGCGAGCTGCGCGCGCAGCATGTCCATCGCGCGCGCGCGGTTCTGCAGTTGCGAGCGCTCCTCGCTGCACGACACGATGATGCCGCACGGCACGTGCGTGATGCGGATCGCCGACTCGGTCTTGTTGACGTGCTGGCCGCCCGCGCCCGACGCCTTGAACGTGTCGATCTCGAGATCGTTCGAGCGGATCTCGATCTCGCCGTCGTCGTCGACCTCCGGCAGCACGGCGACCGTCGCGGTCGAGGTGTGGATGCGGCCCGCGGCTTCGGTCGCCGGCACGCGCTGCACGCGGTGCACGCCCGACTCGTACTTGAACCAGCGGTACGGCTCGCCGCTTTTGACGCGCGAAGACGACCTCTTTGTAGCCGCCGGCCTCGTTCTCGTTCTCGCTCAGCAGCTCGACGCGCATCTTGCTGCGTCTCGGCGTAGCGCGTGTACATGCGCAGCAGATCGCCCGCGAAGATGCCCGCCTCGTCGCCGCCCGCGCCGGCGCGGATTTCGATGAAGATGTCTTTTTCGTCGTTGGGATCGCGCGGCAGCATCAGTTCGTGCAGCCGCGCGTCGAGCGCGCCGGCGCTCGCGCAAGCGCGGCCGCTTCTTCTTCGGCGAGCGCGCAAGCTCGGGGTCGCCCGGTCGGCGGGCAGCGCGTCGTTCTCGGCGATGTCCGCGCAGCTACTGTACGCCCGATACGCCGCACCGTGTCCCGATCGGCGAAGCGTTCTTTCATGAGCGCGGTGAAGCGCGCCTGATCGTAACCGCCGCCGGGATTGGCGAGCGCGGCTTCGATCTCGTCGAAGCGTTTCGAGAGGTCTCGAGGCGGTCGGAGTATTGCATCAGG
>CAWBTJ010000040.1:0-16848 GCA_963791645.1 Vulcanimicrobiota bacterium | reverse complement strand
GGCACGGGTCGGGCGCTGATTTCCATGCTCGTCTCCAGTTCGCGAACGCACCGGCCATCTCGCCGCGGCGGAACGCGCGCCAGCGGTCTTCGGCTCCGGGCAGCGTCTTCGCGAGATCGGTCTGGTACACCGGCCACTTCGCGGCTGGGTCGAGCACGGGGAAGCGCGACAGCCAGCAGTAGAGCTTGAGGTTCGTCTGCTTGAGGCGCGCGTGCTCCACGGACACGTAGTAGCGCGCGCCTTTGCGGATAGCGCTCTGCTCGTTGAACGGCGTCCACAGGTGCGGATCCTCTTCCCAGCCTTTTCGATTGATCGTGTAGAGGATCGACGGGTCGTAGTGCCCCATCACGATGAGCGTACCGGGCGCGAGCGTCGCGTCGAGCTGCTTCGCGCGCACGTAATTGGCGGCGCTCCAGCGGAAGTACGGCGCGATCTCGCGGTAACCGGCGAGCAGCGCGACGATCCACACGCCGGCGGCGATCGCGGCGAGCGTCATACGCCGCTCGGACGATCGAGAGCGCCATGTAGACGACGTACGACAGCCGCAGCCGGCGGAAGCCGACGGCGAGCACGACCACCATCAGCAGCGTGAACGCCAGCTCGAGGCTCTCGTTGGCGACGGTTTGCGTGGTGTGCGCGGTCGCGATCTTGTGTACCGTGTTCGAGATCGACACCCACGGCGGCGCGAAGTACCGGCCCCAGTGCGACTGCACGTGCGAGAAGCGCAGCGGGTCGCCGTTGATCACCCACAAGTAGGCCATGTACGCCGCGAGGCCGAGCGGCACGAGCGCCATGCCGATCAGCGGCTTTACGACGTCGTCGAACCAGTAGCGGAAGAACTCGCGCCCGCCCTCACGCGCGGCGACCACCCACTCGATGAACAGCGGCGCGGCGAGCAAGACCCCTTCGGAACGCGTCAGCGCCGCGAAGAATCCGAACGCGCCCGCCATGAGCCAGCGCCGCTCGCGCACGTAGTAGAACGACGCGACGGTCAGGAACAGGAACAGCGACTCGCTGTACACCGCGGAGAAGAAGATCGCCGTCGGAAAGATCGACACGAAGAACGTCGCCCGCTGCGCGACGTGGCGGTTGTACTCGTGCTCCACGAGCTTGTAGAGGTAGAGCAGCGCCAAGAAGCTGGCGACGTTCGACACGACCAGCCCCGCGATCAGCTGCGAGCCGGTGAAGCGCGCGACGAGCCAGATCAGCAGCGGGTACAGCGGAAAGAACGCCGGCTCCGTGCCGAAGTAGCCGTGGCCCGCGATGCGCAGGTAGTGCTCGGCGTCCCAGCGCCCCCACACCGCGAGCAGCGGGTTGTCCGACGCCGCATAGTGCACGCCGGGCCGCTGCCCGATCACCATCGCGGCGAGCTCGGCGATCGCGATCATCGGCAGCCGCGTCATGATGAACGTCAGCGCGACGTCGCGGACGGTCCGGTTGAATCGCGCCGCCACGACGAGCTTCGCCAGCACGAAGCCGCCGAGCGCGAGCGCCGCCGCGCGGCCGGTCCCGTTCGCCACGCTCGGCGCCAGCAGCGTCCCCCACAGCAGCACCAGCGACGACCACGACAGCGCGTCGTACTGCAGCGCGGTGATCTCGTCGACCCGGGCGCGGCGCGCGAAGTAGTGGCCGTACGCGATCCAGCCGGCGTACGTCGCCGTGACGCCCGGCGACCAGCGCGAGCAAAAAGCTGAGCTCGAGGAACAGGGCGCCGTGCGGGCCGCGCAGCGCGAGCGCGTACCAGAGGTAGAAGCCGAGGCTGAGGCCGGCGATACCGACGGCGATGACGGCCGGGCGGCCGACGGCTGCGGCGAACGCCGCTGGTTTGGACCGGGCGGCGTTCCCGACGAGGGCGAGATCCACGGTCCGGCTCGTTCCAGCTGCCGAAGGTCCTGAGCCTGTCGCAGGGCGGAACCGTCCGCTTCGTACGACGTGTCCACATACATGGGGCTTCTCGGCCCCAAGGAGCAAAACGATTCCGAATCGATTCGACCTGATCGTCGTCGGCGCCGGGAGCGGCGGGTACGCCGCCGCCCGCACCGCCCGGGACCTGGGTGCCGCCGTCGCGCTGGTCGACCACGGCCCGCTCGGCGGGCTGTGCATCCTGCGCGGCTGCATGCCGTCCAAGACGCTGCTGGCGACCGGCGACCTGCTCCACGAGATTCGCACGGCCGGCCAGCTGGCGGTCCACGCCGGCGAACCCGCGCTGGACTATCGCGCGCTCGCCGAACGCAAGCGGACCCTCGTCGCCGGCTGGGCCGACTACCGCATCGCCGGGATCGAGACGTTCCCCGTGTTCTCGGGCGCCGCACGGTTCGAGTCGCGTACCACGCTGCGCGTCGGCGACGAGGTGCTCTACGCGCCGCGGTTCGTCATCGCGACGGGCAGCAGCGTCGCGCCCGCGGCAGTCCCCGGCCTTCAGGAGGCCGGCTTCATCGACAGCGACGCGGCGCTCGACCTGGAGTCGCCGCCGAAGTCGCTGATCGTGCTGGGCGGCGGCTACGTCGGCAGCGAGCTGGGCCAGTTCTTCCACCGCGCGGGCGTGCCGACGACGATGGTCCTGCGCTCGAAGCATCTTCTTGTCCGGCGAGGACCACGACGTCGGCCTCGGACTCACCGAGTACTTTCGCGAAGAGGGCATTCGCGTCGAGCTCGGCGCGCAGGTTCACCGCGTGAGCGTGCGCGACGACGGGATGAAGGTCGTGCACTACACGCAGGCCGGCGGGGAGCACGAGGTCGCGGCGCACGAAATTTTCTACGCGCTCGGGCGCGTGCCCAACGTCTGCGGCCTCGACCTGGACAACGCCGGCGTCGAGCACCACGACATCACGGGCATCCCCGTCGACGACACGCTGCGCACGTCCAACCCGGACATCTACGCCGTCGGCGACGTGACCGGACGTTATCTGCTCGTGCACGTCGCGATCCAGCAGGGCGAGATCGCCGGGCGCAACGCCGCGACGGGCGCGCGCGAGCGCGTCGACTATTCGCTGAGCAAGACGCACACCGTGTTCACCGATCCGCAGGTGGCGGTCGTCGGTGAAACCGAGCGCGAGCTCGAGGCCGCCGGCATCGAGTTCATCCGCGCGACGTATCCGTTCAACGACCACGGCAAGGCTGTCGCGCATCGGCAAGACCAAGGGCTTTGTGAAGATGATGGCGTCGCCGAGCGACGGGCGCATCCTCGGCGCGGCGATCCTGGGCCCGAATGCGTCCGACCTCATCGAGCCGCTGATCGTCGCGATGGCGTACGGCGCGACGGTGCAAGACTACGCGCGCATCCCGCACCTGCACCCGACGCTCGTCGAGATCCTCACCTATCCCGCTGAAGAGCTCGCCGAGCAGGTCCGCACCGCGCCCTCGCTCGCCGTCGCAAAATAACCATGCACGCGGCGCTGGTGCAGTTCAAGCCGCGCAAGGGCGATTTCGCGGCCAACCTCGCCGCGATGCGCGGCGTGTTCGAGCAGCTCGCGACCGCGGCGAACGCGCCCGAGCTCGTCGTGTTCCCCGAAGCGGCGCTGACCGGCTATTTTCTCGAAGGCGCGGTGTACGAGCTCGCGCTGGACGCCGCGGCGATGGCGCAGCACGTCGACGAGCAGTGGCGCGCGTCGGGCGCGACGCGACCGTGCGACGTGGTGTGCGGCTTCTACGAGAACGTCGCGGGGACGTTCCACAACAGCGCGCTGTACGTGCGCTGTCGGCGAGCCGGGCGGGCCGCGCATCGTGCACGTCCACCGCAAGATGTTCTTGCCGACGTACGGCGTGTTCGACGAGGAGCGCTTTCTCACGCGCGGGCGGCGGCTGTCGGTGTTCGAGACGCCGTTCGCCACCGCGGCGATGCTGATCTGCGAGGACGCGTGGCACGCGATCATGCCGACCGTCGCGGCATTGAAGGGAGCGCGGCTGCTGATCATCCCGAGCGCGTCGCCCGGGCGCGGGCTGTGCGGCGACGACGAGCTCGAAAGCAACGTGCGCTGGAAAGCGATCCTGTCGTCGGCGGCCGCGGAGCACGGCGTGTACGTGCTGTACGCGGCGCTCACCGGGTTCGAAGGCGGCAAGGGGATGTCGGGCGGCACGTGCGCGTACTCGCCGCGCGGCGATCTGCTCGCGTCCGCGGGCCCGCTCGACGCATGCATCGTGCCGGTTCGGTTGGACCGCGACGAGATCGACCTCGCGCGCGCCACGATCCCGCTGCTGGGCGATTTGTCCGCGGTGCTGCCGGATCTCTGGCTCGACGAAGAGATCCCGGTGCTGCGCCGGTTGGAGGAAGGCGGATGACCACGCTGCTTCCCGTGGCCGAGGCGCGCTCGGACGAGCCGTCGCTGGCGATCAATGCGGAACTCGCCGCGCGCTGGCTCGAAGCGTTCCTGCACGACGAGCTCGTCGAGCGGCGCGGGATCGGCAAGGCGATCCTCGGCCTGTCCGGCGGGATCGACAGCGCGCTCGTCGCGTACCTTGTGCGCGCGCGCGCTCGGACCGAAGAACGTGTACGCGATCCGCATGCCGTACAAGACGTCGGCGGCGTCGTCCCTGTCGGACGCGCAGCGCATCGTCGACGCGCTCGGCATCAACGGCGAGACGATCGAGATCACCGGCGCCGTCGACGGCTATCTCGAGCACGCACCCGACGCCGACGCGCGCCGCAAAGGCAACGTGATGGCGCGCATGCGCATGCTGATCCTGTTCGACCAATCGGCGCGGCGCGGCGCGCTGCCGGTCGGCACCGGCAACAAGACGGAGCGGCTCATGGGCTACTTCACGTGGCACGCCGACGACACGCCGCCGGTCAACCCGATCGGCGATTTGTTCAAGACGCAGGTGTGGGCGCTCGCGCGCTATCTCGGCGTGCCCAACGAAGTGGTCGACAAGCCGCCCAGCGCCGACCTCGAAGCGAATCAAACCGACGAAGGCGATCTCGGCATCACGTACGCGAAGGCGGACCGCATCCTGAACTTGATCCTGCTGGGCTACAAGGACGAGGCGATCGTCGCGCGCGGCTTGGAGCTCGCCGAAGTACAGCTGGTGCGGCGGCGCGTCGACGGCACGCACTGGAAGCGCCATCTGCCGACGACGGCGCTCGTGTCGGGGACGGCGATCAACGAGTTCTACCTGCGCCCGGTGGACCTCTGAGATGCCGCCGGCGCATCGTGTCGAGGATCCGCTGCCGCCGCACGGTTTCTATCCGGTCAGCCTGAACCTGGTCGGCCGCGCATGCGTCGTGATCGGCGCGGCGGACGACCGCGAGGCGATCGAGAAAGTCGCCGCGCTGCGCGCCGTCGATGCCGACGTCCGCTGGATCACCGAGCCCGCCGCGCTGCGCGACGACGACGTCGCCGGCGCGTTCTTCGTGATCTCCACGCCGCAGGACGACGCGCTGTCCGCGCGGCTGCGCGCGCTCGCCGACGCGCACCGCTTTCTGCTGTGCACGATCGACCAGCCGCGCTTCGGCTTCGTCGCGATGCAGGCGATCGTCGCCGCGGGGCCCGTGCGCATCGGCATCTCGACCGGCGGCGTCGCGCCCGCGCGTCGGCAAGGCGCTGAAGGAAGCGCTCGCGCGCGTGCTCGACGCGAAGTTCGCGCGCTTCATCGACTGCCTGGCGACCCAGAAGCGCCGCAACCGCACGCGTCTCGCCGGCGACGGCGCCGCGCGCCGGAACGCCATGATCGCGGCGGCCGACGGCTTCGCGCTCGACGCGCACGCGACGTACCCGCAATGGTTCGAGGACGAGCTCGCCGCACTCGGCCCGCAACCGGCTGACTGACGCCTGGACGTTCTTATCCCAGCGTGTTCCGAACCTGCGGCGTCATGGTTGGGAGGATGAGCATCCCGATCGTGCTTCGTACTTGGGCCGCATCCGCCGTCGCGTGCGCCGTTCTGGCCGCCTGCGCGCCGCATGCCGCGGCGGTCGCGACGCGCTCGAGCGGGATGGGGATCGACCCGTTCGGCCACACGCGCATGAGCGAGGCGCGCGACGCGGTGCCGCCCGACGAGATGGCGCACACGCAGCGGTTGCTCGCGATGCTGCGCAGCGATCTGGAGCGCTATCGCGATCCCGCGGCCGCCGAGCGCGACGGATTTCTGAAAGAAGGCGAAGACGTGCCGGTCGGTTCGCTCAAGCACTTCTTCAAGTACGAGAACTTCGCGAAGAACCAAGCGCACCTCGACCCCAAAGCGCCGGCCGCGATCCTTTACCGCCGCACGGCGAACGGCTTCGAGCTGGCGGGCGTGATGTTCACCGCGCCGATCTCGGCGTCGATGGACGAGCTGGACCGCCGCATCCCGCTTGCGCTGGGACACTGGCACAGCCACCGCAACATCTGCGTCCCGCACAAGGACGCGCCGCCGATGACGACGCACGCGCAACGCGCGCCCTTCGGCTTCGAAGGCACGATCACGACGCGCGCCGCGTGCGACGCGGCGAACGGCGTGTTTCTCGACAACGTCTACGGCTGGATGACGCACGTGTACCCGTACGCGCCGACGCTCGCCGACGCGTTCTGACCGCGCCGGAGGGCGCGACCCGGCGTCGAAGCTGAACTGATGGCTTCCGTCGAGATCGTGACGATCGGCACCGAGATCCTGCTCGGGCAGCTCGTCGACACCAACAGCGCGTACATCGCGCGCATGCTCGCCGATCACGGCGCCGACGTGTACGCGAAGCACTCGGTCGGCGACAACGCGGACCGGTTGGCGGCGATGCTCGACGACGTGCTCGCGCGCGCCGACGGCGCCGTGTGTACCGGCGGCCTAGGGCCGACCGTCGACGACCTCACCAAAGACGCGGTCGCGCACGCGGTCGGCAAGAAACTGGTGCTGCACGAGCCGTCGCTGCGCGCTATCGAAGAACGCTTCAAGCAGTTCAACCGCCCGATGGCCGACAACAACCGCCGCCAAGCGTACTTGCCCGAAGGCTGCGTCGTGTTCGACAACCCGCACGGCACCGCGCCCGGCTTCGTCGCGCTGCGCGACGACGGCAAGTTCGTCGCCTGCATGCCGGGCGTGCCGCGCGAGATGAAGCCGATGCTTTCCGATCAGCTCGTGCCGTGGCTCGTGCAGCGCTTCGGCTTGCGCGAGGCGATCTACACGCGCACGCTGCACACGGTCGGGATCGGTGAATCGGAGCTCGATTGCCGGGTCGAAGACCTCTTTCGCACGCTGGAGAACCCGAAGATCGCGATGCTCGCGCACGGCTTCGCCGTCGACGTGAAGATCATGGCGAAGGCCGCGAGCCGCGAGCAGGCCGACGCGATGATCGCGCCAATCGCGGCGGCGCTGCGCGAGCGCATCGGCAGCGGCTACTACGGCGACGACGACACGAGCCTGCCGGGCGCGATCGTGCGCGCGCTCACAGAGCGCGGGCTCACGCTCGGTACGGCCGAGTCGTGCACCGGCGGCGGGATCGCCGACGCGATCGTCAGCGTTCCCGGCGCGTCCGCGGCGTTTCGCGGCGGCATCGTCGCCTACGCGAACGACGTCAAGACGGAGCTGCTCGACGTACCGGAGCGTACACTTGCGGAATCCGGCGCGGTGAGCGAGCAGACGGTGGCCGCGATGGCGCGCGGCGCGCGCCGCCGGCTCGGGGTCGACGTCGCGATCGCGACGACCGGGGTCGCCGGGCCGGAGGGCGGATCGCCGGAGAAGCCCGTCGGCTTGGTCTGGTACGCGTTAAGCTTGGGCGACGATGAGATCGAAACGCGCCGGCTCACGTTTCCAGGATCGCGGTCCGACATACGAGAACGCGCGACGGTCGCGGCGCTGGGTCTTTTATGGCGCCGCCTCGAACGTGACGTAAAGCCCCCGGTTGCCGTCCCCTAGAAAGCGATGCGCATGACTCACCGCCCGATCTCCCGCCTCCTCGCGCTGCTCGCGATGTGTTCGCTTGCGGCGTGCCACGGCGCCGGGAAGAGCGTGGTACCAAAGGCGACCCCGACGCCGACCCTGGCGCCCTTCTGCAAGGTACTTACGCCGCAATCCGGCGGCAGCACCTACACGCTGACGTCGAACCCGACCGGCTTGAGCGTGCAGCGCATGGACGCGTCGAACACAACGTGCGTCTACTTCTTCGGCACGACGCAGACGAGCGACACGCCGCAGACGGCGCCGCACCAGTGGCAGTACGTCTTCACACCCAGCGCGGCCAGCCCGTACACCGTGCCCGTCGTGCAGACGCTCAACGGCAACCACACCATCTTCTACAACCAGGCCGGCGACTCGAGCGGCACCATCACCGTGAGCTCGCTGCAGTCGGTCGCCCGCCGCACCGGCGCGTCGCTTCAGCGCGGCGCGGAAACCACGCGCGGCATCCAGCGCTTCAGCGGCGCGGGCGTCGTCGCCGATCAATTGCTCGTGCGCTATCGCAACGTCGGCACAATCGCGCAGACGCGCAGGCGCGCGTCGCAGATCGAGCTCGCGGAAGGTACGACGGTCGCGGGTCCCGAGCTGACGACGGTGTCCGGCGCGTACGAGCGGTTCGTGCGCGTCCCGGCCGGCACGGACGCGACGGCGTTCGCCGCGACGCTGCGCTCGCAGCGGGACGTGGTCGACGTCTACCCGGTGCACAAGCGGTTCGCGCTCAGCAAGCCGGCGTTGGCCGTCAACGACCCGCACGCGAACAACGTCGACCAGTGGTATCTGTTCGCGGACGGTTTCCCCAACGCGTGGTCGTACACGCACGGCACCAACATCAAGCTCGCCGTGATCGACACCGGGGTCGATCTGCACAACACCGATCTGTCGCAAAACATCGTCTTTTCGACCGGCTACGAGAGTGCGGGCCACACCGCTCAAGACACCAACGGGCACGGCACGAACGTGACCGGGGTCGCCGCCGCGATCACCAACAACGCGCTCGGCTTCGCGGGCGCGGGCTACAACGTGTCGCTCTACGCGTACAACGTCTTTCCCGATGCGACGTCGTCCAGCCACAACCAAACGGCGACCGTAGCCGACGAGGTCGCGGCGATCAACGACGCCGTCACGAGAAGCGTCGACGTGATCAACCTCAGCCTTGGCGCCGCGGAAGACTACTCACCGAACAACGGTTTCGATCAGGGCGAGCACGACTCGATCGAAGCGGCGATCACGGCCGGGGTCACCGTCGTTGCGGCCGCCGGCAACGACGCGGACGGCGGCGAGACCGGCACGCCGCACACGGTGCTGGATTATCCGGCCGCGTACGACGGCGTGATCGCGGTCGGCGCGAGCGCGCTGCGCGACAACAACACCGGCGTGTTCGCCGGCTCGACGGAGTACGTCGCGCCGTACTCGCAGTACGGCCCCGGACTCGCCATCGTCGCGCCCGGCGGCGACCCCGGCGGCAGCGACAACAACCCGCTGCACTGGATCTGGAACTACTCGACGTCGACCGCGGCATTCCCGAGCGACCAGTGCACGTACGCGCACGGCACGCTGCCCGTGACGCCGACGAATTGCTCGGCGTTCTTCGCCGGCACGTCGCAGGCGACGCCGCAGGTCTCCGCGGCGGCGGCACTGCTCCTCGCGGCGGCGGGCGGCCACCACACGCTCACGCCGGCGAAGATCCTGCAGCTGCTCGAAGACACCGCCGACAACATCAACGACCCGCACCAAGGCCACGGGCGTCTCAACATCTACAAGGCGGTCGCGGCGGTCACCAACGACTTGGGCGCCACGTACAGCGGCCCGACCGCGCAGAAGACGAGCCCGACTCAAGTCGTCGCCTTCGCGTACGACAACTCCGGCGGGACGATCCCGCACATCCTCGACGTGAACTACCCCAGCGGTGTGCCGGTGGACACCAGCGGCAACTTCCGCCTGGGCGACGTGCCCGTGACCGCGACGGTCTACCACGTCGGCGTGTGGTACGACGCGAACGGCAACGGCATCGTCGATGCGGGCGATCAGTTCGGCAACGCCGCGAGCACGTGCAGCGCGGCCCAGAAGTGCACGATCGGCAGCATCACGATGCATGCGGTGACGGCCGGGTTCAAGCTGCCCTAAGCGCTACGCTCCGTAGCCGATGGCCTCGAGCGACCGCTGGACGACGAGGCCGTCGGCGAACGTAGGCACGCCCGGTGTCCGCAGATCGATCGCTTGCGCGAACGCGTCGAGCAGCGGCAAGAAGAACGGCAGGTTCCCTTGGATCTGGCCGTGCTTCTCGTGCGGCGACGCGGCGATCTCCAGCTCGTCCTGTTCGTCTTCGGCGACGGCGAACACGCGCAGGTCGCCGAAGAACGTGCCGTTCGCCACCGCGCTCCGCCGCTCGCCGTGCACCGCGACGGTCGTCGACTCGATCGCCGTCGTAGAGTCGTTGCTGACACGTGCCACGAGACCGTCGCCGTAGTCCACCAGCGCGAAGGCGCCGTCGGCGACGTCCGTTTCGAACGTGCCCTGCGCATCGGTGCGGCGCGGGTTGGCCGTGCGCAGCAGCCCGTGCGTCGCGCGCGGCGCGCGTCCCGCAAGATGGTTGGTGAGGTCGAAGAAGTGCGGCATCGTGCCGTTCGCCACGCCGCCGCCCTGCGCGCGCGAGAACCACCAGCCGCGCGCGCGACCGGTGTTGCGCTCGACGAGATCGCGGCTGAGCCGCGCGACCTCGAGCTCGCGCAGCGCGCCGACGTGGCCGTTGTCGATCAATTCCTTGAGCGCGATGACGGCGGGGACGTAGCGGAACTCGAACGCCAGCGCCGCCGTGGTGCCCGCGCGCTCGCTCGCGGCGACCATGGCTTCGGCCTCCGCCACGTTCAGCGCCATCGGCTTCTCGCACAGCACGTGCTTGCCCGCGGCCAGCGCGGCGAGCACCGAGCGATGGTGGTCGAACGGCGGCGACGCGATCGAGACGACGTCGAGCTCCACGCCGGCCAGCATCTCCTCGACCGACGCGAACGCGTGCGGGATCTTGCGCTCGCGCGCCACGCGCTCGGCGCTGCTCGGCGCCGCGATCGCGACCACCTCGAAGCGCGGGTGCAGCGCGTATGCGGGCGCGTGCACTGCGCCGCCGAAGCCCGCGCCCACCACGCCGACGCGCAGCCTGCTCACGCGTGCTCCTGCGTCTCGCGCACCGCGCGCTCGAACACGTCGAGCGCGCGCGCGAGCTGCGCGTCTTCGATCGTCAGCGGCGGGGCGATCGTGATCGACGTCCCGGTCGCGCCCGATTGCAGCAGGATCACGCCGTGCGCGAGCCCGCGCACCACGACGCGGTTGGCGAACGCGGCGTGCGCGAACTCCACCGCCCACAAAAAGCCGGCGCCGCGCACTCCGCGCACGCTCGCGCACGACGCGAGCGCGCGCAGTCGCGCGCCCAGCGCCGCTTCGCGCGCGCGCACGCTGCCGAGCGCGTCGAGCCGCTCGAGCTCGTCGAGGTTCGCGAGCGCCGCCGCGCACGCCAGCGGATTGCCCAAGAACGTCGAGGTGTGGATTGCTTCGCCCGCGCTGACCGGCCAGGCGTCCATCACGCGCGGCGTCCCGATCGTCGCGGACAGCGGCACGCCGCCGCCGAGCGCCTTGCCGACGCACAGCAGGTCGGGCACGACGCCTTCGCGGTCGCAGGCGAACATCGCACCGGTGCGCCCGAAGCCGGTGTAGATCTCGTCGAGGATCAGCAGCACGCCGCGCTCGTCGCACAGCGCGCGCAGCCCGCGCAAGAACCCCGCCGGCGGCACGATCACGCCCCCGCGCCCTTGGATGGGTTCGAGGATCACGGCGCCGACGTCGGGATCGTGGCCGAGCGCGGTGCGCACCGCGCCGAGCGCGCCCTCGGCCGTCGCATCGGCGCCGGGGTACGGCAAGAACGTCGCGCGCGCGGGGACGAGCGGCGCGAACGGTGCGCGAAACTTGTCGATCCCGACGACTTCGAGCGCGCCGAGCGAGAGCCCGTGGTACGCGCCGTGATACGCGAGCACGCGCGGCTTGCCCGTCGCGAGCAGCGCCGTCTTGAGCGCGAACTCGACCGCTTCGGCGCCCGACGTCGCGAGATACGATTTGCGCAGGTCGCCCGGCGCGAGCTTCGCGAGCCGCGCGAGCAACCGCGTGCGCAGTTCGGTCGGGTGCACGTCGCCCATGCCGTGGATCAAGCGCTGCGCCTGTTCGGCGATCGCGCGCGCGACGTGCGGGTTCGTGTGGCCCGTCGCCGCGACGCCGAACGCCGACGTGAGGTCGAGATACCGGTTGCCGTCGACGTCGGTGACGAGCGCACCGGACGCGCTCTCCCAGAACACCGGATAGTCGTCGCCCAGGTACGTCACGCCCGGCGCTTCGTACGCGGCCAGCTCCGCGGCGAGCGCGCGCGACCGCGGCCCCGGGACGGCGGTGACGATCGATTCGAACCCGGTCATCCTCGTCCCAGTCGATCCAGCGCACGAAGTCCGCGATACGCGGTGCGCCGCCGTGATGCCCGCCCAGCGGCGGCGCCTGCATCGTTCCGAACGGCGCGACGCGCACGGCGCCGATGCGCTCCGCGAGCGCGACGGCCGCCGCATCGGCGTCGACGACCCCGACCGCCTGCACGGGCAGCCGCTGCGCGGCGGCGTACGCGGCGATCGCGTCGTCGCCGTCGACGGGGATCAGCGGGATCACGCGCGGCAAAAACGGCAGCGCCTCGCCGGCCGGCTGATCGACGACCAGCGCGGCGTCGCCCGCGCGAAACACTGCGCCGCGCCCGCCCGCGGCGCGAAACGCCGCAAGGTTGCAATACGCCGCCGACGCCGCCTGTCGCGCCGGCGTGCGCGGCCGCCCGGAAACTCCACCACGACCCGCTCGCACGCGGCGGCCAGCGCCGCGGCGACGCGCGCGAGCGCCGCGGCGTCCGCGTGCACGAACAGCGCGTGCAGCGAGAGGCAGCCTTCGCCGTCGTACAGCAGCGCGTCGCGCACGATGCGGTCGGCCAGCGCATCGTCGAGCGCGGCGGCGTCGTCGCGCGTCAGCCGGCCGATGCTCGCCCGGTGCCCGAACCCCGTGAAACGCGTGTCGACGCCGCAGCGCGCGCGAATCACGCGCAGCGTCTCGTCGCGGCCGAACGCGACCACCGCGCCGGCGTTCTCGAGCAGCGCGTCTTCGGCCGGGATCGTCGCCGCCGGTCCACGCGTACGCGCGCGCCGCGGACGCGAACGCGGGATGCTCCTCGGCCAGCGACGCGAAGAAGCCGGCGACGAGCGCGTCGCTGCGGTCCTTCACCACCACGTCGCACTTCGCGCACAGCGCGAAGAGCGCGGGGACGATCGCGACGCCGACGGTCGCGTCGCTCGACACGATCGTCACGCGGTCGACCCCGCGCGCCCACGCGGCCGGCGCGCCGTGCCGTTCCACGGCGCCGTCGAGCGCGTCGACGCTGCCGAGCTCGTTCGCGATCGCCGCTTCGAGCGCATCGCGCGTCGCGCCGAAGAAGAGGCGGTCGAGCGCGTAGTCGACGACCGGCGCGCTGTAGCCCAGCCGCTGCTCGATCGCGAGCGCCGCGCGCACGCGCGGCGGGAAATCCGCGTCGCACCAGCGCTGCGCCGCGTCGGCGACGTGCGCGATGATGCGCCGCGCGGAGAGCGCGCGCAGCAGCCGGCCGGAGGCGTCAGCCACGGCGGGCGAGCAACGTCTCCGCGTCCAGCGAGCAGCCGCGCAGCTCCGCGCCTTCCTCGCGGCCGATGAGCACGAGACCGCCTTCCGCGCGACGAGCGCGCCGAGGTCTTCGGTCTCGACCGCGATCACCGAGCCGCGGTTCGCGAGGTCGACGTGGCGGATCGCGCCGACGACGCCGCGCGGCAACGGGCGGCCGTCGCCGCCGACGACCACCGGCCGCAGCCACGGCGGCGCGACCTTGACGCGCGCGTCGGTTCGCGCGCGCGAAGCGAACGAGTCGTAGTACTGCGACGACAGCTCGGTCATCCCGTACTCCGCGACGATCGCTTCGACGGGTACGCCGAGCCGCGACGACGCCTGCGCGTACATCGTGGTGCGATCGACGATGCGCGTGCGGCCTTTGAAGCCGCCCGTTTCCATGATCCGCGAGCCGGCGGGCAGCGCGAGCGCGGCGCCGCGTTCCGCGAGCGCGTCAAGCAGCGCGACGAGCGCGAACGCGGTCGTCGCGACGCACACCGCGACGCCGGCGCCGGTCGCGCGCGCGGCGTCGCGCACGAACGCATCGGCGTCGAGCGCGTCGCCGCGCAGATACCAGCCGCTCTCGCCGTCACCGCGCTCGCGCGCGACGACGTGCATCATGTGGCCCAGCGAGCTGTGCGGCCGCTCGCGCGGCTCGGGCACGAGGTTCATGTAGCGCAGCCGGGCGCCGTCGGCGAGCAGCATGCGGTCGAACGACGCGAGCAGCGCTGCGTCGTACAACCGCGTCGTCGGCAGCTCGTGCCGCCCGCCGCGGCCGCGCGTCGTCCCGCTGGTCTCGAACCACGCCGCGGTCTCGTCCGGCGGAAACGTCGCGAGCCGCGCCTCTTTGAACGCGGCGGCCGGCACGGCGGGGATGTCCTCGATCCGCGCCGGCGGATGCGCTGCATCGAAGCCGGCCGCGCGCGCGAACGCGCCGTACGGCGCGTTGCGTTCGGCCTGGTGCGCGAACAGATCGCGCGCGAGCGCGAGGAACGCGTCGTCGTCCAGCGCGTACGCGCCGATCGCGGCCAGCACGCGCGCGTCGAGCGCCGCTGCGCTCACGTCACCCGTTAGAGCCGGTCCTTCTTGCGGTGCGAAGCGGTGAACGGCGTGCCCTTGTCCTTCGGGTCGGCGGTCTGCAGCAAGCCCACCATGTCCGAATTGTTCTCCGCGTAGCCGGCGAACGTCCAGGCCGTCTTCCCGTCGGTGGAGTTGAGCTTGAACAGCCGGCCGTCGAACGTGCCGGTGAACGGGAGGCTCTGGTTGTTCTCGCGCCGCCACGTGCCGGTGAGCTGATCGGCCTTCTGCGTGATGTAGAGGTGCGAGTAGACCGCCCGGCCGTTCCCGGTCAGCGGCTGGAGCTGCACCTCCCACACGCCTTCCATGGTGGAGAACTGTGGCGGCTCGGGCGTGTCGGACGGGCTCGCGGCCGGCTCCGGGGTATTGCTGCGGCGGCCGCGGCGGCCGGCCGGGGCCTGCGACGCGGTGGGCGCGGGCGTGATCGTCGGGCCTGCCTTCGCCGGCGTCGCGGCCGGGGCGGGGGTACCGATCAGGACGCCGGGGGTGGCGACGCTGCCGTTGGGCGGCGGCGGCGGGGGCGGGGTGACCTGGCTGGAGGGTCCGGACTGGCCGACCTCCGCAACGGCGGTGCCGCCGACGGCGAGGGCGGCAACCGCCACGAGCACGAGCTGACGAACGTTCAACGGGACCTCTTGTGGGGCGGCGGCAGCGGAATCGCTTGGTGATATATGACGGGGACGGCTCTCTGTTCGCAAACGGCGGCGCCGTTCATCCCAGCGCCGCCTCCGAAGCGCTTAACGGAAAGCTTACACTCAGTGAACGAGCGCCACCGGGACGGGGATGCTCGCGCTCTGGCCGTCGTTGCGGGACGCGACCAGGCTGAGCTGGACGTTCGTCGCCGTGGGCGGCAAACCGAGCGCGTTCGCGGAGAAGACGCCTTGCCAGCTCCCCGTCCCCAGCGACGCCAGCGCGATGTTGGTGTTGCCGGTCCCGATCGTCACGCGCTGGACGTTCGTCGTCGTGACCGCGCTGATGCGCACGGTCGCGTTCGGCGTGAGCACCGTGGGCGAGAGCGTCGCGTAGAAGATCTGCGGCGCGTCGCCGGGGGCGGCGTACGTGTTCTGCGGCGGCTGGCCGTACACGAAGACGTTCGCCTGCGAGAGCGCCGTCGGCGTAGCCTGCGGCGTCGGCGACCCGTCGCCGCCGGGACCGCCTGCGGGAGCGGCGTGCCGGCCAGCGGCCGGCGGCGGCGGCGGCGTACGACGGCGCGCTGCGGCTGCTGCCGCCCGGGCGCCGCGGCCGGGGAACCCGGCGTTCGGCGGCACCGTCGGCAGCGGGCGCGGCGTGGGAACGACCATGCCCGGCGGGATCGCGGCGCTCGGTACCGTCGACGTCGCGCTGCCGTTGAGGATGTGCGGCGTGACGACGATGATCAGCTCATCCCGGCCACCAGCGTCTTGATCTGCGCGAGGTCCGGCGGCGTCGCGCTGATCAGCATGGTCGTGCGCGACAGCACGCTGACCTTCGCCGCGGGGTAGAGCGAACGCAGCCGGTCGGCGACGGTTTGCGCGGACTGCGTGCGCAGCGTGATCGCTTCGGTCGTCGGTTTGGTCGCGTCGCGCACGTCGAGCCCGGCGATCACCGCGCGGGCGCTCTGGATGTCGTTCTGCGCGCCGGCGAGGATCAGCGCGTTCGCCGCCGGGTCAACGCGTACGGCGAGGCGCGGATAGAGCTGGCGCACCATCTGCGCGGCACGGCCGGCGCGGACGATCGCGAGCGGCACGACGACCGACGACTGCCCGTACACCGCGAGCGAGCGGCCCTCGCGCACGCAGCGGAGCTGGAGCTGCGAGCAAACCGCGTGCACCGCCTCGTCGGGCGTCGCGTCGTGGAGCGAGAGGTTGACGTTGCCGCGCACGTCCTCCGCGACCGTCACGTTGAGGTGCGCGAGCCCGCCAAGCCGCAGGAGCACGTCGCGGACCGGCTGGTCGTGCTCCTCGAGCTGGACCGCTTGGGCCCGGTCGGGGGCGGCGCGGGCGCGGCGAACACGCCGGAGACGTCGAGCGTCGCCGCGAGCGCGATCACCGCCATGGCGAAACGCAGCGGGCTCCAGTTCCGAGCGCTCGCGACTGTCGTATGGGTCCCACTATCCGCCTTTCGGGCTCTCCGCTTATACGGCAGCGAACGGCCAACTACTGCGTATTTGGTAGTCCAAACGTACGCTCGCGCCCCAGGTCGCCGACCGCCCGGCGAGGCGGTGCGACTATCCC
>CAWBTJ010000039.1:0-22178 GCA_963791645.1 Vulcanimicrobiota bacterium | reverse complement strand
CCCCTAGGACCGGTGAAGTGAGAACCGCGGATACTCGCGCGCCGGTCGCCGCGACTCCTGCGACTCCTGTGACACATGAGGAGCCGATTCAAGAGCACCGCTACGGAGCTGCCCAAGCAGGCCCCATCTGTGAGCCAGTCTACCAGGAAATGTAACACACCGTACATTAATGCAGCCGGGCGACCGTTGACGAGCTTTTCGGTCGACAGGTCGCTGCCGTGCATCACGGGTGGCCTCGCACGACCTTCGCACGCAATGATAAAGAGAGGTTCGCGTATGGGCGCTCTGCCCTTTGACCGTCCTCGGGCATCACGTCTGGGGCAGCGCCTTATCGGCGCGGCCTTCATCGCAGTTCTCGCCGCCGGATGCTCGGGCGGTGGCGGCGGTACGTCTGCAACGCCGCCGATAGCCGCTCAGCAGAACAAAGGCACGGCGAGCGTCACGTTCACCATGCATTGGGGGACGGGGACGTCGACGATCGCGCGTAACCCGCGCTACGCCCCGTTGACGGCGCGCAGCGTTTCGGTCTCGGTGAACGGCGGCACGCCGCAATATCTCAATGCGCCGGCGACGACGATCGTGATCGACGCGCCGGTCGGCACCGATACCTTCGTGTTCCAGACGTACGACGAACAGAACGGCCAGGGAAACGTGCTCAGCCGTGCCTCGGTCACGCAGACCATCGTCCTGGGCGCTCAGAACACCGTATCGGCAGTACTCAACGGCGTCGTCGCCTCGGTGGCGATCTCGCTGAGCAACCCCGCGCCGAACGCGGGCGTGCCCGCGACCGTGGGCGTTACCGTCTCGGGCCGGGACGCCGATGGAAACATCATCACGGGTGCGGGAGACTACAGCGTTCCGATTCGCCTAGCGATCAACGATTCTACGAATAGCGGCACGCTATCGCTGTCGCGCAACACCGTCACCGACAGCACGCCGGTGAGCTGCGCCGCGAGCCCCCCGGTTTACGCAGCTTGCCTTACCTATAACGGTGGGACGCTCAATAGCGGTCTGCCCGGCGGGCCGACCGCGACCGTCGTCGCGAGCGGCACGGGGATCAGCACGGTGTCGGCGGCGTTCACGCCGACGCCGACGGTCTACCAGTTCTCGATCCCTGTCGCGAGCAACAAGCCGCAGTGGATCGCGCAAGGCTCCGACGGCAACATGTGGTTCACCGAGGACGTAGGCATGGTGGCGCGGATCACGCCCGCCGGCTTCGTCACCGAATTCACGATTCCGACCCCGCTCGCGCACCCGCAGATGATCATCGGCGCGAGCGACGGGAACCTCTGGTTCACCGAGTTCACGACAACGCCGCCGCCCGGCACGAGCTTGATCGCCAAGGTGACGACGGCCGGCGTATTCACCGAGTTCGGCACGCTCTTCGCGCCGCCGCCGCCCGACAACCCGATGGGGTTGGTGGACCGCGGCGACGGCAACATCTGGTACGTCGCCAACGGCAGCAGCCGCGTCGGCTTCCAGGGAATCACGTCGGGTGTCGCCGGCGAGACGAGCATCCCGACCGCGAACTCCGGACCGTTCGGCATCTCGACCGCGCCCGACAACAACCTCTATTACACGGAATCCGCAACCGACAAGATCGGCCGCATCACCAACCTGTTCACGGCGCAGGCCGAGTACATCCTGAATGCCGGGACCGTCCCCGAGTCGATCGTGCGCGGGCCCGACGGCAATCTGTGGTTCACCGAGAACGGCGTGGGCAAGATCGGACGGTTTTCGACCTCGTTCACCCTAACCGGCGAGTTCCCGACGCTCACGCCGAACAGCGCGCCCGTCGGCATTACGGTCGGCCAGGACAGCGCTCTGTGGTTCACCGAGAGCGGCGTGGACAAGATCGGCCGCATCACCACGGGCGGGACCGTGACGGAATACACGATACCGCCGTCGACGACTGGGGGATGGGGCCCGAGAGGCATCGCGGTCGCGCCGGACGGGTCGCTGTGGTTCTGCGAACCCGCTACGGGCTTGAACTCCGGCCACGTCGCAAAGCTGGTGTACTGATGCGCAACCACGTAAAGGTATCAGGCATGTACATGCGCACCGGACTGGGCCTTGCGGTCGTGCTCGCCGCAGCGCTGCATCACCGGCTGTACCGAAGGCGGCACGTCGAATCCGGCGCCCGTCGTCAACGTCTCGGTTCCGACGGCGGTGCCCACGCCGGTGCCGACCGCGACGCCGGTGCCGACGGCAACGCCGGTGCCGCCGCCCGCCGCCCTGACGGCTCCCAACGGCAGCTCCGTCGCGATGACGAAAGCCGGGCAGACCGGCACGTTCACCGTATCGGAGAACGGTTATTCCGGTACGCTCACGGCTTCGAACGGCACGCCGTCGTGCGCCGGGATCGCAACGTTCGCACCCGCCTCCGGAACGGGGCCGAGTACGACGTTCACGATAACGGCGGTCGCGGCCGGCATCTGTCAAATCAAGGTGCAGGACACCAACGGCCAGACCGTTACGGCGAGCGTGACGGTGACCACGACGAGCGGAAACATCAGCAGCAAGCGCCGTCAATAGATCTACGGTAGCGAAGTAAGGCCTGCCGCGACGATGTCGCGGCAGGCCTCTTTTTGTTTGCGCGCGAGATACGGCGGGAACGTGTACCTGCAATCAGTCCGATCCAACGATCAGGAGGGGTTCGACACGATGGCAGCAGCCAAGGGCGGCCGTAAGAAGGCCGCGACGAGGAAGAAGACCGGCGCGACGAAGACCACCGCGCGCAAGACTTCGGCGAAGAAGACGACGCGCAAGAAGAGCGTCGTCGGCAAGGCCGCGGCCGGTGCGAAGACGGTCGCGAAGCGCGCGACGAAAGCGGCCGGGGCGACCAAGAAAGCCGCAAAAGGCGCCGCGAAGAAAACGGCGGGGACCGTGAAGAAGGCGACGCGCGGCGCACGCAAAGTCGGCGCGGTCCTCAAACAAGCCGGCGACGTCATCGAGGCCGGCGCGGCCGTCGTCGAGACCGTGGCGGCGAAGGTCGGGAAAACCGCGAAAGCGGGCGCACGCGCCGTGAAACCGAAGCGGCCGCGCCGCGAGGTCCATCCCGAGCCGAAGTAGCGGCAGTCGGTTTCCTGAAGGCCGCGGAGCGGCTCGTCGACGAAAGCGCCCGATGCGTTGCGCCGGCGGCCGGTCCGCGGCGTGGATGTGGAGGGGACGATGGACCCCGTTCGGCACGACAGCATCGGCGCGGCGGTGCGCCGTTCGGCGCTGCGCCAGCAGCGCAAGATCGCGCTGCGCTTCGGCGAGCGGCGTTCGCAGGCGGCTGGTTCCATTCAGGCGACGTCGCGTGGCGCGACGAGGAAGGCTATCTGTTCGTCACCGACCGCGTGAAGGACATCATCAACACGGGCGGCGTCGTCGTGTCCAGCCGCGACGTGGAAGAGGCGCTGTTCACGCACCCGAGCGTCTACGAGTGCGCGGTGATCGCGCTGCCCGATCCGAAATGGATCGAAGCCGTGACGGCCGTCGTCGTGCTGCGCCCTAGCGCGAACGCGAGCGAGGACGACTTGATCGAGCACGCGCGCACCACGCTCGCGCCGTTCAAAGTGCCCAAGCGCGTGATCTTCGCCGACACGCTGCCGCGGAACACCGCGGGCAAGCTGCTCAAACGCGAGCTGCGCGCGATCTACGCGCAGGCTGAGCTCGCTACGCCGTGACGATCTTCGCGGCGTTCTCCAGGCCCAGCTTCTCGATGGACGTCTCGCGCATCTTGTACTTCTGAACCTTGCCGCTGACCGTCATGGGCCAGCCGTCGACGAACATCACGTAGCGCGGGATCTTGTAGTGCGCGATCTGCCCCTTGCAGTAGTCTTTGATCTGCTGCTCGTCGGCCTCCGCGCCGTCGTTGAGGATCACCCATGCGCACAGCTCCTCGCCGTAGCGCTCGTCGGGGACGCCGATCACCTGCACGTCCTTGACGGCAGGGTGCGTGTACAAGAACTCTTCGATCTCGCGCGGGTACACGTTCTCGCCGCCGCGGATCACCATGTCCTTGATGCGCCCGCTGATGTTCACGTAGCCGTCGTCGTCCATCGTCGCGATGTCGCCCGTGTGCATGTAGCGCGACGCGTCGATCGCGAGGGCCGTCGCCTCTGCGTTCTCCCAGTAGCCGAGCATCACCGAATAGCCGCGCGTGCACAGCTCGCCCGGCACGTTACGCGGCACGATGCGGCCGTCGGCGTCGACGACCTTCACTTCGATGTGCGGGTGCACGCGGCCGACGGTACCGGTCCGCTTCACGAGCGGGTCGTCGGTCATCGTCTGCGTCGAGACCGGCGACGTCTCGGTCATCCCGTAGCAGATCGTCACCTCGGGCATGTGCATCTCGCTCTGCACGCGCTTCATCACCTCGACGGGGCACGGCGAACCGGCCATGATCCCGGTGCGCAGCGTGCCGAGGTCGTAGTCCTGGAAGTTCGGCAGCGCTAGCTCGGCGATGAACATCGTCGGAACGCCGTAGAGCGACGTACACTTTTCTTTCACGACCGCGTCGAGCGAGAGCTGCGGGTCGAACGTCCAGTTCGGGATGACGATCGCCGCGCCGTGCGTCGTGCACGCGAGGTTGCCGAGCACCATCCCGAAGCAGTGATAGAACGGGACCGGGATGCACACGCGGTCGTGCTCGGTGTAGCGGCAGCCCTCGCCGATGAAGAACCCGTTGTTGAGGATGTTGTGGTGCGACAGCGTCGCGCCTTTGGGAAAACCGGTCGTCCCCGACGTGTACTGGATGTTGATCGGCTCGTCGAACTGGCAGCGCGCTTTGCGCTCCGCCAGCGCGGCGTCGTCGCACGAGCTCGCGCGCGCGAGGTAGTCGTCCCAGCTCGTCTCGCCGGACTCCGGCGCGGTATCACCCGCGATCACGACTTCGCGCAATGCGGGCAGCGACGCGCGCACTTCGCGGACCATCGCGAGGTACTCGCTGGTCTTGTAGCGGTCCAGCGTGATGAGCGTGCTCACGCCGCTCTGGCGCAGCGCGTACTCCAGCTCGGACAGCCGGTACGCCGGGTTCACGTTGACGAGGACCGCGCCGACCTTCGCCGTCGCATACTGCGCGAGCACCCACTCCAGCGAGTTGGGCGACCAGATGCCGACGCGTTCGCCGTGCTCCACGCCGGCTGCGACGAACGCTTTCGCCAGCCGGTCCGTCTCGGCGGCGAACTCCGCGTATGTCAGCCGGCGGTCCTGGTGAACCGACACGACGGCGTCGTTGCCGGGGAAGCGCCGCGCGACCCGGTCGAGGTTGTCGCCGACGGTCTCCCCGAGGAGCGGCACGGGGCTCGCCCCGTGAGCGTAGGACGAAAGCGCCATGGCGGAATGTCACGTCGTTGCCGCGCCGAACCCCTGCCGCGATGCCCATGACTGCGATCCCTCATGACGACCTCGTCGCGACCCGGCGGAAGCTGCACGCTGCGCCCGAGCTCTCGATGGTCGAGCACGAGACGGCGGCGTACGTTGCCGCCGAACTCGGGAAGCTGGGGCTCGACGAGGTTCGAACCGCGATCGGTGTGACCGGCGTACTCGGGACGTTGAAGGGCGGCAAGCCGGGGCCGGTCACGCTGCTGCGGGCCGACATGGACGCGTTGCCGATGACCGAGCTCAACGACGTGCCGTACAAGTCCGCGCGTCCCGGGGTGATGCATGCGTGCGGCCACGACGGACACGTATCAATCTTGCTCGCGGCCGCGCGAACGCTTGCAGACCAGCGCGCCGAGGTGCCGGGCACGCTCGTCTTTTGCTTTCAGCCCGGTGAAGAAGGCCACGCCGGCGCGAAGAAGATGATCGACGACGGGGCGCTCGAGAACCCGCACGTCGACCGCACGTTCGCGCTGCACCTGTTCAGCGGGCTCGACGCCGGCAAGATCGGCGTGCGCGACGGCGCGTTCTTCGCATCCGCCGACGAGTTCGACCTGACGATTCGCGGCAAAGGCGGTCACGGCGCGATGCCGCAGCTCGCGGTCGATCCGATCGCCGCCGGCGCCTACGTCGTGACGCTGCTGCAGAGCATCGTCGCGCGCGAAGTCGCGCCGAAAGACCCGGCCGTCGTCACCGTCGGCCAGTTCGTCAGCGGCACGACGTTCAACGTGATCCCCGACGAAGCGAAGATGAAGGGCACGGTGCGCGCGTTCGACGCGGACGTGCGCAAGTCGATGCCCGAGCGCATGGAGCGCATCATCAAAGGACTCGCGGAAGCGCTGCGGTTCGAGTACGAGTTCGACTACCACTGGTCGTATCCGCCGACCGTCAATTCGCGCGAGATCAACGACGTCGTGCGCGACGTGGGCCGCCGCGAGCTCGGCGCGGAGAACGTCGTCGAGCACGACATCGTGATGTGGGCCGAGGACATGTCGTTCATGCAGGAAGAGCGCCCGGGCGCGTACTTCATCGTCGGCGCGCGCGGCGGGCCCGCATCGGCGTTCCCGCACCACAACGCGCGCTTCGACATCGACGAGCGCGCGCTGGACGTCGGCTACCGGATGATGGTCGCGCTCGGGCTCCAAGGCTGAGCGCTCGCTTCTCAGCAAACTCTCACCCGGGCCTCATCCTGGACTCAAACTATTCTCATGAAGCAAGCGTACTTTCGGTAGAACACCCCGTTCCACCGAGGAGTGATCGTGTACGCACCCCGAACTCAGCCCGTTCCCGCCACCAGTCGCGCTGCGGCTCATCGGCGTGCTCGACGCGGACTTCGTGACCGCGTTCACCGCGCTCGTGCGCGGCATGGTCGGGTTCGAGAACGCGACCGTGATCGTCGACGTCCGCGATCTCGAGCTCATCGGCGAGGCGGATCTGGCGGTATTCGTCGACGCCGTGCGCCGCGCGCGCGGCGAAGGCCGCGACGTCCGCATCGACGCGCGCAGCCTCGCATGGCGTCGAATCGCGAAGCACGAGCTTCCTTCCATGCCCGCGGTGGACGCCGGCCTGCACGCCGACATTCGTCGCACGTTGATCCTCGCGCACAGCGCGCGCAAACGTCGCCGCTGAGTCGCGGCTCCTCGCGGCTCAGATCTCGTCGACGTTTTTCCCGTCGACCGGCGAGCACGCGGGAACGAGCGGCCACATATCGACCCCATACATCGGCAGCGCGGACGGCGTCGACGACGCCGTCGCGGCTTTCGCGTCAGCCGCTTCCTCGGCGGCGGCGTGCATCAAGTAGACTGCGATTCGCCAAGCGTCCGTGTCGCGAATGTTCTTGAAGTGCCAACTCGGAGCGCCGCTTTCGAATGCGGGGATCAAGTAGTCTACCGCGCCGGGCAGGCTGCCGCCGCGCCCTGGCCCCGGTTTGACATAGGTCCACAGGTCGACATCGACATGGCGGCGCATATGCCGCTCGCTGAAGCAAGTAGTCGTACGTTCGGACTGCCTTGCATCATTACGTACGTCGCGGCCGCAGCGCGACGATACGCCGTTTGCACAATGACAGCGCCCCCGCGATGGCCGTATGGTGGAGTATGCGCCACGAAGAGCACGACGCGTGCGGCGTCGGCTTCCTCGCCGACCTCGCCCAACGCGCTTCGCACGATGTCGTTCGCCTCGCGCTCGAAGCCGTCGGCGCGATGGAGCACCGTGGCGCCCGGGCCGCCGACGGCCGCACCGGTGACGGCGCCGGCATCCTGATCGAGACGCCGCGCGCGCTGCTGCAGCGCGAGCTTGCGGCGGCTCACGTGCGCGTCCCCGATCAGCACCTCGCGGCGGTCTGCGTGTTTCTGCCGCGCGCCGAGGAGCTCGCGGCTTCGATGCGCGGCCGTATCGAGCGCGCGATCCGCAGCGAAGGCGTCAAGCCGATGCGCTGGCGCGTGCCGCCCGTCGACCCGGCGGTGCTCGGTGCCCAAGCGGCGGCGACCGCACCGTCCTACGAACAGCTGCTGGTCGACGTCGGCCCCGGCAACGCGCGCGAGCGCATGCGCTCGGTGCGCCGTACGGTGATCCGCGCGCTGCGCGAAGAGAACGACGTCGCGACGCTCGTCAGCGCGTCGACGACCAAAGTGGTCTACAAAGGCTTGCTGTCGTCGAGCGAGCTCGGCGCATACTTCGCCGACTTGCGCGACCCGGCGTGTATGTCGCGCTACGCGACGTTCCACCAGCGCTTTTCCACCAACACCGCGCCGAGCTGGGCGCTCGTGCAGCCGTTCGGCACCATCGCGCACAACGGCGAGATCGACACCATCACCGGCAACCGCGCGTGGATGCGCGCGCGCGGCATCGTGTCGCCGCGCGGCGCGAGCGACTCGCTGGAGTTCGACGTCGCCGTCGACGCGATGGTCGGCGCGGGCTACCGCGTCGACGAAGCCGTCGATTTCATGCTGTCGCCCGCCGTCGAAGACGACGACGACCGCTTGCGCGCGTACTACGACGCGCACGTGCCGACCGTCGAGCCGTGGGACGGGCCCGCGGCGATCGTATTCGCCGAAGGCGACCGCGTCGGCGCCGCGCTCGACCGCAGCGGCTTTCGCCCGCTGCGGTGGTGCCGCACGGAGTCGGGCAAAGTGCTGGCCGCGTCGGAGACCGGCGTGATCGACTTCGGCGCGGACGAAATCGTCGAGCGCGGCCGGCTCGGTCCCGGCGAGCGCATCACGGTGCGCTTCGCGACCGGCGAGCTGATTCGGCCCGAGGCCTTTCGCGCGTTCCGCCGCCATGGCGCCGACTTCCGCGCGACCGTGCAGTCGTGGCGCTTTGAACCGCCGGCCGACATCACGTCGCTGCCGCCGCAGCCCGAGGCGCTGCGGCGCGATCTCGTGCGCTTCGGCTACACGAAGGACGAATTGCTGGGCGTCGTCGGACCGCTGGCCGACGGCACCGAGGCGATCTCGTCGATGGGCGACGATGCGGCGCTGCCGTTCCTCGAACGCCGCATGCCGGTGACCGAGTATCTGCGCCAGCGCTTCGCGCAGGTGACGAACCCGCCGATCGATGCGCTACGCGAAGGCTTCGTGTTCGACATGCGCGCGTGGGTGGGCAGCGGCGCGACCAACGGCGACGTGCCGGCGCCGGGCAGCATCGTGACCATCGAGTCCGCGCTGCTCGAAGAAGGCGCGTTCGACGCGCTCGCCTACGACACGCGGCTGATCACGCATCGCATCGTGCTCGACTGCGCGCAGGTGGGCTTGCGCGCGCGCATCGGCCAGATCGCCGACGAGGCGGAGCGCATGGTGGGCGAGGGCGCGAGCTATCTCGTGCTCGACGACCGCCACTCCATGCTGCCCGTCCCCGCGATCCTCGCGGCGGGCGCGATCCACCAGCGCCTCACCGACAAAGGCTTGCGCATGCAGGCGTCGATCGCGGCGTGCGACGGCGCGGCGCGCGACGCGCACGCCTGCGCGGCGCTGATCGCCGCCGGTGCGAACGTCGTCACGCCGTGGCTCGCGGCGCGCGCGGCGATCGCGCAGACCGGTTCGGCCGCCGCGTACGTCGACGCGCTGCGCGCCGGCCTGGTGAAGATCCTCGCGAAGCTCGGCATCTGCACGCTGCGCTCCTACGTCGGCGCGCAGACGTTCGAGGCACTCGGGCTCCAGCGCGAGATCGTGGAGACGTGCTTCCCGGGGATGACCGTCCACGTGCAGTCGCTCGGCTTCGACGAGCTCGAAGAAGATCTGCGGGCCTGGGACGCGCTCGCGCGCGAGGTGACCGAGCTTCCGCAGCGCGGGCTGTTCCGTTATCGCCGCGACGGCGTGCGCCACTCGTTCGATCCGCCGCTGCTCAAGAATCTGCGCAAGACGATCGTCGCGCGCGACGAGGCCGCGTTTTTCGCGTTGTCCGACGCGCTCGAGGCGCGCCCGGCGATCAACTTGCGCGACCTCGTCGAACCGGTGGCGATCGGCGACCCCGTCGCGCTCGACGACGTCGAGCCCGAAGACGCGATCCTCAAACGCTTCGTCACCGCGGCGATGTCACTGGGCGCGCTCGGACCCGAGGCGCACGAAGCGGTCGCGCGCGGCGCGGCGATCGCCGGCGCGCGCAGCAACGGCGGCGAAGGCGGCGAGGATGCGTCGCGCACGCTCAACGCGATCAAGCAAGTCGCGTCGGCGCGCTTCGGCGTGTCGGAAGACTATCTCGCGACCGCCGACGAGCTCGAGATCAAGATCGCCCAAGGCGCGAAGCCGGGCGAAGGCGGGCAGATCCCCGGCTTCAAGGTGACCCCGGAGATCGCGGCGCTGCGCGGCGCCGCGCCGGGCCAGTCGCTCGTGTCGCCGCCGCCGCATCACGACATCTATTCGATCGAAGATCTCGCGCAGCTCATCTACGATTTGCGCCGCGCGAACCCCACGGCGAAGATCGCCGTCAAGCTCGTCGCGCAGTCCGGAATCGGTTTCGTCGCGAGCGGCGTCGCGAAAGCGTGGGCCGATGTCGTCCACGTCGCCGGCCACGACGGCGGTACGGGCGCGTCGCCGCTGGGCTCCATCAAGCACGCGGGCCTGCCGTGGGAGCTCGGCCTCGTCGAGACACACCACACGCTCGTGGCCAACGGCCTGCGCGGGCGCGTCAAGCTGCGCGTCGACGGCGGTTTCAAGAGCGGCCGCGACGTCGTGCTCGCGTCGATGCTCGGCGCCGACATGTTCGGTTTCGGCAGCGCGCTGCTCGTCGCGCTGGGCTGTATCTACGCGCGCCAGTGCCATCAGAACACGTGCCCCGTCGGCATCGCGACGCAGGACGCGGCGCTGCGCGGCAAGTTCCCCGGCAGCGCCGAAGACGCCGAGACGTTCCTGCGGTACGTCGCGCGCGACGTGCGGCGGCGCCTCGCGGCGCTGGGGGCGCGCTCGCTCGACGAGGTGCATGGCCGCAGCGATCTGGTGCGCCCGCGCGACGACCGCGCGCGCGGCATCGACCTCGACGAGGTTCTGCGTTTGCCCGAGACACGCGCGCCGCTCGACTTCGCGCGCGTCGACGACGCGCACCTCGACGACGAAGCGATCGCGGGCGGCACGCAGCGCATCGCGCCGGCGGACCGCGCCGTCGGGACGCGCATGGCATACGATGCGGTGATGCGCAAAGCGCGCGGCGAGTACGTCGCGCCGGCGACCTATCGCTACCGCGGTAGCGCGGGCCAGAGCTTCGGCGCATTCCTCACCGCGCCGCTCTCGCTGGAGATCGACGGCGATGCGAACGACGGCGTCGGCAAAGGGATGAGCGGGGGCGTGCTGATCGTGCGCGGCGCGGGGCGCCCGGACGAGCCGGCCGTCGGCAATGCGTGCTTCTACGGCGCGCGCGGCGGCGACGCGTTCGTGCGCGGTACCGCCGGCGAACGCCTCGCCGTGCGCAACAGCGGCGCGACGATCGTCGTCGAGGGCGCGGGCGATCACGCCTGCGAGTACATGACGAAGGGCACCGTCGCGATCCTCGGCGCGACCGGCCGCAACCTCGCCAGCGGCATGACCGGCGGAGAACTGTTCGTGCTGCGCGCGCACGCGACGCGGCTGGGCCCGACGCCGCTCGTCGCGCACGATCTCGACGACGACGCGGCGGAACGCTTGCGCGCGCTGCTCGTGCAACACGTTGCCGCGACGGGCTCAGAGCGCGCGCGCGACTATCTCGACGGCGGCACCGACGACCTGGCGGCGGCCTTCGTGCGGCTCGCGGTCGTCGTGCCGCAGCCCGCCGTGCTCGCTGTCGCGCCGTAACGGGGCGTTCCGCCCTTTGAAAGGAGCGCCCCGGGGAGGGGCGCAAACCTCGCGGCCATGACGGCCGCCGAACGCGCATGCGCGCACTGCCGCCTGCCCGTGACGACGACGTTCTGCGTCGCGTGCGGCGCCGACGCCGCGGGCGCGAGCTTTCCGCTGGTGCACACCTCGAGCGACGTCGCCACGCTCATGCGCCGCGTCAGCCTCGGCGGCGGCGGCGCGCCCGGCTTCTGGACGTTCGCGCACGGCGCGCCCGTGCTCGGGACGCTGTACTGGCTGTTCTGGCTGCCGCTGCCGCCGGTCTCGCTCGGGATCGCCGTCTACTTGTTCTTCAACGGCAACCGGGTCGCGCTACAGCGCCGCCGCTATCGCGATCCGCATCACTTTCGCGACGTCGAACGCGCGTGGGCGATCGCGGGCGGCGTCCTGCTCTTGCCGACCTTGGGAGCGACGCTGATCTGGGCCGTTGCGACGCTCGCGTTTCTCGCGCACGCCGGGTTGCTGAAATGACCGCGGCGAATGCGGCCGGCTGCTGGTCGTGCGGCACGCAGCCGGTAGGCCGTTACTGCGGAACGTGCGGCGTCGAGCTCGCGGCCGGCGGCCGAACGTGGCAGGACAGCGTGTATCTCGGGCCGCGCAACGCGGCGTTGTACCGCCGCGCGCCGCGCGAGATCCGCGCGCTGCTGCCGGTGCTGCTCGAACCGTTCCGCCATCTCGACGCGATCGCGCCGGGCCGCTGGCGCAACGTCGCGCTCATCGCGGCGATGGGGATCGCGCCGCTCGCGTTCATCAGCTACTTCGAAAGCGTCAAAGACGCCGTCGACGCATTTCGCGTGCTCGGCTTGTATTTCTCCGCGCTGTGGGCGCTGTTCTTCGCGTCGGCGTTTCGCGCGACCGGGATCCGGTGGCGGCTGGGGCTCTTCGCGTACTTCGGCACGACGTTCGTCGCGATGACCCTGCTGCTGCTATCGCTGGCGCTCAACATCGAGCTGCTTCGCGGGCCGCTCGTCGCGGCGCACAACGTGTGGATCGCGATCCCGTCGGCGATCGCGTTCATCGGGTTACCGGAGGAGCTGACGAAGGCGCTCGTGCTCTTCGCGATCTGGCGCTTCGCCGGACCGCTGCCGACGCTGCGTGCGTTCTTGTTCTACGGCTTGATCTCGGGGCTGGGCTTCGGAATCAAAGAGGGCGTGCACTACCAGCTCGGGCCGTACACCGCCGCGGCGTCGCGCTCGGGCGAGTTCGCGGGGTTTTACCTCGACAGCGTGCTGCGGCTCACGTCGCTGCCGTTCTTTCACGCCATGTGGACGGGGATCGCGGCGTGGCTCATCTGGTTCGCGGCGCGCATCCCGTCGGCGCGCGCCGGACTGCTCGTGCTCGCGATCCTGATCCCCGCGACGTTCCACGGGCTCTACGACGCGTTGGTCGGGCGCTCGCAGACGCTTGCGCTCGTCGTCGTCGGCCTGAGCATCGTCCTGCTCGGAATCTACGCCGCGTCGGCGGCGCAGTTCGAACGCTGGTTTGGGCTCGAGGTCGACGACGACGACGGCGTCGCCGTGCCGGTTACGACTGCGGAGGCGGGCTCGGCGGCGTTGCGCTAGATGCGCCCGGGACTCCGGACGCGTCGGTACCGCCGGATGCGCCGGATCCGACCGATGCGCCCGATACCCCCGCGTCGGCCTTCGGTGCCGTCGCGGCATGAACCGCGCTGCGCGCGGCGTCCGCCGCTTTCGCCGCCTGATCGGCGAATACGCTCAAACCTTGCTGTGCCTGCGCGGCGCCCGCTTCGAGCACGGTCTTGCCGGTCGCGATGAACGTCCCGGCGTGGTGCAGCGCGGCGTTGTATTGTTCTTGCGCCGCCGCCGTCACGCCGGGCGCCTGTTCGATCAGCGTCTTTTGCAAGTCCTGCGCCTTGGCGACGGCGTCTTTGACGAGTGGATGCGCGTTGTCGACGCCTTTTTGCAGCGCGTCGGCGGCGATCTGCTGCAGTTGCTTCGCCTGCTCGATCGCCTTGTTGAAGAAGTCCATGTGGTCTCGTTCGTCTCCTACGGCGCGGCATCCCCACCGTGGACGGTGAGAACCCAGCGCAGCGCGCGGGCGTATTGGTCGAGCTCCCGCACCGTCCGGCGCAGCCAGCGGAACGCGGGGTCGCTCCGTTCCTCCGCAGCCCAGCTCGATTCCACCTCTCGCACGAAGGCGACGATCGCCCCGAGCTGCGTCTCGATCTCGTCCCACCGCTCGCGCAGCGTCGCCTCCGACGCGTCGGGGAGCCGCTCCAGCAGCGGCGGCGCGGGCCGCCCGCCGAACCGCATGCTGAACTCGAGCCGTGCGAGCGCGTAATCGCCGCTGCCGCGGATGAAGCTCGCGAGAAGGTTGACCAATCGGGGATTCACGAGGTTCGGGCTCTAATCTGAGGCTCCGTGGCTGATCGTCGGTATGTCATCGTCGGAAACGGTTTTGCCGGAACGACCTGCGCGGAGCAACTTCGCAAGGCCGACCCGGCGTGCTCGATCGTGCTGTTCGCCGACGAGCCGTATTGTCTCTATAACCGGATCGCGCTGCCGCCGATGCTCCGCCTGCAGGTCACCGAGCAAAAGGTGATCATGCGCGACGTGGCCTGGCATGAGAAGCTGCGCATCGACCTGCGCCTCTCGACCCGCGTCGACCGGCTCAACGTCGACGAGAAAACGGTCGTCGCGGCCGGGCGCGAAGAACCGTACGACGCGCTGCTGATCGCGACGGGCGGCCGGCCGAACCCCGCTACCGCACCGGGCGCCGCGGGCGCAGCGAACGTGCACAACTTCCAGTACATGGACGAGACCAAAGCGATCTCGCAGGCGCTCGAGACGGCCAAGGTCGCGGTCGCGGTCGGCGGCTCGTTCATCGCGTACGAGCTCGCCGAGGCGTTCGTCGCGCGCGGCGTCGAGACGCACTGGCTCATCCGCGGGCCGCGCTTCCTGCGGCGAATGCTCGACGAGGCCGCCGGCGAGCTGCTCCACGACGCCGCGCGCGCCGACGGCGTGCACCTGCACTTCGGTGAGGAAGTGCGCGAGTACGTGCGCTCCAACGGCGTCGTCGCCAAGGTCGTCACGACGACCGGCGAGACCATCGACACCGACTTGGTCGGCATCGGGCTCGGGCTGACGATCAACACCGAGCTGTGCGACGGAACGGCGATCCGCACCAAGACCGGCATCGTTACCGACGAGCATCTCGAGACGGACGTGGCCGGAATCTTCTCGGCGGGCGACTGCGCGGAGTTCTACGATCCGATCGCCGAGCAGCACTACCGGATGGGGACCTGGAACAGCGCGGGCGCGCACGGCAAGCTCGCCGCACACAACATGGCAGCGTCCGGCACCGGCGCGGACCGCAAGAAATTCGACACCGTCCCCGAGTACTCGTCGCTGGTGTTCAGCGGCCAGACGATCACGCAGTTCGGACTATCGCCCGAGTACCGCGACGACATCGAGACCGAGATGGAGATCGACCGCGACAAGGGCTGGTACCGGGCGCTGTATTTCCTCGAAGACCGCTTCGTCGGGGCGGTGCTCATCGGAAAGGGCAACCGGGCAGGCAAGCGGCGCTATCTGGAGGCGATCAAGACGAAAGCGCGCTTCCCGAAGCATGCCCGGCGCGAGCTCTTCGCCTGGACCGCGGAGTAGCTTTGACCTCTTGACCATCGAACGTATGTTCGATACCGTGATGGTCCCATGCATCACCCGAACCCGGGGTCGGGATGGTGACCGTCGGCCTTCGGCTGCCCTGCTTTCGGCTCGCCGCGGCGCTGCGGCACACCCTCGCGACTGACGCGAACGCCTTCTTGATCGAGCGCGCCCGGCGGCGCGTCGTCGAGGCGAGCGACGCTGCCGCGCGAGGCGGCGTGCGGCCCGGGATGTCGCTCCACGTGGCGGCGCGGCTGGTGCCGCGGGCGGCGCTAGTGATCGAGGACGCGCCGCGCGCGGCACGAGCATGGCGGCGCGTGCTGGACGTGCTCGCCCGGCTCCCGGCGCCGGTCGACGACGACGGCCCGGGGATGGCGTTCGTGACGATCCCGCGCGGAGACCGGCCGGAACGGTGGTTCGGGCGGGCGCGCGACCGGCTGGCGCCGTTGGGCTTGACCGTGCGCTGCGGCGCCGGCGCGAATCGGTTGGTCGCCGCCGTCGCGACGCATCGTGCCGCAGACGCTGTCTGCCCCCCTGGCCGCGAAGCGGCATTCGTCGCCGATGCGCCGCTCGAGATTCTGAGCATCGACGACGACGTCGCGTTGCGGCTGCGCTTGCTCGGAGTGTTCACGCTCGGCGATCTGGCGGCGCTCCCGCCCGCATATCTCCGCCGGTTCGGCGGCGAGGCGCGCCTCTTGCTCGACCTCGCCTACGGTTTGTAGAGCGACGCCAGCGCGCTGTGGTCGAGCTCGCCGTCGCCGCGCGCGATGAGCGCATCGAAGCGTTCGCGCACGAGCTTGGCGGCGCCGAGGTCGAGCCCGCGCTCGTCGCCCGCGTTCGCGGCGATGTTCATGTCCTTGCGGTGGAGCTTGGATTTGAAACCGGGCGTGAACGCGCGATCGATCATGCGCTGGCCGTGCACCTCGAGGATCTTGCTCTGCGCGAAACCGCCGAGCAGCGCCGCGCGGACCTTCGCGGGGTCGACGCCCGACGCTTGGGCCAGTGCGAGCGCTTCGGCGACGGCCTCGATCGTCACGCCGACGACGATCTGGTTGCACGCCTTCGTCACCTGGCCGGCGCCGAGCTCGCCGACGTGCACGATGTTCTTGCCGAGCGCGTCGAAGATCGGCTTCGCGCGCGCGAACGCTTCGGCGCTGCCGCCGACCATGATCGAGAGCGCTGCGTCGATCGCGCCTTTCTCGCCGCCGCTCACCGGCGCGTCGAGCGATTCCGCGCCGCGCTTCGTGAGCTGCTCGGCGACGTGCGTGGTCGTCGCGGGCGCGATCGTGCTCATGTCGATCCACAGCGCGCCCGGGCGGATCCCGCTGACGATCCCGCCGGCGCCGAGCACGACCGACTCGACGTCGGGCGAATCCGGCAGCATCGTGATGACGACGTCGCTTTGCGCCGCGACGTCGCGCGGCGTCGCCGCGGTGGCGGCACCGAGCGCGACGAGCTCGTCGACCGGCCCGCGCGAGCGGTTGAGCGCGATGACCCGATAGCCCGCGCCGACGAGATTGCGCGCCATCGGCTTGCCCATGATGCCGAGGCCGATGAAGCCGATCGCCGGTCTGTCGTGCTGACTCGTCATGATGCGGCTCCCTCGTGCGTGCGAAATGCGTCGAGCCACGAAAACGTGGCGGGGACGGCCTGCGTCGGCCGGTATTCGAGTCCGATCCAACCGTCGTATCCGACTTCGTCGAACACCGGCAGGATGCGTTCGTATGCGAGCTCGCCCGTGCCCGGTTCGTGGCGGTCCGGGCTGTCGGCGATCTGCACGTGGCCGAAGCGAGCCGCATGCGCGCCGATCGTCGCGATGACGTTGCCTTCAACGCGTCGCGGCGACCGAGATGCGTTCGTGCGCCGCAGGCGCTGCCTAGGCAAGCGTTCGGCGGCTACGAGCTGGCGACTAGGCCCGCCGCGTTCGGCGCTCGCCGGGGGCGGCGGCGGCGGAGGCCGAACGCACGATGTCGTGACGACCACGGCTGGTTCGCCGGTTCCGGCCGCGACGGGCGATGCGCTGCACCAGCGATTCGGCGCGATCGTCGGCGCGAAGAACGCGTTCGTCGCGCCGGTCGAGCTGCGCACGTACGAGTGCGACGGACTGCTCGGCTATCGCGTGCGGCCCGAGATCGTCGTGCTGCCGGGCTCGACGGACGAGGTTGCGGCGTGCGTGAAGCTCGCCCGCGACCTTGGTATGCCGGTCGTGCCGCGCGGCGCCGGGACGGGGCTCTCGGGCGGCGCGCTGCCGACGCTGGGCTGCGTCGTGATCGGGCTGTCGCGGATGAAGAAGATCCTCGAGGTCGACCTCGCCAACCGCGTCGCGCGCGTGCAGCCGGGCGTGATCAACCTGGACATCACGCGCGCGCTCGCCGCCGACGGCTACTACTACGCGCCCGACCCGAGCTCGCAGAGCGTGTGCACGATCGGTGGGAACGTCGCCGAGAACTCCGGCGGCGCGCACTGCCTGAAATACGGCTTCACGGTCAACCACGTGCTCGGGCTGACGATCGTGCTGCCCGACGGCGAGGTCGTCGAGCTCGGCTCGCACGCGGGCGAACCCGACGCGCTCGGTTACGACCTCGTCGGCGTGGTCGTCGGCAGCGAGGGCATGACCGGGATCATCACGGAGGCGCTCGTCCGCGTGCTGCGCACCACGCAGCGCACGCAGACGCTGTTCGCCACGTTCCCGTCGACCGACGAAGCCGGCGACGCGGTGTCGCGCATCATCGGCTCCGGCATCGTGCCCGCGGCGATCGAGATGTGCGACCAGCTTGCGATCGAAGCGATCGTCGCTGCGACCGGCGTCGACTGGCCGCTCGACGCGGGCGCGCTGCTGCTGATCGACATCGACGGCGTCGACGCCGACGTCGAAGACACCGTGGCGCGCGCGCGCGAGCATCTCGGCGCGGCCGGCGCGATCCTCGTACGCGCGCCGAAGGACGAGTCGGAACGGCTGCTCGCGTGGAAGGGCCGCAAGGCCGCGTTCGCGGCGATGGGCCGCATCTCGCCGAACTATCACGTGCAGGACGGCGTGATCCCGCGCAAAGAGATCGCGAAGGTGCTGCGCGAGATCAGCGCGCTCGCGGCGAAGGAAGGTCTGCGCGTCGCGAACGTGTTCCACGCCGGCGACGGCAACCTGCACCCGCTCGTCCTCTACGACGCGCGCATCGAGGGGCAGGAGCACAAAGCGGAGCACGTCGCGGGCGAGATCTTGCGCATCTGCCTGCGCTACGGAGGCTCGGTGACGGGCGAGCACGGCGTCGGCCACGACAAGCTGTGCTATCTGGGCGAACAGTTCAGTCCCGACGACCTCGCGACGATGCAGGCGGTGCGCACGGCGTTCGATCCGGAGCAGCGCTTCAACCCGGACAAAGTGTTTCCGACGCCGCGCCTGTGCGGCGACAAGCCGGGCGCGTACGTCGCGCACGCCACGGAGACCACCGGCGAAGCGGGCCGCGGATGACGACGATCGCGGTCGCGGGCGTCGTGCCGCGCGACGTCGTGACGCCGCGCAGCATCGACGAGCTGGCGCAGATCGTGCGCGAGCTGCACGATGCGCGCAAGACGTTCGCGTTCGTCGGCGGCGGCACGCACCTCGAGCTGGGCAACGCACCGCGCTCGCTGGACACCGTCGTCCGCATGACCGCGCTCGACGCGGTTGTCGACTACACGCCCGAAGACCAGACGATTACGGTCGAGGCGGGCATCACGCTCGCGGAGCTCGACCGCGTGCTCGAACAGCACGGCCAGATGCTACCGCTCGACGTCGCGGACCGAACGCGCTCCACCGTGGGTGGCCTCGTCGCGACCAACGCGTACGGGCGCCGCCGCCAGCGCTACGGCACGGCGAAAGACCTGATCGTCGGCGTCGGCATCGTGCGGCCCGACGGCGTGCGCGCGCGCGGCGGCGGCAAGGTGGTGAAGAACGTCGCCGGCTTCGATCTGCCCAAGCTGATGGTCGGCTCGCTCGGCACGCTGGGCGCGATCGCGACGGTGACGTTCCGCCTGTACCCGATCGCGCAGACGACGCGCGCTGCGGCGCTGACGTTTGAGGATGCGAACGACGTCGCCGCGGCGACGCGCGCGCTCCTGCAACACCAGCTCGAGCCGGAATCGGTCGCAGTGTACAACTACGACACGCTCGTAATCAGCATCAGCGGTACGCAGCGCGGCGTCGACGCGCAGATGACGACGCTGTTGGACGGCATCGCGCCGGCATGTTCGGCGCGCGCGCGCGAGCTCAGCGAGCTCGAACGCGAGTCGTACGAGCAGCGCGAACGCGCGGTGCGCCGCGACGGCGCGTGGCGCGTGCGGATCGCTGCGCCGCCGTCGACGGACGCCGCCTTGCTCGGCGCGGTCCCCCAAGCGCCGCCGCTGGCGGTGCCGGTCGCGTACCCGCTGCTCGGCGTTGCGCTGCACTCGTACGCCGATGCGCCCGCAGCGGATGGCATCGACAGCACGCGCAACGACTGGCCGATGATTTTGCGCGAGCGCGTCGCGGCGGAGACGCGCGGCGCGGGGAACGTCGTGATCGCGGCGATGCCAGACGAAGCGCGCGGCGCCATCGACGCGTGGGGTCCGCCGCCGCCCTCGTTCGCGCTGATGCGCGCGATGAAGCACAACTTCGACCCGCACGGTTTGTGCAACCCAGGCCGCTTCATCGGAGGCCTCTAGTGGATTCGATTTCGTCGAAACCACAGCGTGCCGCCTACGGCCGATACGCCCGTCGCCGCCCGGAGGGCTCCTAGTGTCCGTCCCCGTCACCGATCCGCTCGCGCACGATCCCGACGCCTCCAAGCGCGGTTACCGCGACCTCATCGCGGACTGCGTGCACTGCGGGTTTTGTTTGCCGGCGTGTCCCACGTACAACTCGTGGGGCGAGGAGATGGACTCGCCGCGCGGGCGCATCGACTTGATGAAGGGCGTCGAGGACGGGCTCATCCCCCTAGACGATCTCGTCGCGGGACACATCGACGCGTGTCTGGGCTGCATGGCCTGCGTTACCGCGTGCCCGTCCGGCGTGCGCTACGACCTGCTGATCGAAGCGACCCGTGCGAAAGTCGAAGACGCGATCACCCGGCCCGCGGGCGATCGTGCGTTTCGCGAGCTCGTGTTCGCGCTGTTTCCGTATCCGAAGCGACTCCGCGCGATGATTCCGGGATTGTGGCTCGGGACGAAGCTCGGCTTGTCGCGTGCAGTGGCCGGCCCGCTCGGCAAGTTCGTTCCTGCACGGCTGCGGCAGCTCGTGACCATGGCGCCGCCGATCAAGCTTCGCGATGCGTTCGCGTCGTTGCCGTATCTTACGTTCGCGAAGGCAGGGCGCCGCGCGCGTGTCGCGCTGATCGCGGGCTGCGTCCAACGCGCGTTCTTTCCGCGCGTCAACGCGGCGACGATCCGCGTGCTCAGCGCCGAGGGTTGCGAGGTCGTCGTGCCGCGCGGGCAGGGCTGCTGCGGCGCGCTCTCGCTCCACAGCGGCCGGCCCGGCGAGGCAAAGAACTTCGCGCGCGCGCTGATCGCGAGCTTCGAGAACGAACACGTCGACGCGATCCTGATCAACGCGGCGGGCTGCGGCTCGACGCTCAAGGAGTACGGCGACCTGCTGCTCGAGGACGAGGCGTGGCGTGAACGCGCCCAAGCGTTTGCCGCGAAGGTTCGCGACATCAACGAATATCTCGCGACGCTGGAGCCGCGCGCGCCGCGCAAGCCGCTCCCGCTGCGCGTCGCGTATCACGACGCGTGTCATCTCGCGCACGCGCAACGCGTCCGCGCGCAGCCGCGCGATCTCTTGCGCACGATCCCGCAACTCGAGCTGCTAGAAATTCCTGACGGCGACCAGTGCTGCGGCAGCGCCGGCACGTACAATCTGTTCGAACCGGAGTCGGCGCACGAGATCGGCGTGCGCAAAGTCGACAACGTCCAGCGCGTCGCGCCCGACCTCGTCGCCAGCGCGAACCCGGGCTGCACGCTGCAGATGCAATCGATCCTGCGCGAGCGTGGCGTGACGCTGCGCGCCGCGCACCCGGTCGAGCTGTTGGATGCATCCATCACCGGGAAGCCGTTGGACTAGCGTGACCGAGCCGCCGCCCTACGTCGAGCTTGCGTCTGCCTGGCGCGAGCTTCGCGGGCGCGGGGTGCGGGTCCGGGAGATCGCGTGCGTCGGGGCGCCGCGCACGCTGCTGGTCGCCGAGCTGGGTGACGCGACCGCTCCGACCGTCTCGCTCTCGGCCGGGGTCCACGGCGACGAGCCCGCCGCGCCGTGGGCGCTGCTGTCGCTGGTCCGCGACGGGTTGCTCGACAGCCGCTTCGCATACCGCGTCTGGCCGTGCCTGAACCCGACCGGCTATGCGGCGGGGACGCGCGGCAACGCCGAAGGCAACGACGTCAACCGCAGCTTCTCGCGCGGCGGGACGACGCCCGAGGCCCGCGCCGTCTTCACCGCCAACCGCGACCGGCGCTTCACGTTCGCGCTCGATCTCCACGAGGATTTCGAGGCGGAAGGCTGCTACGTCTACGAGCCGCTGCGGCCCGGCTTCGCGCCCCTGTTCTCGCCCGCGATCCTGCGCGCGCTGGACGATGCGGGTGTGTCCGTGCAGACGATCGACAGTGGCTTCGACCTCGGCGCGCCGCCCGGGTTCAGCGCCGATGCGATGTACCGGCTCGAGCGCGGCGCCGTGCTCGTCGACTACGAAGCCGAGATGGCCGCGTTTGACGGGCTGCCCAGCACCCTCGCGCTGATGTACCGCGGCACGCCGGCCGGGCTCACGTTCGAGACGCCGCGACCGCGCCCGTGGGACGAGCGGATCGCCGCCCATCGCCTCGCGGTGACCACCGCGCTGTCGCTGCTCTAGTACGACGAAAATCGCGGGGAGCCGCAACGGGCGTT
>CAWBTJ010000038.1:0-27827 GCA_963791645.1 Vulcanimicrobiota bacterium | reverse complement strand
ACCCCAAGGCGGCGAAGGCCCGGTGTACACCGGCATGTAGCCGGTGACGACCATGTCTGACGTCATCGTCGTCGGCGCGGGACTGATCGGTTTGGGCATCGCGTACGAGCTCGCGAAACGCGATGTCGCCGTGACAGTGTATGACCGCGACGAACCGGCGCGTGCGGCGTCGTGGGCCGGGGCCGGGATGCTGGCGCCGTTCAGCGAGGCCACGCCGGACGTGGCGATGCTCGCATTGTGCCGCGATTCGCTCGCGATGTACCCGGAGTTCGTTGCGGAGCTGCGCGAACGGACCGGCGTCGATGCGCGCTATCGGCGTGACGGCACGCTGCACGTCGCGCTGGACCGTGCGCAGCTCGCCGAGCTCGCGTTGCACGCTGAGACCTTTCGCGCCAACGGCGGCGAGGTGTCGATGCTCGACCGCGGCGACGTGCTCTCGCGCGAGCCGATGCTCGCGAAGGATCTCGCGGGCGCGCTCTTCGTCGCGAACGAGGCGCAAGTCGACAACCGGCGGCTCGGGCGCGCACTGCTCGCGGCGTGCGAATCGCTCGGGGTGCGCTTCGCGCGCGTCGAACAGCTCGCGCTCGAGTGCGACGTGCGGCGCGTGCGCGGCGTGCGCACAGCGCATGGTTTCGCGACCGCCGCGACGGTGATCAACGCCGCCGGTGCGTGGGCCGGTGAACTGGCCGGCGTTCCCGACCGAGCGCGCATACCGGTGCGGCCCGTCGCGGGCGAGATGCTCGCACTCGCGGTGCCCCGCGATGCGGTGCGCTCGGTCGTGTGGCTAGGCCATCGTTACCTCGTGCCGCGCGGCGACGGGCGGCTTCTGGTGGGCGCGACCGTCGAGGCGCGCGGGTTCGACGCGCGCGTCACCGCGGCGGGGGTGCACGATCTGCTCGACGCGGCGCTCGCGGTCGCGCCCGCGCTGGCGAGCTTCGCCGTCGTCGAGACGTGGGCCGGGCTGCGGCCAGGTTCGCACGACGGCCGGCCGTATCTCGGTCCGTCCGCGCTCGAGGGCTACGTCGTCGCGAGCGGGCACTTTCGCAACGGTATCCTGCTCGCGCCGATCACCGCGCGCCTGATCGCGGACCTCGTCGCGAACGGCGACGCGAGCGCGCTGGCGCCGTTCGCGCCGGCACGCGCCGGAACGGAGGCCGCGACCGCCGCCGCGAACGGAAGGGCGTGACGATCACGGTCAACGGCGAGCTCCGCGAGATGGCGGACGGCGCGACGCTCGACTCGCTCCTCGGAGCGCTCGGCGTGCGCCGCGACGGTACCGCCGTCGCGCTCAACGACGACGTCGTGCCGCGCACGCGCCATGCGGCCACGGTGCTGCACGGCGGCGACCGGCTCGAGATCATCGTCGCGGTCGCGGGAGGCTGACGCATGCAGACGCAAACCGACACGCTGAAGATCGGCAAGCACGAATTCACGTCGCGCTTGTTCGTCGGCACCGGCAAGTACCCGTCGCTCGAGATCATGCAGCACGCGCATCTCGCGAGCGGCGCCGAAGTCGTGACGGTAGCGATTCGCCGCATGCACCTCGACGACAAGAGCGGCAAGACGCTCGTCGACTACATCGACCGCGCGCGGATGACGCTGCTCCCGAACACGGCCGGCTGTTACACCGCCAAGGACGCGGTGCTCACCGCCAAGCTCGCGCGCGAAGCGCTCGGCACCGACTTGATCAAAGTCGAGGTGATCGGCGATCCGCAGACGCTCTATCCCGACACGCGCGAAACGATCCTCGCCGCGGAAGAGCTCGTGCGCGCAGGATTCACGGTGCTGCCGTATATCGTCGACGATCCGGTCGCGTGCAAGCGCCTCGAAGAAGTCGGATGCGCGGCCGTGATGCCGCTCGCCGCGCCGATCGGCAGCGGCCTCGGCGTCTGCAACCCGTACTCGATCCGCATCATCAAGGAGCGCGCGAACGTGCCGGTGATCGTGGACGCCGGCGTCGGCACGGCATCAGACGCGGCGCTCGCGATGGAGCTTGGCGTCGACGCGCTGCTGATGAACACCGGGATCGCGGCGGCGAACGACCCGGTTCGCATGGCGCGCGCGATGCGGCTCGCGGTGGAAGCCGGCCGCGACGCGTTTCTCGCCGGGCGGATGGAGAAGCGGCTCTACGCCAACGCGTCGAGCCCGATGCAGGACCTCATCGCCACCAAACGCGACTAGTCGCGGCGAGCGGCCACGAACCAATGCACCCTGCCGACGACTTCGTCGTCGCCGCCGTGCGCCCAGCGGCCGGCGATCTCGTCGACGTCGACCTCCTCCATCGACTCGATCGCAAAGCCGAGCATCAGTTCGATCACGCCGTCGTGGTCGAAGTACGCGTGTGGGATGCCGAGCTCCGCGCCTTCGCCCGGCGCGAAGCTGCGCTCGTCGAATGGGATGCCGAGGCCGTAGCGCGCGTCCTTGAACGATCCGAGCGTGATGAACACCGGCGCGTTCGGGCGCAGCACGCGCCGCAGCTCGGCGATCCCGGCGCGCAGCTTCGCGCTCGTGCCGTGCAAGTACGCATGGGTCGACATAGCCGCGCCGTATTCTTCACGCCTCCCGGGCAACTGCGTGTACGGCGTGCTGTCCGGCACGCTCAGCACGCGGATGTGAGCATCGACGAGGGCCCGTGTGTTGCGCCCCGAACCGGTGCCTACCTCGATCACCGGTCCGTCGAGCGGATGCTCGCGGATGCGGGCGATGAGACGCTCGGCGAGCGGGTGCGCTGTTTGTGCTGAAGACGATGACATGAGTGCGGTCCCTCTGGTTCTGGTCGTGGGCGGCGACGGCCTCGCGGCCCGCGTGTGCGAGGAGCTGCTCGACAGGCATCGACACCGCGTGGCGGTCGTCTGGAGGCACGACGAGAAGCTGGCGGCGCGGCTGGCCGCAGCCGGCGAGCGATGCCGATACATTTTCAGCGCGCCCGACGACGACGCCGCGCTGCGGCACGCCGGCGCGGCCGACGCCGCGGCGATCATGGTCCTCTCCGACGACGACCGGCTGAACCTTCAGGTCGCACTGAAGGCGCGCGAAATCAACCCCGAGATCCGCATCGTGATGCGCCAGTTCAATCGCACCCTCGGGGTCAAGCTCGAAGAGAAGCTGACCAAATGCTCCGTGCTCTCGCTGGCCTCACATTCGGCGGCGGCGTTCGCGGCGGCCGCGCTCGACCCGGGCTGCTTCGGCGCGCTGCGGTTTCCCGATCCCGAAGGCGTGCTGGCCGCGTTCGCCACGCGCACCGCGTCAGAGCTTCGAGTCGCCGGGCTCGCGGCGAGCGCGGCGCAGCATCAGCTCTGCGCGCGCGTCGTCGCGCTGAACGGCTCGTGCAATTTCCCCCGCTCGCACCGGTTCGCGGACGACGACGAGGTGACGGTGTTCGCCAGCATCGGGCGGCTCGCGGCGGCGCATGTGCACGGCCCGGCGGCGCGCGCGGTCCGGCGCGACGGCCGCCGGGCTCCGTTCCGCACCGCCGTCGTTCGGTTCCGAACCCGCATCATGGGGTGGCTGCGGAGCCTCTGGGTGGCGTACCGGGTGTCGATCCTCGTCGCGACCGGGGCCGCGATCGTCTTCATGCTGGCCGTCGTGTATTTCGCCGCCGCGCTGAACCTCGATTACGTCAAAGCGTTCTATTTCGTCGCGACGACCTTCACGAGTACCGGCTACGGCGACATCACGCCGCTGCAGCCGGGTGGGACGCGGATCGGGTCCCCGAGCCCGGCCGCAATGATCTGGTCCGGTTTGCTGATGTTCACGGGCGTGACGGTGATCGGCATCTTCATCGCGTTCGCGACGAGCGCGCTCACCCGCGCGCAGATCACCGCGCTTCAAGGTCTGCGGCGGATTCGCACGCGCGGCCACGTTCTCGTGTTCGGCTGCGGCAACGTCGGGACGCGCGTCGTGGAGTATCTGCTCTCGCTCGGCCGCCGCGTCGTCGTGGTGGAGCTCAAGCCCGATCCGGCGCTCGTGAAGATGTCGAACCGAGGCGGGATCGAGCTCGTCACCGGCGACGCGACGCGCGACGCGACGCTCGACCTTTGCAATATCTCGCAGGCACGGGCCGCAATCGCCGCGACCGACAGCGACACCGCCAACCTGGAGATCGCGCTCGGGGTGCTCGCTCGAAACGACGCCGTTCCGGTGGTCATGCGCGTTCAGGAGCCGCTCTTCGCGAAGTCCATCGAGAAGAATTTCGAGGGCATCAGCACGTACTCGGCGTCGGCGCTCGCCGCGCCGGTGTTCGCGATGATTTCGAGCCATCCGAAGACCCGCGGGCGGATCGAGCTGGGCGACGAGATCTATAGCCTAGCCGAACGCGTCGAGGTACAGGAGACTCAACCGCCTCCGCCGGAGAAATCCATCCCGCTCTGTGCGTGGCGGAACGGCGCCTTCCACCACATCGACGTCTTCACGGACGCTGAGCCGCACGACCGGATTCTCTACCTCGTACCACTCTCGCAGTTCAACGTACACCGGCCGGGGAGCGAGGAAGCGGTCGCGGCGGGGACGACCTGAGCGGGTGGAAACCACCTGACAAGTGGGTGGAAACCACCCTGCAACATCGAAGGAGGTTCAGTGCTCGAAGCGGGTGCGCAGGTTCCGGACGTCGGCGCGCAAGACCAAAACGGCCGCAGCGTGAAGCTGCGCGGTTTCAAAGACCGCAAGCTCGTGGTCTATTTCTATCCGAAAGCCGACACACCGGGCTGCACGGCCGAGTCGCAAGCGTTTCGCGACCTCACGGACGATTTGAATGCGGCCGGCACCGACATCGTCGGTGTGAGCCGTGACACAGTCGAAGCGCAGAAGAAGTTCGCCGACAAATACTCGCTCAATTTTCCGCTGCTCGCGGACACCTCATCGGCCATCTGCGACGCGTTCGGCGTGATCGTCGAGAAGAACATGTACGGGAAGAAGAGCGTCGGCATCCAGCGGTCGACGTTCGTCGTCGGCGCGGACGGAACCGTCGCGAAGACCTGGCCGCGCGTGTCCGTCGAAGGCCACGCCGCCGCCGTCCTCGAGGCAGTCCGATCGCTCTGACCGCGACGGCCCGGCTGACGATCGCCGGGTCGAGCTCGTCGATCCCGCGGCCCGATCGTGCGTGCAGCTCGTACCTCGTCGACGACGGCGAGACGCCGATCGTCATGGACCTCGGCACGGGCGCGTTTGCCAACCTCCGGCGCCACGCGGACTACGACCGACTCGGCGCGGTGGTGATCAGCCACATGCACGCGGATCATTTCATCGATTTGGTCCCGCTGCGTTACGCCCTAAAATACGGTCCGCGGCGCCGCGCGCGCAAGCTCCCCGTATACCTTCCGCCCGGCGGGTTGGCGATGCTGCGCGCATTCGTCGCCGCGTTTCCCAGCGAGCCGGGCGCATTTCTGGATGATGTGTTCGACTTGCAAGAATACGACCCGTCGCAACCGCTCGCGATCGAGGGCGCGACGGTGCGCTTCGCGCACACGGCGCATTACATCCCGGCGTTCGCGATGCGCTGGGAGCGCGACGGCGCGAGCGTCACGTATTCGGCCGACACCGCCCCGGACGAGCGCGTCGTCGCGCTCGCGCGCGAGTGCGACGTGTTCGTGTGCGAGGCGACGCTGCTGCACGGCGCGGTGGAACAAGGCCTGCGGGGTCACTCGACGGCCGCCGACGCGGCCGCGATGGCGCGCGACGCGAACGTTCGCCGTTTGGTGCTGTCACACTACGGCGCGGAATCGACGTCCCGCGATCTCGACGAAGCGGCGCAGGCGATCTTTCGCGGCGAGATCCTCGTCGCCGACGACCACCGCACGTTCGATCTCGCGACCAATTCGGCCTAATTCTGCCGCGGGCCGCCTTCGCCGCGCGGCAGCGAGAACTGGATCAGCGAGCTGACCGGCGCCAAACCGCGCGACACGACGGCGTGCGGGGTGACTTTGAGGTGCAGCTCTTCGAGCCGCCGCTGTGCGGTGAGCAGCTCGCGCCCGCTGGTGACGACGTCCTCCAGCAGCAGGATGTGCTGCCCGCGCACGAACGGGCCCTCGACGTACTCCTCGGCGAACGCGCCGTACTGCTTGGGCTGTTTGCGCACGACGATCATCGGCAGGCCGGTCATCTGCGAGACTGCGGTGGCGATGATGACGCCGCCCAACTCGGTTCCACCGATCACGTCCGGGTTGATCTCGGAGATGATCGGCGCAAACATGCGCGCGATGCGGCGCAGCACGTGCGGGTCGGCGAACAGCTTGAACTTGTCGATGTAGTAATCGCTGCGCGCCCCGCCGGAGAGCAGGTAGTCGCCGCGGGTCAGCGCTTTCTCCATGATGACGCCGCGCAGCCAGCGCAGCTCCGGGATGCGCGCGATCGGGCTGGAGGACGGCTCGTCGAACACTACGGCGCTGCCTCCATCAGATTTCCCACTGGTACGCGTTCCACGACTCGTTGACCGGGTTGGGCGCGAAGTTTTTGAAGTCCGGAACGATCGGCTGCGCTTGGCGCGGGAACCAGATGTAGATGATCGGCAGATCGCGCGCCAAGAGCTGCTGGATCTTGACGTAGTGCGGTTTGCGCACAGCTTGGTCGTAGCTCGCGAGCGCGGCTTTTTGCTCGGCGTCCATCTCCGCGTTCTGGTAGCGCGAGTAGTTCACGCCGTCCGGGTGCGACGGTTTGGGGATCTGATCGCTCGCGAACTCGGAGTGGTCGTCTGGATCCTGCCCCGCGATCCAGCCCGAGATGTTGAGGTCGTACTTGCCGGTGGTCAGAATCCCGCCTTGCCCGTACGTGGCGAACAGCAAATTGGCCGGATAGGTCTTGATCTGCGCGTCGACTCCCACGGCCTTGAACATCGCCTGCACCTGCACGGCGACGAGGCGGCGCGTCGCGTTCTCGACGTTGTAGCTGAGCGTGAACGACAGCGGCTTCCCGTTCTTGCGCATGATGCCGTCGGGCCCCGGCGTGTAGCCCGCTTCGGCGAACAGCGCGCGCGCCTTGGCGGCGTCGGCGGGGTATTTCATCACGTCGTCCGTGTACGACCACTGGAAGGGCGGCTGATCCGCCCAAGCCACGACCGCGCTGCCGCCCGTGTTCTTGTCGACCAGCGCCTGCTTGTCGATGGCGTATGCCAGCCCACGGCGGATGCGGACGTCGTCCAGCGGCGGACGCGACGTGTTCACCAGCATCTGCAGCGTCTGCGGCTTGTCGTTGAGCACGACGTTGATGTCGGTGTTGCCCTGTGCCTTGATCGTCTTGTACAGCTCGGGCGAGGCCTCGAAGATATAGTCGACGTCGTGCGAGCGCAGCGCGTTGAGCGACGTGTTCTCGTCGGGGATCTCGCGCACGACGATCCGGCGGAGTTTCGGTTTGCCCAGGAAGTAGTCGTCGTTGGCGACGAGCTCGATGTGGTCGCCGCGAATCCAGCGCGCCACCTTGAACGGTCCCGTGCCGATCGGCTGCTGGTTGAACGGGATGCGGTTGAGGTTCGCGAACTTCGAGAGCACGTGCTCCGGCAGGATGCAGACCGGGTTGTCGCTCTCGGCGAACACGCTGTCGACGAACGGCGCGAACTTGTGCTTGAGATGGAAGACCACGGTGTTCGCATCCGGTGTGTCGACCGATTGCACGTCCTCGTAGCCGACGCGCGCGTTCACGTTGTTCGCGGTGTTCATCATCGCTTGCCACGTGAACTTGACGTCCTTGCTGCTGAACGCCACGCCGTCGTGCCACTTGACGCCGGAGTGCAGGTGGTACGTGATCGTCAGACCGTCTTTGCTGATCCCGCCGTTGGCCGGCGTGGGGACTTCGGTGGCGAGGATCGGCACGGTGTTCTTGCCGGCGGCGTCGACGCTCACCAGCGTGTCGAACGACAGCCGGTTGACGAAACCTTCGGTCGTGTTCGCCGACAAGATCGGGTTGAGCGTGTTGGGCGAGCGCTGCGTCGCGACGCGCAGCTCACCCGGGACGGTCCCCGCCGCGCGCGTCGTTCCGCCGGTGGTGCTGATATCGCCGACTTTCGAGCACGCGCTCACGGACAGCGCGCATGCGAACGCACCGATCACGAGTCTACGCAAGGGCATCCCTCCTAACGACGCTTCGCCGCCGTCTTTTTCGCGGTCTTCTTGGCGGCCGCTTTGCGAACCGGCGCTTTGCGCGCGGGCGGCGCTTTCTTCGCGGCAGCTTTCTTCGGCGCGGCCTTCTTGGCGACCGCGCGCGCCGGCTTCGCTTTCTTCGCCGGCGATTTCTTCACGGGCACGGTTTTTTTCGCCGGGGCGGCCTTCTTGGCCGTGCCGCGCGCTGGCGCCGTCTTCTTCGCGGGCGCCTTGGCGGGCGCGGTCTTCTTCGTGCCGGCCTTCACGGGCCCGGCCTTCGATGGCCCCGTCCGCGCAGGCGCGCTCTTGGAGCTCGCCGCCGCCGGTTTGGCCGTTCGGGCACTCGCCGAGGCCTTTGCCGGCGCAGACTTCGCCGCGGCCGGCTTGGCCGCGACGGGCTTCTTCGCGGCCGGCTTGGGCGGCGGCGATTTCGGTGCGGGCGCTTTGCCTGCCGACTTTGCAGCGGGCGGCTTCGCGCCGGCGGCTTTCCCGACCGGCTCGGGCGGCGGGTCGGGCTTCGGCGCCGGTTCGGGGTGAGGAACCGGGTCCGGCGTCGGCGTCGAATCCGGGGTGGGGTCGGGCTTCGGGGTGGGGTTGGGCTTCGGTACGGGTTTCGGCGCCGGCCCGGGCGGGGGTGCCGGTACGGGGTGAGGCTCCGGTTCGGGCTCCGACGTCGGCACCGGTTCCGGCGCGGTCTCGGCGGAGGCGTCGGGCTTCGGCTTCGCGCGGCTCTTGCGGGCGCGAGGCGGCCGCGCCGGGCGGGACGTCGCGCCGTTCGACGGGGCCGCATCGTGGGCCGAGGCCGGCGGGGCGTGGGAGTCGCCCGCGCTGGACGCGTCCGTCTCTGAGGCCTTCGGACGCGGTTCGGACGGCGGCGGTTCGGCCGCCGCCGCGGTCTCTGGGCGCTCGCGCGGGCGTTCGGGCGACGTCTCGGGCGGCCGCGTCGCTTTCGCGCTCGGCCGTGCCTTGCGAACGGGCTTCGCGGGCTCGGCGGCCGGGTCGTCGCTTGCGGTCGCGGCGCGCTCGTGGGCGCGCTGCGGCTCCGGAACGGGTTCGGGGACCGGCACGGGGTCAGGTTCGGGCTCGCGAACCACACGCAGCGCGACGCGCCGCAGCGTGCCGGCGAGCGGGAATACGATTTCGTTGATCTCGAGCTCGTCGAGCACGTCGAGCACGGTGGAGAACGCACCGCCCTGGTCCTTGGGCGAATGCGCGTCCGAGCCGATGGAGATCATCACGCCGCGGTCGCGCGCCTTGCGCAAGAACCGTTTGTTGGCGTCGATATAACGCTGCTTCTCCTCATCCGTGTGATCGCGGTAGAGGAAGCGCGTGTTGAACTCGACCGCCATCCCGCGGGCCCCGGCGGCGTCGAGCACGCGGTCTTCGTACTGGTCGAGCTTCGCGTCGTCGGGCCAGTGCCCGAACACCGCGGGCACGAAGAAGTGGCCGACGATGTGCCCCGGCAGCCGTTCGATCGCGTCGACGAGCGCGTTGACGTAGGTCTCCCACGTCTGCTCGGTGCCGACCGTCTCGAAGAGATCCTGGAACTCGGGGTTGTCGAACGGCCAGGGCCAATTCTCGCCGAGCACCGGGTGGGCGATCGGGATGAAGTGGACCGAGCGGATGATGGCGTCGGGCCGCATCGCGTCGACGATGTTCTGCGCGTCGGGACGCGAGCGCGGGTCGTTGTCCACCTCGGCGCCGATCGAGTAGCGCATCCCACGCCGCAGCCCTTCGCTCACGACGGCGGCGTGTCCGACGTCCACCGTGGCGGTCTCGGCCGCGCCGTAGAGATCACCGGCTTGCGCGAGCTTGAGCGCCCGGCGCACCAGATTCACCGCGGCCGGATCCTCGAACGTGAGGTAGTTCATGTGGTCCGCGACCATGAGGAAGCGCGGGTAGCCGCGCCGGCACGCGTGATAGAACCACAGGAACAACATCCGTGCGGTCAGCGGGAGCGGGCGTTCCTCCGCGTAGGGTTTATGCTCGCCCTTCGCGTGCCCGTGCGTATCGGGGATCGCGAACAGGCGCGGATCGCGCTCGTTGGAATCGTTCAAGCAATTGGCCGCCGGGACACGAACCCGAGGTTTTCTGCGAGAAAACCAAGGGACCTGTTGTCGCTACGGGACAAAAAAAGCCGCCCCCGGTGGGGCGGCGGACAAGGTTGGTTCGTTCGCGGAGGCCCGGACTAGGTCCGGAGCCCTCCGATCATCGTGAGACACTGTTTGGGACCGTCTGTAGTAACGATGACCACCTCCTCTTGTCCGCCTGTTAACCTTCGTTCGTCTCTGGTCTGAAGGGTCTGCGGACGTATCGTGACGTGCGCTTTCGCGAATCGTTTTCACATTCTCCTGCGGGCTATTGCGGAGATTGCGCGGTCAGCGGCGGACGGGCACCCGATAGCCTTCGAGCTCGAGCAAACGCGCCTTGAGTTCGACGCCGTAGGCGTATTGGTGCAGCGCGCCCGTCGCGTCGACGACGCGGTGGCACGGGTAGAGCAGCGCGACGGGGTTGCGGGCCATCGCGCGGCCGACCGCGCGGGCCGCGCTGGGCTGGCCGATCGACTCGGCGATCCAGCTGTAGGAACGGACTTCGCCCGGCGGGATCGTCGCGGCGGCGCGCAGTGCCGACTGGTCGAATGGGGTGAGCTCGCTGATGTCCACCCTGCCGAGGTCGGGCCGGTGGGTGCGGAAGAAGGCGGCGACGGTGTCGCTGACCCACTGCGGGGTCTGCGACTGGATCAGGCCGCGGCCGAGGCGGCGCTGCAGCTTGGCGAGCACGGCTTCCTCGCCTTCGCCCCGGTCGAGCGCCACGGCGGTGATGCCGCTGTGGCGGAAGGCCACGTAGAGCCGGCCGATTGGGGACTCGACCGTGGTGATCGAGTCGGGGGCGACGATCTTGACCGTGAGCTTGATGTGGTCGAGGATTTTCGGCACCAGGCTCTGCGGCGGTTCGACGGGCGGCAGGCAGGTGAGGCAGTACGCGATGCCCTCGTTCTCGCGGTAGATCTCCTGACACTCGGGGCACGCGTGGAGATGAGCCAGAACGTGTTCGCGCTGCGGTTCGACCCCCTCGCGCATCTCGTCCCAAAGTCGTTCGACGTCGGCGCAGCGCATGGGGGTTACTCCTCTTCCTCGGTGGCGGCGGGACGATCGATCGGAACGATGCGCCCGACTTGGGGTCCGAGGATACGGCGAAGGATACGCACCGCGCGGTGGACGTGCGACTTCACCGTGCCGATCGGCTGGTTCAGGATCTCGGCGATCTCGGGATGGCTTCGTCCCTCGATGAAGCGTAGCGTGGCGGCGGCGCGCAAGTGCATCGGGAGCTGTAACAGCGCCTGCTCCACGAGTATCATATCGGCCGCGCGATCGACGATCTGCTCCGGCTGGTCGGGGCCTTCTTGCGTTTCGTTGAGCAGCGCATCCGGATCGGCGAGCGCGTCGAGCGCGACGTTGGTGGGCCGCTTCGAGCGCAGGCGGTTGCGCGTGACGTTGAGCGTGATCGTGTAGAGCCACGGCTGCAGGCGCAACTCGGCGCGCTGCTGGGGGTCCATCTTGGCGAGCGCTCGGTATGCGCGCACGAAGGCGTCCTGCACGATCTCCTCGGCGTCCTCGCGGTTGCCGGTCATGCGCAAGGCGAAGCCGTAGAGCCGGCGCTGGAAGTCGTCGACGATCGACTCGAAGGTTTCTGGGCCCGGAACGGGCTGAGAAACCGCCGCCGGTGCGGTCACGCGGTAGTGATCTCCGAAGATCGGTGCTGCGAGCGCACTCATCAGGGTCCTCAACCGGACTCGGACGAGCGCCGGTTGCGGCTGTTCCCTTCTTTGGCCTGTTCGCCCTCGGCTAGGTCCGGCCGGCGGGAAGGGACCACGCGGGCCGACTCCTGGCCTGGGCGCGGAGCGGATCGACCGCGCGTACACGATCGAGACCGGCGCGCGGTGCGCGCTGTCGTCGATGTTGCCGTCGATCGCCAACGTCGCGTCGAGCGCGACCAGCAGTGCGGTGGCGTAATCGTAGTACGCCGTCCCCTTCATCGTGATCGATGCCGGCGAGCGCCATCCCCGGGCGGTCGGGCAGCGCCCCGTGCAGCGGCCCTTTCGCCTCGAACGCGATCCCCATCGCGCGCGATCCGCTGACGAGCGCGTCGGGAAGCCGGCGCAGCGTCCCGTGCAGCTTCGCCGCCGTCATCGGCGACGGAAAATCGAAGGGCACGGGCCGCTTCACGTGCGCGAGATCGCGCATCGTCGGCGCGTCCAGTTGCACCGCGAACGGCTGATTGAGCACGGTGAGATAATCCGGATCCGACGACGGACCGTCTTTCTGCTCGCCCGAGGGGAGGAGCGTGGAGGTGAACGAAGCGCGCTGGTGTTGCCTCCCGCCTTCACCGTCCTTGTCGTATTCGACCCGGGCTATGTACGTCGTCGCGCCGTTCGCGCTCCGCGAAACGGTCAGCCGCTGGACGCCGCGATAGACCGTCTTGCTCTTCGAGTCCCCGTTGCCGAGGCGGAAAACGTCGCGTCCTTCCACCGCATAGGCCTGATCCGCGCGGGCCGCCGCGGCGGATGCCGCGACTGCGGTGAGGAGCGCGAACGCGGCGACGGCCACGGCGCGGCGGATATTCATCGAGGGCCTCGGACGGACGGGGGCGGGAGTGATTACGTTCCCGGTTTATGGTACTACGGAAACGTGCCGATACGGATAATGAGTTGCTGAATCGCGTCGTCGGCCGGTTTCTCGCATTGCTTCTCGCCGTGTCGGTTATCGGCACCGCTGTTCCGGCGCGCGCGGCGGAGGGTCTGACGCTCAGCCCCACGCTCAACGCGAAACTGGATCGAATCTATCTCACCGCGTACGACGAAACGATCCAGCGCCACGCGCTCGCCCAGCGTGACGGTACGACCTATGTGTCGACCGGCGACATCGAGGCCGAGTGGCTCCGCGACGCAAGCGCGACGGTCCGCCCATATATCGGGCTATCGCAGCACGACGGCGAGGTCCAGCAAAAGCTGCGCGGCGTGGTGGCGCGCCAGGCCAAGTACATCCTCATCGACCCGTACGCCAACGCGTTCTCGTCGAACTACCACGTCGTGGAGCACAAGTTCGAGGTGGACTCGCTGCTCTACCCGATCTGGTTCGCCTACGACTACTACAAGCAGACCGGCGACCGCAGCATCTTCACGCCCGAGGTGCGGGGCGCGTTCGAACGCGTGGTCGCGACGATGCGCAACGAGCAGCACCACGCGCAGCGCTCGCACTACCGCCACCCGCAGCTCGCGAACAACGGCCGCGGCAGCGCGGTGCGGTACACCGGGATGGTGTGGACCGGGTTCCGCCCGTCCGACGACCCGGTGCGCTACCACTACAACATCCCGGTCAACATGTTCGCGTCGGTGGTGATGAAAGACCTCACCACCATCGCGCGCGACGTGTGGCACGACGAGCGCCTGGCCCAAAACACGTGGGGGATGTCGGTCGAGATCCAGCGCGGCATCGAGCAGTACGGCACGCTCGAGCTCCAGCCGTTCGGCCGCATCTACGCCTACGAAGTCGACGGGCGCGGTCACACCAACGTGATGGACGACGCGAACATCCCGTCGCTGCTGTCGATCCCGTACTTCGGTTACCTGCCGAAAACGAACTCGCTCTACCTCGCGACGCGCCGGTTCGCGCTGTCCGACCGCAACCCGTATTTCTTCCGCGGCAAGTACGCGCAAGGCATCGGCAGCCCGCACACGCCGCACGGGTACGTGTGGCCGCTCGCGCTGTGCGTGCAGGCGCTGACGGCGATCGACGACACGGAGGTCGACCAGATCTTCGGCTGGATCGCGGCGTCGGACGTGGGTGACCACCGCTTGCACGAGTCGTTCAACGCGGAGTGGCCCGAATCGTATACGCGCGAAGACTTCGCGTGGCCCAACGCGCTGTACGCCGAGCTCATCATGACGCGGCGCGGTCAGACGTACGCGGAGCGCTGACTTCTTGCGCTGAGCGCTACCGGGATGTTTCGTCGGCGGCGCTCGCGCGGCGCGCGAAGTCGAGCGCGAACGCGGTTTGCACCGCCGCGAGCGGGCCGACGCTGAGCACGTCGATCGGAAGGTTGGCCCAGAAGTCCGCGTGCGGCACGGCGCGCTTGACGAGGACGTCGAACACGACGCTCGCGATCAGCGTCGGCACGATGGTCGCGAAGCCGAGCACGCACACGCGCACGAAGTTTCCGCGCCGCAGCGACAGCCCAATCGCCCGCGTGAAGCTGGTGAGCAGCGCGATCAGCGGACGCTCCCCGCTCAGCGCGGCGATCGGGGCGGCCAGGTTGACGATGCCCCACATCAGCCAGACGAACGGCGCCATGACGAGTGCGAGCACCGGCGGGTCGGGCAGCGGGCCGACGGCCGAGAGCGGTAAGGTCACCTGCACGACGAGCTGGATGACGATCATCGCGCCGAGCACCGCGGGCCAGCGTTCGAGCGCGCCGGCGAGCAGCGTGCGCGATGAGACGTGCTCGCCCGCAACGCGCGTCGCGACGCCGAGCGCGACGGCGGCGACGATGAACGCGAGGCCGAACACCTCGGTGTAGATCAGGACGAGCAGCTTGAGCGCGCTCGCGTTGGGCGTCCGCGCCGGCCACAGCGCTTCGAGCGCACCGCACAGCGCGAACACGCCGATGCTCAGCGCCAGATAGAGCGGAGCGCGCTTCGCCCACGCCACGAAGCCGAGGTCGATCAGCCCCCCGATGCTCGGCGGGAGGCGCTCGCCTTCGTCGGCGGCGTTCACGCCGCGCGCAATGCGCGGAGGAAGAAGCGCAGCGTCGCGGTGCCGGAGCACACGGTGACGTCGTCCGGATCGGTGTAGACGCGGCCGTCGATCTCGACGACGTACGTGCCGGACGTCAATCCGGCGAGCGTCGATCCGATCACCCGCTCGCGCTTGTCCTGCGGTGCGCGCGGGCCGAGCGCTTCGATGACGGCGGCGGTCAGCAGGTCGCCGACGCGCAGCGGCGTGGCGAGCGCGAAAGCGGTCGAAGCGGTGCGAGAGACCGCGGAGACGTCGATCGGGACAGCGACCCGGAGCATACCGACGAGGCTCTTTCACCCAAGGGCGGGGGGCCTCCCGGTACGCGCGGAACGTCCTTCGCGATGCCCGATCCGCCTCGCCGTCGTCGCTCCACGCCGCCGCCGTCGCGGCGCTCGTCCGAGTCCTCGAGCCTGCTGCCGACCGTCGCGCTCGGCGTCGGCGTCGTGGTTGCCGGCCTCGGGATCGGTGCGTTTTTGTCGGCCGTGCAGCACCGCGGTGCGAACACGACCACGACGTCGTCATCGACGGCGCGCAGCGCGCCGGTGGTGACGCCGGTCGTGCGGCCGACGCGCGGTCCGGTCGCATTCGCGACGGTCGCGCCGTCGCCGACGCCGAAGGCAACGCCGACGCCGCGTGCAACGCCGACGCCGCAACCGACGGCGACGGCGACCGGGACGGCGACTGCGACGCCGACTCCGCGGGCGACGCCGACGCCGCGCGCGACACCGTCTCCGCGTGCGACGACCACGCCGGCGTCGACTCCCAAGCCGACGCCGCGCGCTACCGCATCGCCGCGCGCAGCGCCGACCAGATCGCCTGCGACGGCACCGCTCGTCGTGACGCCGCATCCGGTTGCGACGCCGACACTGCGCCCCGCGACGCCGCGCCCGACACTGACGCCGACCGCGGCACCCGTCGCGCGCGCGACGCCGCTGACGTTCAGCGGGATCGCGCAGAATACGGTGCGGCGCTATCTGAGCGACTTGATCGCCGGCAACGAGAATGCTGCGTACGCCGAGCTGGGGAAATCACCCGGGCAGGGCGGGCTTTCCGAGGAGGCGTTCATCGACCGCGGCACGCGCATCACCTCGATCCGCACGACGAACAGCGACGCGAGCGGCGCGACGGTCGAAGTCGGCCTGACGTCGTCGCGCGGTTCGTACTACGCGACGTATCACGTTACGAACGGTCCGAGCGGACCGGTCATCGACCAGCACGACTACATCAAAGTCTGATTTCGCAAAAGGAACGGCTTCCGTGGACACGACCTCGCACATCGAAGGCTTGCTGTCGACCGGCGAGGTGATCCCGCCGCCGCCGAGCGCGTCGACGTGGTTTCCGATCGCGGATCAGGACGCGTACGTCGCCGAAGCGCTGCGCGATCCGATGGCGTTCTGGCGCGAGCGCGCGCGGCGCATCGCGTGGGAGACGGAGCCGAAGACGGTGTTCAGCGGCGCGCTGGACGATCCGCATTGGTTCCCCGACGGCCGGCTGAACGCGACGGTGTCGTGCCTCGACCGCCACGTCGCGCGCCACGGCGACGCGCCGGCGTATAACTACGTGTGCGAAAACGGCAACGAGCGCACGATCACGTACGCTGAGCTGCTCGCGCGCGTGAGCCAGTTGGCGAACGCGCTGCGCAGCGACGGCGTGCAGTCCGGCGACCGCGTCTGCATCTACATGCCGCTGACGATCGAAGGGATCGTCGCGATGCTGGCGTGCGCGCGCATCGGCGCGATTCATTCCGTGGTGTACGCAGGTCTCGGCGCGACGGCACTGCGCGATCGCATCGCCGACGCGGGGGCGCAGGTGCTGATCGTCAGCGACGTGACGTACCGCAAGGGGCGCGCCGTCGATTTGAAGGGGATCGTGGACGACGCGGTGCGCGGGCTGGATCTCGTGCGCCGCATCATCGTGCACCGGCGCGAAGCGAGCGCGCCGCCGGCGGATGCGCGCGAGGTGAGCTTCGAGGCGTTTTGCGATCACCAGCCCGCGGAGTGCGAGCCCGAGATCGTGGGCTCCGAACACCCGCTGTTCATCCTGTACACGAGCGGGACGACGGGCAAGCCGAAAGGCGTGGTGATGACGCACGGCGGCTATCTGGTCGGTTCGGCGGCGATGCTGGCGGAGACGACGGGGATCACGCCGGACGACGTGTACTGGTGCACGAGCGACATCGGCTGGATCGTCGGTCACACGATGATGGTATACGGCGCGCTAGCAAACCGCTATCAGTGCGTCTTGCGCGAAGGGGCGCCCGATTTCCCAACGCCGGATGCGATCTACGCGGCGCTGTCGAGGCTGCGAATCACGAAGTTCTACACGGCGCCGACGCTGGCTCGCATGCTCCTGCGGTTGGGTCCGCAACTCGCGGCGCAGCACGACTTCTCGGCGCTGCAAGCGGTGTACTGCGCCGGGGAGCCGTTGAATCCCGAGGCGTGGCGGTTTCTGTACGACGTAATCGGCCGCGGCGGCGAGGTTGCCGTGTGCAATCAGTGGTGGCAGACGGAGTTGGCTGCGCCGACGCTTGGTGTGTTTCCGACGTCGCCGGTTCATCCCGATCGTAGCGGGAAGGCACTCGGGCCGGTGGCGTTCTCCGTGCGCGATGCGAACGGCGCGGTGCTGCCGGCGAATCAGGGCGGGCTGCTAGTCGTGGAAACGCCGCTGCCGTACATGTTCGCGACGGTGTGGAACGATCCGGAGCGCTTCGCGCAGTATTTTCGCTGGGGCGTCTACGTCGCCGGCGACGTCGCGACGATCGACGAGTACTGCTACGTCACGGTGCGCGGCCGAGCCGACGACGTCCTCAGCGTGGCGGGCCACCGCATCGCGACGGCCGACGTGGAGAGCGCGCTGGTGTCGCACAAAGCGTGCGGGGAAGCGGGCGTCTGCGGCGTCCCCGATGAGATCAAGGGCGAAGCGATCGTGGCCTACGTGGTGCTACGGAGCGGCTTTCAGGAATCCGATGAACTCGCGGCGCGTTTGGTGGCTCACGTTCGCCGCGAGCTAGGCCCGATCGCGACACCCTCGGCGATCCGATTCACGGCAAAGCTGCCGAAGACGCGGTCCGGCAAGATCATGCGGCGGTTGTTGAAGGCGCAAGAGACGGGCCAGGAGCTCGGGGACGTCACGACGCTCGAGGAGTAGTTCTGGCTCGTCGGACGGTCAGATGAGACCGATGTGTCTTGCCCCGGTGGCGATGAGCATCAGCATCATCTCCGGATAGGTAAAGCCCAGCCGTTCGAAGAGGTATGCGTACGAGCTCGTGCGCGTCAGATGAGGATCCGCCGCGGTATCTATCGCGAACGGCCGGCCATCCGACGCGATTCGAAAATCGATTCTCGCAAAGCCGCGGTGACCTAGCGTTGCAGCGATTTCGATTGCGGCGGCAGTTGCGGCTTGGATCGTCTCGGGCTGTAGCGATGTCGGCGGAGCGAGCGTGTAGTCGCCGGTTAACTTGCGGTCGTGCGAGATGACTTCGTGTGCCAGCCGTTGTCCGCTCGCGCTCAAAATCAAGACAGGCCCTGGTGCGTGATAGCCGTCCAGGGCGAACACGGGGACCGCGATCTCGTCACCGGCGATAAATTCTTGTACCGTTATCGGCTGGTGAAGGGCAGTGCTGAGCTCGGCAAATGCACGCTCTAGATCCGGGGTATACGGGCCGATGGTCGCGGGAGTCAGGCCAATGCTTCCGTCCTCGTATGTTGCCTTTCCGATGACGTGAGCGCCCAGTTCCGGTTTTCTGCCCTGAAACCACCCCGTTTTCGTCTCGTACGACCACGAGTTCGGCACGAGGATACCAAATGCGTCGAGAAGTCGATTGCAATGGTACTTGTGGCGATCGATTGCACACGTGTACGCATCCGAGTTGACCGTCGGTATGTTTTCACGAGCGCAGTAGGCAGGGATGAAGCTGCGCCGTGCGGGCCCGGTTCCGTGCATTGCGAAGGTGTACACGAACTTGTGGCGGCGAGGTATCGACTCGTAACCGCCTTCCTGGTGCCAAGCGATGAAATCGAGTTCGTCGTCAAAGCATGCAACGTAAATTCCGAACGAGCGGTACGCCTCGATGATGTCGTCGACTTCGAAGCCTTCATAGAGGCTCGCGGCGATAGAAAATTTCGCATGGTCGCCCCGCGCAGGCGCGGTCCCTCGCCGCCCCATGATCAAGATGACGCACAAGTCCGCTGTGATGCGCTTGATCTCGGACAGCGCAGACCGCAGCGCCGGCAAGGCGCCATCGTGGGCATTCAAGATGGCACGTCGCCAGAACGGCCACCGTGCGCCTGGACACCCAGCATGGGCCCGAAGGTTATCGCTATGAAGCCCGGTTACCTTGTGGGACATCGACACTGAGCGAGCCCGATGTCGTGGAGTTGATTTTCGGCGACGTCGTCGGGAGCGTGAGAACCGGCGTCGCGTTGTGCGCGCCGGTTGCGCACGGATGGAGATCGACGCCGTGTACGTTACCGCTGCCGTCGACGCATTTCTTCGCTATGGCGTCGAGGAGAAGCACCTCGTCCCAAACACGCTCAGCGCGTATCGCGAGGACCTGGCGGAATGTGAGCAACATTTCGGCCGCCGTCGCCGCGTCGCGGCGATCGCACCGGCTGACGTTCTTTCGTACCGGAAGTATCTCACCGCATCGCGCGGGCTCGGCCTCGCCACGGTGAACGGCGACCCGCATGCCTGCGCGCGATGTTCGGGTGGCTCGTTCGGCGTGATATCTTGAACGCGTCGCCATTCGCCGACCGAGCATCGGATCCGGCTGCCTGCGCGGTTGCCCAGATGCGTGGAGCGACGCGATCTATCGCGTCTCATGCGGCATCGGACTGCCTTGGGCCCGAACTGCGCGCTGGCCACCGGACTGCTGCTCGCAACCGGGATGCGCGTGGGTGAGCTCGCGGCATTGCGGATCGGCGACATCGATGCAGCGGTCGGACACCTGCGAATTCTCGGCAAAGGCAGCCGCGAACGAACGGTTTTTGTCACCGACCGCGGGTTGCGCGAAGAGTTGCGTGCCTATCTCGCTACCCGCCACGGGACCCAGGCACCGCCGGAGCGCAGCCTGCTCGTGGACGATCGCGGCCGGCCGATCGTTGCAGCCCACATTCGAAGGCCGAACAGGAAGAGACATCGTGAAACGCCTTCCTTACGAGTTCGAAAACTGTGGACGCCTGCACGCATCTCGCTATTATCATTCCTGGAGGGATTACGTCGTGTGACAATCGACGATGAATGGCAGTGTCGTTGTGCGGCAGCCGGGGGAGCGGCGTCGCAGGTCACCGCAGCGCGACGGCCGACGTTGAAAGCACGGCTCGCACGAGTGCCGCCGGGCGTAAACGGAATCGCCCTGGGCAGGCTAATCAGGAATTGAGTTGCGCAAAATACCCCTCCGCACGTGCGTATGGGCAGGTTACCTCCACCCAAGCCCACCTTCGAAGGTCGACGTGCCGACGCCCGGAGAGTCGGATTCCTATTCACCGTTACGCTGACGCTACACGTGTAGGTACCGCCGCCGCAGCTCCTCGTCGGTGCGGACCTGGTCCGGGGTGCCTTCGAATTTGATCTCGCCTTGGTCGATGATGTAGCACCTGTCCGCCACGGCCAGGGCGGAGTACAGGTTCTGCTCCACCAGCAGCGTGGTGATGCCCGCCGACTTGATCTCGCGGATCACGTTCTCCACCTCGCGCACGATCAGGGGGGCTAGGCCCTCTGTGGGCTCGTCCAGCAGCAGCACTTTTACGTCTTGCAGCAGGGCGCGGGCGATCGCGAGCATTTGTTTCTCTCCGCCGCTGATCTCGTCGCCCTTGTGCGTCAGGCGCTCGCGCAGGCGCGGGAACTTCTCGTAGACGTGATCGAGCGTCCAGCCCGGCTTGCGCGCCGTCACCTGCGCCAGCTTCAGGTTCTCCGCTACCGTGAGGTTGGTGAAGATCCGGCGCTCTTCGGGCACCAGCGACACGCCCTTGCGCGCGATCGTCATCATGTCGCGGCCGACGAGCTCCTCGCCGTCGAGCGTCACGCTGCCGGTGCGCGGTTTTTGCCAGCCGACGATGCTCTTGAGGGTCGTCGTCTTGCCGACGCCGTTGCGGCCGAGCAGCGCCACGGTCTCGCCTGCGCCGATGTGCAGGGACACGTCGCGCAGCACGTGGCTGTCGCCGTAGTAGGTATTGATCGCCTCGACGCGCAGGCGCGCTTGCGTCATGGGGGCGGGCGCCGGTGCCGGTGCGGTCGTGTCCGGAGTGCTCATCCGTGCGCGAGCTCCGCTTCGGAGTGGCCGCCGAGGTAGGCTTCCTGCACGCGGGGGTTGTCCCGAATCTCCGCCGGCGTACCCGTTGCGAGCACCGTGCCTTGGTGCAGCACGGTGATCGAGTCGGAGATTCCCATCACCATCTCCATGTCGTGCTCGATGACGAGCACCGTCATCTCGGTCGACAGCTTGCGGATGAGCGCTTCCGTCTTGCGCGCCTCGTCCTTCGACATGCCGGCGACCGGCTCGTCGAGCAGCAGGATCTGCGGCTGCGTCGCGAGCGCGATCGCGATGTCGAGCCGTTTCTTGTCGCCGTGCGAAAGATCGCCCGCCCGTACGTCGGCGACGCCGCTAAGATCGAGGCGCGACATCGCGCGCTCCGCGAGCGCGTCGACCTCGTCGAGCCGCGTCGAACGGCGGAACACTTGCAGCCGGAACGGCCCTTGCACGCGCGCGAGCGCGGCGAGCCGGCAGTTCTGGCGCACCGTCTGATCGGAATAGAGGCTCGCCGTCTGAAACGCTTTCGCGATCCCGAGGTGCACGCGCTTGGTCCCGCTCAAGCGGCTCACGTCGCGGCCTTTGTAGTTCATCGTGCCCGACGTCGGTGCGCTGGTACCCGAGAGCAGGTTGAAGAACGTCGTCTTCCCGGCGCCGTTCGGGCCGATGACGGCCCGCAGCTCGCCGGGGTCGACGCGGAAGTCCACGTCGCGCACGGCGGCGAAGTGGCCGAACAGCTTGCCGAGCTTGAACGTCTCGATGATGCTGATCGGCCCGCTGCGCCGCGCTTCGGCGGCCGGCTTCAGCAGCGGATCGGGTTCCTCGGTCGACGGCCGCAGCGAGCGCACGAAGATCGCGCGCGGGTTCTTGTCGCGCTGCTGCTTGAGCACCGTCGAAAGCCCGCGCGGCAAGAAGACGATCACGCCGACGAAGATCAAGCCTTCGATCAACCGCCAGGCGGGCGTTTTCGCCGAGAGCACGTTCTCGAGGAACATGATCACGGCGGTACCCGCAACGGGGCCGAACAGCGTCGACACGCCGCCGACGACGGTGTAGATCACGAACGAGCCGCTGCGCTCGATGCCGACGGCGTCGATCGGCACGCTGCCGTCGAAGAGCGCGCGCAGCGCGCCCGCAAAGCCCGTCAGCGCGCCGGAGATCGCGAACGCGGCGAGCCGGTACCCGGCCGCGTTGAACCCGATCAGCGTGCTTCGCTGCTCGTTTTCGCGGATCGCGCCGAGCACTTCGCCGAACTGCGAACGCGTCAGCGTGCGGGCGAAGAGCAGCACGAGCAGCAGGCAGATCCCCGCGAAGATGTACCAGATCCGCAGCTCGTCGAGGTTCCCGAACGGGCCCAGCGCCAGCGACGGCAGATGCGTCGTCAGATCGATGTTCCACGGGCCCAGCGGGAGCAGCGCGTTGGGGAGCGACTGCATCCCGTCGTCGCCGTTCGTCCAGTCCTTCGCCTGCTCGACGATGAAATACACCATCTGGGCGAACGCCAGCGTGAGCAGCGCGAAGTAGATGCCGTAGAGCCGTACGGTCAGCGCGCCGATCAGCACCGCGAGCAGGGTGGTAACGAGCGTTGCGCCGATGACCGCGAGCCAGGTGTTGGAATGCTGGGGCATCGTGCGCACCATGATGATCGCGGCGATGTAGCCGCCGCCGCCGTAGAACATCGCGTGCCCGTACGACAGCGTTCCCGCGTATCCGAGAAGGATGTTGAACCCGATCGAGGCGATGCTGACGATCGCGATCTGCGTCGCGAGCGTCGAGTACCCCCCGAGGGGGTGCAGCAAGAACGGGAAGAGCGCGATCCCGATCGCGCAGAGCAGCGTGAATCGCAGGTCGCTTCCCAGCAGGCGGCCTCTCATGACTGCCGGATGACCTCGCTCTCGCCGAGCAATCCTTGCGGGCGAAAGAGCAGCACGAGCGCCATGCACAGGTAGATCACGACGTCCGACGCGGGCGCGTAGGCAAGGTTCGTCAAGCTCTGCAGCTCGCCGATCAGCAGCCCGCCCAGGATCGCGCCCCAAAAACTGCCGAGCCCGCCGACGACGACCACCACGAACGACGGCACCAGGAAGGCGAAGCCCGTCGCCGGATCGATGCTGTAGATCGGCGTCGCCGCGGCGCCGACGAGCCCGGCGATCGCGGCGCCGAGCGCGAACACGATGGTCGACGCCTGCCGGATGTTGCCGCCAAGCAGCTGCACCATCACGCGGTCGCGGACGCCCGCGCGCACGATGAGGCCGTAGTTCGTTTTCTCGATGAAGAGCCAGACCAGCGCGAGCATCACGATCACGCCGCCGGCGAACAGCAGCCGGTACGCGGGATACTCGATCGGTCCGAGCGTGAACGAACCTTGGAGCGCGAGCGGCATCTTGTACTGCTGCGTCGTCGCGCCGAAGATCAGCCGCAGCGTCTCCTCGACCACGAGCGCGATGCCGAACGTGACCAGCAGCTGCGACGTCGCCTCCTTGTCGTAGAACGAGCGCAGCACGAGGCGGTCGAGCAGCACCGCGAACAGCGCGACGGCGATCGGTGCTGCGATGAAGGCCCAGCCCAGGCCGACGCGTTGCGCGATGACCAGTCCGACGTATGCACCGATCGCATAGAACGCGCCGTGGGCGAAATTGACGAGACGCAGCGTCCCGAAGATGATCGTCAGACCCACCGCGATCGCGATGTAGATCAGGCCGTGCACCAATCCGCCGAGCATTGCTTGGAAGAGCGCTTCCATGGAACTCCTCGAAGGCAGGGATCAGGGATAAGGAAAGGGCCGGCGCCGCAGGGCGCCGGCCCGTTTCGGTTCGACGGACCTTCGGCTTAGGCCGGTTCCATCTTGCAAGCCAGGCCTGCGAGCGGTGCGACGACCTTGTCGCCTTCGTGCACCTCGAGCACCTTCGCGAAGTCGAACCCGCCCGGTCCGCGCTGGCTCTCCGGGATGCCTTCGAGCACGAGGCACGAGTTGACGCCCTGATGGTCCTCTTTGCGGTAGTACTCTTGTTCCTTGGTGAACTGGAACTTCGTGCTTTCGAGAACCGCGATCACCTTCGCGGGATCGATGGAGCCCGCTTTCTCGACGGCCATCTTGTAGATGTAGATGTCGGCGTACGCCGTTTCCGCGCCGTTGGACGGCTTGAGACCGGGGTATTTCGCAGAGAACGCGTCGACGAACTTCTTCGCGCCCGGATACTTGGACGCGTGGTACTTCCAATACCACGGCGCCGTCGACACGACGTTGTCGAAGTTGTCCTTCGTGCCTTTGGCCATGTACTCGTCGACGAGCGGCACGAGGATCTTGGTGGACTTGGTCAAGCCGAACTGCGCGGCTTGGTTGAGGCACGTCACCATGTCGGCGCCGAACTCGGTGAGCACGAGCACGTCGGGCTTCGCGGCCTGCGCCTGCTGGAGCATCGGCGAGAAGTCCTTGGTGCCCGGGAACGGCGTCCAGCACGTTCTTGATCGTCTTCGCACCCTTGGGCTCGACGACCGCGGTGATGTTCTCGTACACCGAATGGCCCCACGCGTAGTCGGCGCTGATGTGGAACCACTTGCCGGTGCCGTATTTCGTCACGAGCGTGCGCGCGAGCGACTGCGCGCTCATGTACGCGTCGTTGTAGCGGCGGAACGTGTGCTTGTGGCAGTTCTGGTTCGTCGTCTCGTCGCCGTGCGTCAGCGTCGCCATGAAGATGGTGTTCTTCTGCTGGCACAAGCCGGAGACCGCGACCGCCGTACCCGTCGACGAACCGCCCGTGATCATGACGGCGCCGTCGCGCTCGATCATGCGCTGCGCGTTCTCGACCGCGACGCCCGCTTTAGTCTGGTCGTCGCCTTCCGTCGTCTTGATCTTCATGCCCATGATGCCGCCCTTGGCGTTGATCTCGTCGATCGCCAAGTGGTAGGCGCGCAACTGGTCCTGCCCTTGTTCCGCATACGGTCCGGACTGCGGCACGTTCAGCCCGATCGTGATTTCCTTGGTCGGTGCGGCGATGACGTATGGGCCTCCACCGAACGTGAGCGCCGCTGCGCCGGCCGTGCCGGCGACGAAACGGCCTCGCGATAGAGTCTGCTTCACGCGCTGATGCTCCTGAAGATGACGGTTGATGGGTGGCCGACCGACTTAGGTCACGCCGAGGAAACTTCCCTCCGCGCCCCAGCCCGTTCTATGCAAAGTATTGACAGCGCGGCGTCGCGAGCGGTATCGTCGCGGCACGTGTTCGACATTCTCGAATGGGATTTCAGATACTGAAATGGCGGAGCTGCTGGGAACCGTCCGCCGCGCGCTGCGCGTGCTCGACTACCTCGCCGAAAACGAGGCGCCGGTCCCCATCAAGCAGCTCGCGGCCGAGCTCGAGCTGAACATCTCGAGCGCCTATCACGTGATGAACACGCTGGCCGTCGACGGCTACGTGCACGCGCGACGAACGGTCCGGCGCCTACGGCCTGGGCGCCAAGGCGGCGCGGCTGGGCGACGCGTACGCGCGCTCGTGGCCGGTCGAGCCCGAGCTGCGGGCGATCGTCAGCGACCTCGGCGCGCGGACCGGCGAGAACGCCTACCTCGCGATGCTCCACGGCCGAGCGGTCGTGATCACCGACATCGTCGAGTCGCGCCAGCGCGTGCGCGTCCACGCGCTGCACCGCGGCTATTCGGCCGATCTGCACGCCCGCGCGCTCGGCAAAGCCGTGCTGGCGTACGAAGACGCGGCCGTGGTCCGCGGGCACTTCGCGTCGCACCCGCCGCGCCGGATCACGCCGCGCACGCTCGTGACCATGACCGCCATCGAGAGCGAGCTCGACCGGGTCCGCCGGCGGGGCTACAGCGAGGACCTCGAAGAGTTCTGCGAGGGCGTCTGCTGCCTGGGCGCGCCGTTTTTCGGGGATGACGGCAGCCCGGCCGGCTCGCTGTCCGTCTCCGTCCCGTCGTTCCGCTACCGCACCGTGCGCACCGCGCTGCGCGACGCCGTCCTCGACGCCGCGCGCGCCGCGACCGCCGCGCTCGAAACCGCTGCCCCGGAGAGTGTCCCTTGGCTAAGATCCTGCCGGCCCCGGTCGACGGCGCTCGCCGCGAGCTCGGCATCGCGCTGCTGCGCACGATGATCCGCATCCGCGTGCTCGAGGAGGGGATCGAAAAACATTTCCTCGCGGGCGACATCCCCGGCTTCGCGCACCTCTCGATCGGCCAGGAGGCCGTCGCCGCGGGCACGTGCGCGAACCTGCGCACCGACGACGCGATCGCGTCGACGCACCGCGGCCACGGGCACACGCTCGCGAAGGGGACGTCGATGCGCGGCATGGTCGCCGAGCTGTTCGCGCGCGCGACCGGGATCTGCAAGGGCAAGGGCGGCTCGATGCACATCGCCGACTTCTCGGTGGGCATGCTCGGCGCGAACGGCGTCGTCGCGGGCGGCTTCGGGCTCGTCGCGGGCGCGGCACTCAGCGCGGTGCAGCGCAAAACCGATCAGGTAGCGGTCTGTTTCTTCGGTGACGGCGCCACCAACCGCGGGCCGTTCCACGAGAACCTCAACCTGTGCGCGGTGTGGAACCTTCCGGCGATCTTCGTGCTGGAGAACAATCAGTACGCGTCGACGACGTCGACCGCCGAGACGATGAAGATCAAGGACGTCGCGATCCGCGCTGACGGGTACGGCATGCCGTCGGCGATCGTCGACGGGTTCGACGCGTTCGCGGTGTACGATGCGGTGGGCGACGCGGTCGAGCGCGCGCGCTCGGGCGGCGGCCCGACGTTCGTGGAGTGCAAGACGTATCGCGCGCGCGGGCACTACATCGGCGATCCGGAACGCTATCGGCAGAAGACCGAGGTCGAAGACGTGATGAGCTCGTCCGACCCGATCGTGCGGATGCAGGGCACGCTGGCCGAGGCGCTGTCGCCTGAGGAGTTCGAGCGGCTGTGGAGCGAGGCGCGCGAAGAGTTCGCCGACGCCGTCGCCTTCGCGCGCAGCTCGCCGTCGCCGCAGCGGGACGAGGCGTTCTTCGGCGCGTACACCGGCGACCGCGACGACGGCGATCCGGTCCACGCGATCGAAGCGCGCGAACGCGAAAAGTTCATGCCGTTCGCGCCGGAGATCGGCGCGGGCTCGCAAGGCTCGGGGCACTAGCATGGCTCGCACGTTGTCATTTAGCGATGCGACGCTGGAAGCGATGCAAGAGGAGATGCGGCGGGACGCGACCGTGTTTCTGATGGGCGAGGACATCGCCAAGCAAGGCGGGATCTTCGGCCAGTTCAAAGGCTTGCCGCAGGAGTTCGGGTTCGACCGCGTGCGCGACACGCCGATCTCCGAAGCGGCGCTCGTCGGCGCGGGCGTCGGCGCGGCGCTGACCGGTTGCCGGCCCGTCGTCGACATGCACTTCGCCGACTTCATCACGTGCTCGATGGACGAGCTGGTGAACCAGGCCGCGAAGCTGCGCTACATGTTCGGCGAGCAGTGCGTCGTGCCGATGACGCTGCGCGCGCCGGACGGCATCACGAAGTCCGCGGGCTCGCAGCACTCGCAGGCGCTGGAAAGCTGGTTCGTGCACACGCCGGGGCTCGAGGTGGTCGTCCCGGCCGACCCCGAGGACGCGAAGGGCCTGCTCAAGGCGGCGATCCGCAGCGACAACCCGACGCTGTACTTCGAGCACAAAGCGCTGTTCCCGCAAAAAGGCGCGATGCCGGATGACGACGATTTCGTCGTGCCGCTCGGCAAGGCGAAAACG
>CAWBTJ010000037.1:0-12182 GCA_963791645.1 Vulcanimicrobiota bacterium | reverse complement strand
CTTTGGCGAACTTGCCGATCTGCTTGAGCACCTTGGTCGCGCTCGCGCCCATGTCGCGCACGAGCTTGCGGCCGACGAGGTCGAGCGCCTGAATGCCGGTGGTGCCTTCGTAGATCGTCGTGATGCGCACGTCGCGGTACTGCTGCGCGATCCCGGTCTCTTCGACGTAGCCCATCCCGCCGAACACTTGCAGCGCCGTCGAGCACACGTCGATCGCGCGCTCGGTGAGCCAGCCCTTGACGATCGGGATCATGAGCTCGACGAACGCCTGGTGCTCCTTGCGCACGGCCTCGTCCTCGGACTTGTGCGCGTAGTCGAGCGATGCCGCGGTGACGTACGCCAGCGCGCGCATCGCCTCGATGTTCGCCTTGCACCACAGCAGCATGCGCCGCACGTCGGGGTGCTTGATGATGGCGACGGGCTTGGGATCGCGCGACGCGACGTCGCGGAACTGGATGCGCTCCTTCGCGTACTCGACCGCGTGCTGGTACGCGCGGTCGGCGATCGCGAGACCCTGCACGCCGACGGAGAACCGCGCGGCGTTCATCATCACGAACATATACTCCAGGCCGCGGTTCGCCTCGCCGACGAGATAGCCGATCGCGCCTTCGCCGTTCTCACCGTAGTTCAGCGTACAGGTCGGGTTCGCGTTGATGCCGAGCTTGTGCTCGATCCCCGCGCACTTCACGTCGTTGCGCTCGCCCAGCGAGCCGTCGGCGTTCACCAGCACCTTGGGCACGATGAACATCGAGATACCCTTGGTGCCCAGCGGGGCGTCCGGCAGACGCGCGAGCACGAGGTGGATGATGTTCGGCGCCATGTCGTGCTCGCCGAACGTGATGAAGATCTTCTGGCCCTTGACGCGATAATGATCGCCTTCAGGTGCCGCCGTCGCGCGAACCTGCGCGAGGTCCGATCCCGCTTGCGGTTCGGTGAGGCACATCGTGCCCGTCCATTCACCGCTCACGAGCTTCGGAATGAACGTCTGCTTGTGCGCGTCCGATGCGAACTGTTCGATCGCTTCGATCGCGCCCTGGTTGAGCAGCGGACCGTTCGCGAAGCCCATGTTCGCCGCGTTCCACATCTCGAGTGTCGGCCCGAGCATGATCTGCGGCAGCCCTTGCCCGCCGTACTCCGCCTGCACCGGAAGACCGATCCAGCCCGCTTTGGCAAACTGGTGGTACGCCTCTTTGAAACCCTTGGGCGTCGTGACGACGCCGTCGTTCCACGTGCAGCCTTCCTGGTCGCCGCTTTGGTTCAGCGGCGCGAGCACTTCGGACGCGAACGTCGACGCTTCTTCGAGGATCGCGTCGAGCACGTCGGTGGTGTCTTCGTAGCCGGGGAGCTTCGCGATCTCCTCGACGCCGGCGAGCTCGCGCAAAACGAACTGCATGTCGCGCAGCGGCGCGCGGTAGGTGCTCATGAGGTCTCTCCGTACAGGTCGCGGCGAAGCACTTGCAGCGCCGCGATGAGATTGGTGAGGTAAGGCTTGAAGTTGGCTTTGATGCGCTCGAGCCGCTCGTCGCCGGTGGGGGTGATGCGATAGAGCGTCGTGCCGCGCTTCGTGGACGCGTCGGCCTCGCCGCGGATGAAACCGCGCTCCTCGAGCCGCCGCAGAAGCGGATAGATCGTATTGGGATTGACCGGGAAGATGCCGCCGAGGGTGGCGATCCGCTGCATCAATCCGTAGCCGCTGTCGGGCTGGGCGTGCAGCATCTGGAGGACCAGGGCCGGAAAGACCGTCTTCGTCTTGACCTCCCCGGTGAAGACGCGGTCGCCCCACAGCTCGGTGGGGAAGTCGGATGCCGTGGTCGACGCTTCGGGGTCGTCCGACGCAAGGGCGGCTGCCCTTGACCGCGTTGCCATATGTTATTTATAATAGGTTCGAGTTAACCCGTCAAGGCACTCCGCGTCTTCTCGTGCCCGCTCGCCTCTGGGGAGGGTCCCAGCCGATGACTCAGGTCGCTCAGGATGCCGCGGCTTCCGCCACGGAGCTCCCCACGCTCCCGGCCTTTATCGCGGAGCACCTCGCGTATCCGCGGCCGGTGGCGCTTGCGGAACGGCGCGGCGGGCAGACGGTTTCGTTGGGCGCGCAGGACGTGCACCGGCGGGCCGGCGCGGTCGCACACGCCTTGCGCGAGCGCGGGGTCGGGCGCGGCGACCGGGTCGCGATCCTCGCCGACAACTGCGTCGACTGGCTGGTCGCGGACTTCGGCATCCTCTACGCCGGCGGCGTCGTCGTGCCGATGTTCGCGACGACCGCCGACGATCAGATTCAGTTCATCTTCGCCGACAGCGAGGCGAAGCTCGTATTCGTCGACGACCCCAAGTGCGCGGCCCACCTTCGCGGGGCAGTGCCGAACGCGCCGCCGATCGTCGCGTTCGACGACGACGGCGACGACGGGTTCGCGGCGCTGATGCGTGCAGGCGAGGCGCTCGGTCACGACGATGCGGCGATCGCGGCGTACTACGACGGGATCGGCATCGACGAGCTCGCCGTGCTGATCTACACCTCGGGCACGACCGGCCAGCCGAAAGGCGTGATGCTGTCGCACGGCAACCTCGTGTCGAACACGGTGAACGCGTTCGATCCGGCGGAAAGCGCGCAGCACGAAGGTCAAGTCGCACTGTCGGTGCTGCCGTTCGCGCACATCTTCGAGCACACGAACGCGCTGGGCTATCTCTCCAACCGCCTGATCCACTACGTCACGACGCCCGAGCGGCTGCTCGAAGATCTCAAGGTGATCCGGCCGGCGTTCGTGGCGTTCGTGCCGCGCATCTTCGAGCGCGTGATCGCGGGGATCGTCGGCAAAGCGCGCGACGCGGGCGGCGTCAAAGCGAAGCTCGTGCCGTGGGCAATTGACATCGGCTCCGCGTACGAGCGCGCGCAACGCGACGGCGGCCTGTCGTTGCTGCTGCGGCTGAAGCACGCGCTCGCGCACAAGCTGGTGCTGTCGAAGATTCGCCCAACGATGGGCCTCGACCGGCTCGAGTACTTCGTGAGCGGCAGCGCGCCGCTGCACCGCGACACAGCGCTCGCGCTCGCCGCGATGGGCCTGAACATTCTCGAAGGTTACGGCTTGACGGAGACCTCACCCACGGTCACCGTGAACCACCCGGCCGACAACGAGCTCGGCACGGTCGGCACGCCGGTGAAGCACGTCGAGGTGAAGATCGCCGACGACGGCGAGGTGCTCGTCAAAGGCCCCAACGTGATGCTGGGCTACTACAAATTGCCGCGCGAGGAGCAGCCGTTCACCGCCGACGGCTGGTTCCAGACCGGCGACATCGGCGCGTTCGACGAACGCGGCCACCTCGTCATCACCGACCGCAAGAAAGAGCTGTTCAAGAGCAGCGGCGGCAAGTGGATCTCGCCGTCGCGCATCGAGACCGCGATCAAACGATCGATCTACGTCGGCCAGGTGATGGCGTTCGGCGCGAACCGGCCGCACCCGGCGCGTGCTCGTCGCGCCGAACTGGGATCTGATCCGCAAAGAGCTCGAGCTGCCCGGCGGACACGACGACCGCCGCGATGTCGACCGACCAGCGCGTGCGCGCGCTCGTGATCCGCGAGGTCACGACGAACACCGCCGAGCTCGCATCGTACGAGCGCATCCAGCGCATCGCGATCCTGCCGCGCGACCTGACGGTCGAAGACGGCGAGCTGTCGCCGACGCTCAAGGTGAAGCGCCGCGTCGTCGAGCAGCGCTACGCCGCACTTGATCGAGGCGGCATATGCTGAAAACCTCCGCGCACGGGAATAACTTCCGGATGATGACACAGAACGCACGAAAAGCAGGCACGGCGTTGCTTGCCGCCGCGCTGGCGCTCGGGATCCCGGCAGCCGCGGGCGCGCAATCGACGATGACCGGCAGCCAGCAGACGTCGCTGCTCCAGTACGCGCTCGTTCACATCGACGCCGAAACCCACACACTGGCGACGATGAAGAACCACATCTCGTCGCGCGACATCGTCACGGTCGCCGTTTCGCAGTTCGGCACCGCTACGCGGCGCTTGCTGCCGCGCGCCGGCGGCAGCCGCCACACCGCACTCGTCTCCGCGCTCGGAAAACCGACGGTCGCCGACGTCGACCGCAACAACGGCCAGAGCGAAGACTCGAGCTCGCTCGCCGAATACTTGCAGCATCTGCGGGTCGACCCGAACACCGTGCTCGCGGTCGACGTGGACCCGAGAACCGACCCGCAGAACCCGCGCGTGACGGTGTTCTTCCGCCGTTAAGCCGAGGGCTTGTCCTCCAGGATCATCAGCGTCGACGTGCCCGTGGCGTAGACTGCGCCGCTCGCGTCGACGAGGTGCGCTTCGGACGTCGCGGTGCGGCGCCCGGCGTGCACCACGTGCGCGTCGGCGAAGACCTTGCCGGTCGCGGCCGTCACCGGGCGGTGAAAGCGCGTGTGCAGGTCCATCGTCGTCGCGACGCGGCCCGCCGGCAGCACGGACTGCACCGCGCTGCCGAGCGCGTTGTCCATCAGCGTCGTGATGATGCCGCCGTGCACCGAGCCGATCATGTTGTAGAGCTTCTCCTCGGGCATCATCGCGAACACGACGCGGCCGCGTTCCGCGGTTTCGAGCGAGAAGTTCATCCAGCGCGTGATGTTGGTGGTCGGGATCTCGCCGCGCTGCATCATCTGCAGCGCCTGGAGGCCGTCCATGCGCCGGAACGCGTCGACCGCGTGCGGATACGTCAAGATCGTAAACGCGCCGTCGGCGGGCGAGCCGGGCTCGCTCATCAGACGGGCACCGTCGTCACGCTCGCCACGTGGTGGACGCCGTGGTGTGTTTCCAGCGTCTCGAGATACTTCTCCGCGTCGATCGCGGCCTTGCAGCCCATCCCCGCCGCCGTTACCGCCTGCTTGTAGCGCACGTCGTAGACGTCGCCGCCGACGAACACGCCGTCGACGTTCGTGCGCACGCCGTCCTCGCTGACGATGTAGCCCGCCGCGTCGAGCGTGAGTTGGCCCGCGAAGATCGCGGTGTTCGGGTCGTGGCCGATCGCGATGAAAAGCGCGTCGGCGGCCAGCATGGTCTCCTCGCCCGTGACGAGGTTCTTCAAGCGCAGCGCGGTGGTGTGCTCGCCGCCGACCACCTCCTCGACCGCGGTGTTCCAGATGAACTCGATCTTCTCGTGGTTGAGCGCACGCTCGGCCATGATCTTCGACGCGCGCAGCGTGCTGCGGCGGTGGATCACCGTCACCAGCGACCCGAAGCGCGTGAGGAACAGCGCTTCCTCCATCGCGGAGTCGCCGCCGCCGACGACCACGATGTGCTTCTGGCGAAAAAACGCGCCGTCGCACGTCGCGCACGTCGACACGCCGCGCCCGCGCAGCCGCGCTTCGCCCGGGATGTTCAGCCAGCGCGCGCTCGCGCCCGTCGCGACGATCACGCTGTCGGCCGTGTACTCGTCCTCAGCGGTGCGCACGATGAACGGACGCTTCGAGAAATCGACCTCGGTCACGTCGGCATTGTGGATGATCGACCCGAAGCGCTCGGCCTGCGCGCGAAACGCTTCCATCAGCTCCGGCCCCATGATCCCGTCCGGGAAGCCCGGGTAGTTCTCGACCTCGGTGGTGAGCATGAGCTGCCCGCCGTACATGTGGCCGGCAAAGACGATCGGCGCGAGGTTGGCGCGAGCCGCGTAGACGGCGGCCGTCAGGCCGGCGGGGCCGGAGCCGATGATGATGATCTTGGCGTGGGTGGGGACGGGCATGTCGCCTCCTTCAACCCACCGGCGGTTGCGTCCGGTTCGGTCCTGTCACCCGGCCGGGCGGCGCGGACGCTCGATGAGGAGGTCCGGATACGCCGCGTACGGGTTCACGCGGCCGTACCGCCCCGGTGGGATGGCGTCCCCTTCGGCTTGCAAGTCCTCGCCGTCGAGGCGCAACACGCTCGTGCGCGTGTCGCAGCGCAGCCGCAGCGTGCCGCGTTCGACGGTAGCCGTGTAGCGACTCCGGCGACAGCTATCCGGCGGCGAGGTCGACGCGGAAAATCCGCCCATGCCGTTCTCGCCGACGTAGAGGACCACCGCGCCGCGGAAGGTGCCCAGGAACGCCGTTGCGCGGTCGTCGCGGCGCCAGCGGATCCGCGACGTCGCGCCGTCGATCGCAAGCAGGATGCCTTCGAGCCGCAGCGATGCGGAGCTCTCGCCGATGCCGGTGAAGCGGATGCGGCGCGCGCCGTAGTCGATCTCCACGTTCACGGTTTGCGCGTCGATATTCGCGCTCGAGTTTCCGTCCGGGAGTGTTTCGGGATGCTGTGTTGCGATCCACGCCGCGAGCGGTGCGGAGTCGAACACGGCGGTAAATCGCCCGTGCAGCGGCGCGAAATCGCCACCCGTATACCGAGCGCGCCCGTCGGCGAGAAAGCGTACGGTATAGTCGGGACACGTCAAGTCGCACGGCGTTTTTTGCATCGTTATGGCGGTGATTGCGCCGAGGCCCGTGTTCTCCGCGGGGGCGCCGCGCAGCCCGCCGCACGCGGTGAGCGCGACCATCAGCGCAGCGATCGCGAGCAAGCGCATCCCCGGACCATACGCCGGAATCTCGCGCGGCACATGCGAAGCGCCAGAGACGATGAAGCGCGTCCTCTGGATCCTCATTTCGATCTTCCTCCATCCGGTCGCCGTGGTGCTGATGTGGATCAACGTCGCCGGCCGCACCGACCTGAGCCCGAGCCAGAAGATCATTTGGGCAATCGTCGGTGTCGTTTGGGGCCTCGGACCGACGCTCTACATCCTGGTCGGCGGCGGAGCGCTCTGGTGAGCGCCACCGCCGGCTGGCCCAGGATCGCACTTGAAGACGATCCGTCCGACCTACTCCGCAAAGCCTCGCGCGGTGCAAAACTCGACCCGGCCGAGCTCGCGCACCGGACGGGGATCGAAGTGCGCGCGATCCAGGCGTGGCTGAAGGGGGACGGCGTGCCGGCCGACGATCAGGCGCGCGCGCTCGCCGTCGTGCTGCGGCTCGATCCGGGCAAGTTCGCGGACGCGGCGGCGCAGCGCTGGTATCCGGGCGCGGAGATCCCGCCCGACGTACGCCATCATCCGCACGACCCGCACCCGTCCAACGGCTATCTGTTCTTCTTACAAGACGGCAAGACGGCCGCGCTCATCGATCCGGCGGGGTATCCCAAGACGCTGCTCAACGCGGTGCGCGAGGGACCGTACGCGCTGCGCTACATCCTCGTCACGCACAAGCACGCGGATCACTGCGACGCCACCGCCGACGTCGCGCGCGCGTTTCCGGACGCGCAGATCGTGATGCACCGCGCCGACGTGCACGCGATCGGCAGCCTCGCGCCGCGCGCGATCCCGGTTGCCGACGGGGACGAGCTGCCGTTCGGCGACGACGCGTCGATCCGCATGCTGCACACGCCGGGCCACACCGACGGCTCGTCCTGCTTCCTCTTCCGCTCGACGCTGTTCAGCGGCGACACGCTATTCGCGGGCTCGGTCGGCGGGATCTTCGCCGACGTCGCGACCTACGACGACTTGCTCGCCAGCATCCGCTTCAAGCTGTTCGCGCTCGACGACGACACGGTCGTCATGCCGGGGCACGGCCCGCCGACGACGATCGCGCAAGAAAAGGCGCACAACCCGTTCTTCTGAGCCCGAGCGAGAAGCCGGCGATTTTCGGGGATAGAAACGGTCGTCATGGTGATAGACGAGCGGCACCGCACGTCCAGCGGCATACCCGGCTTCGACGAAGTCCTCGACGGCGGACTGATCGCGGGACGAACCTACTTGATCACCGGGCCGCCCGGCTCGGGCAAGACGACGCTCGGTTGGCACTTCCTCTGTGACGGGGCGCGCGCGGGCGAGACGGTGCTGTACATCTCGTTCGCGGAATCCGAAAGCGAGCTGCGGGCGAACGCGGCGCTGAGCGGATTCTCCTCCGACGGCGTGCACATCGTCGACCTCAGCCCCTCGCCGGAGCTGTTCGCGCGCGCGGAGACATATGACATCTTTTCGGTGAGCGAGGTCGAGCGGGAGCCGACGACGGCGCGCATCGTCGAAGCCGTCGAACGGCTCAAACCGCATCGCGTGTTCGTCGACTCGATGACCCACTTGCGCTTCCTGGCGAGCGACGGATTCCATTTCCGGCGCCAAGCGCTGTCGTTTCTGCGCTACTTGGCGGATCGCGGCGCGGCGGTCGTCGTGACGTCCGAGTCGACAGCGGATACGCCCGACGACGACGTGCGCTTCATCGCCGACGGCGTCATCGAGCTCGACCTCGATGCGCGCGGGCGCACGCTGACGATTACGAAGTTTCGCGGCTCGGGCTTTCGCATCGGCAAGCACACCCTGTTACTCGGTCGGGGCGGCGCAACGGTCTTTCCGCGGCTGATCCCGTCCCAGCACGTGAAGGCGTTCCTCGCGGAAAAGCTCTCGTCGGGCGTGCCGAACCTCGACACACTGCTCCACGGCGGCCTCGAGCGCGGTACGATCTCGCTCATCAGCGGGCCGACGGGCGTCGGCAAAACCACGCTCGGCGTCCAGTTCATGAAGGAAGCCGCGCGCGCGGGGCTGCGCTCGGTCGTGTATACCTTCGACGAACCCGCGGAGACGATCTTGCGGCGCTGCGAAGGCGTCGGCATGGGCGTGCGCGCGATGCTGCAGCAAGGGATGCTCGAGGTCGTCGAGCTCGAAGCGATGCGCTACGGCCCGGACGAGTTCGCCAACTTCGTCCGCCGCGACGTCGACGAGAACGGCACGCGCATCGTCATGATCGACAGCGTGAGCGGCTACCGGCTCTCCGTCACCGGCGGTGACCTCGCCGAACGGCTTCACGCATTAGGCCGATACCTGCAAAACGTCGGCGTGACGCTCCTGCTCATCGACGAGCTGCGCGAACTCACGCACTTTCGTGCGACGGAGGTCGGCATCAGCTATCTTGCCGACAACCTCGTGTTTCTGCGGTACGTCGAGCGCATCGTTGACGGCGCGCCGCAGCTGCGCAAAGGGATCGGTGTCCTCAAGAAGCGCATGAGCGATTTCGAGAAGACCGTGCGCGAGTTCGCGATCACCGGCGAAGGCGTCCACGTCGGCGACCTGCTGCGGCTGAGCTCCATGTTCGCGTCGCTCCCGCAGGAAGTGGGCCATCATCAGAATCCCTGAGCGGCGCGAGCGCATTCTCGTCCTGCTCGCGAACGCCGAGAACCGCCGGCTTCTCGCGGACGTGCTGCGCCACCGGTACGACGTCGTCGAGGAACTCGGGTGGCGGAACGACCGGGGCGAAGGCGCCGAGATCGACCTCTGCATCATCGACGGGCTCTCGCTGCACCGGCATTGGGACCAGCTCGCGGCGGAGCGCCGCGCGCACGAGCCGGTGTTGCTGCCGGTCCTGCTGCTTGCCGACCGCAAGGACGTCGGACTCACGACGCGCGCGGCGTGGCAGGTGGTCGACGACGTGCTGTTGCGCCCGATGGAGCGGCTCGAGCTCGGCGCGCGTGTGGAGTCGCTGATGCGGGCACGCCGGCTTTCGTTGCGGCTACGAAGCGTCTCCGCGCTGTACGAAGCGGAACGGCGCGTCACGGAACGGCTTCAGGAAGCGGCGCTGCCGCGCGCGCTGCCGGAGATACCCGGCATCGCCATGGATGCGTTCTATCGCGCCGGCACGGACGACGCGCGCATCGGGGGCGACTGGTACGACGCGCTGCGTCTCGCCGACGGCCGCGTCGTCGTCACGATCGGCGACGTGAGCGGTTCGGGACTCGACGCGGCGGTAACGATGGCGACGGTACGCCAAGTGGTGCGCGGCGTCGCGCAGATCCATCCCGATCCCGGGATGATGCTCGACGCGGCCGACCGAACGCTGCAAGCGGACGCGCTCGACCGCATCGTCACGGCATTCGTCGCCGTACTCGACCCCGTCACCGAGGAGCTCACCTACGCGTCCGCGGGACATCCGCGCCCGCTCCTGCGCCGCGCCGACGGAACGTTGACCGAGCTCGTCGTGCCGGGGGTGCCGCTAGGCGCACCCTTCAAAGGTAGCCGCGTCAGCGAAACCACGGTAATGCCGGCGGACAGCGTGCTGGTCCTGTATACCGACGGTTTGACCGAGTCGACGCGCGACATCACGGCCGGCGAAGCAGCCCTTCACGCCGCGTTGAGCGATCCGTCGGTGCTCGCCGCGACGAACGTGTCACGCGCCATCCACGACGCCGTGATCGACGGAACCGCACGCGACGACGTCGCCATCTTCACCGTCCGGCGTGACGTCGACGGCGTCGGCCGCGCCATCGCGCAGTGGGCGTTCCATTCGTCCGACGCCGCGACGGCCCGCGAGACGCGGCATGCCGTGTCGGCGGCGCTCACCGAGCACGGCTTGTCGGTCGAGGCGCTCGGCGCGGCCGAGATCGTGTTCGCCGAGCTGCTCGGGAACGTCGTGCGCTACGCACCGGGCATCGTGCGCGTCGCGCTGGACCGCAGCGCCGGCGTCCCGGTGCTGCACGTGCTCGACGAAGGGCGCGGTTTCCGGCACCTCCCGAAATTGCCCGACGACGTGCTGAGCGAGCGCGGTCGCGGGCTTTACATCGCATCGGCGTGCAGCGACGACTTCGCGGTCACGCGCCGGCCGCACGGCGGCAGCCACGCGCGCGCCGTCCTCTCGCTCACCGAGCCCGCGATCCCGCCGTTCGGCGCGATGCTCGCGTTCGGCGATCTCGATACGATCCCGACGCTCTAGCAGCCGTTCGTGGCGCCGACCTCGTGGCGCACGCCCTCGTGCTCGTCGTCCTTGATCAGCTTGATGCGCTCCGCGAGCGTCGCCGCGATGTCGCGCAGCTTCGGCGAATCCTGCGGCGTTCGCAGCGACGTGCCGTCCAACGACGTCGCTGCCCCTTTGATGCCGAGCGCGGGGTCGTCCTCGATCGCGCGCGCTTCGGCGACGTCGGCCCGCGCACCGATCAAGAAGAGTCCGCGCTGAACTTCGTGCGCGGCGAATTTCTGGCGGGCGACCGCGCCCGACAACGCGTCGGCAAACGCCTTGAGCTCGCGCTTGCGCGTCTCGTCCGTGGATGCGGCGGCGAGCGCCCGCAGCCGGTCGATCGCGCCTTGCGCTTCAGAGACGTCCGACTCGATCGACGACGCCCACTGCGCGAACACGTCTACCGCCCGCACCTTCTTTTCGCCGACGGTCGCGTTCGGGCTCACGCGGTCCATGACCGTCGCCAGCGATAACAGCCGGCGATCGTTGTGCACTGCGCTCGTGATCGCGACGCGCGCATGGTCGACGATCGCCTGGCACGCCGCGTTCGCGCGCACGCGCCCGATCTCGGGCAACGCGCTCGCAGCGGGCGAGGGGTTGGGAGCAGGCGCCGGCGATGCGGTCGTCTCGGGAACAACGCCGACGGCGACGCTGAGCAGCAGGGCGGGAAGCCACGCGGTCATGGCGCCGCACCTTCCACGCCGCGGGGCATTACTCCGGCGGAGGCGTCAGTGCTTCGCGCTCGACCGTCGCTTCGACGTGCGCGCTGGACGGCGGGCGTGCGTCTCGTTCGACCAACTCGGCGAGCGCGGCTGCGCGCGCTTGCAGCGCCAGCGTGCGATCGCGGGCGTCCTCGAGCAGCGTTCGTATCTCGGCGTGCTGCGAGCTGATCCCGGCGATCGCGCCGTGGGCCGCGATCCCGGCCTTCGCCGCGGCGACCCGCGCGCGCGTGATGTCGCGCTCGGCGCGCAGCGCGTCCGCGCGGCGGCGCAGCTCGTGCGCGGCGGCGTCGAGCGCGTCCTCGCGCGTCTTCAATTCTTCGATCTCGGCGCGAAACGCCTCGACCGCTTCGTGCCCCGGCGCGCTGCGCTCGTACGACGTGAGCTGCATCTCCAAGCGCTTGCGCGCGGTGAGCAGGTCGACGAGGTGGCCGCGCACCTCGTCGACGATCTCGAGTTGCGTCCGGTACGCCGCGTCGACCGACGCCGCGGGGTCGTCGAGCCGCTCGATCTGCGAGCGCGCCTCCCCCGTCAGCAGCCGCCCGATGCGCGTCCAGAGGCTCACTTCTTCGCGTCCGTGACCTTCGCGGGCACGATCGCTTCGCCGTTGGCTGCCGGCGGGGACGCGTAGTCCGCACCGGACTTCGTGCGCGCGAGCAGGTTGCGCGCGAGCTGCAAGCCGGCCGCACCCTGCGTCATGATCTTGCCCATCATCTCGGACATGCCGTCGGCGCCGTTGAGC
>CAWBTJ010000036.1:0-53398 GCA_963791645.1 Vulcanimicrobiota bacterium | reverse complement strand
ACCCGGTCGGCTTTCGGAGCATAAAACGGAGGGACCTACGGGCACCCTACCTCACGTGCGGGGTTCGCAAGCCGGTTTCTCGCTGATCGAGATCCTCATCGCGACGGCGCTGTTCACCGTCGTCGCGTTCGGCGCGTTCGAGGTCGTGCGGCAACTCGTCGTGAACGCGCGCCAGCTCACGCGCGTCACGTCGCGTACGCGTCGCTCGAGCGGCTCACCGCGCAACTGCGCGCGGAGGCGCGCAGCGCGACCGCGATCTGGGCGAGCGCACCGAGCGGGGGCGCCGGCCACGACGACTGCGTGCAGCTCGATTTCTTCACCGCCGACGCCGCCGGCCCGAAGTTCTGGAGCTATCGCAACTTTCCCAACCACACGAGCGCCGACGCGGTCGCGGGCGACGCGCTGCAGCGTCTCGCCGGGACGTCGCCGATCGCACCGTGCAATGCGCGCAGACCCCGGCAACTCGTCCTGGCGCGCATGCGCGGGCCGATGTCGGTCGCGACGATCGCGCCCGACAAGCTTGCGACGCATCAGGACAACTATCTCGCGCAAGGCGACTCGCCGTTCGTCGCGACGAGCGTTCCGGCGACGGCGGCGATCTCGCTGGGCGTGCTCGACGCGAGCGGCGCGCCGGTGCGCGGCGGCAACGCCGTCGTCGAGCTGCGGCTCGACACCGACGACGGATCGCGCGTCGTCGACCTGCTCCCCGGCGTGTTCCCGAACGGCTTCACCGAGGTGCTGCGCTACACGTGCAGCGAGCGCTGCGACGTCGGCCATGACACCGCCGCGCCAAAGACGCTGACGAGCTGCGCGCTCGCCTGGCAGCCGGGCTGGAGCACGTACGTGCGCTGGAGCGACTCCACGACGAACGCCGACGGTTCGCTGTCGTTTCCCGGCGGCTGGTTCATCGCCGGGACGTTCGTGTTCACGTACACCGGCACGCGCGCGTCGGACGGCGGCACCGACACGCTCGCGAAACCGTACGCCGCGACGAACTGGGACGCGGCGCGCGACTACGCGGCGTTTCCGCCCGATCGCGCGGCGCCCGACGGATCGCGCGCCGGCAGCTTCGCGCCGTGGGACGTGCGCACCGAAGCGGCGTCCGCGTGGCTCGCGGACTTCGGACCGTACCTCGCCGCCGGCGAGAACGCACCGCTCGCGGCCGAGCAGCAGCGCTGCGACGCCGTGCAAGCGCAAGGAACGAGCGGAGGTTTCTATGCGAACGGCTGAGCGCGGCTTCACGCTGCTCGAGGTGCTGGTGTGCGTCGCGATCCTGGCGATCGTGAGCGCGGCGACGCTCGGCGCGTTCGCGGCGCTCGCGCGCAACGCGACGCCCGGGCACCGCGCGCGACGTCGCGCTGATGGCCGGCGAGAACGCGCTCGCGCGTGCGCGCGCCGCCGTCGCCTATGCGTCGTCGCCGGCGCAGGACGCGAGCGCGCTGCTGGCCGGGCGCACGTGGGCGTTGCGGCCCGGTGAGAGCGATTACGTCGCAGGCGCGCAGCTCGGCGCGGGCGCGTCGTGCGGCGATGCGGCACCGCGCGTGCTGCGGCTGCCCATCACGGCGTCGTACGACGCGGTGAACGAGCGCTTTACCGTCGTGGTGACGTATCCGCGCGATCCATGCCGCGTCTCGAGCGACGGTTCGATCCCGCCCGGCGACGCCGCTACGGTCACGCTGGCCGAGACGTTGCCGCCGTCGGTGTATCCGCCGGGCCAGACGATCCACCGCGACGTCGCGCCGCCGGCCCGGATGTAGCGTGCTCGGTACGACGCTCTGGTTCGTGGTCGTCATCGGCCTGGTCGCGGTCGCGCTGATGGACGGCGCGGCGGCGTTCGGGCGCGCCGGCGTGCACGCCGCCGCCGATCACGCGCTCGACGCGGCGATGCACGACGCGGTCGCGGACTACCAGAACCGGCTGCAAGCGGCCGGCGAGCAAACGCAGACGCCGTCGACCCCTCTGGAGCGGACGTTTCCGGCATCCGCCGGCGATAGCGCGCCCGGCGCCGCGGGGTTTACGCTGGCGTACGCGGTGACGCCGACCACCCTGGTCGCACCGGCCTGCGCGCGGGCCGGCACCCCGTCGACCGGCCCCGACACGATCGCATGGCTGCAATGCGGCGGCTTCGTGCGCGAGTCGCGCATGTCGCTGCGCGTGGTCGTGCGCGTGCTCGACGCCGCCGGGAACGCGACGCTCGCGCGCCGCGAGCAGTACGTCACGCTACGGCTCTTCGGCGAGCCGCCGTACAGCGCCGTCGTCGGCCGCAAGGACGCGAGCGCCAACGATCCGACCGCCGCCGATGCGCTTGCCGCGCCGGCCCACGAAGGCGACGTCGGCGGCGACACCGTCAGTGGCGCGTCACCGCAGCCGCAAGCGAGCGCGACACCCGCCGGGCAGAGCTCGTGGCCCGCCGGCGGGACGCTGATCCACGTCCGCTACGAATGCCACGACGGCGCCGGACGCTGCGCGAACGCCGCGCCGCCCGACCCGGACGCGAGCCTGCGCGCCGGGCACGCGCTGGGCCAACGGCAACCGGCCCGAATTGTGACTTTCGCCCGCTAAGGGCGCTTTGGCGGGGCGCCGATAGTAAATTTGCCGGGTGGTCAAGGATGAAGGGGATCAGCACGATGCTGCACGGTTATGGGCGCGAGGCTCGTCATGACTGACGAAGACGCCCGCGCATTCTTCGCTTGGGCAGAGCGCGAAAAAGCGATCACGCGCCTGATGTACGCCGGCAAACTCGGCTTCGGCGAGCTCGCCCTGCGGCGCCAGATGAACTACGACCGTCTCCTGGCGGAGACGCAGTCGGAGCGGCGGCTCGACCTCAGCAGCAATCAGTAGCCGGGGCCGCGCGCGTCCAGCGGGCGGCTACGGGGCGACCGGGCTGAGAAATGCCGCCAGCGTGTCGTCCACCGCGTCGGGCTCTTCCTCGTGCGGCAGCAGGCCGCTTGCCGCGAACGTCATCAGGTGCGCGTCGTGCGCGAGCCGTAGGAACTCGTCGGCGTTCGACCGCGGGTTGATCGCCGGCGCCCGCTCGCCCCACAGCACGTACAGCGGGATGGTGAGAAACGGAAGGTCGCGGGCGACGTCACAGTCGAGCGCGCCGCCGGCGAAGGCGGCGGGCACGAAGCGCGCCCCCGGCTGGTGCGCGACCGCGTAGTAGTGGTCGACGATCTCGGGCGTCACGCGGGACGGGTCGCCGTAGACTTGCTTGCGCAAGAACGAGCGGATCGACGCTCTCGAAGCAAGCGCGTTGAACGCCGCCTCACCGAGAACCGGCGAGCGAAACAGTGCCGTGATCGCCGGGCCGGAACCTTTGGGGCCTTTGTCGAGCGTCCCGCCGAGCCCGGTCGGACCGATCACCGCGAGCCGCGCGATGCGATCGCGTACGCGCGTCGCGGCGCGGATCGCGAACGCCGCGCCCAGCGACGACGCGACGACGGCGACGGGTTCGTCCGCGAACGCGTCGACCGCGTCGACGATCTGCTCGACGAACAACTCCGCATTGTACGGAAGCTTCGGCTTGTCCGAAAGGCCGCAACCGATCAAATCGAAGGCGACGACGCGGTGCCGCCGCGCGAGCAGCGGGAAGAGCTTGCGAAACTCGTACGACGAGGCGCCCGCGTAGATGCCGTGGACGAGCAGCACCGGCGGACCCGAGCCGGCTTCCGTCGCGAAGATCTCGCTTCCGTGCCACGACCACGGACGGCGCGTACCGCCCAGCGCGTTCGTGGGGACCGGCGCGTTGCTCAGCGCGCGATTCGTCGCCGCGAGCGCGCCGGTCACCCCGGCCCCTGCGAGGAACGGTCGAACGATTTTCTTCACGCCTTCCGTACGTACCCACGAAGGACCGTGCCGCGGTGCCGTCGCAAGCGCCCTTCCGTGGTCGCCCGCGTCCTCGGCGCACTTGCCCTGCTAGCCGCGGTGAGTTTTTCCGCACAAGCGGCGCCGTGCGGCGTCTCGCCCGGCCATGCGGTCGTCCTGAAGTCGGGCGACCTCGACCCCGACGTGTTCGTGTGGGATACCAAACAGCGCGTGATGGACTACGGCGGCGGCGCCTGGGGCAGCAGCGGCGACGTCCTGGCGCACACGATGCTCGCGAAGCCCGGCACGCGCGCGGTCATCGTGCAATGCACCCCGGACGCGGTGCATACCAAGGGCGGCAGCACGCGCGACGCGATCGGCATCAAGCTGGTGAACGGGCCGAACAAAGGCCGGTACGGCTGGGTCACGTCGGACGACGTGCACGAGTTGGCGCGCCGCTAGAGAACAGCAGCACTTGGGCGTTCGCCATTTGGACAGCGCGCGCAGCGAAACGTCGACGCCGCGTCCAATCGAAGCGCGCATTCCGACGAAGGTCGTCTACAGACGTCGTGCGGAGGCGCTGATTCGTTCGCCAAATCCCTAATGCCGCAGGCGAGCGGCTCCCATAAAATGAGGGCGTGGACAAGATCAGCGCCGGTGATACCGCTTGGGTATTGGCTTCCGCAGCCCTCGTCATGATCATGACGCCGGGGCTCGGATTTTTCTACGGTGGACTCGTCCGCCGTAAGAACGTGCTCTCGACGGTCATGCACAGCTTTTTCATCCTGTGCCTCATCAGCGTGCAGTGGGTCCTGTGGGGGTACTCGCTCGCGTTCGGCCCGGATTGGAAGGGCTTCGGTATCATCGGCGATCTGTCGTGGATCGGCTTGAACGGCGTCGGGCTCAAACCGAACGCCGACTACGCCGCCACGGTCCCGCACCAAGCGTACATGGTGTTCCAGCTGATGTTCGCCGTGATCACGCCCGCGCTGATCAGCGGCGCGTTCGCCGAGCGCAAGCGCTTCAAGGCGTTCGTCCTGTTCAGCTTGCTGTGGGCGACGTTCGTGTACGATCCGCTGGCGCACTGGGTGTGGGGACACGGCGGCTGGCTCAGCAAGATGGGCGCGCTCGATTTCGCCGGCGGCACGGTCGTCCACATCTCGTCGGGCGTCTCCGCGCTGGTCGCGGCTTGGGTGCTCGGCAGGCGCATCACGCACACGCAGCGGTGAAGACGTCGAGCCGCACGACATCCCGATGGTCGTGCTCGGCTGCGCGCTGCTGTGGTTCGGCTGGTTCGGCTTCAACGCCGGCAGCGCGCTCGCCGCGAACGGCCTTGCCGTCAGCGCCTTCGTCAACACCAACACCGCCGCGGCGATGGCCGCACTGACCTGGCTCACGATCTCGTGGGCGCACAAGGGCGTGCCGAGCGTCGTCGGCGCCACCGCCGGCGCCGTCGCCGGGCTCGTCGCGATCACGCCGGCCGCCGGCTACGTGACGCCGGCTCGCGTCGATCCTGATCGGGCTCATGGTCTCGCTGGTGTGCTACGGCGCCGTGATGCTGCGCGACAAGATGAAGGTCGACGACGCGCTCGACGTGTGGGCCGTGCACGGCGTCGGCGGCACCGTCGGCGCGCTCGCCACCGGCTTGTTCGCGACGACTGCGATCAACGCGGGCGCCGCCAACGGCCTCTTCTACGGCAATCCCAAGCAGCTGTGGATCCAAACGATCGCCGTGCTCGCGGCGTGGGTCTTCAGCGGCGTGATGACCTTCATCATCCTCAAAGTCGTCAACGTGTTCGTCCCGCTGCGCGTCACCGAGAAAGAAGAAGCCATGGGGCTCGATCTCTCGCAGCATTCCGAAGTCGCTTACAGCCCGTCATAACCGCAAGGAGCAGTATCGTGGAACTCATCGCCTCAATGGTCGCATTCTTCGCCCTCGTCGCCGCGTGGTTCGTGCTGCCGTCGACGCCGCCCGTACTCGAAGTACGGCCGCAAAGCGTCGCCGAGGCGCTGCCCACGGCGGCGTAACGCACGCCGCTTCGGCGGCCGCGTCTACCACCGCAACACGGCCGTGCGCAGCGCGAGCTCGCACGGCCTTTGCTTTCCCTTTTGCACCCGAAATTCCGGAGGAGTTTTGCGAACCTTCATAGCGGCCTTGACAGCCGCATGCGCCCTGGGAACCGTCCCTGTCTCGGCGCAGACGCCACCGACGTCGTCGCCCGCGTTTCCGTCGCCCGCACCGTCTCCGTCACCATCGCCGTCGCCAAGCCCGCGGCCGTGGGCTGCGTCGGGCTTCGCGGCGGCGTCGTACAACGCGTCGTCGCTCGGCAACGGAACGGCGGGCTTTTCGTTCGCCAACGGCGGCGCGTCGCGCACGTTCGACACGATCAGCCGGTCCCCGATGCTCAACGCGATCAACGTTCAGCTGCAGAAGAACGGCGCGCTGTTCGCTAAGGTCGAGCTCACCGCGGGCACGAACGCGAACGTGATCGCATCGTATCCGTACGCGAACAACCCGAACGCCCTGCAAACCGCGTTCGACGTGACGCAGCTCTACGCCGGGTACACGAGCGGTGCGTTCGCACTGCAAGCCGGCAAGTTCGAAACGCTCGCGGGCGCCGAGGTCATCGAAGATCCCGCCAACGCGAACATCTCGCGCTCGATCCTGTTCGGCTACGCCGTGCCGTTCACGCATACCGGCGCGCGCCTGACTTATACGGTCAATCCGACCCTCGCGCTCATCGCCGGCGTGAACAACGGCTGGGACAATCTCAAGGGACCGGGCGGGCCGAAGACCGGCGAGCTCGGCATCGCGTACACCGGCAGCGTGATCTCGGTGACGGCGCAAGGATACTCGGGCATGGAGCGCTTCTCGAACGCGATGTGGTCCGCGACGGGCGACTCGCCGGCCGGCCATCGTGCGCTCGTGGACGTCGTCGCGACGATCCATGCAACGCCGAAGCTGACGTTCGTGGGCAATCTCGACAGCGGGCGGCAAACCGCGGTCCCGCTCGTCGATGCGGCCGGCGCGATCGTACCCGGATCTCCGGGCGGCCTCGGTACGGCGACGTGGAACGGCGTCGCGGGCTACGCGCAGTACCAGCTCACCGACAAGCTGTCGGCGGCAGTGCGCGCGGAGACGTTCAACGACCACGGCGGCTACCGCACGGGCTACGACCAGCAATGGCGCGAGGGGACGCTGACGCTCGCGTACGCGCCGTCGTCGGCAGTCACGTTCCGCGTCGAGGGACGCTCGGACCGGTCGAACCACCCGGTCTGGGCCGACGCGAGCCCGACGCTGCGCAACGCCATGCAAAGCGTCGCGGCGCAAGTGCTGGTGAAGTTCTAGGACCTGTAGTGTCATCGCGTTGCGGTGGAATGCCAGCCCGTCCGGGCGGTGTTCCACCGTGACCGACACGCCGTACGCGCGCTCGATCGTCGCCGACGTCAGCGCGTGCTCCGGCGGTCCGTCGGCGATCACGCCGCCGTCGCCCGAGCACGACGACGCGGTCGGCGAAGGCGGCGGCTTCTTCGAGCTGATGCAGCACGGCGACGACGAGCGCGCCGCCCGCAGCCAATTCGCGCACGAGCTGCAGCGTCTCGACGGACGCCTTGAGATCGAGGTGCGACGTCGGCTCGTCGAACAAGATGACGGACGCGCGCTGCGCGATCGCGAGCGCGATCCACACGCGCTGCCGCTCGCCGGCCGACAGCGTGCCGATCTCGCGGCCGCGAAACGCCGTCAGGCCCGTGCGCGCGAGCGCGTCGTCGACCGCGGCTTCGTCTTGCGGCGTGGCGTCCCACTCCCACCAGCGATGGTGCGGGAAGCGCGCCGCGGCGACGGCGTCCTCGACGAGCAAGGCCGCAAGGACCGGCTCCGTCGGATCGACGAGCGCGATACGGCGCGCGCGCTCACGCGAATCGAGCGCGCGCACGTCGACACCGTCGAGCGCGATCGTGCCGCCCACGGGCGCGAGCGCACCAGCCATCGCGCGCAGCAACGTCGTCTTGCCAACGCCGTTGGGGCCGACCACCGCGACGACGCCGCCGTCGAGCGCGAGCGAGACGTCACGCAGCAGCGTCCGGCCGCCGCGTGCCATCTCGACCCGCTCGAGGACGAGCGTCATCGCATCAGATTAGGTGCAGCGCGTTAGGGCCGGTCTGCGGGCCGCGGCACGCGCCCGTATCGTCGTACGCGCCTTGCACCATCAGGCCGTTGACGCCGAATGCCGGCGCACCGGACACGCTGCCGGTCACGACCGCACCGCCCGCGGGTGCGACGTTCGGGAACAGCGTCGCACCGGTGATCAGCTTCATGGTAACGGCGCCGCCACCCGGCGTGAGCTTGATGCGGGCGACTGACGGGGACGAGCTCGTCGACAGTCTTCCGGTGAGCGCGGTCCGTTGAATCGCTCGTTCCACGTCGTACCGCCGGGGACGAGCAACGGTCGTCATCCCGTCGCAGCAAGCACGTTCGACGAGAACTGTGAAGCGCGGATCGCTCGACTGAGCAACGTTGCGTGCCGCGAGTGCGCGCGGCGAACTCACCGTACACTTGCGCGAACGACTCGCCGTTCGCTTCGCTCTGAATCGGCGACACGTTCGCACCCCGGCCGGCGCCACGGTCAAGTCCGCGTAGACGCGATGCAGCGCGGCGTCGCCGCCGAATCGGTCGTAGAGATAGCGTGCGAGCAGATACGCGCCGCCGTAGTTGCCGGCGCGTCGAGCGGAAGAAGCCGTAGTCGGCGGCGTCGTGCCCGCGCTCGAGCGGGTCGACGTCGTAGCCTGCGAACGCGGTGAGCGAAAAGTTCCCCGGCGCGAACAAGTAATCGAAAGCGAGGACTCGTGAGTCCGGAGACTGCGGCGGGTTCGCGCCCGCTCCGAGCACGAGATCCTCGGCGAGCATCGAGTCGCCCTCATCGATAAATGAGTCGTCGAACACGCCCTGCGGTGTCGTTCGACGAGCTCCGGGAACGAATATTTGTTTAGGCGTGCAGATAGTGCTGAAATTCGTGCGGGAGCGAACGCGGCATGTCTTGCGTGCGCCAATAAGTCTCGTCCGCGCCGGTGTTGTTCGAGCCGTACTTATCGGTACCGATCACGAACATGGGAAGGTTGTTGCTCGGAACGTGCGGATGAGTCGAAACAGTTGATCTCTTGATCGTTGAGCTCGTTGAGGAAGTCGAAGTAGCCGCCCTCGCCTGTGTTCTCCAGCGCATTGGTGACGAGGATGCTGATGTGCGGATCCGCGCCGCTGAGATCCGGCGTTGCCTGATACGGCGGGAATGGAGCGGGTGGTCGCGGTTCGCGAGGTCGTTTCCGGCTCCGTCACATTGCGTGATAAGTGTTCGTCGTTGTTTGTACCGTTGTATGGCGCGAGACCCGCGTTGAATGCCGGAGCGAATGCGGCCGTCTAGCGTGCGAAGTCGCCGTCGAACGTCGTCGCGGTCGCGTTCCAGTCGGTTTGCGTGAGGTTGTACGACGCGTCGATCGCGTCGTCGACCCACACGTAGGTGTGCGCGCCGACAGCCTTCAGGTGGGACGGACGGTCTGCGTAACATCCGGTTCCGACCGAAATCTGGGGCGGCGTGCACGTACTGCCGACGCCGGTGATTGTGCCTTGCTGAACGTGGAACGTACGCGCGGTGTTGACGGGGATATCGCTGACGCGCCGCACGCTTTGCGCGCTGCGACCGCCGTGAACGACGTTGAGCGTCGAGCGACCGTGGAATAGCTGCAGCGCCGGCGTGCGCGGGTCGAGGCGTTGGCGGAACGCAGGAATCGCATTCGTGCCCTCACGTCCGACGGTGCTCGCGATGCGCGCTTTGGACGTCGACGAAGTGACCCCGGCGGCGCTTTCACTGGCGGTCACCGTGTACTCGGTGAGCGTGAACGTGCTTCCGCTGGGTCGTGGCGGCGTGTCCGCGCTCTGAATGACGAATGTTCCGTCCGTCGATGCGCCCAGCATCGACGACGAGAACACGTTTGCCGCGTTCGTCGGGATCTGCACGACGCCGGCGGCGCCTTTGACGAAGTTCGCGGCCGGCGGTGTCAGCGTCGGCACCGGCGTCGGCGTCACCACCGGCGGCGGCGTCACGGGGGTCGACCCGCCGCCGCCACCGCCGCAAGCCGCAAGCACCGCGGCAGCAAAAACAGCGACCGCGAGCGCGGGCCGCACACCATGCAACGTCATCCGGCCACAATACGCCCGAGGCAGGACCTTCACCCGTTCGTCTCAGGCATAGGCGCGTGCGGTACCGCGCAAATAGAGCACCAAGAATGTTGGTACGCCGACGAACGCGAGCAGCACGCCGAGCGGGATCTCCGCGGGTGCCGCGACCGTGCGTGCGAGCGCGTCGGCGAGCACGACGAGCGACGCTCCGGTCAAGATGCTCGCCGGAACGAGCACGCGCAAATCCGCGCCGACGACGCGCCGCGCGAGATGCGGCACGATCAATCCGACGAACCCAAGCAGGCCCGCCAGCGCAACGGCCGCCGCCGTGAGCAGCGTCGCCGCGGTCAGGAGCGCCCACTGCAAGCGCGTGACGTCGACGCCCAGCGCCGCGGCGCGGCCTTCACCTAACCGCAGCACGTTGAGTGCCGGGATGGTCGCCGCGCCGATCGCGACGCCGAGCAGCGCTTCGGGCGCGGCGGCCGCGAGGTCGCTCCAGCCGCGTCCCGCAAGCGAGCCTGCGAGCCATGCGAGGATCGCTTCACTCGCCGTGCCGCGGGCGAGCCGTTCGATCGCCAGCGTGATGAACGCCGAGAGCAGCGCCGACAGCGACACGCCGGCGAGCACGAGGCGCTCGGGGTCGAGCCGCGGCCCGCGCCGCGCGAGCACGGCGACGAGCACCGACGTCGCGAACCCCGATACGAATCCCATCGGCGCGATGAGCGCGGGTGCGACACCGAGCGTCGTCGCGATCGCGATCGACGCGCCTGCACCGCTCGAAACGCCGGTGAGATACGGATCGACGAGCGGGTTGCGCAGCAGCGCCTGCAGCAGCGTTCCCGCGAGCGCGAGCGCGGCGCCGACCACCGCGGCGATCGCGACGCGCGGTACGCGCAGCTGCCACACGATCGTGCCCGCGTCGCCGCCGGTCGACGGATGCAGCAGCGCTTGCGCGAGCGCGCCGGGCGCGAGCGCCGCGCCGCCGAACGCGACACCCACCAGCATCGCGAGCGGAACGAGCGCGGCAAGCCCGAGCAAGGCGACGGCTCGCGGCACGCGCACGCCGTTCAGCGCGTCGACAGCTCGAGTGCGAACGACCGGCCCGGCATCGGGAAGCCGCCGCTCTCTTCGTAGCGCTCGCCGCCGAGATCGTACACGCGTAGCGACACGAGCGCGTGCGGCGTCATGCGCAATCGCGCATAGGCGTCGATGCGCGTGAACGGCTGCGCGCTGCCGAACGGGTCGGCGTTGAGCCCAACGGAATGCGCGACGACGCCCATCGCCGCCAACAGCGCTTGCGGCGCGCCGGCGAACGCGAGCTCGACGTTCGACACGATCACCGGCCGCCGCGGCAAACGGCGCTCGCCCGCGGTGAGATCCTGCGCGCGAAACACGTCGGTCAGGTTGACGCGCGCGGTGACGCCGTGCAGCGGGCGCGTCCGCACATCGAGCGTCAGCCCGCCGATGACGGCCTTCTGCACGTTGAGCGGACCCGACCCCGCCACGACGATCAGGTCGTTGCCCGTCGTCACGAAGTAGCCGATGCTCGCGCCGCCCAGCACGCGCGCGGCTTCGAGCGTGACGTCGAGGCTCTTCGTGCGCTCGGGATGCAAATTGGGATTCGAGAAGCCGGGATAGTACAGATCGAGCGCGGTCGGCGCACGAAATGCGGTCGACGCGTTCGCGCGCACGGCCAAACCGTCGCCGAAGCTCCACGTCCCGCCCAGCGACGGCGCGAGCGCGCCGCCTTGCGCGCCGTCGCGCTCCGCGCGCAATCCGGCGTACGCGCGCAGCGCGTTCGAAAGCCGGAACTGATCCTGCGCGTACACGGCGGTCTGCGCGAAGCCGTGCGAGGGCGGGTTGCCGTCGCCCGCGTCGATCCGGTCGACGCCGCGCGCGAAGTCGGCCCCGTAGACGAGCGCGCCGCCGTCGTTCTGCACGACGTTGCGCAGCGAGGCCTGCACGCGCGCCTCGACGTTGAAGAACGCGAACGGCAACCCGGTGAAGCTCTCCGCGGCGACGGGATCGCGATACACGATCGACTCGCGCGTGCCGGTGAGATCGAGCGTCGCGACGGCGCGCGCGCTCGTGCGCGAGAACGACGCGCGCGCATCGGCGTTCACGTCGTCCTGGCGGGCGTTCGGGGTGGTGAACGACGCCGGCCCCGGGACGCCGAGATGCCGCGCGACGATCCCGGCGTCGAGCGCGAGGCCGAACGCGCCCAGCCGCGTCGCGGTCCGTCCGCGCAACGCGGTCGATGCGAGATCGACGTCGTCGCGGACGCCGGCCGGATCGCTGCCGAACGCCGGATAGCCGAAGTCGTTACGCGCGATGCGGCGCTCGAACGTGAAGTTGGGCGCATCGACGACGAACGCGCGCTCGCCGAACGTCGCGGTGGATAGCGTAGCGATCGTGTCGCGCCGGGTGCGCGCCGCCGTGACGATGTTGATCACGCCGCCGATTGCGCCCGTGCCGTAGAGCGTTGCGCCACCGCCCTCGACGACCTCGATGCGCTCGACGCCCGCCGTGGGCAACGCGCCGAGGTCGAGCGCGCCGAGTTGCGCGCCCGCCAGCGGGCGTCCGTCGAGCAGCACGAGGGTTTGGTTCGAGCCGGTGCCGCGGATGGTGACGCTCGCCGACGAGCCGATGGGCCCGGTCCGGGTGAGCGCGACGCCCGGGACGCCTTCGAGCGCGGCGGCGACGGTGGTGAAGCCGCGCCGCACGATGTCGGCCTTCGTGACGACGTACGTCGTCTTGCTGGTGGCGCCGGCCGGCTCGTCGCGGCGGTCGCTGGTGGTGACGCGCCCGATCTCTTCGAGCGGGGCCGGTGATGCTTGCGGTTCGGGCGCGGTTTGGCCGAGCGCGGGGGCGGCGCAGAGGGCCGTGAGGACGGCGCAGAGCGCCGCGGACGTGCGGATCGTCATCAGAGTCCTTCCCTTGACGCGAGGGGTGAGGGGGAACGTCCGCGCGCCGGTATCCTGACTCTGCGGATCGGCACCGATTGCTGCGGCCTTCCAGTCCTTGCGAACCGTGACCGCAGCGGCTCCCCGCTGACAGTGGCGCGACCGTGCCGGATTCTCACCGGCTTCCCGCGCACGCGAACTCGAAAAGGGTTGTTCTGACGACCGCCGGCCCTGCTCCTTGCTGGCAGTCGCCCCAACCCACCGAGCGGCCCTAGCCCGCGGTAGGTGTGGCCTCGGTGCGCAGGCTACGATAGCGGCAGTAGTGCCGATGCATTACATCACGTCACAAGGAGCAGCACCATGACCCCACTCCTCATTCTCATTGCGATTCTCTCCGTATTTAACGGTCCGACCGTGGCTGATACCGTCGGGGGCGGCCCAACCCTGACGGACACCGTCGGCGGCGGCCCAACGGCCTTAGACACGGTCGGCGGCGGACCGACTCGCCCATAGGACCGGCGCCGTAGTAGGAGGGCAGGACGCGGAACTCGTACGGCGATGGAGCCGGTACAGGTTCACGGAGGGGTAGCACGCGGGGATGCATTCGGGAATGAGGGAGCGCACCGTCCTGCCCTCCAGGGCCGCATTGGCCGATGCGCGGTCGGCTTGGTCGCGCGGCGATTTCAACGGCTGCCTCGATCTTCTCGATGAGATCGAAGTCTCGCCGGCGCAGCGGGTGTCATGGGTGGAGGCAACGCTTCTTCGGGCGCGCGCTCTCTATCGGCTCCGGCGATACGCAGAGCTGATCGCGCTGCTCGAGCCCGTGCTGCGAAAGTTCGCCCCCGGCGATGAGTTGTGCACTGCTCAGATGCTGCTCGGGTCCGCAATCGCGCGATCGGGTGACATCGAACGCGGCCTGGCGATGTTGGAAACGACCGCGGCGCTGGCGGAAGCCCGCGGCGTTCATCGCGCGGTGCGGGCGGAGATCGCGCATGCCCGGGCGCTCGCTCATTGGACGCGGCGAGAGCTCGAAACGGCCGAGCGCCTCGCGCGAACCGCGGAAGCCGCGGGCGCGGACAGCATCTCCGTGCGTGCCACCCAACTCCGCGCGTTCATCGCACTTGCACAGCAGCGCTTCGGAGATGCGCTGGCGCTCTTCAACCTTACCTACGATGCGTACTGGCGCTGTGCCGAGCGGGACGCCGACCTCGCGGAGATGATCGTCCACCAGATTGCCGGTCTCGAAATCGTTTTGCGGTCGCGCACAGTGCACGGAACCCATGCCGTCCCCGATCGGCGACGAGTGCGCGATCCTTGGGACACCACGCCTGATGCAGCATCCGTTACGCGGCTGAAGACCTTCGGGGTAGACGCATGGTTGTTCGCGCTCGACGGTGACCGGGATACGGCGTTCAGAAAAATCCACCAAGCCGAACAGATGGCGCGCGAAGCGGCGTGGCGCGTGTGGGCGCTCGCGGGACGCGCCTCGCTCGCGGCAGCGTTTGGCGAACTCGGCAGCGCCCGCGAGCATGCTGCCTTCGCCACCGAGATCTCGCGTGACGTCGAATGGGGCAAGACGACGTACGAGGAGCGCGTCGGGCTGCTTTTGCTCGCCGAAATCTTAGCGGTCACCGACCCAGCGAGTGCGTCGGTGACGCTAGCGACTTACGATGCTCTTCCGCGGATGAACCCCGAGTATGCCGGGACCGGTGATCCGCGCTTTGAAGCGTTGGAAGACTACGTTCGCGGCGTCGTTCTTCGCGTCAACGGACACGGCGTCGCGGCCTCCGAGTTTCTGACGAAGGCCGCCCGCAGCTATGAGGCGTGCGGACATCTTTGGCGGACGGCGCTGACACGACTCGAGTTGCACCTGACGTCTGCGCGCGGCGGCCACCTCGAGGCTGCGCGAGCGATCGTTGCCGAGCACTTTCCGCATTCGTTTCTCGCGCGGCGTGTTGGGATCGAAGGGGTGTGCGATCCCGTCGTCGCGCGGCTGACACCCGCGCAGCGCGACGTTCTCGCGCTGCTGCTCGACGGTCTCAACGCGCGCGAAATCGCTACCAGCACTGGGCGTGCGTACAATACCGTGCGCGTTCATATCGACCGATTGCGCGAGTCGTTCGGAGCGGCGTCGATCCATGCGCTGGTGGTCGATTGTCACAGGCGCGGCGTCGTGATGAGTCTGCCGCGCATACTGCACGACACCAAACGCGAATCGATGCGGAGCTGCGGCTGACGCGGCTGCTCGCTCGTGAGAAGGCATCCCGCCGGCCGTCTCCGGGGTGTAGGCGCGCATCGATGTGTGGATCGAGCGCGCAGAGAGGCCGGCGGGAGGCGCCGAGACATCGGTCACGGCGCGAAATTGATACTAGCGGTTGATCGATGATCGCGTCCATGATGCCGTTGCCGTATGTCGCAGCGACAGCGTGCACGCTTGGCACACATATGTGGGATGCCTGCTTGCTCGCGGCGAACGTCGCCGCGTGAGGTGTTTGCTCGCGCTGCTTGCGCTTGTGCTCGCCGGATGCGGCGGAGGCGCTGGGGTGCCCGCTCCGGCGGCTCCGTTGCCGCCATGCCCGTTCAATGAGTCCGTATTCGGCGGTGCTACGCTGGTCCGCCCGGCTGATCGCGCACAAGGGGTGCCCACGACGATCGGCGGCGTAGGAGTTACCTACCTAGCCGAGCTCGTCGGCGTTACCGTGATGCTCGTACCGAGTCCCACCTCGCCCCCGACCGCGGTGGTATTGGGTGGGCAGTTCGGCATCAGCGTCAACGGAAACACGCTCGCCGCGCCCATTCCGGTGTTGGCGCCGCGGACGGAGTACAGCGTGCAGGCGACGGTCCACCGCATCTCGTCGATGTGTACGGAAACGGTCGGCTATTATCTCGGCTCTTTTTCGACCTAGGCGGGCGAGGGGGGCAAAGGAGCCGCGATGATGCTGCGTTCTTCCCGCTGCCTTGCTTTTGCGGTGCTCGTCATGCTCGTGTCGTGCGCTCGCTCAACGGGCGGCGGGGCGCAACCCGAAGCGCCGCGGGAATCTCCGCAACGGATTGTCTCGCTCGTGCCCTCGATGACCGAGGATCTGTTCGCCGTCGGCGCGGGTGATCGCGTCGTCGGCGTTTCGTCGTACACCGACTATCCGCCGCGCGCGAAGCAGCTGCCAGTCGTGGCGACGTTCGCGTCGATCGCGGCGGAGCGGATCGTCGCACTGCATGCCGACCTCGCGATCGGCATCGACGCGCAAGACCGGCTCGCCGGCGATCTGCGCCGCGCGAACATCCCGGTGATGCTGTTGCACGACGACCGGTACGAAGACATTTTCAGCAACCTCGTGACGATCGGCGCGACGACGGGTCATCGTGACGAAGCGGCCGCGCTGGTGAAGCGGCTGCGCGCACGTACGAGCGAACTGGTGCGGGCGGTGAAGCCGCGCGAACGCAAGCCGGCGGTGTTCGTCGTGCTCGGCGTCGCGCCGGTGTTCACCGTCGGCAGAGGCTCGTACATTGCGACGCTCATCGATTTGGCGGGCGGTCGCAACGCCGCGGCCGACGTGAACGCGCCGTACGCGCGCTACAGCGCCGAAGCGCTGGTCGCACGCCAACCTGATGTGCTCGTCGTCGATCCGTCGGTGCACCTCAATGACGTGCTCGCGCAGCCACCGTGGAACGCGTTGCGCGCCGTGAAGCAGCACCGCGTCTACACGCTCCCCGACCCCGCGATCCTCGAACGCCCCGGCCCGCGCTACAACGACGGCCTGGTGTGGCTGATCGACGTGATCGCCCGTTCAGCTCACCGCTGACAACGTTCTGGGAGCGGTGAGCTTCCGTCGTCCGTCGAAACGTGCCGTGAACACGATGACAGTACGATTTTTCACGTGAACCAAGACCGAAAGCTCTATCCCACCAATGCCGGACCGCAGCGTGCGCTCGTCGTCGCGGTGGATTTGCACGATCCCGAGCGGCCGCTCGGGCCTGAGCTCGAGGAGTTCAAGGCGCTTGCGAAGGCGGCCGGCGTCAACGTCGTCGGCGAGGTCGTGCAGAAGCTCGCGCACGTCGATCCCGCGACGCTGATCGGCAGCGGCAAGGCGCGCGAAGTTGCCGAGCGCGCCGAGGAGCTCAAAGCCGACGTGCTCTTCGTGTTCAACGATCTGCGGCCGCGCCAGCGCACGAACCTCGAGAAAGTGATCCCGCTGCCGATCGTCGACCGCACGATGCTCATCCTCGACATCTTCGCCGCGCACGCGCGCTCGCGCGAAGGCCAGCTGCAAGTCGAGCTCGCGCAGCTGCGCTACCGGCAGTCGAACCTCATCGGCTCGAGCGCTGCGCTCTCGCGGCTCGGCGGCGGCGTCGGCACGCGCGGCCCCGGTGAGACGAAGCTCGAAGTCGACCGCCGCAAGATCCAGCAGCGCGTCTCACTGCTGCAGCGCCAGCTCGACGAAGTGCGCAAACAGCGCGAGACGCGCCGCAGCGGGCGCGGCGGCGATCCGTTCGTCGCGCTCGTCGGCTACACCAACGTCGGCAAGTCGTCGCTGCTCAACCGGCTTGCCGGTTCCGGCCAAGGCGAAGGCGCGTTCGTCGCCGACCAGCCGTTCGCGACGCTCGATCCGACGCTGCGCCGCGCCTACATCGCAACGGGGCTCAACGTCCGCCTCGCGGACACCGTCGGCTTCATCACCGCGCTGCCGCAAGAACTCGTCAACGCGTTCCGTGCGACGCTCGAAGAGCTCGACGCCGCGGATTTGCTGCTGCACGTCAGCGACGCGTCGAACCCCGACTGGCCGCGGCAGAAGGCGTCGGTGGAGTCGATCCTGCGCGAGCTCAAGCTCGACGAGAAGCCCACGATCTCGGTCTTCAACAAAGTCGACCGGCTCGAGGCAGCCGCGCGCGGCGCGCTGCCGCCCGATGCGCTCGAGGTCAGCGCGAAGAGCGGCGCCGGCATCGTCGAGCTGCGCGAGGCCGTCGCGCAACGGTTGGCATGAAGCGCCTGCGCGCGGCGGCGGCGCCGATCGCGCTCGCCGCGTGCGCGCTCGCCGCGTGCACCGGCGGCCATGGCGAACGAACGACTGCGGCCGCGACCGACCGCTACGTCACGGTGTACGAGCAGCTGCATCCGGCGGTGGTGCTGCTCACCATGAAGATCCCCGCGAACGATCCCAAGCGCAAAGGCGAATGGGACGACGCCTACGGCAGCGGCGTCGTCGTCGAGAGCGGATCGTGGGGCTCGCGCATCCTCACCGACGCGCACGTCATCGAGGGCGCGAAGGACATCGTCGCGACGATCGGGGACGGCCCGCACGGACCGGCGCACGTCGTCGCACGCACGGGCGAAGCGGACGATCTCGCGATCGTCGACGTGCCGCTGCGCAATCAGCCCGTGGCAAAGCTCGGCAGCGTCGCGCACCTCGAGCCCGGCACGGCGATCGGCGTTCTCGGCTATCCGATCCCCGACGCGTTCGACGACGAGCACCTCGGCCGCACGGTGTCGCTGTACACGGGCCGCATCGCGAGCGTGCGCAAAGGCGCGCTGGAGATCGACGTGCCGATCATCCCCGGCGAAAGCGGCGGGCCGGTGTTCGACGCATCCAACGGCGAGGTGATCGGCATCGCGGAGTCGCGCTTCGACGAAGAACGCGCGATCGGCTTCGCCACCCCGATCGACGCGGCAACGCGCTTCCTGGCCGCCCACCCGCGCACGGAAGCTGCGCGACGTTAGCAGTGCAAGTCTACACGATCGGCTTCACGCGCAAAAGTGCCGAGCAGTTCTTCGAGCTGATTCGCTCTGCAGGAGCGCGCTCGCTGACCGACGTGCGACGCCGGCCCGACACACAGCTGTCCGGTTTCGCACAGGCGCGCGATCTGCGGTATTTCGTGCCGAAGCTCGCCGGCATCACGTATCGCCACGAGCTGCTGCTCGCTCCGTCGACCGAGCTCCTCAACGACTACCGTCGTCACGGCCTCGCGTGGGACGACTACGTGCCGCGGTATCTCGCGGAGCTGCGCGAACGGCGGGTCGAGACCGTGCTGAATCGGGCGGAGCTCGACGGGACGATCTTGCTGTGCAGCGAGCCGACGACGGAGCGCTGCCATCGCCGGCTGTGCCTCGAATACCTCGGCGAGCATTGGGGAACGATCACCCGGATCGATCTCTGAGCCCAACATTTGATCGCGCATCTCGATCGAAAGGCCAGCCGTTGAACGTCGCCACACGTGCACCGTCGCCGAAGTTCATCCTCCGCGCCATCGCAGCCGGCGTAGCGTTCAGTGCGGTTTTGTCGAGTTCCGCCGATGCCGCGACGATCGGCGAAGTGAACGGCTGGCTGGCCACGACGACGAAGGTCGTTCGCATACGGCCTCCCGCGGGCATTCGCCCCGACCCGCAATCAGCATACGTCAGCGTCGCCGGTACCGACGTCGAAGGATCGATCGATCCGGCCGAAGCCCGCCGCGGCTTTTTGAAAAACAACCAAGAGGTCATGGTCGTGCCCGTCGACTCCGGCGGGACCGGCGCGGTCTTCGCTGCCCTTCTTTTTACGCGCTTCGGCAACCGGCCGCAATTCGTCGGCATCATCCCGTCGCCCAACGGGCATCTGCACGTCGCGATCTCCGGCGGCGTCATCGTCGTGCGCCTTCCGATCTACAAAACCGGGGATCCGAACTGCTGTCCGTCCGGCTTCCACTGGGAGCGCGACACCCTACACGGGCTGCGACTGGTCAAGCTCAAGGAATACGACACCAGGCGCTACTAGCGCGGCCGTGCGATCGAACCGCAGTGTCAAAGGGTGTCCACCAGTTCGACGAGATAGTCGGGGAGTTTCGTGGTTTTGCGTGTCAGGCCGCGTTCGCGGTTGAAGACGACCTCGTAACCGGGATATCCCGAGTTATCGATGACCACTAGGCGATCGACGAGCGGTGCCACGATTTGGAGTTCCAGGAGACTGCGAGTAAATCGGCGGCGGACGTCTCGATCCGGTACATCGTGGCCGCCACGCTGGACGCGAAGGCCTACCCGGGCTATCGCGATCTCTGGGTTCGATAACGCGATGTAGTAAAGTGTAACATCGTAACCGCGCGCTCGCGCCAAGTTAATCCATTTTCGCGGCAGCTTACCGGCCAATGTGGTTTCAACGGCGAAACTCTCGCCCCGATCGAGGCGTCGACGGACTTCTTCAACCACACCGCGGCCGACAGCGACCGGATGGCGCGGCCGAATTGACCGACGATCCGGATCGATAACCGCCACGCGATCCACCATGATGCTGATCGCGTACGTGCTCTTGCCGGCGCCGTTGGGCCCCGCCACGATCACGAATTGACGGCTACTCAGGATTGTCGTTGCTGAAAAGCGGCTTCGTCACGAGCACATTCGAAGGTTTGACGTCCGCGTGCGCGACGGCCCGAGCTGCCTTTGATCCTTCCTGCAAGGCCAACCACCAAAGCATCGAAACGGCGGACTTACCGCTTCCGGGCTGAGATTGGATCACAATGCGCGAGGCATTTGCAGCAGCGCCTACAACGGCGCCGGGTTCATCGCCCTCGTCTGCCACGACGACGTCGATCCCGTCAAAATTCTCGGACCCGAGCGCATCCGCTAAAGCCTTCTTGACGACTGTTTTCGACGATCCCTCGATAAGAATCCGGTGCGAGCCCGACTCCTCTCGATATAACACGTATGGGAGCTCGAGCGTTTCCAGCGCGGAGACGACATCGCCGAGCTTGGACGGCATTTGAGTCATCGTAGTGTTGAAGGTTCCCGAAATCCGCAGGATTCTCCCGGGGTCCCGGGCCGCGACGAGAGCTGCGTCGTCGCTAGCGCGGCACTCCCACGTTCACGTGGACGCGGATGCGCGAGCGGTCGCCGATCCAGCGCGCGGGCGGGATGCGCCACCAGCGTGCCATCGCGTCGAGCGGGACGGCGTACTCCCCGCGCTTCGCGGCGAACGCGGGCCAGGCGTCTTCGAGCGGGCGCAGCGGCGCGCCGAGCTCGCGCAGCTGCCGGTACGCGGTGACGAACTCGTCGTACTCCACGCCGCGACTCGTCGCCCATCGGGAGGCGGAAGAAGTTGCTGAAGTCGCGCACGAGGTGCGTGCCGATGTGCAGCGTGAGCTCCGCCTGGCCGCGGTTGTCCATGTCCAGCGTGGTGATCAGCAGCGTCGACGCGTCGAGCAGCGCGCCCAGCGTGCCGACCCACGACTCGTCGTCGTGGCTCGAACGGAAGTACGTCAGCACGGGGTAGGCGAGGTGCGTCTCCATCACCTCGGCGATCCACTGCTGCGACTCGCGCAGGATCGGGCTGATGTCGCTCACGAGATCCAGGCTGAGGTGGCGGATGACGAACTCCAGCCCGCTCGGCGGCGCGCCGGTGCGCTCCGAGATCGTCACGACGAACGCTTCGCGCTTCTGAAACGCGCCGAACGTCTGGAACAGGAAGGTCGTCACCACCGCGAACGTCGAGAGGCCGCCGCCCGCGGCGATGAGCGCGAGCGTGCGCGTGTACCAGTGCGTCGGGACGATGTCGCCGTAGCCGATCGTCAGCATCGACGTGCCCGCGAAGTAGATGGACGGGAAGATGCCGGGCGACGGGTTCAGTCCGGCATTGAGGGCCCAGAACACGAGGCCGTAGCCGATCGCCTGGGACGCGACCCAATACATCAGCAGCGTGACCATGAACGTCGGCGCGAAGATCGCCAGCGTGTCTTCCCGGCGTTCTTGATCGCGAATCGCCATCGCTCGGTCGCGCCACATCCGCCAGCCGTAGCGCGAGATGAGAACGCTCGCGCGCCAACGGGAGCCGACCGACCGCGGCACCACGACGGACTGGAACAGGTCGGCCAGCGACGACACGACCAAGGCGGCGCCGAGCAGCGCCGCCAGGACGTGCAGCGCGATCAGAGGCCGGTCTGCGAGGTCAAGCCGATCGGCTGCGGGATCGCCGTGACCTCACCCTTGCGGACGACGACCGACGCGGAGTACGCCGTGTAGCCCGGCGAGCTGATCTGGATCGTCTGGGTCCCGGTCGGAACGTCGTTGAGCGTGAACTTCCCGCCGTCCGAAGGCGTGATGCGGGTGACCTGCGTGCCGATCTGGATGGTCGCGGAGCCGATCGGCTGGGTGGGGTGGCCCGCGTCGACCAGGGTCCCAGTGACGCCGCCGCGGTCGGTCACGCCCTGGGCGTTCGGGTTCTCGCAGCCCTTCGCGCCCATGAGGGCGACGGCCGCGATCAGACCGAGGACGGAGGCGCGCGTCATGGATTTCGTGTATATCTTCAGGTCGATGTCTCCCTACGGTCCGGTCGCTATCTATCTCGCCGTCGCGTTCCTGGCATCCCTTGCATTTTGCATCCTGCCGGGGCTCGCCGCCCGCAAGAAGCCCAACGCGGTGAAGTCCCAAGCGTACGAGTGCGGCGTCGAGCCGACCTCCGACGTGTCGGGCCGTTTCCCGGTGCGGTTCTACCTGATCGCGATGCTGTTCGTGGTCTTCGACGTCGAAGCCGCGTCGTTCTATCCCTGGGCGGTGCAAATGCACCAGCTCCGCGTATTCGGGCTGCTCGAGATGCTGATGTTCGTCGTGGTGCTCGCGATCGGGTATGCCTACGTGTGGAAGAGAGGCGGATTCCAGTGGCGCTAGGCTCGGGCGGCGATTTTCTCCTGACGACGGTCGACTCGGTCGCCCGCTGGGCGCAGGCGTCGAGCGTCTGGCCGCTCACGATGGGCTTGGCGTGCTGCGCGATCGAGATGATGACCGCGACCGCGCCCGAGTACGACATCGCGCGGCTGGGCTCCGAGGTGTTCCGCGCCTCGCCGCGCCAGGCCGACCTGATGATCGTGTCGGGCCGCGTCGCGCGCAAGATGGGCCCGATCGTCAAGCGCCTCTACGACCAGATGGCCGACCCGAAGTGGGTAATCTCGATGGGCGCGTGCGCGTCGAGCGGCGGCGTATTCGACAACTACGCGATCGTGCAAGGCGTCGACACCATCATCCCGGTCGACGTGTACGTCCCCGGCTGTCCGCCGACGCCCGACGGTTTGCTCTACGCCGTCAACCTCATCCAGCAGCAGATCAAACAAGGCGGGCGCGGCGGGATCCTCGCCCGCGCCTGATCGCACATGCCGTCATCACAAGCGCCGCCGGCCGGGGCGACCGCCCTCGACCCCACCGCCGTACGTCCCGACATCGCCGACGCGCGCATCCTGCGCGTGACGCCGGCCGAAATTCGCGCGACGCTGTCCGGTCTGCGTGACGACGGGTTCACGATGCTGCTCGACGTCGGGCGGCGCCGATTATCCCGGCCGCGAGCCCGCGCGCTTCGACGTCGTGTACCATCTGCTGCGCATGCCGGTGACGATCGCGACCGTCGCGGAAGTCGGCACGCCGGAGCGCGTGCGCGTGCTGTGCGGCGTGCCCGAAAACGATCCGGTCGTGCCGACGGTGTCCGACCTGTGGCCGAGCGCGGACTGGGCCGAGCGTGAGATCTTCGACCTGTTCGGCGTGCGCTTCGAGGGCCACCCGGACATGCGCCGCATCCAGATGCCCGACGACTGGGAAGGCTATCCGCTGCGCAAGGACTACCCGCTGCGCGGCGTCGCGCGCGAGCGCACGCCGCGCCCGTCGTTCGCGCTGAAGTCGAACGTCGCCGCGGGCACGCCCGCGTCGGGGAAAACCGCCGCGGCATTGCAGAAGCAGATCGCGCAGGCGCGCGGCCGCAGCGAGTTCCACGGCACCGGCGAGCCCGCGAAAACGGCGCAGAGCGGCACGCAGCCCGGCGGCGCGAACACCGCCGGCGCCGCCACGCCGCAGCAGCTCGCGCAGCAGCCCGTCAACACGAAACAGGAGCCGCCCAAGTGAGCATCGCGACGACGCCCGGCGCGACGACGCAGACCGGCGGCTATGCGGTCGACGTCGTCGAGCGCACCGACAACCGCATGGTGCTCTCGATGGGGCCGCAGCACCCGTCGACGCACGGCGTGCTGCAAGTCATCACCGAGATCCAAGGCGAGAACATCACCAAGGCCTCGCCCGAGATCGGCTACCTGCACACCGGCATCGAGAAGAGCGCCGAAAATCTCTTCTGGTCGCAGGCGTCCACCGTCATCGAGCGGATGGACTACCTCTCGCCGCTCACCAACGCGCTGTGCTACTACCTTGCGGTCGAGAAGCTGCTCGGCATCGACGCGCAGATCCCGGCGCGCGCGAACCAGGTGCGCGTTCTGCTCTCCGAGCTGTCGCGCATCGCGTCGCACTGCGTGTGGCTGGGTACCGGCGGCATCGATATCGGCGCGCTCACCCCGTTCTTCTATTGTTTCGACCTGCGCGAGCGCATCCTCGACTTGTTCGAAGCGTCCGGCGGCGCGCGCATGCACCCCAACTACATCCGCGTCGGCGGCCTGCGCGACGACCTTCCCGATGGTTTCCTCGGCCGCCTCGACGCGGTGATCGCGATGTACGAGCCGCGCATGCGCGACCTGCGCGGCCTCTTGCAGAAGAACCCGATCTTCCAGGACCGCACGATCGACATCGGCATCATCTCCGCCGAAGACGCCGTTGCGTGGAGCCTTACCGGGCCGGTGCTGCGCGCGAGCGGGATCGCGTACGACGTGCGCAAGGCGTTTCCGTACAGCGGGCTACGGCGAATACGAGTTCGACGTGCCGGTGCGCACCGAAGGCGACGCGTACGCGCGCTTCCTGGTGCGGCTCGACGAGATGGACGAGTCGATGCGCATCATCCGCCAGGTGCGCAAGAAGCTCGACGCGCCGGGCCCCGTGCAGATCCCCGACACGAAGTTCGCGCCGCCGCCCAAGGAGACGATCGCGCTGTCGATGGAGGCGCTGATCCACCACTTCAAGCTGGTGTCGGAATCGTTCCGCGTGCCGCCGGGCGACGTGTACCAGGCGGTCGAGGGACCGCGCGGCGAGCTCGGCTATTACGTGGTGTCCAACGGCGACAACCGGCCATGGCGCGTGCGCACGCGCCCGCCGTCGATGTACAACTTACAGGTGCTCAAGAAGCTCGCGATCGGCGAGCTGATCGCGGACATGGTCGTGATGATCGGTTCGCTGGACCCCGTGTTCGGCGAGGTCGACCGCTAACATCATCGACGACAACAAGCGCACGGCGGAGGCGCTGCGCGACAGCGAGGCGCGCTACCGGGCATTCAGCGAAGCGCTCCCGGGGATGACGTGGAGCGCGTTGCCCGACGGCAGCCTCGACTACATCGGACACGGCTTCAGCGAGACGCGCGGGCGCGCCCAGGACGCCGCGCTCGGCGCGGGCTGGCTCGACGGCGTGCATCCCGACGACCGCGAGCGCACGCAAGATCTCTGGCGGACCGCGATCGCGACGGGCGAGAAATACGACACGCAGTTTCGGGTGCGCATGGCCGACGGCACGTACCGCTGGCAGCTCGTGCGTGCGCTGCCGATTCGCGACGAGGGCGGCGAGATCACGCGCTGGGTGGGCGTCAACATCGACATCGACGAGCAGCGGCGCGCCGACGAGGCGCGCGAGATGTTCGTCGCGCTCGCCGAGAACAGCAGCGACTTCATCGGGATCGGCGACAACGACGGCAACGCGGTCTACGTGAACGAGGCCGGCCGGCGGCTGCTGGAGATCGGTTCGCTCGAGAACGCGCGCGCGACGAGCCTGATGGACTACTTCCGGCCCGAAGACCGCGAGTACGTGCGCACGCACATCATGGCGGCGCTGGAGCGCGACGGGCGCTGGATCGGCGATTTCCGGTTCCGCAACTTCCGCACGGGCGCGCCCGTGCCGGTCGCGTACAACTTCTTCCGGCTGATGGACGCGCAGGGTAAGCCGATTGGGATTGCGACGGTGAGCCGCGACCGGCGCGAGCGCGAGCGCGTGGATGACGGGCTGCGGCTGCTGTCGCGCACGGGGGCCGCGACGCTGGATTCGCTCGACGCGAACGCGACGCTGCGCGCCATTGCGCGCGCCGTGGTCGGTGAGTTCGCTGCGATCTGCGTGATCGACGTGCTCGACGCCGAAGGCAAGTGGGAACGCGTCGCGCTCGCGCACCGCGACGTGCACCGCGAGCGCATCCTCGAGGCGACCCGCCACATGTCGCAGCCCGTGCCCGAACACCCGATCGCTCGCGCGCTGCACGAGGGGCGTTCGTCGGTGGTGACGGTCGACGCGGGCTGGGTCTCGCGGGTCGAACGCACTCCGGAGCGCATCGACGCCACGCGCTCGCTCGCGGTGCGCTCCATCATCACGGTTCCGGTCATCACGCCGAACGGCAAGATTCTCGGCGCGCTGACGTGCGTCCGCGACGCGGCGGACCCGCGCGACGATTACCGCGAGGGCGACCTCGGTTTCGTCGAAGAGGTCGGGCGCCGCGCCGGCGCCGCCATCGCGAACGCGCAACTCTACGAGCGCGAGCGGCGCATCGCAGTAGAGCTGCAAGCGGCCTCGCTCCCGGCGGCGCTGCCACGCGTGCCCGGGCTCGATCTCGACGCCGACTACCGCCCGGGCAGCGACGAAGCGACGATCGGCGGCGACTGGTACGACGCGTTCGTGCTCGACGACGGCCGCGTCGCGATCACCGTCGGTGACGTGCTCGGGCACGGCCTGCACGCCGCGGTGACGATGACGAAACTGCGCCAGGCGATGCAGTCCGCCGCGATGGTCGACCCGGATCCGAACGTGATGCTCGACGTCGCCGACAAGACGCTGCGGCTCGTCGACCGCGACGGCTACGCCACCGCGCTCGCGGCGATCTACGACGGCACGGCGCAGACGATCACGTTCGCGTCAGCCGGTCACGCCGGACCGGCGGTGCGCACGGCGGATGGCCGCGTCGAGGACTTCCACAGCGAGGGCCAGATGTTGGGACTTCGCCCGGGTGGCGAGGGCGCGACGAACGTGGTGCCCGCGGTGCCGGGGGTCGTCATGGTGTTCTATACGGACGGACTGACCGAGGCGACGCGTGATACGGACGAAGGCCAGCGCCGCCTGCACGAGGCGCTCGGCCGCGACGACGTCGCGCACGGCGAGCGTCCGGCGCGCACCATCGTGCAGCAGGTGCTCGGCACGACGCAGGCATCGGACGACATCGCGGTGCTCGTCGCGCGCATTGGATGACCGCAAGCCGCGCAAACGCGGCGGCACGCGCTCCTGCTACAACAAGAACGGCGCACCGAAGGCGGCGTTCGCAACGAAAAAGCTTGCGGAGCGCGCGATTCCGAAGACGACGCGCGCCTTGCGGCCGTACCCGTGCGAAAAGCACGGCTGGCATCTGGGCCATCAGCGATCGTGAAGCGCGCGACGCGCGTGCGGCCTACAAGCGGTCGAGGCGCGTGCGCGCGTCGCCGGCTTCGACGGGATCGAACTGCGGGTTGAGGTCCAGCGCCGCGTGCAAACGGCGCGCGGCTTCGGTGCGGTCGCCGGACTCCATCGCGATCACGCCGGCGTGGTAGAGAAGACGCGCATCTTGCGTGTTGGCGCGCACGGCCTTGCGTGCGGCGCCGCGCGCTTCGGCGTATCGGCCCGTGCGGGCGAGTGCCCAGGCCAGCGTGTCTTCGGCCAGCACGTCGTCGCGCGCGGCAACATCACGGCGTGCGATCGCGATCGCGTCGCCGAGGCGGCGGCCGTGGTCGGCGAAGTACATCGCCAGCGCGCGGTCGTTGAGGCGGCCGGCGTTGCCGATGCGCGCGATCGCGTCGATCAGATCGTCCGTCGCTCGCGCCGCGGCGGCGTCACCCAGCGCGCGCTGCGCGTCGGCCTCGTAGCCGAGCGTCTCCGGCAGCGGGACGAGCTTCGCGGCACGCGACGCGGCATCGAGCGTCTCCGGCCACCGGCGCTCGCCCCAATACATCCGCGCGAGACCGTTCCAGGCGCGCGCGTAGTTCGGGAAGATGCCGAGGGCTTCGCGAAACCGTCGTTCCGCCGTCGAGCCGTCGCCCGCGGCCCATGCCAGCTCGCCTGCGCGAAAATGAAACCACGCGCGCGACTCGGCCGGGTTGTCCATGACGCTGTCAGACTCGACGAGCGCGCGGTCGATCGAGCGCCGCGCGCCGGCGAGGTTGCCGGTCAATTCATCGTACCGCGCCGACGCCGTGTCGAGCGCGACGTTGGCCTCACGTCCCGCATGGGCCGCGCGCAGCAGCCGGTTCGCGTCATCGTACCGGCCAAGCTCGACATCGGTACTCGCGACCTGCGCGGCGGCGGCCGCGCTGCTGGGTTCGACTTCCAGCGCGCGCTGCGCGTGCAGCAACCCGTCGCGGAAGCGGTGCTGCGAGGTCAGCGCCGATGCGAGCACCATCTCCCCGCTCATGTTGAAGCGTGGCTGGAGCGCCAGTGACTGCTCCGCCGCGTGCTCGCCGCGCAGCAGATCGCCGGCGTCGCCCGTCTCGCGAAAGCGCTGCAAGTATTGCGATGCCAGCATGCGCGTGACGAGCTGGTCGGGATGCCGCTGCACCGCGCTCTCGTAGAACGTCACGAGACGATCGCGCTGCGCGTAGTCGGCGAGCACGGGCGCAGGCGCCGGCTCGGCCGATGCCTGCGCTTCGCGCGTCGCCAGGTACGACGGCCACGCGACGACGCCCGCGAGGGCGATCGCCGCGATGACCATCAAGCCGCGAGCGTTCACGCGTTCGCTACGTCGGGTCACCGATGTACGGGAACGCGTCGGTGAAGTGGTGCCCGTTCGGGCCGACGTTGTCGCTCGTGAGACACTTCGACTCTTTGCCGTCGTCGGGCGCGAGCTTGAGCGCGGAGACGGTGTTGCCGAAGATCGCGCCGAGCGAGATGTCGATCACGTCGTTGGTCAAGCCGCGGCCGCCGAACTTGCTGCCCGTCGCGCCGCCGGTCTCCGTGCCGAGGTACGCGGCTTTGACGCCGGTCTGCGAGAGGTCGGCCAGCATCTCGTCGGGCGTCAGCACGGCTTTGAGAACGCTCGCGGTTTCCGGCGAACGGCCCGCGCCCGTCGTCGTGAAGCTCACGATCGCGTCGGCCAGCGCGGGATCGTTAGTCGGTGCGCTGCGATTGGTCTTGTCGTGGTTGTCGAACGATTCGAACGCCTCTTTGACCGCGGGCCGGGCCAGGCGCTCGATCTGGGCGTAGCTCACGCCGTACGGCGACGCGGCATCTTTCACCGACGCGCTCGCCCATACGCTGATCTTGCCGGGCGCGCCGCCCGCCGGCGCGAGCATCGTGCGCGGCAGCTCGATCACCAGCGACAGCACGTTGAATTTGTTCGCCGCGAGGAAGTCTTGCGACGCGCTCGTGTCGCAGTTGCTGCCCGCGGCGAATCCGCGGAAGCTGCTGGCGGAAGCGGCAGGGACGGTCTTGCCCGCGCCGTGGTTGCCGAAGTTGCGGTCCGGCACGATTTTGAAGAACTGTCGCGAGATCGAAGAAGAACGGGTCTTCGCGCGGGCCGGCAAACACCTTCATGCCTTTGACGCTCGCGTTCTTGTCGTTGTACTTGAACGTGCCGGCTCGGCGCGAGCCATGTCGACGACGTGCCGGTTTGATTCGGCTTGCCGGGGCCGTACAGCGTGATCGTCTGCGAGCCGTTCTGCGGCGCGCTCGCCGAGAACTGGATCACCAGATCTTCGACCTTGTCGCCGGTGTTGTCGATGCGGAACTGGTACATGACGCCCGGGTCGAAGTACGTCGATGGGCCCATCCCGGGCGCGATGAGCGGGTGCGCGTCGACCGCGAGGACGACGTTCGCATCGTTGCGCGGCGCGGGGAACACGTAGACGTCGGTGAGATCGGCGCCCGGGCGCGCGAGCACGGCGGGCGAATCGGCGTGATCCGAACCCGTTGCGCCGCGCACGCCGTAGAGCGACCCGATCCCGGCCAGCGCGACCAGCGCCGCGACGACGCCAAGCGAAGAACGGAATGTCCGTCGTGACATAATCAAAGCCTCCGAGTGATGCCGGTAGCTCCGGCGCATAGGATAACGGTCACGCGGCAAGGCCGGATTGGCCGAGGACAGCGTCGGGACCGCCCCGTAGAGCGCGGCATGAACGATCGCGCCGTGCTCATCGGGGCGGGGCTGCTTGCCGCGGTGCTCGTCAGCTTCGGCGCGCTGTGGGCGTTGCGTGATTACGCCTTTCCCGTCTTCGTGAACGGCGACGTGATTGCGCGTCAAGTCGACCGCAGGGTTGGTGACATGATCGCCGCGCGCAACCCCGCGGTCCGCGTCGGCGCGGCGCGCTGCCCGCCTTTGCTCGACCTCACCGGCCGGCGCAGCGCGCGGTGTGCGATCCCGATTGCCGGCGACGAGCTCGCGGTCGACGTGGCGATGCGCAGCGATCGCCGCGACCTCGAAGTTCACGAAGTCGACGTATTGTTCGTGCGGCGCACCGGCGAGCGCTCGATCGCGGATGATCTCGAGCAACAACATGGAGAGCCGTTCGCGGTGCAGTGTCCGGGCGCGGCGGTTCGTGTGCTTCACGCGCCGCCTTTCGTGACGTGTGAGATCGAAGCGCCGGACCTTTCGCGGCGACAGGTGTCGTTGCCGTTCGTTTATAGCGGCAACCTCGGCGTCGGCGGGGTTGGAAGTCTGATGTCGCGCGCGGCGCGCGTTCTCGGCACCGCAGTCGCCGAGCGGCGCGAGGGCAGCGTGACCATCGCGGGGTCAGCCCTCGAACGCTATTTGCGAGGTAGCGCGGCGTACCTGAGTGACGGCGAGGTCGGCCGGCGCGGTTTGCTCGGGGCGGCCCGCTGCCCGTCGCGCATCGTCTTGCACGAAGGGACCCACGTACGATGTACTGTCGTCATCGCCGACGTCACGCTGACGTATGACGTGCATTTTGAAAAGGGGCTCGGGCTACGGACCGATCCCAGCAGTTCCGTCGCGGTGATCGCTCCTCTGCGCGAAATTGCCGCGCGATATTTCGGGCGCCGGAGCACCGGCCGAACGTCACACGTGGACGTCAACTGCGGTACGATACCAGTGATCGTCGCGGAGCCGGGCTCCACGCTGCGCTGCTTCGGCGACGACGGAGTGGGTTCGTTCTATTTCACGTTTCGATTTACTGACGCACAAGGCGGCTTTACGATCGAGACGGCCGCGCCCTAGGACACGCCCGGCGGAGCCTCGTACATCGGCCTGCATGCGCTTCTTCGTCCTTCCGCTCGCAGTCTTCGCTCTCACTGTGCCGTCGGCGGCCGCCATGGCAGCGACCTTCACACCCGATGACGAAGCGCGCATCGTCGGCCTGTCGTCACCGGTGTTCGCACCGGACGGCGGCCATATCGCTGTCGTGCGGACGATCCAGGATACGAAAGCCGACAAATCGCACACCGAGCTCGTCACGGTCGACGTCGCCGGCGGCGCGCTGCGTGCCTTGACCGCCAAAGTGGAGGGTATCGCGCAACCCGCATACTCGCCCGACGGCAAGCAGCTCGCGTTCCTGTCGTTCGACAAGAAGCACCAGCGCCAGATCCAGCTGATGCCCGCGGCCGGCGGCACGGCGCGTGCGATCACGAAGGTGAAGTTCGGCATCCAGCAGTTCGCGTGGCGGCCCGACGGGCGAGCGCTCGCGTACATCACGCAGGACGACCCGCCCGCGCGCATCGCGCAGCACCGCGACTTCGTCGAAATCACGAACGACGACTACCTCACGCGCAGCAACGACCCGCCGTCGCACCTGTGGCTGGTGAACGCGGACGGTTCGGGCGCGCGCCGGCTGACGTCCGGCACGTGGAGCGCGGCGACGTCGTACCCGCCCTCGCCGCCCGCGTCGCCGCTGTCGTGGACACCCGACGGCAAGAGCGTGACCTTCGCGCGCGTGCCCAACACGCACGACGGCGACGCGTACTTGAGCGAGATCGACGTGCTCGACGTCGCGAGCGGCTCGCTGCGGCCGCTGACCGACCGGCACAAGTTCGAGTCGTTCGCCGCCGTGTCGCCGGACGGCCGGCGCGTCGCATACCTGGTGAGCCGCGGCGACGACCCGAACAACGCGAACGCGTTGTTCCTGACGGGCTTGGCCGGCGGCCGCGGGAGCGACATCTCCGCGACGCTCGACCGCAGTCTCTGGCGCGCGATCTGGGTCGACGACCGCACGGTGCTGGTCGGTTCCAACGACGGACCGCATCAGTCGATGTGGCTGCTGCACGACGACGGTTCGTCGCAGCGCGTCGACACCGGCGGCGCGGAGGTCAATCAGGGCTACTGGCTGCAAGCTGCCGTCGGCAAGAATGGTGCGCTGGCGTTCGTCGGCACGTCGTCGTTGCGCCCGTCGGAGCTGTATTACACGCCGAACGCCGCGACGGCGGCGCACCGCTTGACGCACGTGAACGATGCCGTCGCGTCGCTGAAGCTCGGCCGCAGCGAAGAGATCACGTGGAGCGGCCCCGACGGCTGGAAGCAAAACGGCATCCTGACGTATCCGCCGGACTTCACACCGGGCAAGAAGTACCCGCTGGCGCTGGTGATCCACGGCGGCCCGACGGCGGCGTCGGCGTTGACGTTCAGCGGCCTCGCGCAGTCGATGGGGGCTCGCGGGATCATCGTGTTCCAGCCGAACTACCGCGGCAGCGACAACAGCGGCAACGCGTATCAGCGCGCGATCTACATGGACGCCGGCGACGGGCCGGGGCGCGACGTGATGGCCGGCGTCGCCGCCGTGCTGCGCACGGGGAACGTCGACGAGGCGCGCATCGGCGTGAGCGGCTGGAGCTACGGCGGCTACATGACGTCCTGGCTGATGACGCACTACCACCCGTGGAAGACCGCGTTCAGCGGCGCGGCGGTGAACGACTTGGTGGACGAGTACGACCTCAGCGACGGCAACGTGCAGACCGCGTTCGCGTTCAAAGGCTCGCCGCACGTGGGCAACAACATCGCGGACTACCGCGCGCAGTCGCCGATCACGTACGCGCTCGACGTGACGTGCCCCGTGACGATCATGAGCGACATCGGCGACGCGCGCGTGCCCGTGACGCAGTCGTTCCGCATGTACCGGATCCTCAAGGACAACAACCGCCCCGTGCGCTTCATCGGCATTCCGGTGGACGGCCACAACCCCGGCGACATCGTGCGCCGGATCGAACGCGAACGCGTGTGGACGGACTGGGCGGCCCAAGGCCTATGATCGTGATCCGCTCGCTCAACACGGGCGGCGTGCAGACGCTGGTGGACGACCGCGGCGTGGCGTACGAGAGCGCCGTGCGCCGGACGCCGCGCTCGGACGCGCAGTATTTGGGCGAGCGGGGTTTCGCCGGCGACGCGAGCTTCGAGAACGACCACCACACGCCGAACATGGACGTGCACGCGTTCAGCCTCGACCGCTACCCGCACTATGAAGCGCTGGCAGGGAAGAAATTCCCGATCCCGGCGTTCGGCGAGAACTTCTCGGTGAGCGGTGGGATCGAGACCGAGGTGTGCGTGGGCGATCTCTACGCCGCCGGCACGGCGCTGCTCGAAGTGTCGCAGCCGACGGAGCGCTGCGGCACGCCAGGGCGCTCGCTCGGCGTGCCGGGCCTGAAGAAGTGGACGTTCGCGTGCTTCTACTCCGGCTATTACATGCGGGTGATCCAACCCGGGTGGGTGCGCCGCAACGACGAGATGGTGCTGCGCGAGCGGCGGCTTCCGCTATGGACCGTCGAGCGCGTGAACCGAGCGATGGTCGAGGGCATCGGCGACGAAGCGCTCTACCAGGAGATGCTCGCGCTGCCGTATCTTTCCGGTGACTGGAAAGACCGAGCGCGAGTCTTCCGCAGTCGCTGGCTCGCCGTTAGCGGTTGACGTGCGTGATATCGGTGGAGGTGATGATCCCCGCCGAGAGCGCAGTCGTGTTCGGGATCGCATCGCAGCTCCGGTACTCGCCCGCGTTCGGAAACCGTCCGAGGGGACAGAAGTACGTTGTCGTCGTTCCCGCCGAGTCGCCCGGGTAGCGAAATCGAATCGAATTCCGTTCGTCGGTGAGGTGCAGCCAGCGGTCGACCAGCGCTGGATCGATCTTTCCCCGCGTTCGATCGAGGACGCGCGCCTTGAGTGCCGCAAGGCGCCGGTCGGGGGCGAGGTGGCCGTCCACGTAGCTTGCGTGAAAGCCGAGAGACGTCGATGCGATCGGCTCGAGGTCCCCGAACGAGCGGTCCTTGCCTGCGAGGAAGACCATCGCGCACGCCGAGACGCAGAACCCCGTAACGACGGTGTTGAGCCCGAGTGACTCGATGGCTTCCGTGATCGCATCGTTCGCACGTGCCGATCCACCCGGCGAATTCCAGAGGACGACCGTCTTCACGCTCGGGTTTGCATCGACGAGCTTGCGAAAGCGATCGCCATCGTCGGGCACGATGCGCCCGCTTGCGATGAGCTGATCGCCGCGAACCTCCATCGTCATCGCGCCCGCAGCGGCGCTGTTCAGCAGCACCGCGAGGGCGCCGGCAGCGACAGTTGTCCTCACTTTCATATGCGGATGATTCACCGGCGTCAGCTTTGGAATCCCGTCTGAAGGACTGGCTCTTGGCTCGAGGCGCGACCCGCCACGAACCGCGCCCCGTCGGTGGCACCGGAAAGCTCCGATCGGCGTCGAAGAACCCCCTCGGGAGAATTCGATGGAAGAAGCGAAACCCGGACGGACGAGCATCGCTGAATTCGAGAAGCTGCTCGCCGCATCCGACCAAAAGCTGGAGCTCCTCGAAGGCGAAGTTCTCGCATTCGCCGGCGGTTCGGTCGCTCACGGTATGCTCTGCAGCCGCTTGCACATCGCCATCAGCGCGTCGACCAAGCCTCCATGTCACGTATTCACATCTGATGTTGCGGTGCGTCTCGCCGATCGCGGTACCTACGTTTTTCCAGACGTCTCGCGTACGTGCGAGCAGCTTGACGCCAACGCCATGCACATCACGGCGCCCGACCTCGTCGTCGAGGTGATCTCGCCAGAGAGCAAGGCGCGCGATCGGGGAGAGAAGCTGGACGCTTATCAAAGTATCCCGAGTGTGATGGAATATCTGCTCGTTGACTCACGTCGGGTCTGGGTCTGCGTTTTCCGGCGTATGGCGGGCGGCTTCTGGACCGAAACGACATATGGCATCGGAGAAACCGTCGAACTGCGCACGGCCGGCGTAGCGATCGACGTGGCGGACCTCTATGCAGGCACTGGGCGCGTACTTAGCACGTAGGTCCGGCCACATTGTGCTGCGGAGTACATCGCGGCATCGCTCGCATTGATAGCCCTCGCGTGAAAACTCGCCGAGGCTGTGCAGAGACCGGACGCGGTGCTGTGCCACGCAGCTTTTCAGGTGACGTGTCACCTTATAATGATCGGATGGCCAGGCTCAGCGGACCGTGGCGATTCGGCCGCTCGGTGCGACAAACATCGCTACTAAACCGCCGCTTCGGCCGAAGGCAAGGGCGCTTTACAATCCGAAGCTTTCCGGGTCGATGGCGCGCGCATTCTTTGTACGAACGGATCACGAGGCGGATTTCCGATGAGCGTCCATGCCGACGGCGCGGCCGGCGTCCAGCCGCTCCCTAGCCCTGGTGCCGGATCCGGCACCGGTGTCAGCGATTGGTCGCCCTATGCCGTGCGCGCCGGGAACGCGTTCGATGCGCTCTACGCTCGGCTGCTTCCCGAGATCGAGCCGCTGATCGCGCAGTACGAGCAGAAGCGCTCCGCCCTCATCCCGCTCGCTCACCTCTTCCAGGAGTACGAAGGGTACGTCTCCGCCGATGCCCAGGCCGCGATCGCATACCTGGTCGGCGAGCCGCTTGCCGTCGTCGAGTCGACGATCTCGTTCTACACCTTGCTGTTCCGCAGGCCCGTCGGCAAGTACATGGTGCAGATCTGCCGCAACCTCTCGTGCATGCTCAACGGGGCCGACGACATCATGGCCTACGCGCGGCAGCAGCTCGGAATCGCGCATCTCGAGACCACCGGCGACGGCCTGATCTCCTATGAAGAAGTCGAGTGCCTCGCGGCGTGCGACCGCGCGCCGTGCGCACAGGTCAACCTCGAGTTCGTCTACGACCTCACCCGCGAGTCCGTGGACGCGATGATCGCGGCCATTCGCGCCGGGAAGCATCCGATCGCGCCACTGCCGCAAACCGTCAAACCCGGTCGCACGTGGAAAGTCGAAGCCGACACCGGGCGCAAGTCTGCCGGCGCGATGGGCGTGCAGCAGCCGAACAATGCGGGCGGCGTCGGCGACGCGAGCGGGATGGTGATGTTCGATCTCATCGTGGGCAAGCCGCAGTACGAGCAGCGCTCCAACGAACGCCTCCTGCGCGAAACGAACCTGCGCCCGCAGCCATCCGAGAACGGACACCATTAGCATGGCCGACGTGATCACGCCCGTGCTCACCAAAGGCATCGGCGAGCTGAACCTGCGCGACATCAAGGTCTATCAGGAGCAGGGCGGCTACGAGCAGCTGCGCCGTGCCGTCAAGGACATGTCGCCGCGCGAAGTGTCCGACATCTGCAACGCGTCGAACCTGCGCGGCCGCGGCGGCGCGGGTTTTCCGACCGGGCGCAAATGGTCGTTCCTGCCGCTCAACGGCCGGCCGCGCTACATGGTGTGCAACTGCGACGAGGCCGAGCCCGGCACGTTCAAGGACCACATGCTCCTCGAGGAGACGCCGCACCAGATCATCGAGGGGATCCTGATCGGCGCGTACGCGATCGGCTGCGACCACGCCTACATCTACATCCGCGGCGAGTTCAAGCGCGGTTACGAGATCATGCGCGACGCCGTGCAGCAGGCGCGCGACGCCGGTTTCATCGGTACCAACGTCGCCGGCAGCGGGAAGAAGCTGGAGTTCACCATCCACCGCGGCGCGGGTGCCTACATCTGCGGTGAAGAGACCGGGCTGCTCAACTCGCTCGAAGGCAAGCGCGGCGAACCGCGGCTGAAGCCGCCGTTCCCGGCGATCAAGGGACTGTACGGCGAACCGACGGTCGTCAACAACGTCGAGACGCTCGCGTACTTGCCGTACATTCTGCGCAACGGCGCGGAGTGGTTCGCGAAGGTCGGCCCGGAGCGTTCGCCCGGCTACAAGGTCGTGTCGATCTCCGGTCACGTCGCCAAGCCCGGCAACTACGAAGTGCCGCTCGGCACGACGATTCGCCAGTTGATCTACGACTGCGCGGGAGGATTGCGACCCGGCCGTACCTTCATGGGCGTGCAGCCCGGCGGCGGCTCGTCGGCGTGCCTGTTCGAAGAGCACCTCGACGTGTCGTACGATTTCGACAGCGTCACCAAGGCCGGTTCGATGCTCGGCTCCGGCGCGATGGTCGTGTTCGACGACACCACCGACTTCGTCAAAGCCGCGTACACGCTGATCCGGTTTTTCGCGCACGAGTCGTGCGGCCAGTGCACGCCGTGCCGCGAGGGCGGCCACTGGATCGAGCAGATGCTCGCGCGCCTGCTCGCCGGCGGCGGGCTCGACTCCGACATCGACGTGATCAAATCCGCCGCGCACCAGCTCACCGGCTTGAACCTGTGCGCGCTCGGGGACTCGATCGAGCCGTTTCTCGCATCGGTGATCACGCGCTACGAAGACCAATTTCGCGCGTACGTGCGGCGCGCTCCGGAAACGGTGGCCGCCGGATGACCGCGCGCCGCAAGCAGACCATCGCGGCCGTGTTCATCATGGTGGCGATCGCGCTGGACCTCGTCGCCGCGTCGCTCTCGTCGAGCCGTGCGCACGCACAAACCGTGGGCATCTTGTACGCTGTCGCGCTCGTCGTTCTGCTGGCCGGCTTGGTGTTCATGACCTTGAACAGAAAGCGCAGCTCGTGACCGACCGCAACCGGACGTTCCTCATCTGGGCCGGATGGATCATCGCAATCGGGGGGCTGCTCATCGAGTTCATCGGCTTCCAGTCGCCGGCGTTTCTGAGCGGGAAATCCGTCGTCGTCGGCTCGGTCATGGTTCTGATCGGTATCATCATTACTGCATACGCGCGCCGGAAAGTACCCGTCTAAGTGTCAGCCACCGCCTCGCAGACCGATCTCGTAACCGTCACCATCGACGGCGTCGACGTACGCGTTCCCAAGGGGACGCTGCTCGTCGAAGCCGCGAAGTCGATCCATACGGACATTCCCGTCTACTGCTATCACGAGAAGCTTGGGCCGGCCGGGCTGTGCCGTATCTGCCTGGTCGAAGTCGAAGGCATGCCGAAGCTGCAGATCGCGTGCAACACGCCGGTCGCGGACGGCATGAAAGTGCACACGCAGAACCCGCGCGTGGACGACGGCCGCCGCGCGATCCTCGAGTTCTTTTTGCTGAACCACCCGCTGGACTGTCCGATCTGCGACAAGGGCGGCGAGTGCGACCTGCAAGACTACTCGATGGCGTGGGGGCAGGGCGCGTCGCGCATGGTCGACCCGAAGTATGCCAAGCCGAAGGCGGTCGATCTCGGGCCGACGATCGTGCTCGATGAAGAGCGCTGCATCGTGTGCCAGCGCTGCGTGCGCTTCGACGACATCATCACGCGCGAGCAGTCGCTGCGCACCGAGGACCGCGCCGCGCAGACCATCATTGCGACGGCGACCGGCAAGCCGTACGTGTCCGACTTCACGGGCAACGTCACGGAGCTGTGCCCGGTGGGTGCGCTCACGTCGAAGACGTACCGGTTCAAGTCGCGGCCGTGGGACAATCATCGCACGACGACGTCGTGCACGCAGTGCAGCGTCGGCTGCCAGATGCACGTGGACGAGCGCGGCAACACGCTGCTGCGCACGATGAGCGTCACCGAGGACGACGCAATCTCCGACTCCTGGCTGTGCGACCGCGGCCGCTACAACGTCGGCTTCGTCAACGACGACCGCCGCCTCACGATGCCGCTGCTCAAGGTCGACGGCGCGTGGAATCAGATCGACTGGGACGACGCGATCGCGCTGTGGGCCGGGAAGATCAAAGACGCAATCGCCTCCAAGGGCGGTGCCGCGAGCGTCGGCGTCATCGGCGGCGGTCGCCTGCTCAACGAAGAAGTCTATCTCGCCGCGCACCTGCACCGCGCGCTCGGGATCGAGAACCTCGACCATCGCGTAGGCATGCAGACGGTCGTGCACCACGAAGGCTTCGCGAGCCACGTCGATCTCGAGAACGCGAACACGATCATCACGTTCGGACGTCCGCCGTCGCAGCTTGCGCCCGTGCTCGACCTGCGCATCCGCAAGGCGGTCTCGCGCAACGGCGCGCGCCTCATCTCGGTCGGCGACCACCACGCGAACAGCTTCGTGCCGGAGATGCACGTTACGAGCGTCGCCGAGCTGAAGAAGGCGATCGGCGATACACCCGGTCGCATCGCGGTCGTGTGGGACGGCGTGTTCGTCGAAGACTCAGAAGCGCTCGCGGCGTTGGTTCGGGAGCTCGCCGCGGCCGGCAGCGTCGCCGCCTACGTGCTGCCTGAGACGCCGAATGGCCGCGGCGCCGACGCGCTGGGCATGGTGCCGCGCGACGGTGGACTCGATACGAAGAGGATGCTCGAAGCGGCGCGCGACGGCAAGCTCGCCGTGCTCGCGATCCTCGGGGCAAACCCGATGCTGCGCTACCCCGACCGCACTCTCGCGGACGCGGCGCTGCGCGCGGCGCCGTTCGTCGTCGTCACCGATCTGTTCCTCACCGAGACGGCAGAACTCGCCGACCTCGTGATCCCCGTGTGCAGCGCGTTCGAGAAGAGCGGCACCACGACCGACCTCGCGGGCGACGTGTTGCCCGTGGTCGGCTCGGTCGTCGCACCGGAGGGCGTCGGCGCGGACGGCGACGTGATCGTCGCGCTCGCGGAAAAGCTGAGCGTGGAGCTGCCACTGCCCGAAGCGGTCGACGCGAAGGTTCGCGAGCTGGTGCGCACGCCGCTGTCCGGCGCGCCTTCGAACGCGGCTTCCCCCGCGAAGGCCGCGGACGGCGCGCTCCGGGTGATCCCGGAGACGACCATCTTCACCGGCGGCGGCACGCTGGCGTTCGACGCGCGCATCGCCGAGCTGCGCACGCCGGCGCGCGCGACGATCCACCCCGACACCGCGCGCGCGCTCGGCGTCGTCGACGGCGATCTCGTCTCCGTCCAGGCGACGCCGATGTTGCGCGATCTCGTCGTCGTCGTCGATCCGCGCGTGCCTGCGGGCGCTGTCGCGCTCGTCGACGGCATCGCCGCCGCGCCGCTGAGCGCGCTCGGCACCGCGACATCCGTGCGGCTCGAAAAGGCGCTGGTGACCGCGTGAGCTCCGTTCCGATCTGGCTGATCGTCCTGATCAAGACCGTCATCGTGCTCGGCGTCGTCATCACGACGTTCGCGTACTCGATGCTGTTCGAGCGCAAGATCATGGGCTGGATGCAGTTGCGCCCGGGTCCGAACCGCGTCGGTCCGTGGGGGCTGCTGCAGCCGGCCGCCGACGCCGTGAAGATGATCTTCAAGGAAGATCTCACGCCCGAGACCGCGGACCCGCTGATCTACCGGCTCGCGCCGTTCATCTCGCTGGTGTGCGCGATGGGGACGTTCGCGATCATCCCGTTTTCCGCCAACAAGGACGGCACGCTGTGGGCGGTCGGCAGCGTCAACGCCGGCATCCTCTTGATCTTCTCGATCACGTCGATCGGCGTGTACGGCATCTCGCTCGCGGGCTGGTCGTCGGGCTCGAAGTTTCCGCTGCTCGGCTCCGTGCGCTCCACCGCGCAGATGATCTCGTACGAACTTTCCATGTCGATGTCGGTGATCGGCGTGCTGATCCTCGCCGGTTCGACGGCGCTCAGCGACATCGTCAACGCGCAGTACCGCCTGTGGTTCGTCATCCCGCAGATCGTCGGCTTCATCATTTACTTGATCACCGCCGTCGCGGAGACGAACCGCGCGCCGTTCGACCTGGTCGAGGCCGAGACCGAGCTCGTCGGCGGCTTCCACACCGAGTACTCGGGCCTGCGGTTCGGGCTGTTCTTCATCGCCGAGTACCTCAACATGATCACGGTGTCGTGCCTGGGCACGCTGCTGTTCCTGGGCGGTTGGAACGGGCCGTTCGGGTTACCGTCGTTCGGCTGGCTTGGATTATTGTGGTTCCTGATCAAAGCGGGGCTGTTTCTGTTCTTCTACATCTGGTTGCGCTCGACGCTGCCGCGCTTTCGCTACGACCGCTTGATGGACTTCGGGTGGAAGGTGCTGCTGCCGGTCGCCACGCTCAACCTCATCCTGACGGCCGTCGCCGTCGCGGTATGGCCGCATGCGTAAGAACCTGTTCAACATGGGCGCGATCTTCGTCGGGTTCGCGACGACGCTGCGCCACGCGTTCATGAAGAAGCCGACGATCGAGTACCCGTCGGTGAAGAAGCAGCACGCGCCGCGCTTCCACGGCCTGCACGAGCTGCGCCGCTACGGCGACGGCAAAGAGCGCTGCATCGGCTGCGAGCTGTGCGCGATCGCGTGCCCGGCCAACGCGATCACGGTGATCGGCGCGGAGAACTCGCCCGAAGACCGCCGCTCGCCCGGCGAGCGCTACGCCGCGAGCTACGAGATCGACGAGCTGCGCTGCATCTTCTGCGGGCTGTGCGAAGAGGCGTGCCCGACCGACGCGATCGTCCTGACGCCGCGCTTCGAGATGGCGGACTATCGCCGCGGCGCGTTCGTGTACGCGAAGGATCGTCTGCTGGTGCCCACCGAGGCCGGCGTCGGCAACCCGCCCGACGAGCGCCCCAACGGCATCCCCGCCGATCTCGGCGCGGTCGCGCGCGCCAAGGACACGGTCGACATCGCCGAGGGCTACGACGCCACCAACCGCGGCCACGTGCTCAAGACGCAGCGCCGCGGGCTCACGATGCGCCAAGCGCAGGGTGACATCGAGTGATCGCGTTCTGGATCCTGTCGCTGCTGATGATCGCCAGCGCGGTGTTCGTCGTGACCGCGAAGCAGCCCGTGCATTCCGTCGTCGGGCTGCTGGTGAACTTCATCGCGCTCGCCGCGATGTACCTCACGCTGCAGGCCGAGTTTTTGGCGGTGATGCAGATCGTCGTCTACAGCGGCGCGATCCTGATCCTGTTCGTGTTCGTCATCGCGCTGCTCTCCAGCGGCACGAAGCCGTTCGCGGTCGGGCCGGACCGCGTGCCGCGCATCGTCGTCCCCGCGGTCATTGCCGCCGTGCTGACGCTCGCGGGGATCACGGTCACTGCGCTGCGCACGCCGGTCACGGTGGTGCAGGCGACCGCGACCAACGGCGCGACCGGCGACGCGAACGCGTTCGGCAGCGTCGCCAACTTCGGCGCGGCGCTGTTCACCACGCACCTGCTGCCGTTCGAGATCACGGCGTTCATCCTCATGGTGTCCGTGATCGGCGTCGTGCTGATCGCCGGCGACGAGGGTCCCGCCGGGTTGAGCCGCCGCAAGCCGAAGCGCAACATCCAGCGCGAGCCGATCCTGCGCCAAACCGACAAGGTGGGCCGATGAGCGTCGCGCCCGAGAACTACATCGGCCTCTCCGCGGTGCTGTTCTTCATCGGCGTCGTGGGCGTGATCGCGCGGCGCAACCCGCTCATCATGCTGATGTCGATCGAATTGCTGTTCAACGCGTCGAATCTGGCGCTCGTGACGTACGCGCGCGCGTGGGTCGACAACGTGGGCCACATCTTCGCGTTCCTCGTGATCACCGTCGCCGCCGCCGAGGCCGCCATCGCGCTCGCGATCGTGGTGGTGACCTTCCGCAGCCGTCCCTTCGTCGACGTCGACGAAGTGTCGGCGCTCAAGGGCTGACCGCGACCATGGTCCTGTATCTCGTCTGGCTCTTGCCGCTGATCGGCGCCGTGGTGCTGTGGGCGTTCGGCCCGCAGCTGAAGTCGTGGGCCGGTCCGATCGGCTCCGCGCTGGTCGCAACGTCGTTGGCTGCGACGCTGTATCTTTGGAGCGACGCCACGGCGCCGCACGGTCTGCACGTGCCGCTGGTGTCGTGGCTGGCCGGCTGGGACTTCGGGCTGCAGCTCGACCGGCTGTCGCTGGTCTGGACGCTGATCATCACCGGCGTCGGCTTCCTCATCCACGTCTACTCGATCGGTTACATGGACGGCGACCGCGCGTTCGCGCGCTTCTTCGCGTACATGAACTTCTTCGTGTTCGCGATGCTCACGCTGGTGCTCTCCGACAACGTCGTCGGTCTGCTCGTCGGCTGGGGGCTCGTCGGTCTCGCGTCCTACTTCCTGATCGGGTTCTGGTTCTACAAGCCGACCGCCGTGTCGGCGGCGCGCAAGGCGTTCGTGATGAACGTGGTCGGCGACGTCGCGATCATGTTCTCGGTGTTCTTGATCGTCTCGCGGGTCGGCGCGATCGGTTACGACCGCATCTTCTCGCACGCTCCGCCACCGTCGTTCGGCCCGCACGAGCTGTTCTTGATCTGCCTGGGGCTGTTCATCGGCTGCGCGGCGAAGTCGGCGCAGATCCCGCTGCACACCTGGCTGCCGGACGCGATGGAAGGCCCCACGCCGGTCTCCGCGCTGATCCACGCGGCCACGATGGTCACCGCCGGCGTCTACCTGATCGCGCGCTTCGCCCCGCTGTGGTCGATGTCGCCCGACGCGCAAGAGCTCACCGGCGTCATCGGCGCGCTGACCGCGATCGCCGGCGCAATCCTAGGCTGCGCGCAGTGGGACATCAAACGCATCCTCGCCTATTCGACGATGTCCCAGATCGGCTACATGATCATGGGCGTCGGCGTGGGCGCGTACGATGCGGGCGTGTTCCATTTCCTCACCCACGCGTTCTTCAAGGCGCAGCTGTTCCTCGGTGCCGGCATCGTCATCCACGCGCTCGCCAACGAGCAGGACGTGCGCCGCATGGGCGGCCTGCGCAAGACGCTGCCGTTCGCGTTCGTCGCGATGCTGACCGGCGTGCTCGCGATCTCCGGCGTGCCGGGCTTCAGCGGATTCTTCAGCAAAGACGCCGTCGTGTACGGCGCGCTCGAGACCGGCCATCCGTGGCTGTACGCGATCGCCGTCCTCACCGCCGGCATCACCGCGTACTACATGTTCCGGCTGCTGTTCGTCACGTTCTTCGGCGCGTACCGCGGCGAGGTGGATCCGTCCGACCTCGGCATCCGCCACCCCGAGCTTGCCGGCACCGCCGCGATGGCGGCGTCGTCGGGCCATCACCCCGAAGAAGAAGAACCGCACCATCACGCGCCGTCGTGGCTGATGTCCGGGCCGGTCGCGATCCTCATCCTGCCGACGATCTTCATCGGCTGGCTCGACTTCGGCGGCGCCGGCTCGCGGTGGCAGCAATTCTTCGCGGGGTTCTTCCCGAGCGCGCACGAGTTCCCGCCGATCGCGCTAGGCGTATCCGGCCCGGTCATCTCGGAAACGCTATCGACGGTGATCGTCCTCGTCGTCGTCGTCATCGGCTTCGCCGTCGCGTACCTGCGTTACGGCGCGAGCGCTCGCGCTGCGCGACGCGATCGCGCGGCTGCGCACCGAGACGATCCGCATGCCGGGCGTGCTCGCGAACGCGTACTATTTCGATGCCGCGTACGATGCGCTGCTCGTGCGCCCCGCGTACGCGCTCGGGCGCTGGTTCTACCGCGTCGCCGACCCGCACGTCATCGACGCGGGCGTGCGCGAGGTTCCGATCAGCGCGCAGTGGCTCGGCCACCTGTTCCGCAGCTTCCAGACCGGATTGGTCCGCGCGTACGCGCTGACCATCGCGGTCGGCGTCGTGTGCTTCGTCGCCTACTACGCGCTGGCGTTCACCGGAGGCGCACGATGACGGTTACCGCACTGGTCCTGGGGCCGATCCTCATCGGCTTCGCGCTGTACGCGTTCCCGCGCGAGCGCGCCGCGACCGCGCGAGTCGTCGCGGCGTGCGTCGCCGCGCTGACGTTCGCGCTCGCGGCTGCCGATCCGCACGCCGCCGACATGTCGCGGCACTGGCTGTCGCGCCCATTCGACGCGTCGTTCCACCTCGGTTTCGGCCCGATCTCGTACTGGATCGTGCTGCTGCTCTCGCTCGCGACGTTCGGCGGCGCGCTCGCGCTGAGCGGCCCGCGCTCGCGCAACGTCGCAGCGCAGCTGCTGATCCTGCAAGGCGCGATGAACGGCGTGTTCCTCGCGAAGGACCTGCTGCTGTTCGCGCTGTTCTGGGACCTCATGCTGATCCCGGTGTTCCTGGTGCTCGTCGAGATGGGGCCGCACGCGCGCGCGGCGTGGAAGTACCTGATCTACAACCTGTGCGGCGGGCTGGCACTGCTCCTCGCCACGGCGGCGTTCGGCGCCGTCACGGGCACGACCGACGTGATCGGCCGCGCCGGACTGCACCTCGCGATCGGCGACGTCTGGGGACTTTGGATCTTCGCGGGCTTCGCGTTCGCGTTCTTGGTGAAGACGCCCGTGTTCCCGTTCCACACCTGGATGCCCGAGACGTATGCCGAGCTGCCGCCGCCGGTCGTCGCAGTGGTGTCGGCGGTGCAGTCGAAGGCCGGGCTCTACGGTTTCCTCGCGATCGTGCTGCCGTTCCTCGGGCCCGAGGCGGCGCGCGCGCAAACGCTGATGTTCGTGCTCGGCATGATCGCGCTGATCTACGGCGCGCTCGCGGCGCTCGCGGAGCGCGACGCCAAGCGCGTCGTCGCGTACAGCTCGCTGTCGCACCTCGGCTTGATCCTGCTCGCGGTGTTCAGCGGCTCGGCGCTCGCAATTCAAGGCGCAGTGGTCTACATGATCGCGCACGGCTTGTTCAGCGCGGCGCTGTTCCTCGTGCTGGGCGCGGTCGAACAGCGCGAAGAGACGCGCGACGTCGCGCGGCTGGGCGGCCTGGGCGGGCGCAATCCGAAGCTCGCCGGCGCGCTGATGCTCGCCGCGCTCGCGGCGCTGGGATTGCCCGGCCTCGCCGGCTTCAGCGGCGAGATCCTGATCCTCACCGGCGTGTTCAAAGCCGGGTTCGTATGGCCGGCGCTCGTCGCGCTGGTCGCGATCGTGCTCGCGTCGGCATACATGCTGCGGCTTTTCCAGACGATCATGAATGGACCTGACGTACCCGATTTGCCCGAACGCCGCGACATGACCTGGACCGAAGCGCTCGCGGTCGCGCCGCTCGTCGCCGGCTTCGTGCTGCTCGGTGTGAGCCCCGGCCGCGTCATCGACGTCGCGGCCGAAGCCGCGCACATCGCCGTGCCGAACACGCTCACGTTCACCACCGCCGCCCCGGAGGACTCGCGTGTCGTCGGCTCTCGGTAGTTATCCCGTCCCGGCGGACTACGTCGCGCTGCTGCCGGCGTTCCTCGTCGCCGTCGTCCCGCTGCTGATGCTGTTCGTCGACCTGTTCTTCCGCGGTCAGGGGACGGTGCGGCGCAGTGTCGCCGTCGGCATCGCGATCGCCGGGTTGGTGGCTGCGGGCGCGATCCTCGCGGAGCAATATCCGCACGACTACGCCGCGTTCGGCGGCGCGTTCATCCAGGGCGGCTTCTCCATCGTATTCTCCGAGATCGTGATCGTGGCGACGATCGCGACGCTGCTGCTTTCGGTCGGCGTCGGCCGCGACGACCAAGTCGCCGGCACGACGTCGCTGGTGCTGTGGAGCGCGAGCGGCGCGATGCTGATGGCGGGCGCCGCGAACCTCATGGCGGTCTTCCTCGGGCTCGAGCTCTTGTCGCTTGCGCTGTACTGCCTGTGCGCGATGTCGCCGCGCCGCACCGCGCGCGAGTCGGCGCTGAAATACCTGATCCTGTCGTCGATGGCGTCAGGGTTCTTGCTGTACGGCTCCGCGCTCTTGTTCGGCGCGACGGCCTCGGTCGCGTTCGCCGCGCTCACCCACGCGACCGTGACGCCGCTGCTCGCGCTCGGCGCCGGCCTGTTTTTGGTCGGGATCGCGTTCAAGCTGAGCCTCGTGCCGTTCCACGCCTGGACGCCCGACGTGTACGAAGGCGCGCCGCTGCCGGTCACCGCGTTCATGTCGATCGCGACGAAAGCGGGGACGCTTGCGGTGCTCGCGCGGTTCGCCTATGCCGCGCTGCCGGCCGATCGCGCGTCCGCGATCCTCGCGCCGCTGTGGGTGCTCGCCGCGTTGTCGATGCTCGTCGGCAACCTCGCCGCGCTTTCGCAAACCGACATGAAGCGGCTGCTCGCGTACTCCGGCATCGCGCAGGTCGGCTACATCGTCACCGCGTTCGCGGGCCAGACGACGCTCGGTTTGCGCTACGCGATCTTGTACCTCGCGGGCTACATGTTCATGAACCTGGGTGCGTTCGCGGTCGTCGCGCTGATGGCGCGCGACGGCGACGCGATCGTGGGGCTGTCGCGCTTTGCGGGCCTCGCCCACCGCCGTCCGTGGCTCGCCGCCGCGATGACGTTCTTCCTGATCGGTCTCGCCGGGCTGCCGCCGACCATCGGCTTCACCGGCAAGATCCTCATCCTCACGACGACGGTGAGCGCCGGCTACGCGTGGCTCGCGGGCATCCTGATCGCGGGCACCGCGATCTCGGCGTACGTCTACTTCAAGATCGTGCGCACGATGTTCGCCCCGCCCGGCGCGGGGCACGTGCGCGACGAGCACCCGCGCAACGCGCTCCCCTGGGTAGCCGTCGCGGTGTGCGCGGTCGCGACGTTCGCGTTGGGCCTCGTCCCGCTGACGCCGTCGAACATTCTCCCGCTCGTCAAATGACCCGCGTCCGCGAAGCGCGGCCCGGCGACGACGCGTTCGTGGCCGAGCTCGTGCCGCGCTTCGTGGAGCACGGCGCCGCGGACGGTCACACGCGCGAGGAAGTGATCGAGGGCACGCGCCGCGTGCTGAGCGCGGCGCTGCACGCCCTTCGCCCCAGCGACGTCTTCTTGGTCGCCGAAGACGAGCACGGCCAACGCACCGGTTTCATGTACGCGGTAACGGAGAGCGACTTCTTCACCGCGGAACCGTACCTGCACGTCAGCGAGATCGCAACCGTGCGCAGCGGCGATGGCGTGGGCGCCGCGCTGATGGAAGCCGCGGAAGTACGCGCACGAGAACGCGGCTACCGCTTCGTCACGCTCAACGTGGTCGAGGAGAACGCCGCCGCCCGCCGGTTCTACGAACGCCACGGCTACACGATGGGCCACCACCACTTGGTGAAACGGTTCTCGCTTTAGCACACTAGACTTTGGCGTGCCGCTTTCCGTTTGCGAGTGCGAGGTCGGCGATGCGTTTCGTCAGCGGTTCGTTCGGTTCGACGAGGCGTCCGCAGAGCGTGAAATGGTCGTCGTCGGATTCTTCGTACGACGTATCGCAGCCGTGCGCGCGCCACGCGTCGACCAGCGCGCGGCCCTGGTCCTTGAACGCATCCGTTTCGCGGGAGCCGGCGATCGCGGTGACGGGCGCAGGCGCGGCGGGCGCCAGCAGCGCCGGGCTCAGCGCAGCCGCACGCGTCTCGTCGAGCTGCAGCCATTCGTTCACGAAGGATTTCGCGACCGGGCGCAGATCGTGCAAACCGCTCAAGCTCACGACGCCCGCGACCGGCGCGTCGACCGCGCACATCGCCGCGAGGTGTCCGCCGGCGGAGTGGCCGGCGACGACGATGCGCGACGGATCGGCGCCGTGCGCCTTCGCGTTCGCGCGCAGCCACGCGACGGACCGGCGCGCCTGCGCCGTGATGTCTTCGAGTTGGACCGCGGGCGCCAGGCCGTAGTTCACGATCGCGACCGCCACACCGTGCGGTGCGAGCCCGCGCGCGACGAACGTGCAATCGTCCTTGTGGAGCCGCCGCCAGTAGCCGCCGTGAAACCACACCACCAGCGGCGCGCCCGTGTGCGGTACGACGAGATCCAGCGTCTCCTCCGCCGACGGCCCGTATTGCAGATCGCGCGCGTGCAGCGTGTGCGCGCGAACCTCGTCGCTCCACGCGCGCCAGCGGCGGAAGAACACGGTGACGTCGTCGACGGTCGCCGACGCGTCGTACGGATCGGCGGCGGTCACCGTGCCGGGCCGAACTGCAGCAGATCGACTTTTCCCGCGGCGTCCCAGCCGATCGTCTCTTCGACCGCGGGCAGCTTCTCGGTCTCGATCCGGAACACATACGCGACGACCGCGCCCATCGTGATCTTGCGCACCTGAACGAAGCTCTTCACGTCCCCGAGCGCGCGCAGCTCCGCGGCGACGCGCGCGAGCCCGGCGTCGGTGATCTTCGCGCTCATCTCCGCGCTGTAGCCGGCGCGGTCGATCTTGCCGGCGCGGTTCGCGTCGAACACGGCGCGCGCACGCGCCGCAATCTCGGGCGACGGGATCGACGCGGCGGGTCCGTACGCAGCGGGCGAGGGCTCGGCCGACGGCGCCGGCGGCGGTTCCGCCGCGAGCGATGGGGCGGCGAGCCCGGTGAGGAGCACGCCGGCGAGGAGGCGCCGCACGATCATCGCGCGCCCATTCCACCCGCAAAGAACGGAGCCCCCCGCTTTCACGGAGGGCTCATCTTTTCGTGCTAGAGGTGTGGCTACGGATGCGTCATGTTGACCGGGACGACGTACTTGTCGAAGTCCTCACCGCTGATGTGACCCAGCGCGAGCGCCGCTTCTTTGAGCGTGCTGCCGTCGTGGTGCGCCTTTTTTGCGATCTCCGCCGACTTGTCGTAGCCGATCTTCGGCGTCAGGGCGGTGACGGTCATGAGCGACTCGCCCAGATACTTGGCGATGACCGTCTCGTCGGCTTTGAGGCCCTCGACCGCGTGCTCGCGGAACATCGTGCACGCGTCTCGCAGCAAGCGGCACGAGCCCAAGAAATTCCAGATCATCACCGGGTTGAAGACGTTGAGCTCGAAGTTGCCCTGCGAGCCGCCGAAGCCGATCGCGACGTCGTTGCCGAACACTTGCACGCACACCATCGTCATCGCTTCGGATTGCGTCGGGTTGACTTTGCCGGGCATGATCGACGAGCCGGGCTCGTTCTCGGGCAGGATCAGCTCGCCGATGCCGGCGCGCGGTCCCGACGCCAGCCACCGCACGTCGTTCGCGATCTTCATCAGCGACGCGGCGAGCGTCTTGAGCGAGCCGGACGCGGCGACGACTTCGTCGTGCGACGCCAGCGCGGCGAACTTGTTCGGATGCGAGCGGAACGGCAACCCGGTCAGCTCGGCGATCTGCTTGGCGGCGCGCTCGGCGAACTCCGGATGCGCGTTGAGCCCCGTCCCGACGGCCGTGCCGCCGATCGCGAGATCGTAGAGATCGTCGAGCGACTGGCGGCAGCGCTTGAGGTCGCGGTCGAGCTGGCTGACGTACCCGGAGAACTCCTGGCCCAGCGTGAGCGGCGTCGCATCTTGCAGATGCGTGCGCCCCACCTTCACGATGCCGGCCCACTCTTTCGCCTTCGCGTCGAGCGCGTCGCGCAGGAGCTCGACCGCCGGCAGCATGTTGACCATCGCCTCCGCCGCGGCCATGTGCATCGCGGTCGGGAACGTGTCGTTGGACGACTGCGACATGTTGACGTGATCGTTCGGATGAACGGGCTTCTTCGAGCCCATCTCGCCGCCCGCGAGCTCGATCGCGCGGTTCGAGATCACCTCGTTGACGTTCATGTTCGTCTGCGTGCCGGAGCCGGTCTGCCACACGCGCAGCGGAAAGTGCTCGAACAGCTTGCCGGCGATCACCTCATCGGCGGCCTGGGTGATCAGCTTCGTCTTTTCCTCGTCCAGCTTGCCGAGATCGCGGTTGACGAGCGCGGCGGCCTTCTTGAGCTGGGCCATCGCGCGGATGATCTCGCGCGGCATCACGTCGCGTGGCGTCGAGTCGTCACCGATGTCGAAGTGGATGAGCGAGCGCGCCGACTGGGCGCCGTAATATTTGTCGCCGGGGACGTCGATCTTCCCCATGGAGTCGGTCTCGACGCGTGGGCGTCCGATCGAGCCGTTCGTCTGCGTGGTGGCCATAGCAGAACCCGTTTCGGCGGCCCTGGCTCGCGGCACTCCGCGAGAAACGTCGCACGGGAAGAATGGACGGCAGTCGCCTGGCAGAATTGGCCTAGGCCACGGGCCGCGTTCGAATGTATACTTTAGGAGTCGTCGCCCCCCAGGAGCGTCCAGCCATGCGTCTGTTGCGCCTCGTCGCCGCCGTCATCGTCACCGCCCTGTTCGCGGTCCCGGCCGGGCCCGCGCTCGCGACGGAGACGACCGTGATCATGCCGGGGGCCATGAACCAAACCGACCCCGCCGTGCTCGACGCCGCCCGCGCCAAAGTCGCTGCCGGCGACACGAAGGGTGCGATCGCGGGCCTGGCCCCGTACGTCGCGGACCACCCGCAAGACGGCGCGGCGGGTCGCCTGCTCGGCGACCTCTACTTCCGGGTCCCGGACTTCGCCAAGGCGGAAAAGGTCTGGAAGGCGATCGTCGCCATCACCCCGGACGACCGCGAGGCGCACAGCCGGCTCGGCGCGCTCTACGCCGCGCAGGACCGGATCAACGACGCGATGACCGAGTTCAAGCTCAGCCTGCCCAGCCGCGGCGGCTACATCGGCCTGGTGATGATCCACAAGCGCGCCGGCGATCTCGCCCAGTACATGGCGTCGCTCCAGTACGATACCGACCAGCACCCGTTCGACGTCGCCAAATGGTCCGAGCTCGGCAACGCGCAGCGCGCCCTCCACCATTACCAGACCGCGTACGAAGCCTTCAACCACGTGGTCGCGATCCGGCCCTCCTCGTGCGCCGCGCGCGTCGACGTCGCCAACGCGCTGGTCGACCTCGGCCGCATCGATCCGGCGATCACCCACCTCAAAGCGTGCTTGGCCGTCGACAACAACTACTATCCGGCCGTCGTCAACCTCGGTGAGGCATACCTCGAGAAGAACGACGCCGCGACGGCCCGCCCGCAACTCGAGCGCGCGCTCGCGATCCATCCCGAGGCGCCCGAGGCGCTGGTCGACATCGGCTACATCCACGACTCGCAGGGCGACTGGAAGACCGCGATCACGTACTACAACCGCGCGATCCGGTCCGATCCGATGAAGCCCGAAGCCTACATCGACCTCGGCTACGACTACAACGAGCACCGCCTCTTCCCGCTGGCGGAGGCCGCCTACATCAAGGGCCTCAGCGTATCGCAAGACGACGGCCGGCTGCACTACATGCTAGCGGTGACCTACAACCTTCAGGGCAAGATCGCGCTGGCCCGCGACCAGTACCGCCACGCGATCGCCTCGGAAGAGCCGATCGTGGTCCGGGCGGCGCAGGCCGAACTCGCGCTTCTCCCGGCGCAACCGTAAAGGGCTCGTAACGCCCGCGCTCCCAGCGCACCGACCGAGCCGTCAAATGTAAACGGCGCGTAACAGCGCCGTTTTCTTTGTGTTGCAGGCAAGGTTGCGCTCCCTAGTAGGGCGCCGCCGTCCGATACCCTATGCATCGGCCGCTTCGCGTCTTGTTCGTAGCGGCGTTCCGCACGTTACCAGGAGTTGACACTTGAATGCGTAGCATCGCGGCGTCGTCGCTCGTCGTTCTGGCGCTGGCCCTCCCGGGGCTGGCGTCGGCGAAACCGAACGTCACGCTCAAGCTCACCGGGTCCCTCGTGACCAAGGCCGCCGACGGCCGCACCACGATGACCCCCGTCGAGCACATCCAGCCGAAGGCCGGCGACGAGATCGAGTACGACATCGTCGCCTCGAACGCGGGCACGACGCCCGCGCTGCGACTCGTCCCCGTCGGCAAGATCCCGGCGGGCACCGCCTACATCGACGGCTCGGCCAAGGCCGCGCGCGCCCACCCCGAGTTCTCGCTCGACGGGGGGAAGACGTGGTCGGCCTCACCGACGGTGACGGTCAAGGGTCCCGACGGTAAGCCGGTCGTGAAGAAGGCGGACCCGTCGCTCTACACGATGGTGCGCTTCGTGACCACCGGTACGGTCGCGCCCCGAGCGAACGTCGCCTACACGTATGAGGTGCGCGTCAAATGATACGCTCCTTCTCGTTCACGTCGCTGCTGCGAACGTGCCTGGCGGTCGTCGCTCCGGTGGTCGTCGGCGTCGGCATCGCGAGCACCGCGCCCGCGTCCGCCGCGGCGACCCCGTCCGGAACGGTGATAAGCAACACCGCGACGGCGACCTATCAAGACCCTGGCGGCACGACCTACAACTCGCAGTCGAACACCGTCCAGACGACCGTGCAGAACGCGCCGTCGATGACGATCTCGCCGCCGTCCACCACACCGGGCACGAACACGGTCAGCCCCGGCGGTACCGTCACCGACACCTACACCCTGACGAACACCTCGAACAGCGCCGGCTGGTTCCAGCTCACGGGCGTTCAGAGCACCGATGACGGCGTCACGGCCGGCCAGGGCACGTTCACGACGTACGTCGTCAACGCGGGCGCCGGAAACCAGAGCTTCGCGACGATCGCCGCGGTCAACAACTACCTGACCACCGGCAACGCCGGGAGCGCCTTCATGACGGCCGTCAACGGTACGATCACGATCGCCGTGACGTACTCGGCCAACGTCGGCTCGAGCGGCACGATCACGACCAAGCTGACGCCGGCGATCACGCTGCCGGGTCAGTTCAGCTCCCCGGCCGGGCCTAACGGCACGTCGCCGGCAACCTCCGCGACGGTCGTCGGCCAGTACAACGACACGGTCACCGTCGACGCGCGCGTCGACGTGCAAAAGGTCGCCGCGGTCGGCGGTTCGGTCGCGGCTCCCACGGTGTCGT
>CAWBTJ010000035.1:0-49798 GCA_963791645.1 Vulcanimicrobiota bacterium | reverse complement strand
CCGTCGCGCTGAACCCTCAGCCCGAACCGCCGGGCATCATCGCGCACGTGTCGGGCTTCGTGATCGTCGCACTCAACCCGCAGCCCGAACCGCCGGGTGATCCGGCTCCGAAGTTCCGCGACCCCGTGACTGACGCGCGGAACCGTGGTTGCCGAGCGCGCAGGCGAAAGTTGCGCTGAACCCGCAACCTGAACCGCCGGGGATCGTCGCGTTCGATGCTCGCCGTTTGCTGCCGCCCGGTCCGTGCCGCACCATCCGGGTGACGGTCGACGTCGAGGGCGCTCGTACGCCGTTCACGGCGCACGCCGTCGACACCGCCGAGAAAGGCAAATGCGCGTACACGGTTCCGACGCCCGGTGCGAAAGCCGGCAGCAGAGCGGCCGTCAAGTTCTCGCGGGACTGAAAACGCGGGCTGTCGCGGCGCCGGGCGCTGCACGATACCGTTCTTTCCACTAGTTTCTTAGTTGACAAGCCGCCGCCGTCCGGTTTAGCATACGGCGAACGTGAACGTTTCGTGCAGCGTGACTCGCCTCTATCTCGCCGCTCTTGCCGCGGCATTCTTCGCGTGCGCGCCGCTGTGCGCACGCGCCGCCGACACGACGACGCCGACGTCCGTCAAGGTGCCGACGCTCGCCGAGCCGCCGTCGATGGGCGGCACGCTCGACGCGAGCTGGGAGCCGGCGGCCAAGCTGACGCTCGGCCAGGATTTCACCTACCGCCGGCCCGTCGACGAAGCGACCGAGGTGCACGTCGCGCAGGACGGCTCGTCGCTCGACATCATCTTCGTCGTGACGCAGCGCGAGGCGCGCACCGAGGCGCAGCAGACGAACGGCTCGAGCGTCACCAGCGACGACTACGTCGGGCGTGTACTTGTTTCCGCAAGGCACGACCGGATTCCAGTACGGCTTCTTCGCGAACCCGCGCGGCACGCGCCATCAGTTCTCCAGCGAGAACAGCGCGTACACGCCGCAGTGGACGGCGGTCGGCCATGCGACGGCGACCGGTTACATCGTGACGATGCGCATCCCGCTCAACGTGATCCGCAGCGGCGGTTCGACGTCGTGGCGCGCGCAGTTCGTGCGCTCCATCGTCGCGACCGGCGGCCTCGCGGTGTGGGCGTACGCCGGCGGCGGCACGGGCGCGACCGATCCGGCGTTTGCCGGCACGCTGCTCGACGTCGGGACGAAGGCGACCGCGCTGCGGCCCAAGCCGCGCGCGCAGATCTACACGCTCGGCGAGCTGACGACGCCGCGCTACGGCGGCAGCACGTCGCGCATCGGCGGCGACTTCGCGATCCCCGTGACGCCGACGGCGTCGTTCGTGGGCACGCTGCACCCCGACTTCTCGAACGTCGAGATCGACCAGCAGACGATCGCGCCGTCGGCGTTCGCGTACCAATTCGGCGAAGTGCGGCCGTTCTTCACGCAGGCCGGCCAGGCGTTCAACTACAGCGTCTCGTGCTCGGACTGCCCGCAACTGCTCTACACGCCGGCGATCCCGACGTTCCGCGAAGGCTACGCGCTCGAAGGGACGCAGGGGCCGATCACGTTCGGCGCGTTCGACGCGATCGGCAACGGGCGCGTCGACCAGGGTCAAGCGTTCGACTACAACACGTCCAACACGCGCACCTACGCGGGCGCGAACTTCCAGCGCATCGCGGTCGACACGCGCTCCGGGATCCACGACGAGCTCAACTCGTTCCAAGGCGGCTTCGGCAGCCAGAAGACGCACTTCTTCGTGTACGGCAACGCGGCGTTCGAGCGCGGCAGCCTCGTGACGGTCCCCGGCCAGGCGAACTATCTGGAATACGGCGGCGGCTACGCCGACTCGACGGCGGTCGTCGTCGCGAACGCGCAGCGGATCGGCGCGCAGTTCTCGCCCGTCGACAGCTTCGTGCCGCAAACCGATCTGACCGGCTACGAGCTGTACGGGCGCAAGCTGCTCACGTTCCGCAAGGGTTCTTCCTGCGCGACGTGCAGTTCACCGACTTCTACGCGCGCTATCACGACAGCGCCGGACGGACGAACCAGACGGACGCGAGCGAGAACCTCACGCTCGACTTCAAGAACCTGATGACGTTTCGGATCAATCGCGCGGCGACGGGCGTGCAGGTCGCGAGCGGCGAGTTCCTTCCGTTCCACGGCAACGCGTTCTTCCTCGGCTACAAAGTCAACACGGGGACGCCCACCTACGTGCGGCACTCGTTCGGCGCGTACTACCACGGACAGCTCGACGCGTACAACTACCTGACGGTGCTGCCGCTGCGCAAGCGCCTGCGCCTGACGCTGCAGACCGACGAGGACAAGTACTTCACGACGTATCCCGGCGAAACGCCGAGCACGCTGTGGCTCGAGCGCGCGAGCCTCGACTACCAGCTCAGCAAGGACGCGTCGTTCGACGTCGGCGCGCGCCGCATCATCGGCGGCTTTCTTCCCAACGCGTTCCAGCCGCCGCCGTTCGGCCACGTGAACGCGGGCAACGTCTCGCTGGCGTTCCACTACCTGAGCCGCAGCAACGAGTTCTACTTCGTGTACGGCGACCCGAACAGCTTGTCGACGACGCCCGCGCTGTTCGTGAAGTGGATCCGCTACGTGGGCGCACCGAAGGGGACCTAGGCACAATCCCCCACGCGGCACCTCCTTGACTGTCACGTTTTTATGCATTAAAATGTGACACATGGCCACCTCGGCAGCGAGCCGCATCGCCTCTCACATCGAAACGCTTCGCCCTGGAACGGTCTTCACGCCGGCTGAGCTTGTAAACAACGACCTCTGATCCCCGACCGCTGTTCGACAAACGCTCGCTCGCCTGGTTCGGACCGGAACCATTCGCAGGCTCAGCAAGGGCTACTACGACCTTCCGAAAGTCAACCAGCGGATCGGTCCTTTGGTCCGACGCGGGAAGCGATCGTCTCGGCAATCGAGCGGAAAACCGGTGCGAAAATCGAGCGTCCCGCCCTAGACGCCGCCAACGTGCTCGGCTTGTCAGATCAAGTCGTCGCGCTCCTGCATACCGGACAAACCTCTCGAATCGCCGACGCATACGAGATTGGCGGTCAAACGATCGAATTGATGCGTACGAGCCCGAGGTCTCTGCGCCGTGATAGCCACGTCACGGAACAAATCATCGATGCGCTCAAAGCCCTCGGCCCACAAGACGTTACCGAACGCCATATCGAAACCTTGCGGCGTGTCGTAACCACCCGCCCACTTCGTGAAGCGCTGCAACAGCGTGCAAAGCGCGCGCCGCAATGGATTGCTTCAGTCGTACGCCGGATCGTAGCGTAAGGGTGGACGGCTTCGCAAACATCCCAGCCGACGAACGCCGCGAGATCTTCAATGAAGTTGCTATTCGCCTGGGCGCGTCGACTTTACGATCGCCGAGAAAGACTTCTGGGTCTGCTGGACGCTCGGGATTCTATTTGGACTCGGTGCTGACCATCCAAACATCGTGTTCAAGGGCGGCACGTCGCTCTCGAAGGCGTATGCGCTTATCGAACGGTTTTCAGAAGACATCGATATCGTCACGGATGTCGACTACTTCCTGCAGCGCGGTACCGATGACCCGGAGGATATCATCAGCGTCTCGGAGCGCCAGCGGAGAATCGCGCGCCTCGACAATGCATGCACAAAGTACATCGCCGACATTCTGTACCCGACGCTTCACGACATATTTCGGCAATCGTTTAGGTGCGACCGGGTGGGAGCTGAGCATCGATCCCCAAGAATCACACGGGCATACCTTGCTGTTCAGATATCCATGGAGCGATCCGAGCCGCGAGCACGAGTACTTACGTGGTCGCGTCAAGATCGAGCTGCGGCTGGCGATCCGCCACGACGCCGGCCGAAGAACGCGTCGTGACACCCTACGCAGCCACTCACTTTCCCGACCTCTTCGTATATCCGTCGGTCCGTTGCCACGTCTTGACGGCCGATCGAACATTTTGGGAGAAGGTCACGGCACTTCATGCAGAGAGCTTCCGCGATGAAGTACCGCGCTTTTTCTCGCGGCACTACTCGGATGTTGCGATCTTGTCGCGCACCGATCTCCGCGTCGCTTCCATCAACGACCTTGCGATGCTCGAAACGGTCAGACGCTACAAGCAGCGCTATTATCCAAGTGCCTGGGCGCGCTACGATCTCGCGAGCTCCCGGCACGCTTCGGCTTCGCCCGTCGGACGCGAAGAGCCGCGTATTGGCGTCAGATTATCGGGCAATGCGATCGATGTTTTTCACCGAGCCCTTGGCCTTCTCTCAACTCCTCTATCAGCTCGAACAAATCGAAAAGATCGATCAACCGCTCACCGTACGCCGCTGCTGCGGCGCCGAACAGTCGACCGGCACACGAAGTCGTTTCTCCGCTCGCGCACGAATGCGTCGCCCATGGCGACGTTGGGTTGGATCGGATTGGGCGAGATCGGTTTGCCGATGGTGCTGCGGCTCATCGGCGGCGGACATCGCGTGGTCGTGTGGGGACGGACCGCGGCGAATCTTCAGCCGGCGATCGATGCGGGTGCGACCGCGGCGGCGTCGCCGGCCGAGCTCGCGGCGCAGTGTGAGGCGTCTTTCTCTGCGTCACCGACGGCGATGCGGTCGAGGAGGTCGTGTTCGGCGCGCGCGGCGTCGCCGAGGGCGCGCGGCGCGGCAGCTTGATCGTCGACCATTCGACGATCCATCCCGAGACGGCGCGGCTCGCGGCGCGGCGGCTGCGCAGCGCGGGCGTCGGCTGGGTCGACGCGCCCGTGTCCGGCGGCGCGGGCGGCGCGAAGGCCGGCACGCTCGCGACGTTTCTCGGCGGCGAGCCGGACGACGTCGAGCGCGTGCGGCCGTGGATCGCCGCGTACGCGAACCACGTCACGCACATGGGCGCGGTCGGCAGCGGCCAGGTCGCGAAGTCGTGCAATCAAGCCATCGTCGGCGCGACCGTCGCGCTGTGGGCGGAGGTGATCGCGTACGCGCGGCGGTGCGGCGTCGATCCCGATCGGCTCGTCGACGCGCTGCAAGGCGGCTGGGCCGACTCGGAGATCCGCCGCGTGCACGCGCACGACATGGTCGCGGGGCGGTTCCGGCGCGCGCCGGGCTCGATCATCCTCAAGGACCTCGAGATCATCGGCGACATGGCGCGCGCGAGCACCTCGCCGATGCCGGTGACGTCCACGGTGACCTCGCTCTACCGGCTGCTGCTCGCGCAAGGGCACGAAACCGGCGGCGTGACGGCCGTGGTGCAACTGTACGCGGCGAAGGAGCCGTCGAAGCCGGCATGACCACGCACGCAGACTCGACGACGTTGCAGGCGCGACCGCTGCACCCGCTGTTCGCCGGCGAGCTCACCGGCGTCGACGTGCGCGCGCTCGACGACCGCGGCCTCGACGAGCTGCGCGCGCTGATGGACCGCTACGCGGTGCTGGTGATTCGCGAGCAGCCGTTCACCGACGAAGAGCAAGCCGCGTTCGCGTCGCGGCTCGGCGGCGGCGAGCTCGTCACGAAAGTCGGCCGCAGCGTGATCGATCCGAACAAGCGGCTCAAGCACGAAGCGCTCACCGACATCTCCAACCTCGACGAGAACGACCGGATCATGGACCCTGCGGACCGCCGGCGCATGTATTCGCTGGGCAACCGGCTGTGGCACAGCGACTCGTCGTTCCAGAGCCCGCCCGCGCGCTACTCGATGCTGTCGGCCAAAGAAGTCCCGAGCGCGGGCGGCGAAACCGAATACGCCGACATGCGCGCAGCGTACGACGCGTTCCCTGACGCGCTCAAGACCCAGATCGAAGACCTGCGCGCGTTCCACTCGATCATCTACTCGCGCTCGACGATCGGCTTCACCGAGTTCAGCGACGCGGAGCGCGCGCAATTCCCCGGCGCGGAACAGCCCCTCGTGCGCTTGCATCCGGGCTCGCACCGCAAGAGTGTCTACGTCGCGTCGCACGCCTCGCACGTCATCGGCTGGCCGGTCCCCGACGGCCGCATCCTGCTGCGCGAGCTGCTCGCGCTCGCCACGCTGCCGCAGTTCGTCTACCGCCATACCTGGCGCGTCGGCGATTTCGTGATCTGGGACAACCGCTGCACGATGCACCGCGGCCTCGCATTCGACGAAACGCACGAGCGCCGCGACCTGCGCCGCGTCACAACGATCGACACACCGTAACGCGACCGCACGGCGGTATTCGTGAAGAACTCGCTGCGCGTGCTGCGCGCGGAACGCGATCTGTCGCAGGCCGATCTCGCGGAACGGCTCAGCGTCAGCCGCCAAACCACCAACGCGCTCGAGGTCGGCAAGTACGACCCGTCGCTCGCCCTCGCGTTCAAGATCGCCCGCATGTTCGAGCGCTCGATCCACGACATCTTCACCGATGAGGAGAATCTCCGTGCATAACCGGCTCGCAGGCGCATTCGCCGCCGCACTCTTGGGCGTAACGCCGCTCGCGGCGCACGCCGCGGTGCTGCGCGCCCGATCCGCCGCGCGCGGAAAGCTTCGACGTGGGCGCGCTGCACGTCGACCGCTACGGCAGCGGCGACCCGATCGTGCTCATCCCCGGCCTCGCGGCGGGCGCGTGGAGCTGGAACGGTCTCATCCCGCATCTCGCCGCGCGGCACTTCGTGTGCTCGACCAGCCGGAGCGCTTCAAAAGGCGCTCGACGACTTCCTCGCGCGCGTCTAGGCGTCGTCGTCGACGGGGCTGATGGTCACCACGTGGTCGACGTTGATCTCGACCGCGTGGGCGACGCGCTCGCCGCGCACCGTGTTGAGCGCGACCAGACGCGCGGCGAGCGTGCTCGCGAAGCCCGTCTTGATCGAGCGGTAACCGTCTTCATTGGTCGTCAGCCGGTGGCCGTCGCTCAGGAAGATGTCAAACCGCTTCATCCATACCTCGCGCCCATGGGGAGACGATCTCGACCACGCGTTCCGCGCGCGGCAACGGACCCCGATTCAACGGCCCGTGCTTTCCGCACGGAACGAGCTCGCACAGGTTGGCCTTCTCGCGCGCGCCGCAGCCGCAGCGCCAGACGTGATCGCGAAGATCCGGCGCGGCGCTCGCGGTGTACGAAAAGGTGCGGGCCGGCGGGCCGAGAGTCGACCGAAGAAATGCAAAGGTGTGCTCGTACAAAAGCCGCCCCTCCATGGCAAATGAACCGGATCGTCTAACCACACCCCGCGTCGCCATCCAGGCTACGAGCCATTCTACGCCACAAGCAAGCGCAGGCTCAAGGGCTTAAACCTCCGGCTGCCGCTTTCTACACGAATTTAACCGGGAGCGAACACTGCGTGAACGCTCGCTTTTCGCTCAGCGGTCCGGCTCCACGATCACGCGCAGAAAATGGTCGGCGTCGATGCGCCGCAGCGCGTGCTGCAACTGGGCCGGCGTCGTCTGCAGCAGCGCGGCCCAGAACCAGCCCTCGCTCGCGTTGACGTAGCCGTCGCGCGCTCCGCGGAGCATGTCGTCCGCGACGCCGGTATAGCTGTCCAGCGGCAGGACGCGCTCCGCCAGCAGCAGCGCCTTCGCGCGCTGGAGCTCGACGGCCGGCAGCGCGTGGCTCTGCAGCCGCTTGATGATCGCGACGACGGCGGCGTTCGCGCGGCCGACGTTTTTCGGATCGCTCGCGAACGACACGCTGAACTCGGCCTCGTTGCGGTCGACGCTGAAATCGGAGTCCGTCGAGTACACGTAACCGCGCCGGGTGCGCAGCTCCTCGAACAGCAGCGAGCCGGTGCCCTCGCCGGAAAGGATCGTGTTGGCCAGCAGCAGCGGGACGTAGTCCGCGTCGCTCCGCCGCATCGCGAACACTTGCTTGAGCGTCACCTCGGACTGCACGTTGGTCGCGACCTTGACGGTGACGGTTTCCGACTGGGTAGCCTTGCGCGCGAGCTTCGGATAGCGAAACGTCGGCGGCGCGCCGGCCGCGTGCCACGGGCCGAAGTACTTCTCGACCGCGCTCGCGGCGCGCGCCGGCGTGACGTCGCCGACGATCGCCAGCGCCGTTTCGTCGGGACGGTACGCGAAGTCGTAATAGTGCTTGGTGTCGTCGAGTGACACGGCCGCGATCGTGCGCTCCGTGATGTCGCGGCGGCGCGGGTCGCCCGGCGGGTACAGCGCGAGCCGCTGCGCCAGATCCGCTTTGTTCTTGGGAAGCTTGTTCGCGAACCCGACGGTCTGCTTTTCGCTGGCCTGCACCACCGCGAACGCGCCCGGCGCGAAGGCGGGGTGCAGCATCCCGTCGGCGAGTAGCTCCATGCCGCGCTCGAAGTCTTTCGACTGCACCTTGAGCGTGAACGACGTGCCGAGCCTCGCCGTCGCGGCGATCGCGTCGAGCTGCGTTTGAAATCCCTTGCGGTCGTACGTCGCCGTGCCCCACGGCAGCAGGTCGTCGACGATCAGGTGCACGCCGTCTTTACCTTTGGGCTCGTACAGCTCCGGGCTGGTGCGGATCACGCCGTGCACGACGACCGTGGGCGCCGCTGTTTCGCGCCGCGCGAGATATCGCAGCCCGTTCGGCAGCCGGCGCGAGCGCGTGCCGGCGCCGTCCGAAGGTGCGCGCAGCGGCGCTTTGAGGGCGACCTGCGCCCACGCGGGGAGCGCTTCGTGCACGGTCGGCGTGAAGCCGACGTGCTCGAGCCCGGCGCTCGGATCTTTCTTGGGCATCGTGCTCGACGGCTTGGGCGTGATGACGATCGACAGCCGGTGCTCCGGCGTAAAATACGCGCGCAGCACGCGGTTGACGTCGTCGGCGGTGACGTTCGCGAGCGCGTCGTGCACCGCGTCGGGCGTCGTGTGGTGCGCCGAGCTCGCGTCGGCCCACGCGAACCCGAGCCCGGAGATGGACGACTGGCGATACGCCTGTTCGCTGAGCAGCCGCGTCTTCGCCGCCTCGATCAGCTCCGGCGGAACGCCGTTCTTGCGATAATCGTCGAGCACCGCCGAGACGAGCTCCTGCGCGCTCTGCGGCGTGCCGCCGGCGGCGGGGATCGCGAGCAGAAAGCTCGCGCCCACTTCGGGGAAGGCGTTGTCGAGGCTGAGCACGGCGAGCGTCTTGCCCTCGGCCGTGAGATCGCCGAGCGCGCCGCGTTGGTTCGCGAACACGCCCGCGAGAACTTGCGACGCCGCGTAGTCGGCATCGTTCGAGCCCGGCAGGCGGTACGCGAGCACGCCGAACCCGATCGGAAAATCGATCGTCGACTCCACCGTCGACGCCGCGAGCGGCTGCACGACGATCGGCGTGCGCGCGGGGACCGCGGCGTCGGGGATTCCGTCGAATTGCCGGTGCACGTACTCGAGCGTTTGCTTCGGGTCGATGTCACCCGCGACGATCAGCGTCGCGTTGCTCGGCCGGTACCACGCGCGGTAGAACGCGCGGATGTCGTCCGCGGTCATCTTCTCGAAGCTCGGGATCGTGCCGCCGGACGCCGTCGCGAACGGCGTGCCCGCGAAGAACGTCTGGCGCAGCTTCTGGCCGACCGCGGCCAGCGGCTGGCTCTCCTGCGCGCGGATCTCTTGCTCGATCGCGCCGCGTTCGGTCGCCCAGTCGGCGGCGCGGATCGCCGCATGGCTCATGCGGTCGGCTTCGATGCGCAGCGCGAGGTCGACGTACGGCGACGGCAGCTTGTAGTAGTACAGCGTGTACTCGAACGTGGTCGCCGCGTTGTACTCGGCACCCATGCGCGCGGCGATGTCGGCGAGCTGTCCGCCCGACAGCGTCGCGGTGCCGCGAAAGAGCATGTGCTCGGTCGCATGCGCGATGCCCGGCAGCGTGTCGTCGTCGGAGCCGACGCCGTACGACACGATCGTGGTCGCGACGGGCGCGAGCCGGTTGGGCAGCAGGATGACGTGCATGCCGTTTGCGAGCGTCGCGCGCACGGCGGCGTTCGCCGCCGGCGACGGCTGGACGGACGCTTGCGGCAGAGGCGTGACCTGCGCGAGTGCGGCCTGCGGAACGCACATGAGAGCGGCGAGCATGCCGACGACGAGACGCTTCAACCGATGCAAAGGATGTGGCACAAGACGTGGTGACTTCTGGCCTGCGCCGCATTCCTACTCCGGGTTTCTCGAAAGCCCGATCTAGGAAGCAGGTGAGCGTCCAGCGTATGCCGCTGCGATGAAGCGCTCCGTGGTGTGCCTCGCCGTCTCGCTCGCGTTCGCGCCGTGCGGCGCGCCCGCTGCCGGCGCTCCGCCGCCGTTCACCGCGGTGATGGAGGCGTACCTCGCCGACTTCCCGGCCGAGAATCCCGTCTACGCCGACGCGCTCGGCCTTCAGGCCGGCGCCGACCGGCTGGAAGACGTCTCGGCCGCGGGCCACGACAAGAGCATCGCGTCGCTGCGCGCGTGGCGCGCGCGCTTCGCCGCGACCGCGCGCCCCGACGACGACGCCGGCGTGCGCGCCGACCGCACGGCGATGCTCGACAAGCTCGACGCGCAGCTGATCGAGGATCAGCTGCTCGCGCCGTGGCGCACGAATCCCGGGGTGTACGTCAACCTGCTCGGACAGTCGGTCTTCATCGAGCTCGCGCGTGAAGGACGTCCCGCGGACGAGCGCTTCGGGCACATCGTTGCGCGGCTGCGAAAGATGCGCACCGTGCGCGACGCGGCGATCGCGAACTTGCAGCACACGACGCAGCCGGCGCAGGCGCTCGCGAGCGTACAGCTCACCGGCGTGATCCAGCTCTACGCGTCGCTGCTCGACACCGCCGCGAAGCAAGGCGTGTCACCGGCCGTGCGCACGCAGCTCGCCGAGGTCGTCAGCGGTGCGATCGACGACGTGCGCGCGGTCAAGGCGTTCGTCGACGGTCCGCTCAAGGCGCGCGCGACGGACGATCCGCGCATCGGCGCGGCCGCATACACGCGATTGTTCCCCCTGATCACGGGCGTCGACCTGACCCCGGCCGAGCTCGAGCGGCGCGCACGCGCGCGGATCGCGTCGACGCGGGCCGCGATGCTCGCCATCGCGCGCCCGCTGAACGCATCCGCGCAACCGCCGGCCGCCGAGAGCGACGACGCGCGGCTCAACGCGGTCGTGCGCCCCGTGCTCGACAAGATCGCCGAGCAGCACGCGACGCCGGACACGCTGCTCGATCAAGCGCGCGCCGATGTCGCCGAGAACGAAGCGTTTCTGCGCCGCACCGGTTTGATCGCGCTGCCCGACCCCGACACGATCCGCGTGCGCCGGACGCCGCCGATCCAGGGCGGCACCGCCGTCGCGAGCATGGAGACGAGCGGCCCGTTCGACCCGCCGACCGAACCGTCGTACTTCAACGTCGACCCGATCCCGGCCGACTGGAGCGCGGCGCGGGTCGCATCGTACTTCCGCGAGAACGACGACGCCGGGATTCACATGCTGTCGATCCACGAAGCCGTCCCTGGGCACTACGTGCAATTACGCGCGAACAACGTGAACCCGTCGCTGGTGCGCCGCATCTTCGGCAACGGCTCGTTCATCGAAGGCTGGGCGTGTTTTACCGAAGGCCTGATGATCGAGCAGGGGTTCCGCCCCGACGATTCGGCGCTCAAGCTCACGCAGCTGAAGTGGCGGTTGCGCGAAGCCACGAACGCGCTGCTCGACGCCGAATACCACGCCGGCTCGCTCACGCACGACCAGGCCATCAGCCTGATGGTCGACGGCGCGTTCCAAGAAAGCTCCGAGGCCGAGAGCAAGTGGCACCGCCTGCAGCTGTCGCACGTGCAGCTCGCGACGTACTTCGCGGGGCTCGACGCGATCGAACGCGCCCGCGCGGCGAGCGGGCTGGACGCGAAGACGTTCGCGGCGCGCTTGATCGCGATGGGCGCCGCCGAACCGCGCGCGATCCCGGCACTGCTCGCCGCGCCTTAGCGGAAGGTCACCATCCGTGCGCTGCGCGCGGAGACGTCGAGATGGTTGTCGCACGTGATGAGCGTGTACGCGCCGGCCTCGTGCTCGATCGCACGGCAGCCGCAGCCCCAGCCGAGCGCGGGCGTAAGACCGGACACCCGGGCGATCGCGTACGGCTGAGCGGCCCCTAAGAGCCGTTCGAGCGCGGGTTGGTTCAAACGAGCTGCGCCGGCCATGTACATCTATGGTCGGCACGCGCCCGGATTTGTTTAGCCCGGGTAAAGCCGATAGGCGAGCGCTACAGCTTGCAGAGGCTTCGTTCGCGGGGGACCGGGTGGGAGCTCGATGCGACCGTGTCCACGTAATCCCACTGGTCTTTCATCGCGCTCTTGGCTTTGCCCACGAGCAGGTAGTACGGCTTGACGACCTGGTGGTCGAAGGCGCGAATCTCTTCCGCGCCGGTGGGACCCGTGTACTTGTAGCCTTCGAGTGCTTTTGCCACGCGGGCGGGATCGATCGACTTCGCTTTTGCGATGCCGTCGAACGTCAGCTTCGCCTCGATGTACGCGCTCGCGCCCACGTAGCCGAGCGGCTCGCCGTACGCGGCTTTGTACGCTTCGCTCGCCTTGCGCGTCGCGGGCGTCGACTCGTGCCAGTACTGGCAGCCCACGTACACGCCGTCGAGATCGTCGGGCCCGATGCCCGCGAAGTCTTGCAGGCCGCCGCTCCAGATGTAGAGGATCTTGGTCGACTTCTTCAGGCCGTAGCTCACCGCCGTCTTGAGCGCTTTGATCGCGTCGCCGCCGAAGTTCAGCAGGCACAGCACGTCGGGCTTCGCTTCGGCCGCTTTGGCGATGTAGGCGGAGTATTCGGTCGCGCCGAGCTGGTGGTAGTCGTTGCCGACCAGCGTGAGGCCCTTTTCCTGGGCGACTTCCTTGACGTTCGCCAGCAGCGACTCGCCGAAGATGTAGGACGGCGTGATCGTGTACCACTTCTTCGCGTTCGGGAACTTCTGGATGAACGGGTACATCGTCGCGCGCACCGCGGCGTACGCCGGGACCGACCAGCGGAACGTGTAGTCGTTGCATGCTTTGCCCGTGATGTCGTCGGCGCCGACGCTCGTCCAGAACAGCGCGTGCTTGTCCTTGGCGACTTCGGCGATCCGCAGCGCCACCGCGCTGGACGCGCAGCCCGCGAAGAAGCGCGCGCCATCGTGCTCGTACGCGTCCGTGGCCTGCTGCACGCCGACGTCGGCCTTGGTCTGATCGTCCCGCGTGATGTACTTGATCGCGTGGCCGGCGACGGACTTCTTCACTTCGTTCACGGCGAGCTGGAAGCCGCGGTCGGTGTCGCGGCCGAACGCCGCGTATGCGCCGCTCGACGAGAACACGCCGGCGAAGACGACGTCGTCCGCCGCACGCGCGGGCAATCCGGCGAAGAGCGCCGCGGCCGTGCCGCCGGTCGTCGCGAGAAAGTGCTTGCGTTCCATCATGCGGTCCTTTCGGTTCAGGTTCCGACACCGAGGTAGGTGGTTTGGAGATCGGCGCGTTCGCGTAGTTCCGCGGCCGTTCCGTCGAAGACGATCGCGCCCTGGTCGACGATCGCGGCGCGGTCGGCGACGTCCAGCGCGAGCTCCACGTTCTGCTCCACCAGCAAGATCGCAAGTCCCTCGTCGCGCATCGCCTCGATCGACGCGATCACCGCGTCGACGATCACGGGCGCGAGGCCCTGCGACGGCTCGTCGAGCAGCAGCAGCCGCGGGCCGGTGACGAGCGCGCGCGCGATCGCGAGCATCTGCTGCTCGCCGCCGCTCAGGAACCGCCCGCGCCGGTTGCGCAGCGGCACGAGCGCAGGGAACACGCCGAAGATGCGCTCCGCGGTCCATGCGGGCGAGCGCGTCGCGATGGCGAGATGTTCGTCGACGGTCAGATCGCGGAAGATGCGCCGGTCCTCGGGGACGTAGGCGATGCCGAGGTGGTTGACGGCGTGTGGCGCCCGGCCGCCGATCGGCGCGCCGTCGAACTGCACCGTCCCCGCGCGCGGCGCGACCAGGCCCATGATGGTCTTGAGCGTCGTCGACTTGCCCGCGCCGTTGCGGCCGAGCAGCGCGACGACACCGCCGGACGGCACGGCGAGCGAGACGCCTTTGAGGATCCAGCTCGAGCCGTAGTAGACGTCGATCTTGTCGAGCCGGAGCATCAGGCGCGTTTCCCGAGGTAGGCTGCTCGCACGGCCGGGTTCGTGCGGATTTCGTCCGGGGTGCCGTGCGCGAGGATGCGGCCGAAGTTCATGACGGTGATCTCGCCCGCGAGGCGCATCACCAGCGGCATGTTGTGCTCGATGAGCACGATCGTGTAGCGCTGCGCGAGCGTGCCGATGCGGTCGATCAGGCGGCGTGCGTCTTCGGGCGAGAGTCCTTGCGACGGCTCGTCCAGCAGCAGCAGCACGGGATCGGTGGCGAGCGTGATCGCGAGCTCGAGCAGGCGCTGGTCGCCGCCGGCGAGCTCGCTCGCGAGCTGCGCGCGGTAGCCGAGCAGCCCGAACTCGTCGAGCACGCGTTCCGCGCGCGCGTTCACGTCCGCGAGCGCCGCCGCGGAGCGCCAGAGCGCGAAGCTTTCGCCCGTGCGCGACTGCGCCGCGAGCCGGACGTTCTCGAACACCGTCAGCTTCGGAAACACGTTCGTGCGCTGGAACGAGCGCCCCATGCCCAGCTGCGAGCGGCTCGTGGCGTCGAGGCGCGTGACGTCGCGGTCCGCGAACGCGATCGTCCCCGCGCTCGGGCGCAGCTCGCCGCTGAGCAGGTTGAACAGCGTCGTCTTGCCGGCGCCGTTGGGGCCGATGATCGCGTGCAGCGTGCCGCGGGCAATCGTCAAGTCGACGCCGTCGACCGCAGCGTGCGCGCCGAAGCGCTTGGTGAGCTCACGCGTGCGCAGCACGGCGGCTCCGGCGGTCGACGATGCTCCACAATCCGCCGCGGAAGAACAGCACGACCGCGCAGAACACCAGGCCGAAGATCAGCGGCCAGTGCGACCACACGTGGCTGAGCGAGTTCGAGAGCACGGTGAAGATCGCCGCACCGAGCAGCGCGCCATACGGCGAGCCCGTGCCGCCGAGCAGCACGGCGATCACGACGTTGGTGGACGTGTCGAGGTCGATCGCCTGCAGCGGCACGAAACGGAACAGCCCGGCATACAACCCGCCCGCGAGCCCCGACAGCGCGCCCGAGACGGCGAACGCCGCCACCTTGAAGCGGCGCACGCGAAAGCCGATCGCCCGCGCGCGCTCTTCGTTCTCGCGGATCGCCCGGAGCACCGCGCCGAACGGTGAGTCGTTGACGCGCAGCACGGCGGCGAACGCAAGCAGCACGACGAGCGCGGTGAAGTAGTAGTAGCGCGTCGGGTCGTCGAGCGCGATGCCGAACACGCCGGGCCGCGGCACGCCGCCCAGCCCGTTGTCGCCGCCCGTCACGGCGCGCCACTGCAACGCGGCGTAATACGCCATCTCGTTGAACGCGAACGTCAGCATCACGCCGTACACGCCGCGCCCCGTGATCGCCAGCGCACCGATCACCGCGGCGGTGACGGCCCCGGCAAGGATCGCGACGAGCAGCGCGAGCGGCAGCGCGGCGTGCGCATCGATCAGCACGCGCGCCGCCGCGTATGCGCCGACGCCGTTGAACGTCGCCTGGCCGAACGACAGAAACCCCATCTCGCCGAGCAGCAGGTTGAACGCGACCGCCAGGAGCCCGAAGGTGAGGATCTGCGTCTCGAGCTCGGGATAGCGCAGCACGAGCGGCGCGAGCACGACGATCGCGACGAGCAGCGCGAAGCGTCTCATCGCTTGCCGAACAGTCCCTGCGGCCGGATCAAGATCACGAGCGCCATCGCCGCAAAGATCGCGACCTCCGACGCCGCGGGATACAAGATCGTCATCACGGCTTGCGTGAGCCCGACGAACAGCCCGCCCACCACCGCGCCGAGATAGCTGCCCAGCCCGCCGATCACGACGACGGCGAAGCTGGTCGCCATCAGCTCGTTGCCCATCGCGGGCTGGCCGCCGCGGATCGGCAAGATGAGCGCGCCCGCCAGCGCCGCCAGCCCGACGCCGATGCCGAACACGATCGTGAACAAACGCTGCACGTCGATGCCGATGCAGTCGACCATCTCGGGATCGTCGATCCCCGCGCGGATGATCGCGCCGTACTTCGTGCGCTCCAGCGCGATCCACACCAGGCCGATGACGAGCGCCGCGGCGACCACCAAAAACAGCCGGTAGAACGGAAAGCTCACCGCGCCCAGCGGAAGGCCGCCGTCGAGCACGGCCGGCACGTTGACGCTGGTCGGGTTCGCGCCCCAGATCAACACGATGACCTCCTGCACGATCAGCACGAGGCCCAGCGTGAACAGAATCTGATACACGTGCCCGGCGCGCGCGAGCCGCCGCATCGCCAACGCGTCGACCGCCAGGCCGATCACCGCGACGACGACCGGGACGACGGCGATCGCGAGCCAGAAGTTGCCGCTCGCCGAGATCACGGTGAACGCGACGTACGCGCCCAGCGCGTAGAAGGCGCCGTGCGCGAAGTTCGGGATGTCGAGCATGCCGAAGATCAGCGTCAGACCCGCCGCGACGAGCGCGTAGATCATCCCTTGCACGATGCCGTTGAGGAGCTGGATCTCGACCAGGCCGGACATCAGCCGGCGCGGTCCCACACCTTCGCGCCGCCGACGTACGTCGCGCGCACGCCCAGCGCACCCAGCGTCGTCGGGTCGGCGGTCAGCGGGTCGTCGTCGAGCGCGACGAAGTCGGCGAGATAGCCGGGCGCGAGCCGGCCCTTCACGCCGTCTTCGCCGGACGCGCACGCGGCGTTGATCGTGTAGAGCGCGAGCGCTTCGCGCGGCGTGATGCGCTGCGACAGCCCGAGCGGCGTGCCGTCGTATCCGGTGCGCGTGATGCACGATTGCAGCGCGAGCAGCGGCTGAAACGGCCCGCACGGATAGTCCGACGATCCCGCGACCGTGATGCCGTGGTCGATGAACGACCGGTGCGCGAACATGCGCTCGATGCGCTCGGGGCCGTACCACTCCAGCAGCTTGCCGCCGTGATAGTGCACGTAGCTGCCGAACGGCGCCGCGATCGCGTCGAGCGCTTTCATGCGGCGCAGGATGTCGTCGTTGACGATGCTGCAGTGCTCGATGCGGTGGTGGAGATCCGACCGCGGATGCTCGGTTTGCGCGGCTTCGAGCTGGTCGAGCAGCTTGCCGATCGCGCGGTCGCCGTTGGCGTGCACGCAGATGCGGTTGCCGTCGAGGTGCGCCATGCGCACGACGTCGCGCAGCTCGGCGTCGGAGAGCGTCTGCATCCCGAAGTCGTCGGTCGTGCCTTCGAACGGCTGTTCCATCAGGCACGTGCGCCCGCCGATCGCGCCGTCGACGAACGTCTTGATGCCGCCGAGCCGAAGCCGGTCGGTACCCGAGCCGGTCGTGAGGCCGCGTTCCTGGAGCAGCCCGTAGTGCTCGAAGTGCAGCAGCATGTTGACGCGCATCGTGAGCTGCTCGCGGCGCTGCGACTCTTCGAGCAGGGCGATGTCGTCGGGACCGATCATCGCGTCGGTGACCGACGTGATGCCGGCCGCGTGGAACGCGCGCATCGCGAGGCCCAGGCCGCGCAGGCGGTCTTCGGGCGTGCTCGCCGGCGCGATGGTCTGCGGCAGATGCGTGGCCTGCGGGTACGCGAAGTCGAAGATCGCCATCTCGAAGAGGATGCCGTTGAGGCGGCCGCTGCCGTCGCGGCCGTACTTGCCGCCCGGCGGCGGTTCGGACGATTCGTCGATCCCGCCCAGCTCTAGCGCTTTGGAGTTGACGACGCCCCAATGGCCCGCGACGTGCAGCACGAGGATCGGATGGTCGCGGCTGATCTCGTCGAGATCCCAGCGCGTGAGCACGCGGCCTTCGGCCATCTTTGCGTCGTCGTAACGGCTGCCGCGCAGCCAGCCGCCAGGCGGCGTGCGCGCGAGCTGATCGCGCAGCTTCGCCGAGATCTCGGCGAGCGACGACACCGCGTCGATGGAAAGGTCGAGGTGCAGCATGTCCTCGGCGGCGACGGCGAGGTGCGCGTGCGCATCGTTGAAGCCCGGCACGATCACGGCGTCGCCGAAGTCGACGACCTCGGCGCCCGCGAAGCGCTCGCGCAGTCCGGCGAGAGATCCCGTCGTGACGACGCGTTCGCCGGCGGTCGCAAACGCTTCGGGCGCATCGTCGGTCAACGTGACGATGCGGCGCGCACGATAGATCGTCGTCGTCATGCGGGCGGGTTTCGTCGGTCCGGCGCGGAATGCCCTGTCCCGCCGGCACGAGCAGACGGTCGCCGGCGCCGAGGGCACCCGCCGCCCTCGAAGGAGCATGCGTGAATATGTTTCCGCAGACGCGCACCTCGACGTTTCGCATCGTCGCCATTGCGACGATGGCGGTCGTCGTGTTCGGTTCCGGCCTCGCCGTCGGGGCATACGTTTGGCACGGCGCAGACATGCCCAGCCACGTGACGCCCGCCGCGGGTCAACAAACCCCTCTGCGACATGACGAAGCGACGGCCCTGGACAAACGCATCGACGACGCGAACATCCGCATATCGGACGTCGTCATCGCGCTGACGATCTTCGCCCTTCTCATGACGGTGATCATCGGCGGCGGCACGCTCGTCGGATTCTTCGGCGCGCGACAACGCGCGCGCGAAGCGGCCGAGCAATGGATGGAAGAACACGCGGAAGATCTCAAGACGCGGCTCAAGAAGATCGAAAGCCGCGCGATCGACGCCGAACGCTTGGCAAACGAAGCCGAGGCGCGCGCAAAGGACGCCGACCGGATGAATCTCGTTGCCCGTCAGCGCTTCGATCAGTTTCATGCGGACAGCGCCCAATTCACTCGCGAATTGGAGGAGGCGCGCGGCCGCGTCAAGGCAACGATGACGACGCCCATATCGCCGGCCAAGGCCGTCGCGGAACCCGGTGCACCCAACGTCGCCGACGCGACGTTGTCCGAGGCTCAGCGTGGCGTGCTGAAGACGGCCGACCAGCTGCTGCGCGAGAAGCCGGAGTCCGAGTACTCCGTGCTCGACTGGGAGAATCGCGCGGTCACCGCTTTCGGCCTCGGCGATTTCGAGAATGCGGCGGCGTGGTTTCGCAAAGCCGCTTTCGCCCCCGGCGCCGAAGCGCCGGATATCGCGCGTTCCTACGTGAACCGCGGCATCGCGCTCGGCCGGACCGGACGCTTGGACGATGCGATCAGCGTGTACGAGGACGTCATCCTTTATTACAAGGACGAGCCCAGCCCACTGGTGCGCGAACAAATTGCGAAGGCGTTCGTCAACAAGATCGCTTCACTCTACATGCTCGAAAAGTTCGACGATGCGGTCAAGGCCGCCGACGAGACGTTGGCTGCGTACACAGCCGATGATGAGCCGGCGATGCGAGCTCTGATGGCGCAAGCGGTGCACAACAAAGGAGAATCGCTCACCCGCCTCAGGCGTTTCGACGAAGCGGTCAAGGTCTACGACGACGTCGTCGGACGCTACGGCGATGCCACGGAACCGGCAGAGCGCGATATCGTAATCGACTCGCTCATCAGCAAAGGGCTCGCGCTGAGCCAGCTCGAGCGCTTCGACGACGCGGTCGGCGCGGTCGACGCCGTCCTGAAACGCTTCGACGACGGCGCCGCGCCGTCAACGCCCCTGGGGCAATCGACCGCGTTGGCGAACGCGTCCGGCATCTATCTCTTCGCAAACCAACCGCGACGGGCGCTCGAGGCCGCGGAGAAGGCGATCGCACTGACGGATTCCGGCGCGGTGGACGCTCCACTGATCGTTCTGCGCGCGCTCGCGAACAAAGCGGACGCGCTCGCGCGGCTGGATCGCAAAGACGAGGCGCTGGCCGTGCTCGAGGACGTCCTTCGTCGCTACAAGGGCTCGACCGACGCGACGATGCGCAATCGGATCGTCGAGGTCGAATTCATGAAGGCGGTGATCTTGGGTTGGCTCGGTCGCATGCCGGAAGCGATCGCCGCGTTTGACGACTTGATCAGCCGGTACTCCGCCTCGACGAACGAATGGGTGCGTGTCATGGTCGAAAAATCCGCTGAATACCACACGGCGCCGCCGGACCAGTGGAAATTCGTGGACATCGTTTGGCACGCCGAGTGACGCGCACGATCGCTTCACCGGTAGCGAGCACGATCTTCATCGGTGGGACGTGCACGCCGGCCGTCTCCGGCGAAACGCTGCCCGTCGTCGAGCCCGCGACCGGACGTGTCGCCGGTGCGATCTCCGCGGGCGGCGCGGAGGACGTCGACCGCGCGGTACGCAGCGCGACCGCCGCGTTCGAGGGCGCGTGGGGACGGCTCGGCGCGGCGGATCGCGGGCGGCTTCTCGCGCGATTCGGCGACACCATCGCGCAGCACGCCGAACGGCTCGCGCAGATCGAGTCGCAGGACACCGGCAAGCCCATCTCGCAGGCGCGCGCCGATCTCACCGCGGCGGTGCGCTATTTCGAGTTCTACGCCGGCGGCGCCGACAAGCTGCACGGCGACACGATCCCGTATCTGCCGGGCTACGCGGTGCAGGTGCTGCGCGTGCCGGTCGGCGTGACCGGCCACATCATCCCGTGGAATTATCCGGCGCAGATGTTCGCGCGCTCGCTGGCGCCGTCGCTCGCCGTCGGCAACGCGACGGTGATCAAGCCGTCGGAAGACGCGTCGCAGTCGGTCGTCGAGCTCGCCAAGCTCGCTGCGGAATGCGGGATTCCGGCGGGCGCGATCAACGTCGTCACCGGGCTCGGCGAAACGGCCGGCGACGCGCTCGCGCGGCATCCCGGCGTCGACGTGATCGACTTCATCGGCTCGCCGGAAGCCGGTACGCTGGTGCAGGCTGCTGCCGCGCAGCACCACGCGCGCTGCATCCTAGAGCTGGGCGGCAAGTCCGCGCAGATCGTGTTCGCCGACGCCGATCTCGACGCGGCGGTTCCGGCGATCGTGCGCGCGATCGTGCAGAACGGCGGGCAGACGTGCTCCGCCGGCAGCCGCGTGCTGATCGAAGCGTCAGCCTTCGACCGCGTCACCGAGCGGCTCGCCGCAGCGTTCACGGGGCTCCGCGTCGGCGTGCCGGCGAGCGACCCCGACGTCGGGCCGCTGATCAACGGCGCGCAGTTCGCCCGCGTGCGCGGGTATCTCGACCGCGGCAAGCGCGACGCCGTCGGCGTGCTCGCGCACAGCACGCTGCCCGGCGATCTGCCCGGCGGCGGATTCTACGTCGAACCGACGCTGTTCGGGCCGGTGCACGAACGGCACGAGCTCGCGTGCAACGAAGTGTTCGGGCCGGTGCTCTCCGCGCTGCCGTTCGCCGGCGAGAGCGACGCGATCCGGCTCGCGAACGCGACCGAGTACGGTTTGGTCGCGGGGCTGTGGACCGAGAACGGCAGCCGCCAGACGCGCGTGTCGCGCGCGATGCGCGTCGGCCAGGTGTTCATCAACTGCTACGGCGCGGGCGGCGGGATCGAGCTGCCGTTCGGCGGGTTCAAACGCAGCGGGCACGGGCGCGGCAAGGGCTTCGCCGCGATGCACGAGTTCAGCACGCTGCAGACGATCACGCAGAAGTACACGTGACCGCGCGCGAGGGCAGGCTGCAGGGCAAAGTCGCGGTCGTCACCGGCGGCGGGTCCGGTTTCGGTGAGGACATCGCCAAGAAGCTCGTCGAGGAAGGGGCGTCGGTGACGCTGCTCGACGTCGACGACGCGGGCGGCGCGCGCGTCGCCGGCGAGATCGACGCGACGACCCCGGGCCGCGCGCGGTTCATCCACTGCGACGTCACCCGCCGCGCCGACGTCGCCGCGGCGATCCGCGCGGTGGTCGACGCGCACGGGCGTATCGACGCGTACGTCAACAACGCCGGCATCACGCACCGCAATCAGCCGCTGCTCGACGTGAGCGAGGACTGGTTCGACCGGATCTTCGCCGTGAACGTCAAGGCGCTGTACCTGTCGGCGCTCGAGCTAGTCCCCGTATTTCGCACGCACGGCGGCGGCGTCGTAATCACTATCGCATCGACCGCCGGCATCCGGCCGCGTCCCGGGCTGACGGTCTACAACGCCTCGAAAGCCGCGGCGATCGGGTTCTCGAAGTCGATGGCTGTCGAGTTCGCGCCGGACAACATCCGCGTCAACGCAGTGTGCCCCGTCGCCGGCGAGACGCCGCTGCTGGCGGAGTTCATGGGCGGCGACACGCCGGAGCTCCGCGCGAAATTCGCCGGCACCGTGCCGCTGGGACGGCTGTCCCAGCCGCGCGACATCGCGAACGCGGTCGCGTTTCTCGCGTCGGACGAAGCGGCGTTCATCACCGGCGTCGCACTCGAAGTCGACGGCGGCCGCTGCATCTGATGGCCGACGTCAGCCGCGAACTCGTGATCCTCGGGATGCTGCGCCGCGCACCGCTTTCCTCGCCTTGGTCTACGTAGCCTACCGGTCCCGCTACGCCTTACTTGGTAGGCATCAGGATGAACCGGTCGACGACGAAGACCAGGACGATGAAGCACGCGGCGGCGGCGAGGACCGCGAGCAGGATGACGCTGAGCGGCTTTTTCATGGCGGCTTGGCCTTGCGCGAATCGGCGAATCGACCCTGCCGGCGTTAGCTCGACGACTTCGCGCGCCCGGCGGAACCGAGAACCAGATCGTGTTGTCGCGGCTCGTACATCAAAAGCCCGCCGTTTTCAGATCGCTTTTTGCGCGCGACGCGATCAGCGAGCCCAGTGCGAAGGACGGCGTGAGGCCGAGCTCGTCGAGCAGCGCGCGCGCGTAGTCGCGGTACTCGCGGATCGCGCTCGCGCGGTCGCCGCGCGCGACGTGCGCGCGGATCGCGAGCTCGCGCGCGCGCTCGTCGCACGGGTCGAAGTCGAGCGTCACGCGCACGAGCGCGAGCGCGACGTCGGGGCGGTTCGATGCGAGCGCGATCTCCGCGAGGCGGTCGGTGGCGTCGCGCGCGGCGGTCAGCAGCCGGCGCTCGAGCGCGCCGACGAACTCCGGATCCGACGGCCCGGCGCACGCAGCCGCAGCACACGTGGCGCATGACGGCGAGCCAGCGGCCCGCGGCGGTGATGTCCGGCGTCTCGCACGTGCGGAACCGCGCGGCGAACGCTTCGATCTCCCACAGGTCCACGGTCACGACGTCGCCGAGGCGGTAGCCGTCCGCGGATTGCACGATCGCGTCCTCGCCCAGGCGCTTGCGCAAGCGGTGGACGGCGATGTTGAGCAGGTTGCGCGCGCGCTCCGGCTCGTCGTCGGGCCAGAACATCGCCTCGAGCTGCTCGCGGTCGACCGGATGGCGGCACCGCGCGAGCGCGCACACCAGCAGCCGGTGCGGTCCGCTCAGGACGATCTCGGCGCCGTCCACCAGCGCTCGGCCGGACAAGACCTCGACTTGAACTCGTGCTTCCATGACCGCATCGTAGGCCGGTCGCGCCGCGGCGCGATATTCGTGCCGGTACCGCTTTTCAGTACCTAGACGAAGCGCCGGCCGAGCAGGAGTTTCTCCTCTTTTCGCGCTCAGAGGTGCCTTGCGCGCCCCCGCACGCCGCACGAAGGAGCCTCGGCTGGTCACGACCCCGTTGTACTGCCCTCGGTTCATCGGTCGCGAGCGCGAGCTGCGGGCGCTTGGCCGATCTCGCGCGCCGCGCGGCCGGCCGGGCGAAGGCGCCGATCGCGTTCGTCTCGGGCGACGCCGGCGCCGGCAAGACGCGGCTGATCGACGAGCTGTGCCGGCATCTGCCGCGCGGCATGCGCGCTATCGCGCCGCGTGCCTCGAGTACGCGCCGTCGCCGATGGGCCCGGTCGTCGACATCCTCGCCGAGCTCGACGGCCGACGGCGGCGCGCCGGCGGCGGGCGCCGGGTTCGCCGCGCCGACCGGCGACGATCCCGTCGACAAGCGGCGGCTGTTCGAGCGCGTCGCCGCGACGCTGCGCGCCGCCGGAGTCGGCGCGACCGCTCGCCGCGGTCGATCGACGACGCGCATTGGGCCGACCCGCGTCACGCTGGACCTGCTGCAGTTCCTGATCGGCACGCTGCACGACGCGCGCATCCTGATCGTCGTGCGCGTACCGCACCGACGAGCTGACCGACAGCGCATCCGCTGCACGCGGTCATCGCGCGCGCCATGCGCGCGCGCCACGTGCAGCGCATCGAGCTGGGACCGCTCAGCCAAGCCGGCGTCCACGAGCTGATCGACGCGACGCTGCCCAAGAACGCTGCGCATCCCGGTCGAGTCGCTGCGCGGCGTGCTGCGACCGCAGCGAAGGCAATCCGCTGTTCGCCGAAGAGCTGCTCAAGGCGGTCGTCGACGACGAGCGGTCCGGCGTGACGCGCACGACGCTGCCCGACTCGCTGCGCGGCCTGCTGCTCGAGCGCCTGCGGCGGCTCGCGCCGGGCGACATGGCGCTGCTCGAGATCGCCGCGCTGATCGGCCGGCGGTTCGGCGCGGCGTTCCTCGCGCGCATCGGCGGGCGCGATGCCGCCTCGCTCGACGCGTTCCTGCGCATGGCGATCGACGAGCACTTTCTTGACCGAGGATCGCGGCGGAGCCGGGCTGCTTCACCTTCCGCCACGCGCTGACGCGCGACACGATCCTCGACGGCGTCCTCGCCATGCACGCGCGCGCGATGCACCTGCTCATCGCGCAAGAGATCGAGCGCGAGCCGGACCGCGACGGACGCGTCGTCGAGCTGGCGGAGCACTACTGGCGCGCGGCGGCGTTCGCCGAGTGCGCGCGCGCTACGCGCAGACCGCCGGCGATCTCGCCAAGGCGCGTCACGCCTACGCGCAAGCCGCCGAGCTGTACGAACGCGCGCTCGCGTGCGGCGTCGCCGACCAGCGCGGCCTCGTCGCGCTGCACGAAAAAGCCGCGTCGGCGTACGCGTCGCTCGGCGCGCCGCAAAAGGTGCTCGACCACCTGCAGGTCGCGGTCGATCACTTCACGCGCGACGGGCGACACGGTGAAGCTCGTCGAGGTCTACATCGATCTCGCGCTCGCGCTGCGGCGCACCGCGCAGACCGACCGCGCGTTCGCCGTGCTGCGCCAGCGCCTCGGAGCTGAGCCTGGCGATCGACGACGACGACGCTGCTGACGCGCATCGCCGTGCAGCTCGCGCTGCTGCACGCGCTCGCCGAAGAGTGGGCGGAGGTCGAAGCCGCGCTGCACGCCGCGGAGCCGGCCATCCCGCACGCCGGTTCGCGCGACGCGGTCCGGTTCTACAGCGCGCGCGCCGCGCTCCGTCTGGCGAAGCACGAGCTCGACGGCTGGCAGCGCGACTCCGAGCTAGCCGCCGGCATCGCGCGCGCGCACGGCGACCCGACGCTCGTTGCGTTCGCGCTCACGAGCTACGGCGTCGACGCGCGCAAGCTCGCGCGGTTCGATCTCGCGTCGGCGTCGTTTCGCGAAGCGGCCGAAGCGGGCAGCGCGTACGGCCCGCTCTACGGCGTGACGTTCGCGCGGCTCGGCTACGCCAACGTGCTCTATCTGACCGGGCGAGCTGCGCGCGGCGCGCGCGCGAGATGCTCGACGTGCTCGCCGACGTGCACGAGTCGACGACGATTCGCATCCTCGTCGCGCAGTTCGGCGATCGCGCTCGCGATCGCGCTGCGCGACGAGACGCTGTTCGGGCGCTGCTACGCGCCCGACGTGCTGGAAGCGGCGTTCTCGACCAACGAGCCGATCCAGTACGCGCCGCTCGCCGCGACGGTCGCCGAGCACCACCTCGCGAACGGCGACGAGGCGGCGGCCGTGGCGCTGCTCGAGCGCATGCTGGCGGCGCTGCCCGACGGCTGGAGCGACTGCGAAGTGCTGCTCCCGTCGCGGTGTGCTGCGCGCAGGCCGATGTCGAGCGCGCGCGCGCGCGTTTCGACGACAGTCCCGACGCCGCGAGCAACCCGTTCGTCGGACGCGTATCGCGAGCTGTTCGACGCGTACGCCGCGGCGCGGTTCGGCACGCGCGACGCGAAGCTGCGTCATGCGAAGACCGCCGCGGCGCTGCTGCACCGGCTCGGCATGCCGCTGCTCGAGGCCGAGGCCTACGAGCTGGCGGAAGAGCCGGCGCGCGCGGTCGCGCTGTGCGAGACGATCGGCGCGCTGCGCCTGCCGCGCCGGCTCGGACCGCGTTCGCAGCGGCGCGCGACCGCGACGCAGCTGACGGCGCGCGAACGAGAGGTCGTCGACGTCGCACTGCGCGGCATGTCCAACAGTGCGATCGCCGACGAGCTCTCGCTCAGCGAGAGGACCGTCGAAGCTCACCTCGCCGCCGCGTACCGCAAGCTGGGCGTGCGGTCGCGCGGCGAGCTGGTGAGCGTGCTGGGGCGCGGAGCTTGACGGGAGCGCCGCGGCCGTGCCCGCTCTTTGATCGATCTTATGACGGGTTGGCCCGTGCCGTTGGGATCGCCGATCGCAATCATTTGATTCTTTTGCGTCGACAGCGTGATCCATGCGACGCCGTTGCGTAGGATCAAGTACGACCCGTTGCGCTGCGGCTTCGCCGTGTAGTCGATCGGCGGATTATGCCCGACGCGCTGCTGGATGGTGCCATCCGGCCGCATCATGCCGCGCGGGCCGTAATCGAAGCTCGGGCAGCAGCCGTCGTCCGACAAGCCGGCAGTCGCCCACGCGAGCATGACGATGATCGCCGCCACGGCGATCCAGAATGCTTTTCGTACGAATCCCGTCGGCTGAGTTCCGGCAAAACGATTCATCACGGACCTACCTCCACTCGCTGCTTGGTTTGGGTGTTAGAGAGACTATGTCTGGTTCGCCGGTTGAAAGTCAAGGGTCGCTACCACGCGCGTGACGTCGTGAAAGCGATGTGAAAGCGGCGCGGCTACGCTCGGAAGCGCGGTGACTCGATCGCCGCATCGCAAGATTCCAACGAAAGTGAAGGACCCGCCATGCATTCCATCTCCAAGCTTGTCGCGCTCTCGGTACTGGCCGCGGGAACGGCGATGATCTCGGCGGCCGCGCCCTCGCGCGCGCAGGCCGATCGGCAGGCCGCGAACGCCAATCCGGCGATCGGCATCCCGGTGAGCCGGCCGTGCTGCGTACCGTTACAGCAGCCGGTCCTCACGACCGGAAGCGGTGTCTGGACCGTGCAGCCGCCGAACGGTTCGGCGATGACCGCGGTCACCGTGACGAATCCCAACGTCGGCTGGCACGCACCGCTCCAGGGATCGCAGTGGATCGCGAACGTCGCCAACGCCGGCCTAGGCTCGCATCCGGGCGGCCCGTACGTCTACCGCACGACGTTCTGCCTCTGCGGCGTTCCGAAGGGAGTCCCCGCATTTCCGGCCGCGATGAACCTGACGATCGCGGCGGACAACAGCTTCGTCGCGAAGTTGAACGGCAACCAATTCGGGTCGGGCGGGCCGACGGCGTTCATCACCCCCATCGCCTTCAACGTGCCGACGGCGTCCTTCCAGCCGGGCAACAACGTCTTGGAGATCACGGTGGTCAATCTGCCGAATTCGCCGACCGGGCTGGCCGTGTGGGGCTCGGATCGCCGGCTACTTCCAACCAGTCGCGCCCGGTACGCATGCCCACACGTTGCCGTCGGGCCTCGTGCGCGCGCGGTCGCCGCGCGCACGAGGCTCACGAGCTCCGGGCCGGCTTTCGCGGGCGAGCCTGCGTCGAACGGCGGTTGCGGGTCGTACTCGATCGACAGCTGCACGGCTTTCGCAACCTGCTCGCCGTGCATCAGCGCCAGCAGATGCAGCGCCATGTCGATGCCCGACGACACGCCCGCCGCGGTGACGATCTTGCCGTGCTCGACGACGCGCTGTTCGGCGTACACGGCGCCGTAGCGTTCGAGCGCGTCGCGCGAGGCCCAGTGCGTCGTCGCGCGCGCGCCGGTCAGCAATCCCGCGGCGGCGAGCAGCAGCGACCCGGTGCACACGCTCGTGGTCCAGCGCGTCGTCGCGTGCAGCCGGCGGATCCAAGCCAGCACGGCCTCGTCCTCGCACAAGCGGTCCACGCCGACGCCGCCGGGGACGACGAGCACGTCGGCGGCCGTGACCTCGTCGAGCGACGCCTCGACGGTCAGCGCGACGTGCGTGCGCGGGTCGCGCACCGTTCCGCGCTCGCGCCCGGCGAGCACGATCTCGGCGCCCGGCGCGCGCGCGAGCACTTCTAGCGGGCCGACGACGTCGAGCGGCGTGAGGTCGTCGAAGAGCAGCGCGGCGATCAGCATGGGGGCGTTCTTTCAGCCGGCGGCGAGCTTGGACGTGAGGTGCGCTTTGACGGCGGGCCATTCGGTGTCGACGATCGAGAAATACACGGAGTCGCGGACGCGCCCGGACGCCGTGAGCATGTGCTTGCGAAAGATGCCCTCTTCGACCGCGCCGATCCGGGCGAGCGCGGCGCGCGATCTCGTGTTGAGCGCATCGGTCTTGAATTCGACACGCATCGCCCCGAGCGCCTCGAACGCGTGCGCGAGCAGCAGCAGCTTCGTCTCGGTGTTGACGGCCGTGCGCTGATGCGTCGCGGCGTACCACGTCCAGCCGATCTCGAGCCGGCGATCGGCCGGGGCGATGTTGCCGTAGCGAGTGCTGCCGATGACCTCGTCGCGAACGCGGTCGACGACCGCGAACGGCAGCGAGCTACCGCGGCGCTGCTCGTCGAGCGCGGTATCGACGTAGGCGCGCATGTCGCCGGCGGTCGCCAGGGTGGAGATGCCCCAGCGCCAGAGCTCGGGATCCAACCCGACCCGCGCGAGCGCGTCGACGTGCTCGATGGTCAACGGCTCGAGCCGCACGTGCTTACCGACCAAGATGACGGGCTCAACGGTCATCGATGCGTCTTCGACAGACCGGACGGGCGCCGACTAGTACGATCGGTCCTATCGCCGGCGATCGGGGCAGGAGTCACCTGGGCCGTACCTCGGGGTGTGGGCGAGTCCGCCGGCGGGCTCGCAAGGTCGTGACCAGGTGTTGCTCCCCGCCGCTCAGCGCGGGCTCCGGCGCTGGTGTGGAAGCGCCGGACCGACAGCCGAAGCGGCGGCGCCCTCCGGAGGGCGCGTGCCGATGGTGCCTGGCCGCTGCTTGGTGCGCCATCCCCCCGATGCGTGAGCCGAAAACCTTGGCACACCACTCGCCGGAGGGCCGTCCCGGCGATAGGATGGGGACGGCGCCACCGAGCGCCACACCTCTGGAAGGAGCAAAACTACAATGCTGACCCTTTTGGCGCTGCTCGCAGCGCTGTTCGGGCCCGGTCCTATTTCGGCCGAGGTAACTGGCGGTGGGCCGCTGCGGACGACACCAATCACGACAAACGACGTTACAGGCGGCGGCCCGTGACCTCTGACGACGTGAGCGGCGGCAGTCATAGTTATCCGTCGACGACGTAACCGGCGGAGGGCCCGCGGGACACTAGGACTAGGTGCGGCGGCGCGGCCCGCGGAACCGGCGTCGCTAGGTGTGACGAACCTCCGGCATAACGACCGCAGCCGCGGCGCCTCCCTCGCAATGATTGCGCATGCGCGCGACGCGTATCGCCGCGGTGACTTCGCCGCAGTATATGCGTTGACCGAACGTGCCCGAGATCCGAGACGAGCCCGCCGGCGAGTTGCATCTGCTGCGCGCGCGCGCGCTACTGCGCGAACATCGCCCTGGCTGAAGCCGAAGCGCTGCTCGCGCCGCACGTAACGTCGTTTCACGATGCGGATTCGGCAGCGACCGCGGCGATGCTGTATGCAACCGCCGTCGGCCGGCGCGACCCTGACACCGGTCTGGCGATGCTCATCGAGGCGGAGCGTGCCGGACGCCGCCGAGCACACCCTTCGATCCGCGCCGAGATCGCGTACCGACGCGCACAGACCCATTGGATTCGCGGCGAGATCGCACAAGCGGACCGGCTCGCGCAAGATCACCGAGAATGCGAACGTCGACGTACTTGCCGTGCACGCGACCCATTTGCGCGGATTCGTCGCCGTCGCACAGGGGCGGCTACACGACGCGCTCGCGCTGTTTGAGTCGGCGCGGCGCGCATATGGCCGCTGTCGCGAGCATGACGTCGAAGTTGCGATGGTCGTGCTCCAGCAGATTGCGTCGCTGGAACAAACCTTACGCTCGCGACACCGTGCCGGGACGCATCGCGCACGCCAAGGTCGCGCCATCCCGCGCTCTGCCGTCGGCTTGGGAGCATCGAGTGCCTGGCGCGTGCGCCTGTGCGGCGACGACGCATGGCTTTTCGCCCTCGACGGGGACGCCGTGCGCGCGTATGCGAAGGCGCGCGAAGCCGAGCGCGTTGCCCCAACCGATGCCTGGCGGGTCCGAGGCCTCGCCTACCGCGCGGCGATCGCCGCAGCGTTCGATGAAATGGCTCGCCGCACAGACATTCGCCAGTCGAAGCGCGCGCATTGGCTTCGCATGTAGATTGGAACGCGACCGTTGACGACGAGCGATTTGCATTGTTGCATGCTGGCCGAAATATTCTCGGGATTCGATCCTGGCCGCCGCGAGTCGAGATCCTCGCGGCGTTCGATGCGATTCAATCTCCGCTCGCCGGCGACCCGAGTCTTGCGCGGCGGCGATGAACGGCTTCGCGGCTGGAGCACCTTCGTACGCGCGTCCGTTGCGCGAGCTCGTGGGGCGACCTCGATGCCGCAGCACCGTCTTTACGCGGCGGCCCTCGACACGTTTCGGTCGTGCGGCTACCGCTGGCGCGAAGCTCAGACACTCGCCGCGCTTGCGGACCTTCCGCCTGCTGTCCGCACCGACGCGGTCGCGTCCCCGTTGGACGAAGCCGTCGCGCTTGTTGCCCGGCACTTTCCCAAGGCGTTTCTGGCTCGCCGGTTCGAGGGCTGGACGCGCGTCTACGTGGATGCTCGTGCGCGGACGCTCTCGCCGGCGCAACGCGACGTGCTGCGCTGGCTGCTCGAAGGGCGCACTCCGCGCGAGATCGCCGCGCTCAAGGGGCGCGGCTACGAGACGATCCGCTCGCACGTTCGGGCCTTGCATCGTGCGTTCGGTACGCGGGCGGAGCACCAGCTCGTCGCGGAATGCGCGACGGCGGGGCATCGTGCCGCCGCGCGCGGAGCCGGATCAGCGCGTCGAGGCTCGCGCCCGGACTGCGCCGCGCACGTCGTAAGCCGCTAGGATCCACGGCCGGAGCATCGCGCGCGACTCGCTCCCGAGCGCGAGCACGAGGTCGCGCACGTCGGGCGGCACGGCAACTGCGGCGTCGGGCTCCTTCGGCTTCGCCTTGCCGCGCACGTCGAATCCGTCGAGCAACCATTTGCGGATGCGGGCGCGGCCGTCGCGGTGAACCTGGGCGACGTTTTCCTTGATGACGCGGATCATCGCCGCTTGGTCGGCGTGCACCCGCGCATGATGAGGCACGGCGGCGTCCGCCGCTATCCCACATCGGGAGGAGCGCGCTTCGCTTAGTGCGGCGATACGATGAGAGAGAGAAAACCGAGAACGATCGCAGCGGCCGACAGCTCGAAGGCGATCTTCTGGCGGAAAATCTTGAGGTCGCGAATGTACGCGAGGCTCAGCACTTCGAACGACAGGTGCAGGTTCACGGCTTCGGGAGCCGTCGGAACCGCCGCGGCGTAATCCTCGATCGACCGGGACGAGAGCGGCGTGTCGCGAGTGACGAGCGCGTCGATAACGCCGAGCCGAAATTGGCCGCCCGCATAGAAGATGTCGTCGGGCGGGGTCTCCGCGCGCACGTGCTTCGAAGCATTTCCGACCCCGGTCAGCGCGCGAATCGCAACCAGCGCTGCGGTCACCCATGCGAGAAACGCCAAGGCGCCCAGAACGTTCGCAGGCGTGAGCGCTGCTCCGTGGGCATGAACGTCGTGAAGGGCCGTCTGCACGATCGGCAGCGGTATGGCGAGGACGGCGAGCAGGATCCCGACCTTGGTGTCGATCGCGCGGATCGTCCCTTGAATGTCCTTGACGGCTTCGATCAAGAAAGCGAACGCCCGCGTTTCCGCGGCGCCGCGCTCCATCGCCGAGAGGACCCGCTCCACGTCCGGTGAGGGCACCGTCATGCGCGGGCGTTTTCCGCCCGCGAGAAGGCGGCCTGCCGTTCGCGCGCGAGCGAGCGATAGCGATCTGTTGCTCGGGCAGGGAAGCAGGCTCGGGAGGCGCGAGGTAATAAATGGCACCTGGACGTGGGGGGTGGCGACGCTGGGGGGCTTGCGCTCCTCGACCCGAGCTGGAGCCGATACGATCGAGCAAGTTGACCGCTCCGCCGCGAAGAGCCACACCTGGCTCTCGAACGGCGATCGCAAGCAAACGTTGAGCGCATGGCTCATCATGCGCGCGCTTCCGCTCGCCGAATGTTTCAACCGCGCGTTTTCCGCGGTCGACAACACGCCGGTTTTCGACATCGCCGATTTTGCGTGGGTGCCGGCGCTCGAGCGTGAATGGCGCACGATTCGCGCCGAGCTCGAGCGCGTCGTCGCGCGCAAGAACGAGCTTCCGGGTTTTCAAGACATCTTGCCGGACGTCGCGTTGATCAGCCGCGATCGCGGCTGGAAGTCGTTCATGCTCGCGGGCATGGGAGCCAGGTCGAAGCGCAACATCGCCCTGTGTCCGCAGACCTGGCGCGCCGTTCAGAACATCCCGGGCCTTTCGATGGCGATGTTTTCGATCTTCGAGCCGGGGAAGCGGCTGTGGCCGCATCGCGGACCGTACAACGGCGTCCTGCGGCTGCACCTCGGCCTCGTCGTGCCCGACCCGAGCAACGACGTCGCGATCCGCGTGGGACCGCACGTGCGCCATTGGGAAGAGGGCAAGGTCCTCATCTTCGACGACTCGTACGAGCACGAAGCCTGGAACAACAGCGACCACTTGCGCGTCGTGCTCTTCGTGGACTTCGCTCGGCCGCTGAGATTTCCGGCGAACGTCGTCAACGCGCTGCTGCTGAAGCTCGCGGCGTTTTCGGCCTTCGTTCGCGAGGGCCGCAAGAATCAACGGCAGTGGGAGCGCGAGTTCTACGGGGAGTGAACGCCCGCGGTTAGGGTGCTTTCCGCAGGATGAAGCTCAGGTACGTGCGCTCACCCGAGGCGAAGGACTCGTACAGCTTTGAATCGCGAGTGCCCGCGAACTCGCGGGCGAACGTTCGCAGCGGCGCCGGGCACAAGCGCGAGACGGCTTCCTCGCGGCGGGCGCCGTCGATCTCCAGCGCGCGAACGACGTTCGGTGTGATATCTTCCTCGCGCGCGCACGCGAACCGCGATCCACGCAAATGGCGCCGCAGCGCATCCGGCTCGTTTCCGCTGGGAAAGCAGGCCATCAAGAACGTGCCGCCCGGCTTGAGCACGCGGTAGACTTCGGCCAAGAAGAGCCCGAGATCGTGGTAGTGATGTGAGGACTCGACGTTGAGCGCGACGTCGAACGTGCCGTCGCCGAACGGCATCGCGTGCGCGTCGCCCGCGATGAACTCCAGGTTTCGCTGCTCGCGGTAGAACCGCCGGTCGAACGCGATCGACGTCGTGTTGACGTCGAGCCCGACGTACCTCCGCGGTTCGAACGCGCGAGCCACGTACGACGCACCGCCCCCGCGGCCGCAGCCGACTTCGAGCACGTCTTTCGCTTCGACGGGGACCTGTTCGGCAACGTGGTGGTAGAGCTGAATTGCGTACCGGTCGCGTTCGAGCGCCGGATCGAGGTCGATCTTCGTGCCGTCGAGCTCGGCGAACCCGTAATTCATCAGCCGCGCTTCGCCGTGCTTGTCGAGTTTGTTGACGAGCGAATACCAGGCGTTCGTAAAAAGCCGGCCGGCGATCGGGGAATAGAAAAAACGCGTGCTCGCCTTTCGGATGATATTCGTCATAGCAGCGCGGCTTGGGCGACGGCGTGATCCTCGGTCCACGAGCGGCCGTCGTTCATCAGCTGCGTGAGGCGGCTCTCGCCGAGCGCGTCACGCAGCGCGGAAACGACCGTGTAGTATTCTTCCTGGTCGATCAAGTCGCGCTGCGCTTCCAACGCAGCCAGGCGCGCATCCACGTAACCGGCCAGCCCGGCGGCGCGCTCGCGATCGTCGCGTGCTCGCTGCGCGTCGTCGCCGGCGCGCAGCGCCGCGATGGCCGCCAAGTGCTGCAGCGTGAACGCGAAGGACACCTCGCGACGCGACTCGCGCAACGGCGCAAGCGCGTCGCGCGCGTACGAACGCGCCTCGTCGTAGCGCCCGAGCGCCACGAGATATGCCGCGATCGAGGACTGGGTCGACGCGACGTTGGGCCTGTCTTTTCCGGCGGTGTACACGGCGAGCGCATCGCCGGCGAGCCGTAGCGCCGTGACCGTGTCGCCGCCGCGAAACTCCGCCTCGGCGCGGCTGAGCGAGCTGGTCGCGGCGAGCTGCCAGTGGTCGGTCGCCGTCGCGATCGCGACCGTCTCGTCGAACAGCACGCGGCCGCCGGCGAGGTCGCCGGAAAGATAACGCGCGAGCGCGAGCGATTCCAGCACCCAGCCCGTGAACTTGCGCGCGCCGATCGTGCGCACGATCGCAAGCGCTTCGTGCAAGAGCGGCTCGCCCTCCGAGACGCGGCCCATCAGCAGCAGCGCGTTTCCTGCGATTCGCAGTGCTTGGGCGGTGCGCAGCGGCTCGGTGCCGAGCTCGCGAAGGCGTACCAGCGCGCGTTGCGCGGCGGCGTAGCTGGATTTGTGCTGTTGGAAGCGCCAATCGATGAATGCTTGAACGAGGTCGAGCCGCGCGGCGACGCCCGGCGGCGTGTCGGCGTCGACGGTCTCCTGCGCCGCACTGACCCAGCGCCGTGCCTCCGCCAGAAGGCGGGCGAACGTGATGCCCGAGAGCGCAGCCAGCTCTTGCCCGATGCGCAGGTCGCCGCGCGACTCGAGCGCCCAGTCCAACGCTGCGCGCCAGTTCTCCAAATTCGGTTCGACGAGCGCCAGCCACGCCTGAGCGGGCGTGCTGTGCCAGAGCCGTTCCAACTTTCGTTCCAAGTCGAGATACGCGAGCGCGTGCGCGCGGGCGATCGCGGTGAACTCGCCGGACTGCTCGAGTTTCTCGCGCGCGTACTGCCGCGTCGACTCCAAGAGCGAGTAGCACGTTGCGCTGTCGGCAGTGTCCGCTTGCACGAGCGACTTCGCGACGAGCGAGGTGAGCAGATCGAGCACTGCGAGATCGTCGATGACCTCGTCGACGCACACTGTCGTCGCGATGTCCAGCGTGAATCCGCCCACGAAGATGGAGAGCCGCCGGAAGAGCGTCTGCTCCTGCTCCGAGAGCAAGTCGTAGCTCCAATCGATCAGCGCACGCATCGTTTGCTGGCGCGGAAGCGCACTGCGGTCGCCGCCGGTGAGCACGCGGAAGCGCTCGTCGAGCAGCTCCATGAGCTGCTGTGGCGACAGGATCTTGACGCGCGCCGCGGCGAGCTCGATCGCGAGCGGGATACCGTCGAGCCGCCGGACGATCTCCGCAACGTACGGCGCGTTGTCGTCGGTCAGCGCGAACCGTTTTTCGACGGACTGCGCTCGATCGGCGAAGAGCGCGAACGCATCGTAGCGCGCGTAGTCGTCGACGGTCGCGGCGTTCGCGTCCGGTACCGCGAGCGACGGCATCCGATAGACCTCTTCGCCCGCGATGTTCAGCCCTTCGCGGCTGGTGACGAGGAGGCGCACGTCCGGGCAACTGCGCACGATCGCGCTCGCGACCGTACGCGCTTCGTCAATCACGTGCTCGCAGTTGTCGAGGATCAGCAGCAGCCGTTTTCGCTTGAGATATGCGACCACGGTTTCGAGCGCCGGCGACGTGGGTGCTTGTTCCAGGTTCAGCGCTTTGGCGATGGTGCTCGCGACGAGGGTCGCGTCGGAGATCGGCGCGAACTCGACCACCCACACGCCGTCGCCCGAGCCGTCGAGCAGATCCGCTCCGACTTGGATCGCGCACCGCGTCTTGCCGGCGCCGCCCGGACCCGTCAACGTGACGAGCGGCGATTTCTCGATGAGCGCCTTCACGTCGGCGAGCACCGCGTCGCGCCCGACGAACGACGTGAGCTGGCGCGGAAGATTGTTCGGCAAGGCGTCGAGCGAACGCAGCTGCGGAAACCCGTGCGGCAGATCGGGTGCGGCGAGCTCGTACACGTGCTCGGCGCGCGAAAGATCCTTGAGCCGGTGCTGCCCGAGGTGGCGCAGGCTGACGCCCGGCGGCAGGTCGTCGCCGAGCAAGTCCGCGGTGGTTTCCGACACGAGCACTTGGGCGCCGTGTCCGATCGCCAGCAGGCGCGCGACCCGGTTGACCGCCGGCCCGAAATAGTCGCCGTCGCGTTCGTCGGCCGTACCGGTATGGATCGCGGCGCGAACGCGGATGCCGCCGACGGCGGAGAAGTCCTCGGCCGCGAGGCCGCGCTGGGCGTCGAGCATCGCCGCGAGCGCATCTTCGGCGCGCGAGAATGCGGCGCAAAACGCGTCGCCGATCGTCTTGAAGACGTAGCCTCCGTGCGCGGCGATGGAGGCGCGAAGCACCGCATCGTGGCGGCGAACGGCAGCCTGCATCGCTTGGCGATCGCGGTCCCAGCGCTGCGTGCTGCCTTCGATATCCGTGAACGTAAACGTCACGGTGCCGCTTGGCAGCCGTCCGGGCGTCGCCGATCCGGCCGAGTCGGAACGGAGGCTCATCGCGGTGTTCTTCGCCTCAGGGCCCGTCGTTCCTCAGCCCGGTTGCAAGCGTCAGCCGGCTTCGATCCGGCCCGTAACCACGTGCTTGAGGTCGATTGCAGCGATCTCCAGCGTCATCGTCGCGTCGAGCTCTTGGCCGGCCGTTAGCGTTCGGCCGTCGAGCGCGTCGCGAACGGCCTTCTCGATGGCGCGCTGCGACGTGACGCCGACTTCCTTGAGGAACTTCCGAACCGACATGTTGAAACGGTCTTCGTCCATGCCGAGACGTTCAGCGCCGCAAGCGCGGCGCCATGCTGCTCGATGAAGCGAAGGCGCTCACGTCGAGCGGCGTGTGCGAAAGGATGTTACCTTCGCGCGGTTTCCGCAGCGCTCCATCGAGCACCAGCGGCGTTCTCTGCGGCCGGCCGGCGTCAGGAAAATAGCCGCGCACGAGTCGAGCCCGCAGGCGCGCAGCCGCGATCGTTCGCCGGGGTCGCCGAGTAACTCGATGGCGTCGACGGCGATGCGCCCGAGCGCCGTCTCGACGGGCGTGCGCGTCGCATGCCCGACGGCGAGCGTGCGGGGATCCAGCGAAAGGCGCGGCCCCCACCGTCGCGCCGCGCTGTTGATGAGTTCCACGTCGGCGTCGCGGGTCTCGTCGCCGGCGACCAGCGCGCGGACGGTTCGTGCGATCGCTTCTCGGAGCGCCAAAGCGCGGCGAAGCTGAGCCGGGGACGGCGTCACCGGTTCGGCGAGAAGGCCGGCCGCGAACAGCCATGCCGCAAGAGCGCGCGGGGTGTCGATCCGCTCGGTCGATATGGAGCCGCGGTCGCCGACGGTGCCCACGAAGCTGAGCGCGACGCGCCCGTGGTGGAACGGGAATTGAGGCTCGCCGGCCGGCGCGGTGCTCACGATGGCACCATTGTAACCGAAGAAACGGTTACAATGCAAGCCGTAGGCCTTGACGAAGCGGGTCGAGGCGGAGTATTGTGTAACCATTATGACGGTTACAGTAGCGAAGCGGCCGGAGCTGGGACGGCTGCTGCCGCCCGAACAGATCGCTTCGATCCGATTAGCGGTGGCTCAGTGGATGCGCAGCGCGCGCGCCGTGACAGCGGCGCGGGACGCATTGCGATTGCTGCACGTTCCGGTGGACGAGATCTTCCGGCGCCGGCGTGCGGAGTCGGCGGATGCGTACCTCGCCACCCTGTTGCGGTTGGCGGTGACGCTCGTCATCACGCGCGGGACGCTCGAGGAGTCCGATCGTCGCCGCTACACGCCACTGCTCGACGATGACGTGGTGCGGAGCGTCGTGCAGCACGTCGCGGACGCCCGGCGCTATGTTTCGCTCATCGAACGGGACGCTGCCGACGCTGCTCCGAGCGTCGATCTGGACGTGGGAGATTACTGAACGTGGCAATCGACATCGTGGCGTCCGCCGGCATTTTTGACGCGGCGGTCACGCATTCACCAATGACGAGATCGACGAAGGCCGGGAACCGACCGCGTGATGATCGTGCCCGGAAGAAAGTACGCGGGCATCGAATTGCGCGACCATATGGGGAATTCCGGTCGGGATTTCGTCGCTCTTTCTCTCCTCCTGATCTCAACCGCCGTGACAGCCTGCGGTCACGGGACGACAAGCTCGCCCGCGATTGCTCCTGTGCTCCTGTTCACCGGCACTGGAACCTCTGCTAACGATGCAGCCGCCGTCGAAACAATCCTAAGCAGCAGCCACCTGAGCTACTCGACTGTGAACTCTTCCCAGTTGAATGGGATGGCGGAATCACAGATCTCCGCGTACCGCCTGCTCATCGTGCCTGGTGGAAATTTCGTCGACATGGGCAACAGTTTAACCGCAGGCACAACCGCGAACGTTCGCAACGCGGTGAAGGGTGGTTTGAATTACCTTGGGCTCTGTGCGGGCGGATTTTTGGCGGGCAGTCTTCCTGCCCCGTACCATAGCTTTGATCTGAGCTCGGGTGTGAAATTCGGCTTCTACTCCGCCGCGAAGAACGGTACACGCAAAACCGTTGTGAGGATCTCTACGGCTGAAGGGCCGGCACTCGATCACTATTGGGAAGACGGCCCTCAACTTACCGGATGGGGTGAGGTTGTCGGTAAGTATCCAGACGGAACTCCCGCGATCGTCGAAGGAAGCGTCGGAAAAGGTTGGGTGCTTCTCACCGGCGTTCACGCGGAGGCCCCGGCAAGTTGGCGACGGGGCTTGGCCTTCAATACACCGGTGAGTACCGATACCGCGTACGCACGAACGCTTATCGTTGCAGCGCTCAACCGGACAACACTACCGCATTACTGAGAAAGCCGCGACCTTGACCTGGTCGGCGGGGGAGTCGGTGCAACTGGCGGGCGTCGAATACGCCGTCGATTGCCCTTCGATCGATCGTGAGGCGGCCAAACGTGCGGAGGCTGATGCCCAAGCCGTTCTCGGATACGCCGGTTCGACGCACGTGCAGATCGTCGCATCGCAAGAATGGTCCGTAGCGACGTTGCGCAACAAGCTCGACTTCCGGTACATGTGTTCGAGCGAGCGCGCCGCGCCCCCACCGCCGCCGAGGACGGTCGATAGCCTGCGTCTGAATCCTACCATCGTGATCGATCGCGTCATCGTCGTTCGCGCGCTCGCGACATTTCCAGCACAGGCGACCACATCCGTCACGAGCGATCCGTCCGACGTGAACGTCATATTCGGGCTGCTCGATAGCCAGAGCGCGGCTGCGATGCCGAGCATCGGCGTCGCCGTTCCGCCGCCCGGCAGCGTGGATGTCGTCGCGGAGCTCATTTCCAGCGACGCGCGCGCGGGGGCGCCGATCGGCATTCCGGGCAGCGACACGAACAGCGTCGTGGACAACGGTGACGGTTCGGCTTATCTCACGGTACCCTTCGCGCAGTACAGCCGCGCTCAACAGGCTATTGCGGCCACGGGCCGGAGAAACGCCGCGCAGTCCTTCGTCGTGCCGTCCTGCAACATGGCTCACGCACAGGCGCTTTCTCGAGCGATCGGCGTCGCGGGAAGGCGCGTCGACGCATCACGCATCGTTGGGGCGACCGCTTTTCGGTTCAGTCGTCAAACTGTTTACGCAATTATAAGGTTGACGTCATCCACCGGCCGGCGGTCCTATCTAGACAGCGTCGCTGCGGAGGGCGTCATGTCAGAATTCACTGACCGCTCGCCATAAATATAGAAATATGATATAATAACTCAATAAGTGGACTCTAAAGCGATATTTTTCGATCCTAGACTGTACTCGGCGGTAGAGATTAGCCGCATGGTTGGTTCGCGAGTCCGGGAGCTGCGGCAAAGCCGCTCACTTCGCCAGCTCGACCTGGCAAAGGCCGTCGGCGTGACCTTGCCGACCATCAGCCGGCTGGAAAAAACGGGCAAGGTCGGCTTCGACGTCGTCATTCGCGTCGCGATCGCACTCGGTGCCGAGGCCGAACTCGCAAACCTCTTTTCACAGCCGAAGACGCGCTCGATCGACGAGATCATCGCAACGCAGCGGCCGCGATATCGCGTGCGTCGTACGCGCCGCAGCCAATGAAGCTACCGCGGTCACGATTTCTCGACGTCGAGCTCGTTACTTCGCACACCGATAAGGTCCACGTCGGACGCCTCGCGCTCGACCGATCCGGGGCCGTGTTCGAGTACGACGCCGCGTTTGTCGAGAGCGGACGCGAAATCAATCCCCTCCAGACGCGGCCACGCGCTGGACGCAGGCATCAAGCGAATCGCCTCGCTCGCTTCATGACGCCCTTGTGGCGCGGTTTTCCGTTACCAGTCGGTGAACGGTTCTTCCCAATATGCGAAGCCGCCCTCGGTTGTAATCATGAACTCGAGCGCACGGTCGATGAACTCACTGAAGGACGCGGCCACCACGTTGCCGGGATCTACCGGCCATGAAATGATACTGACTTCGTAGAGCGGATATTCCATGGCTGCTGACTTATCGGCGGCGTCAAGAAGCAACCACAGGTCTGGGTTCCCGAGATCTACCGCATTGATGTAATGCATCGCAAACGGCACGTCGCGGGGCGGGTAGTCAAGCTGCGCCTGAAAGTCGCGAAATTCCAGTGTGTGCGCAGCGATGTCCGCGGCGCTTCGCACTTCGATACTGAACTGGTCGAACCACTCGGAGGCACTGCCTGAGTGCACGCGGATGGACATGCCGTCATGCTTTGCGAGAAAAGCCTTCAACGACGGCGGGAGCTCAAGCGCAATGTTTTCTTCGCAGGCCGCGATGTCCGCGGGATCTGCAGGCTCTCGTACGTCCGCTTTCATCGAGCCGCCCCGCCGCTTGGCGATCGCATCGATCGCCGCGATCCGCTGACGAATATCTACCACTGCCGAGTCCTATGCTCCAACCACGTCTTGGAAGCGCGCTCAGCGCTTCTGGACATCGGCTGCGTCCGCGCGAAATAGCGCGTCCCGCTCTTCCTTTGGGACGAACGGTCGGAACGATATGACGGAGCGCATGACCTGACCGCGGTCGGACCGATCCGTCAGGAGGTAGCGGACAGCCTCCGGGCCCTCTTCGATTGCCCGTTTCCACTCTCTAACATATCTGCTGGGATTTCGAGCGACGAGCTTCTCGATATTCGATTTGAATTGCGCCAAGCGGTGTGGCGTGAGCCGCGCGGCCGCGCGCAAACCCATTTCAAGCGCTAACATGTCTCCCCGCTGATAGGCGGCGGTGATATCAGGCCGAGGCTGGGCGTCCGGCGTCTGCGCCGTTGCTACTGGCCTTTCATCCGTCGGATCGTTCATGAAATCCATGGCTAAGATTAGAATACCGAGCAATAAGGCCCGGGGCCTGTCGCGACCGCCAAAGCACATTGATTCTGCTATTGGACCGGCAGACTCGGTGTAGCGGTGTCATCCGATTGAACTAAGCCAAACAAGACGTATTCCCGTCGCTCCGGCCAAGAAAGTCAGCATCTTCTGACGAACGGATGTACCTCATGTGCCCGCGTTGAAGGCTGTGTGGAGCGCCGCTGTGGAAACTCATATCGATCGAGACCGTCTTCTTACGGTTTCTTGGGTTCGGAAATCCGCGCGCGGAAGCAGTCTTCATTGGAATGGAGGAGGGTCTTACTCTTCCTCCGCCGTTGGATGAGCAACTCGTCTTGCGATCGGTTTTCACGCCGATGATCGACTTAGCCGAGTCGGCTAAGGCACACCCGGAAAAGTACCTGTCGGGCGACCGTCCCCCAATTCAGCCCACATGGAATCTCATCATTCGCATCTTGCTCGCGCTCGACGGTAATCGCGACGCGTCGGCGGATCAGGTCCGTGCGTATCAACGCGATCGCCTAGGCCGTACGCACGAACGGGGGGCGCTTCTAGAGCTCCTCCTGCTGACGGCTCCTAAAATCTCCGAGTGGCCATATGCCGAGATATTCCCCGAGTATGAGACCCGGGAGCGCTACCGCGACGACCAGATGCCGAAGCGGATAGCGCTGCTCACCGAACACCTCAGCTATGGTCCACGCATCGTCGTCGCATATGGATCGCAGTACTGGGACGACTTCAAGAAGCTGTTTCCGCGCCATCGCGAGTGGCTGCGTTCGGGTCCCTTTGCGCTGGCGGACGATTCCGTTACGCGGGTTGTTCTGACACCGCATTTCACAGCGCGGCAGATGAACGGTCAGCGCGGCGCGCTCATCGATCTCGTGCTACCAGCGCAGCAGGCTTGACGTGGAACAGAGCACTTCGCCGTTCAGCGCGGAGCGACTCGCGATGATGCGCGCCCTATACGCGCCAGCTGCGTTCGACAAAGAAACACTGCTACACGATCGATGCCTGCTTTCGGCGGAAGGCCTGCCGAAAGCGCCCAACTCTTTGATGAAGACCGGGACGACGTCTCGGCCACGTCAGCGCTTGTTCTCCCCGTGTTCGTCGCGCCCGATCTCCACAATTTTCGCGGCGCGGGGGTGGACCTGGCCAAGGTTCCGCTGTTCCGGCGCATGATCGAGGAGCTGCTTGCCCCGCGGCTGGAACGCGCCGAAAAAGCACTTATCGTGCCCCTCGGCGTCGCCGCCGCAACTGGGGTACGACATCTCTCCAGGGTCGGAAAGGTCGCCGATGAACGCGTGCTCGCCGGGATGCCGCACCCATCGGGAAGCAACGGGCACCGGATACCGCAATTCAAGGCAAAATGAGGCTTCGATGCGCGAGCGAATCGCGGAGTGGTTCAATTGAAGCCGGGCAATCGTTCACGTGTGCCAGGTGATGTTGAGCCCAAGGCGCCACCGTTCGTATCCAGCTCTAGGCTGATCGCCCTCGCCGCTATACTCGCGGGAATCTCCGCATGCGCGCCGGTCAAACCGCCGGTGGACGGGCTCCATGGTATCAGCGTCGTGAATCACAGTGATGCGTGCGTCATCGTGTTCATGTTTCATCACGCAACCGGTGTGCCGACGTCACCTCAGGTACCGCAGCATGCGATTGCCCCGGGAGGTCGATACTCGGTATCGCTTCACGAGGACGTCAACGACGTCTGGGTTGAGGCAACCGTTTTGAGCGATCGGGGCTGCCGCCGCCACGCGCCGCCAGAGGCGAGCCTTGCCGGATACGCGATGCACGGCAAAGTCGTGATCGTCGGAAAGAAGCCGCAGTATGTGTTCGTGTCCGGCGCCTTGCCATAATCTACTGCGACGGGGCCTATCGACAAGGCTGCGACAGCTCGGATCAGCGTCCAGCGACGAGACCCGTAGCGGGACCAGAGCGCGGACCGAACCGTGCGCCTCTCGAAAGAGAACGGCATGACGGTAGGGGGCGCGGCGAAGCGGACGGCGACGGTTCTCCTCAATGGCCTTCAAGGCGCGGGCGTCGGCGTGATTCTTGGCGTCGTCGTCGCATATGTCGCCCCGCTGAGCTGGCTGAGGAACGACCCACACCGCTGGTACATGGTCGTCCTCCTCGCGGTTGTGTGCTTCGTCTCCGGCGCAATGTACACGTTCCGCGAACCGGCTTGGGAGCGCAGCCCCACCGACACGGAAGACGCCCCTGACGAACACGTTTAGCAACGGCGCTGCCGTGACATACGTGCGGCCGTGGCGGCACGCATGCTCATTCGATGCAGATGTGCTCCCCGCACACGAGTCGGCAAACAGGCACGCCGAGGGCTCTCGCCGGAGGGGTTAGCCAGCCGTCGCGATCGCGTAGGTGCGAAAGTGAAAGCCGTACTTCTCGCGGATCGCGTACTCGAGCTCTCCCATGCGCTGTGTCGTCTCGTGTAGTTGCCTCGCTGGGACGCGCACATAGAAATCGTAGCCGTCTCGACCGCCAGCGAGCGTCCGGATGTCGACGAGCTCCGACAGCGCGGCGATGTACGCGGCTTCGGCATCCTTGCAGAGCGCATGGGCGGCTTCGATTTCCTCTGCGACGTCCAGTCGACCGGTGATCATCGTCATAGCAGTTTCCTTAGATCTCGTCGTCCCCGACGGCTATCCCCTCGGTAAGCTCCACTGCCCGCGAGATAGAGCTGGCGGAAAGCGGCTCCAACCGATCTGGATGATCCTGCATGTCGCTGTCGAGAAACGTAAGGAAAGCATCGAGAACGGACCTGGGCCTTGAATCGTCCACGCGAGCCCCTTGCTATTCGGGCTGGGAAACCTTCAGCGTTCCGGGCCCACCGTCCGCACGGCGGTTGATTTTGATTTCGACGTCCATGCCGAGCCGGCGCAGCGCATTCTGCATGCGCTCTTGAGAGAATCCGTCGGTCTTCATCTTGCCGAGCCGAGAGATGTCGGACTGAGTCAATCCAGTGTGCTCTGCGGCTTCCACCTGAGTCCACCCGCGAGCGCGTATCTCGGTATTGATGGCATGGGTGAGATCGGCATTTGCAAGCAGTTCGTCCGCATTCTCAAGGCCAAGATCGGCAAACACATTGTCGCTGCCTAGCTCGAACGTGACGTCCTCCGCCTCGCGCTTATTCTTTTGCCGCATGCATTTCACGTGCTTTCTTCAGGCGTAAGTGGATTCGGTCCAGATCCGCTTGGGGAGTCGCGATTCCGTTTTTGCTCTTCTTTTGGAAGAAGTCTAGGATGAAGAGCCGGTCCCCAAGTTTCGTCGTGTACATGAGCCGGTAGGTACCGGTCGCATCGTCGTCGCGAATTTCCATCACGTCGCGGAGGACACCGTGCATGGCTCTCGCGAGATCGGATTTTCCGCCTTGTTGGGCGGTGCGGACCGCACTACCAATGGTTCTCCGAACCGACCCAGGAGCTTCGCGGAGGCCCCTTTGCGTGGAGCCTAGCCAGACGAGCCTCCTCATGGAGCCTCCGTCGAGTATATCAGTTCTAACATAACAATGCAACACTCCACCACAGTGCTCGCACCTCTGCCCTGCGCACCGAACGGGCGCGGAAAAGCGAGGTGCCTCAACCTCGATCCCACCGACGAGGCCTTCGCCTAGTCCAGGAGCTAAGAAATTATTGAGGGTCTCGCGCGATTCGCTTCAACGCAACTGCTGTGGCGTGCATGCGACGTGGCGGCACGCACGCTCGTTCGACGCAGTTGTGCTCCCCGCACACGAGTCGGCAAACGGGCACGCCGAGCGCTCTTGCCAGCGCCGGCAAGACCCGCTTGTCGGCGGGTTTGCCGGATTCCAGGCACTTGATCGTGCCCGCGAAGACGCCGGCTGCTGTCGCCAGCTCGTAGACGCTGTAGCCGCGTGCGATGCGGAGGCGGACGATACGCGCCGAGAGTGGTTCGACCGGCGCGTCTCTGCGGTGTCCGTTGCGCTGCTTTGGGAGAGGGGACTGCCAACGTTTCGGCATCATCGCTTCGCCTTGATGCACCAGTACGCGGCCTCGATCGCGTAGCTGATCGACGCGCGTAGGCAGACGCAGGCGAATTGTACGTCCGACGCACGTGCGGGATCGGCGGCCGTGTAACGAAAGCCGCCGGTCGACTCGTCGACGCTCGCGTCGATGCCGTTGGCGCGCAGGAAGCGGACGACCACGTCGGGGTTGAAGTCGTCGGCCTGCACCAGGCCGGCCATGTTCTGGTGCTGTTCGTTCGTTACGTCCGCCATCGTGGCGTGGAACTCGGTGAGCGGCGCCATCACGCGGTCACCGGGCCGGGTTGATGAAACGGACGGATTTCGGCAGCGGAAAAGTCGCGCCGAGGGCTCGACGTTGATACGTCGAACGCGCGTGTTGTCATTCGATGGTTCTATCCATCGGGTGACGGGCTCGGTCGGTGTTTCCGCACCGGCCGGGCCGCTTTAGTGATAAATTGCGAACGAGTTCGCTACCGGATTATAGCACGAACATGCGTTCGTATCAACGGTTCGCGTTCCACATTTTCACGGTGACGGATCTCCCGTGAGCGCAGAACGCTGAGGCGTTAGAGGCCGCGGCGGATGATGATGCCGTCGCGGTCCGGGATGCGGACGGCTTCGCGTGCGCGCACGAGGTCTTCCATCGCGGCGTGCACTTCTTCGCGCGTTGCGCCGGACGTTGCGCCGGCGTGGCGGAGGGCCGATTCGACGAGCAGCATCGCGGCGTCGAGCGAGAGGACCGGCGCGTCGGCCGGCGTGACCTCGCCGATCAGCGTGCACTGCGCGGCGTAGCCTTCGCGGCGGAGGATCTCGCGCACGACGAGCTCGCGCTTCTCTTCGCCGTGGCTGCGGCTCCAGACGAGATCGGCGAGGCGCTCGGTGACGAAGCCGGGCGCGAAGAGGTCGCGGCATTCGTAGGCGTCGACGTCGTTGCGCAGCGCGGTGATGATGTCGGCCACGGTCCACACCGAGATCGCGTGCAGCTGGATCTCTTGCATGAAGTCGGTGCGGCTCGTCGAACTCGCCGACGAGGACGGCGAAGTCGGCGTTGGACGACGCGCGGAACTTCGCGACTTCTTCGGGCCGCGGCTGGCTGACGAACTTCACGTGCGGCGTGCTCTTGCACTCGAGGACCGCGCGATACGCGAGCGGGCCGAGCGGCGCGTCGAGGATGCCGTCGGGCGCGTACAGTGCCGCCGACGTGCTGCGCGACGAAGCCGAAGAGCGCGAACGCGTCGCAGACGGCCTTCTCGAACGCCGTCGAGTCCGCGCCGGTGACGGTGGTGCAGCAGCCGTGTGCTGATCGCTTCGAGCGCGCGCGGTTTGATGTAGCGCGGGTGCGGCGGGAGCGTGACGGCGGGCCAGTCGTCGACGGGATGGTTGGCGCGGAACTTGCGGGAGATCGGGTCCTCGACGACCGCCGGCTTGCGGCCCTTGGCGGCTTCTTGCTGAATGTAGAGCAGCAGATTCTCGTAGACGGACTGCTTCGTGGTGGCCGCGGTGAACAGGCCTTGCTTGCGGCCTTCGTCGAGGATGGCTTGTGCGTCGCGCGGCTTGCCGTCGGCGAGCAGCGCGATGATCTGGCCGCGGAACGTGTCCGCGGCGGCGGTGCGCTTTGCCGCGGGGCGCCGCGAGTGGGGCATAATGCGACCGTTTCGACGGCGTCCGTCAGCGCTTTGGGGTCGATGGCGACGGTGCGGCCGGCTTCCAGCCCTCGTGTAGCTGACTGTTCATCGGTGGGGGCGGCGGCACGGCTGAGGTCGGCTGCGGTTTGTCGGGCACTTCAGTGCTCCTCGCACGAGAGTTTTATCGCGGTGCCGCTTCGGAAGGGACCGCTCTGTACTCGACAGTTTACCACAGTCTTGCCCGGCACAGAACAAACAAGGAATGCAACGGAAGAGAGTATGGGTGAGAACATCATGCCGTAAGTGGTATTAGAAGCCATCGCTGCGCGTACGAGGGGTGCGCATAAGTACCGCCTCGATGCACCCCTCATATTGGATTTTGAATTGAGCCAAGCGGCGCCCACCCGGACACGGAAGGCGAGGTCTGCCCCAAAGCTCGATCCCACGGCGCAGACCTTCGCCTAGTCCAGGGGCTAGAAATTATGGAAGCTTCTGACGCGATTCGCTCCAGCGCCGCTGGCGTGGCCTTGGTGCGGACGTGGCGGCACGCATGCTCGTTCGACGCAGTCGTGCTCGCCGCACACGAGCCGGCAGACGGGCACGCCGAGCGCTCTTGCCAGATCCGGCAAGACCCGCTTGTCGGCGGGTTTGCCGGATTCCAGGCACTTGATCGTGCCCGCGAAGACGCCGGCGGCTGTCGCCAGGTCGTAGACGCTGTAGCCGCGTGCAATGCGGAGGCGGAAGATACGCGCCGAGAGGAGTTCGACCGGCGCGATTCTCCGTCGTCCGTTGGGCTGCTTTGGGCGAGGGGGCGGCCAACGTTTCGGCATCATCGTTTGGCCTTGATGCACCAGTACGCGGCCTCGATCGCGTAGCTGATCGACGCGCGTAGGCAGACGCAGGCGAAACGTACGTGCGACGCACGTGTGGGATCGGCGGCCGTGTAACGAAAGCCGCCGGTCGACTCGTCGACGCTCGCGTCGATGCCGTTGGCGCGCAGGAAGCGGACGACCACGTCGGGGTTGAAGTCGTCGTCCTGCACCAGGCCGGCCATGTTCTGGTGCTGGTCGTTGGTTACGTCCGCCATCGTGGCGTGGAACTCGGTGAGCGGCGCCATCACGCGGTCACCGGGCCGGGTTGATGAAACGGACGGATTTCGGCAGCGGAAAAGTCGCGCCGAGGGCTCGACGTTGATACGTCGAACGCGCGTGTTGTCATTCGATGTTTATCCCATCGGGTGACGGGCTCGGTCGGTGTTCACGCACCGGCCGGGCCGCTTAGTGATAAATTGCGAAGAGTTCGCTACCGGATTATAGCACGAACATGCGTTCGTATCAATGGTTCGCGCGCCGCATTTTTCACCGTGAACTGATTCCCGGCTCGGTGCTGCAGCTACTGCCCGTTCCTCGTATCGCGGTCGCCGGCCGCATCAGCTTCCTTGCGGCAGACGTACGCGCCGGATTTTGTGTTGCCGTACCAGCGCATGCCTTTCTCGTGATAGATGCCGCTGTTCGTGTTCAGCCAAACGACGACGTCTCGGGGACAGTGCGCTTGTGCGGCGCTTTCGGTGCTGAAGAGTTGAAGAGATCCGACGGTAACCGGGGCGCTCGCCGTCGTCTTGTGCTTCGACGCGGATGCGATCGTGGGCGAAACGAAGATCAGTGCGCTCACGAGCGCGGCGCAGAGTTGTTTCAGCATCGGCTTCATGGTTAGCGGCGCTTGCGGGGTGTGATCGGATGGACATACGTCCCGTTCGGGTGCTTCTTGAAACACTTCGCCGACTTGCAGTGGCCGGTTCGGAATTCCGTACCGCCGTGGTGAGAATACGTCGTGTGGCTACCCGAATGATGACCGCCGCTGCCGCGCGCCAGAGCGCCGGCAGGTACAGCGATGAGCGCGAGGGCCAGGAGGCCGGGCACGATCTTCATGGTGACACCCTTCTACGAAGCTCCGCCAGTCAGGCGGGAGGCTCTAGTTGTGTCGTTGGCAGACCAGGCTTGTCCTGCCTTACAGTACGATTGAACGATAACGTCCGGTTCGTTGAAGATCGGAGGCGCGATGACGTGCGCTCGATTGCGAGCGCTGTTCCGGGCCTTACTAGAGGCCGCGGCGGATGATGATGCCGTCGCGGTCCGGGATGCGGACGGCTTCGCGTGCGCGCACGAGGTCTTCCATCGCGGCGCGCACTTCTTCGCGCGTTGCGCCGGACGTTGCGCCGGCGTGGCGGAGGGCCGATTCGACGAGCAGCATCGCGGCGTCGAGCGAGAGGACCGGCGCGTCGGCCGGCGTGACCTCGCCGATCAGCGTGCACTGCGCGGCGTAGCCTTCGCGGCGGAGGATCTCGCGCACGACGAGCTCGCGCTTCTCTTCGCCATGGCTGCGGCTCCAGACGAGATCGGCGAGGCGCTCGGTGACGAAGCCGGGCGCGAAGAGGTCGCGGCATTCGTAGGCGTCGACGTCGTTGCGCAGCGCGGTGATGATGTCGGCCACGGTCCACACCGAGATCGCGTGCAGCTGGATCTCTTGCATGAAGGAAGTCGCGCTCGTCGTCTCGCCGACGAGGACGGCGAAGTCGGCGTTCGACGACGTGCGGAACTTCGCGACTTCGGCGGGCCGCGGCTCGCTGACAAACTTCGCGTGCGGCGTGCTCTTGCACTCGAGGACCGCGCGGTACGCGAGCGGGCCGAGCGGGGCGTCGAGGATGCCGTCGGGCGCGTACAGGCCGCCGAGGTGCTGCGCGACGAAGCCGAAGAGCGCGAACGCATCGCAGACGGCCTTCTCGAATGCTGTCGAGTCCGCGCCGGTGACGGTGCTTCGCAGCCGCGTGCTGATCGCTTCAAGCGCGGCGCGGCTCGATGTAGCGCGGGTGCGGCGGAAGCGTGACGGCAGGCCAGTCATCGACGGGATGGTTGACACGGAACTTGCGGGA
>CAWBTJ010000034.1:0-7458 GCA_963791645.1 Vulcanimicrobiota bacterium | reverse complement strand
CGCGACGCTCCCGCATAGCGAGATCGTTTCATCGACGTGACGACCCATCGGTTTTGGAATCTGCTGCTGCCGCTCGGCCTAGCGCTGGCCTGCGCTGCGACCGCATCGGCCGGGCCGCCGCCGAGTTCCGCGCAGGGGCTGCAAACCCCGGCCTACCGCATCGAGACCGACGAGACGAAGGCGAATTTCAACACGGGCGACTTCACGATGCCGCACCGGGTGCGCTTCTACCGCCCGGGGACCGACGCGATCGGCGACCGCGCGCAAGGGAACTCCAAGCGCGGCACCGTCTCGCTGTTCGGCAACGTCGTCGTGCATGACACCGGCAACGCGTCCGAGGCAAGCGACGCCGCGTACAAAGGAAGCGGCCGGGCGACGCTGACCTGCGACCAGCTCGACGTCGACTCGAAGGCGCGCGTGTACACGGCGACCGGGCATTTTCATTTCACGCAAGGCGTGCGCACCGGCAGTGCCGAGCGCGCCGTGCTCGACCGCGGCGCCGGGACGCTGCACCTCGAAGGCAACGTCCACTTGTCGGACAACGGCTCGACGATCTCGGCGAACATCGTCGATTACAACTTGAACACCAAAGACGTCCAAACGCACGGCAGCCCCACGATCATGACGCAGCCGGCCAATCAACAGCAGCAGCCCGGACCGCGCCAAACGCCGGCGCACGGCACACGCCGGCGCCGCGCCGGCGGACATCCGCGCCGCGTCCGCGTCCGACTCCGGCGCGCGCGCCGTCGCCGAACCCGAGCGCGACGCCGTCGCCTAAACCGAGCGGGGCGCCGTAACGCCGATGCGTTCGCTCGCGCGCACGCCGCTCGCGGGGATCGCGCTCGTCGCGCTGTGCGCGGGCGTCGCACCGTCACCGTTCACCCGCGCCCGCACATCACCCGCTCCGTCGTCATCGGCATCACCGTCTTCGCCGGCACCGAGAGCGGTGCTGGAGACGCCGGAATACCGGATCGAGACCGACGATATCATGCGCAAAGGAAACGGCGATTTCACGATGCCGCACAAGGTCGCGTTCTCGCGCCCGGGCAGCGACGGCACGGCGGACCGCGCGGAAGGCAACGACAAGCGCGGCACCGTCTCGCTGTTCGGCAACGTCATCGTGCACGACAACGGCAACGCGCCCGAGGCCGGTTCGCAGGACGAGTACGCAAAAGGCGGGCCGTCGACCCTGACCTGCGACCAGCTCGACGTCGACTCCAAGTCGAAGATCTACACGGCGATCGGACACGTGCACTTCACCCAGGGCGCGCGCGACATGGTCGCGGACCGCGGCGTGCTCAACCGCAAGACCGGCATGCTGCGGCTCGCAGGCCACGTGAAAACCAAGGAAAACGAGTCCTCGATGACCGCGCAGGACGTCGATTACAACCTCAACTCCAAGCACGTCGAAGCCAACGGCAAACCGATCGTGATCAAACAGCCGGTACCGACGCCGGAACCGGGCTCCGCGACGCCGTCACCGAAGCCGAAAAAGCGCCGACATCCCGTTCTGACATGATCGGCCTGTTCGATTCCGGCGAGGGTGGTAAGCGGATGCGCGAGCCGCTCGCCGCGCGGATGCGGCCGCGCACGCTCGACGAGTTCGTCGGCCAAGAGCAGATCGTCGGGCCCGGCCGCGCGCTGCGGCGCGCGATCGAGTCCGACCAAGCGCCGTCGATGATCCTGTGGGGGCCGCCCGGCACCGGGAAGACGACGCTCGCGCGCATCATCGCGCAGCAGACGGGCGCGCACTTCGCCGGGCTCTCCGCGGTCAGCGCCGGCGTCGCCGACCTGCGGCGCGTCGTGGCCGACGCGCAGAAGCTGCGCGCCGCGGGCCGGCGCACCGTGCTGTTCATCGACGAGATCCACCGCTTCAACAAGGCGCAGCAGGACGCGGTGCTGCCGTACGTCGAGGACGGCACCGTCACGCTGATCGGCGCGACGACCGAGAACCCGTCGTTCGAGGTCAACTCCGCGCTGCTCTCGCGCTCGCGCGTGTTCGTGCTCAAGGCGCTCGCCGACGACGACGTGCGCACGCTGATCGAACGCGCGCTGCACGACGAGGAGCGCGGCCTGGGAAAGCAGCACGTCGAGCTCGCGCCCGACGCGCTCGACGCGCTGGTGAACCTCGCCAACGGCGACGCGCGCTCCGCGCTCGTCGACGCTGGAGTTCGCGGCGTCGTCGGCGCCGAAGCGCGACGACGGCGCGCGCGTCGTCGACGTGCAGACGATCGCCGACGCGCTGCAGCGCCGCGCGACCGGCTACGACAAGGGCGGCGACGCGCACTACGACACGATCAGCGCGTTCATCAAGACGATGCGCGGCAGCGACCCCGATGCCGCGGTGTACTGGCTCGCGCGCATGATCGACGCCGGCGAAGACCCGCTGTTCATCGCGCGCCGGCTCGTGATCCTCGCCAGCGAAGACGTCGGCCTCGCCGACCCGCACGCGCTGCCGCTCGCGATGGCGGCGCAGCAAGCCGTGCATTTCGTCGGCATGCCCGAAGGGTTCTATCCCGCTCGCGCACGCGGTGCTGTATCTCGCGACGGCGCCGAAATCGAACACGGTCGGCCGCGCGTACGGCGCCGCGCTGCACGACGTGCGAATCAACGCGCAACGACCCGATCCCGCTGCACCTGCGCAACGCGCCGACGAAGCTGATGAAAAACCTCGGCTACGGCGAGGGCTACCGCTACGCGCACACCGACTACGCCGACATGGACGCCGAAGGCGACCTCCCGCCGGCGGTCGCGCTGCAATCGAACCTCCCGGAAGCGCTGGGCGACCGCACGTACTTCGACCCGACCAAACAAGGCGACGAAGCCCGCCTGCGCGCCTGGATCGACGCGCGCCGCGGCAGCAGCCGAGAGCTGACGAAGCGACCTCTTCGGCGACGATTGACCGCGCATGATATGCTCTCGCGACGATGACGCGCATCTATCTCGATCATGCGGCGACGACGCCGGCTCGGGCGGAGGTCGTTGCGGCGATGGCGCCGCTGCTGCGGCGGTTACAATCCGAACTCGCTGCATGCCGAAGGGCGTGCGGCGCGGGCGGCCGTCGACGACGCGCGCGAGACCGTCGCGCGCGTGCTCGGTGCCTCGCCGCGTGAGATCGTCTTTACCGGCGGCGGTTCGGAGTCCGACGTGCTCGCGATCGTCGGTGCCGCGCGCGCGGCCGCGCGGCACGCGGGCGGCACGTCGTCACCGTCGTCACCGAGCACCATGCCGTGCTGCACGCCGTCGACGTGCTCGAACGCGACGGCTGGCGCGTCACGCGGTTGCCGGTCGATTCGCGCGGGCTCGTCGATCCGGCGCGCGTTCGCTGCGGCGCTGACGCCCGAGACGACCGCTCGCGAGCGTGATGCTCGCCAACAACGAGATCGGCGTCGTCCAACCCGTTGCGGAGCTGGCCCGCGATCGCCCGCGAGCGCGGCGTGCTGCTCCACACCGACGCGGTCCAGGCGCCGGGCTGGCTCCCGCTCGACGTCGATGCGCTCGGCGTCGACCTGCTCTCGCTCTCGGCGCACAAATTCCACGGGCCCAAAGGCGTCGGCGCGCTCTACGTGCGGCGCGGCACGCGCGCTCGAGCCGCTGATCGTCGGCGGCGGCCAGGAGCACGGCCTGCGCGCCGGCACCGAGAACGTCGCCGGGATCGCCGGGCTTCGCCGTCGCGCTCGCGCTCGCCGACGCCGAGCGGCCCGCCACCGCGCCGCGCGTCGCGGCGCTGCGCGACCGGCTCGAGGCCGGCATCGTCGCCGCCGATCCCGGACGCCGTCGTCAACGGCGCGGGCGCGCCGCGGCTCGCCGAACAACCTCTCGGTCGCGTTCGCCGGCGTGCCGTCCGATGCGCTCCTGATCCGGCTCGACCTCGACGGCATCGCGGCATCGGCGGGCAGCGCGTGCGCCGCCGGCTCGCTCGAGCCCAGCCACGTCGCCGCCGCGCTCGGCCTCGACGAACGCCATCGCCGCGGCGTCATCCGGTTCTCGCTCGGGCGCGACACGACCGAGGCACGACATCGACGACGTGTTCGCGCGCTTGCCGGCTATTGTGGCGAGCATGGGCACGCCGCTCGTCGTGTAGCGCACTTCAATTGTGGGAAAGTGACCGAGCGTGGCTCTAGCGAGCACGCGGAGGATCGGTTTTTGAGTTCGGGTTTCAACTGGGCGATCGTTTTGGATATCGGGGTCGGCGTCGGCGTGCTGCTGATCGGCATCGGCATCTTCATCGTGTGCTCGTCCTTGGCCGAAGTCTTCGCGCGGCTCAACGGCACGCTCGATGAAGTCGACCGCCAGATCGGCGCGTTGTCGGTGCCGGTGCGTCACGACGCTCGACCACGTCGGCGGGATCGCCGACACGGCCGATGCGACGGTCGCGCGGCTCGGCGCCGTCGTCGGTACGCTCGAAGGCGTGGCCGGCACCGTCGGCAACACGGCCAAGGTCGCGACCGAAGCGGTGACGCCCGCGCTGGTCAACGTCGGCGCGACGCTGAGCGGATCACGGCCGGCCTGCGCCGGCTCATCACCGGCCGCAGGGGAACATCGACGACGCCCGGCGGCGTGGAGTCCAGTGGCGTGACGCCCAGCGAGGTGACCCCCAGTGGAGTCTGATCGTGGCGGCGGGAGCATCCCCGGATTCATCACCGGCCTCGCGCTGGGCGCGCTCGCCGGAGCGACGCTCGCGATGATCCTCGCGCCGCAGTCGGGCGAGGATACGCGCGATTTGCTCGTTGCCAAGGCACGGGAAGCGGGCGAACGCGCACGCGACACCGCCGGCGACGCGAACGATCTTCTCGCCCGCGGACGTCAGATCGTCGCGGATGCGAAAGCCCGGATCGACGGGGCGATCTCGGAAGGCAAGGACGCCGCGTCACGCCAGCGCAGCACCCTCGAAGACGACAGCACACAAAGCTAGGAGACAGCGTGGATATCAAAGTCAACGTCCGCGAGTCGGAAGGCGACGCGTACGTCGTCGATCTGACCGGCGAGATCGACGTGTACACCTCGCCCAAGGTCAAGGACGCGATCACGGAGCTGATCGATCAAGAGCACTACAACCTGGTCATCAATCTCGAGAAGGTGCGCTACATCGACTCGACCGGTCTCGGCGTGCTGATCGGCGGCCTCAAACGTGTTCGCGAACATGGCGGCTCGGTCAACCTGGTGTGCACCAACCCGCAGATCAAGAAGATCTTCGACATCACCGGGCTGGTGAAGATCTTCGGAATCTTCGACGACGAGCAGAGCGCCATGAAGGCGCTGGTGTGAACGCCTCCACGCACGCCCTGGAAGTCTCTTCGCACGGCACCGTCGAGCTGAAGATACCCGGGCGTGCCGAGTGGGTCGCGGTCGCGCGGCTCGCCGTGGCCGCTGTTGCGAGCCGGCTGCGGTTCTCGGTGGACGAGATCGAAGACATCAAGCTCGCGATCGCGGAAGCGTGCACGAACTCGATCCAGAGCGCCGGCGGCGTCGATGCGGGCGTGATCGAGATCGTCTGCGACGCGCTCGAAAACGAGCTGCGCGTCACGGTTCGGGATCGTTCGCCGGGCTTGCACCTCGAACCGGTGAAACCAGGCGGCATCGACGAGGGCCGCACCGAAGAGCTAGGAGTGTTCTTGATCCGAGCTCTGATGGACAGCGTCGACTACACGAGCGATCCGCGCCGCGGCACGGAGCTCGTCATGGCGAAGCGCGTAACCGCGTAGCGTGTCGTCACCGGTTCCTCACGTGGACGAGGAACGCTGGGACCGGAATCGCGCGCGACAGGCCTTCGCGCGCTTTGCCGAGCTCCGAAGCAATCGCGCGCTCGACAGCGGTCCGGATCACTCCGGCAACAGCGAGTTCGACCGCCTGCGCAACGAGCTGGTCGTCGCGCACCTCAACCTCGTCCGTTACCTCGCCGTCAAGTTCGCCAACCGCGGCGAGGCGCTCGACGATCTGATCCAAGTCGGCACGGTCGGCTTGCTCAAGGCGATCGACCGCTTCGACCTCGAGCGCGGCGTCGAGTTCACCACGTACGCGACGCCGACGATCGTCGGCGAGATCAAGCGCTACTTCCGCGACAAGGGCTGGGCCGTCAAGGTCCCGCGCCGGCTGCAAGAGCTCAACCTGTCCGTCAACCGCGCGATCGAGAAGCTGACGGTGAAGCTCGGCCACTCGCCGACCGTCGGCGAGCTCGCGCAGCACCTCGGCGCGTCGGAAGAAGACATCCTCGAAGCGCAAGAGCTCGGCCAGGCCTACAACCTGCTCTCGCTCGACACCGAGCTCAACGGCGACGGCGACAAGAAGTCGCAGACGCTGGCGGATTACGTCGGGCAGAACGATGCCGGCCTGGAGCTGCTCGAAGACCGCGCCAACCTGGAGCGCGCGTTCCAAGTGCTGACCGGCCGCGAGCGGGTGATCCTGTACCTGCGCTTCTACGAGAGCGTGTCGCAGACCGAGATCGCGAAGCGCCTCAACGTCTCGCAGATGCACGTCTCGCGCCTACAGCAGAAGGCGCTGGAGAAGCTAAAAAACTTCCTCCAAGAGAAGTAGCACGGTTTCGCGACGCGCCCGCGGCCTTTGATCCTGCCGGATAGCAGGAATTGGTTATAGCGTCGCCGAAGCGATGACACAGGGTGCAGCTCGTTTACATCGATGACGCGAAAGAACACGGACGCGCGTATTACAGCGGCGTTATGATCGACGCCGCGCGATGGTTCGACTGTCGTGAGGGATGGCGGGCGATGTCGGCTGACATCGCGCGCCGCCGCCGGTTTCGTCCTAGCCGAGAACTTCACGCCACGAAGCTGCTGGGCGGCCATGGGCATTATTTCGAGATGCGGCCGACGCACCTGGAATGCGTTGAAACGCACCTCGACGTCCTTCGTGCTATCTCCGCGTTCCCGACCGTCCGGTTATTTCTGTCGTGCGGTCCGCTCGCGCTGGAGTCGCGTGTATTCGAGCGCCTCATCACCCGCGTCGATCGGACGATGCGTGCGGAAGACGATCACGCGATGTTGATATGCGACGAGGGCAAGACCGACGACGACTTGCTCGAGCGTTTGCGAACCAATAATCCGATCCATTTCCGAGAAGGGGCTGCAAACGTTCCGTTGCGCCGCCTCGTCGATGACATCGGTTACCGCAAGTCGCACCGGTCGTTCATGGTTCAAGCGGCTGATGCGTGCGTCTACACGTTGTTCCGCAAGGAAGTACCCGCTGCTTCGGCTGACCGGGCTGAACTTTGAGCGAGCGTTCCCGATCCTTCGCGCCATTGTGTTCCGCGGAAGCGCTGCGCCGCGGACCCGGACGGAATCATCCGGTGCTAAAAAAGAAGCGGGGCCGAGCATCAACGACACGCGGTCGCCGACTCAAACCCCACGCTCTTAGTCTATCACCGAACATGCGTTCGGTCAAGGGGTGGCCAGGCGGTTCCACGTGAGCGTAGGGCGAACCGGACGGGTCGGCCATGACTTC
>CAWBTJ010000033.1:0-15363 GCA_963791645.1 Vulcanimicrobiota bacterium | reverse complement strand
CCGTCGTCCACATCCGCGACGACGCCTTTGTTCCCGCTTCGCTCACCGTGAAGGCCGGCGACAAGGTCACGTTCGTCAACGACGACGACGACGCGCACACCGCGACCGCCGACGACGCGGCGTGGGACTCCGAAGGCCTCAACCAAGGCCAGAAATGGACGCGTGCTTTTATGAAAGCGGGCAAGATCGCATACCATTGCACCGTCCACCCGATGATGCACGGCACGATCGTCGTGACGGCGGCAAGCCGCCCAACGAGCTCTACGTGAAGCGGCGCGATTTCGTCGGCCACGTGGCGTGGACCGGCGCGGGCATCCTCTACGTCCTGGGCGCCGACGGCATCGTGCGCGCGACCGCGGACGCGTCGCCGAAGTCCTTCGGCTTCGTGCAGATCAGCGACAGCCACATCGGCTACACCGGTCCGGCGAACGACGACGTGCGCGGCACGCTGTCCAAAGCGGTCGCGTCGATCAACGCGATGCCGGTGCAGCCGGCGTTCGTCATGCACACCGGCGACGTCACGCACTTGAGCAAAGCGACGGAGTTCGACGACGCGCGCGCGATCCTGAGCACGCTGCGCGCGCCGCTGATCACGATCCCCGGCGAGCATGACGTGATCGGCGCGGAAGGTCCCAAGCGCTACGCGGCGGCGTTCGCGCGCAAAGACGCGGCGGGCCGCGGCTGGTCGGCGTGGGACCAAGGCGGGATCCATTTCGTCTCGCTGATCAACGTCGGCGAAGGCGAGACGATGGGCATGCTCGGCGACGAACAATTGAAATGGCTGGCCGACGATCTTGCTGCGCGCAAGAACGACACGCCGCTCGTCGTGTTCGGCCACGTGCCGCTGTTCGCGGCGGCGCCCGAGTGGGGCTGGACGACCACCGACGGCACGAAGGCGATCTCCCTATTACGACGCTTCGACGCGGTTACCGTGCTCAACGGCCACATCCATCAGGTCCTCGAGCACCAGGACGGCGCGATCCGCTTCGCGACGGCGCGCGCGACGGCGTTCCCGCAGGCCGCGCCCGGCACGCCCAACGCGAAGCCGGGGCCGCTCAAGGTCGCGCCGGACTCGCTGCTCGGCGTGCTCGGCTACCGCACCGTCGAGGTCGCCGGTCGCGCGGCATGGCAAGACCGCACGCTAGCGCAGAGCTGATCGTCGTCGAAGCGCGCCCGATGGCGCTCGACGAGCCGGCGTTCGACCTCGCGTACCGCGCGTACGCTCCCCGGCTGCGCGCGGTCGCGTACGACGTCGTGCGCGACCGCGACGCGGCGGAGGACGTCGTGCACGGCGCGCTCGTGCGCGTGTGGAGCGCGGGCGCGTACCGGCCCGAGCGCGGCGCGCTGCTCCCGTTCCTCATCGCGTGCGTGCGGCGCGAAGCGTTCGACACGCTGCGCGGCGCCAAGCGCCGCCATCTGCGCGAGGTGCGCGCGGCGAACGATCCGGACGCGCCTGACGAGACCGCCGCGATCGACCCGGTCGAAACGCGCCGCGTGCAGCGCGCGCTCGACGCGCTGCCCGACAACCAGCGCGACGTCATCCTGCGCGCGTACTACGGGCACCGCACGCTCGCCGAAGTCGCGCAGGACACCGACACCCCGCTCGGCACCGTCAAGAGCCGCCTCGCCGGCGCGCTGCGACGGCTGCACACCAGCCTCTCCGGAGAACCCATATCGTGAACCACCTCGACGACGACGCCGAGCTCTACGCTCTCGGCCTGACCGATCGCGGACGCGACGCGGAGATCGAAGCGCACCTCGCCGCCTGCGACGCGTGCCGCGCGCGCGTCGTCGCCGCCGAGTCCGCGGCGGCATCGCTCGCGGCGGCGCTGCCGCCGATGCCGGCGGCCGTACCGCGCCGCGCCTGGTGGACGACCGCCGCAACCGCTGCCGCCGTTGTGTTCGCCGCGACGACGGCGTTCCAGAGCACCGCCGCGCACACCGCGTCGGCGCAGCTCGCGCAGACCGACGCCGCGCTCGGTGCAATCGCGTCGTCGCACTTCGGGCATACCACGCTCGCGTCGGAGGCGAACGTGGTCGCCAAGGCGCTCTACTCGCGGGACGGTTCGTGGGTGTACATCGTCGCGAACAACGTGCCGCGCGGCGCACACGTCCTCTTGCGCAACGGCGCAGCGAGCCGCGACATCGGCGCGCTCGACGCCGGCACGCCCGCGACGCTGTTCGTGCGCGCGCCCGGCCGCGCGGACGAGATCAGCGTCATCGTGGAATCTAGTGAGAGCGGATTCAACACCTTGCATCACCACGTCGTGGCGCACGGGGTACCCGCCTACTAGAGCGCCTGGCCCTCGATCGGGGCACGCAGCGCGCCTAGGTGATCGCTGACGCACTCCTCGACGAGCGTCCACCGGCCGTGGTGCACGTCGAAGGCCGCGTACGCGCCGTTCTCGACGCGCGTCGTCCAGAAATCGTCTAGCCCGCGCGACGTGGCGTCGACCAGCGCGACGCGCACGACTGCATCGTGCGTCACGACGAGCGTGGGCGCGTCCGGCGCAAACGATGTCGCGAAATCGCGCCAGCGCTCGAGCACCTGCGCGATGCTTTCCCCGCCTTCGAACGACACGTGCGCGGGATCCTCGCGCCACGCGCGGTAGCGCACGGGGTCGTTCGCGGCGAGCTCGTCGCGCAAGCGGCCTTCCCACGTGCCGTGCGCGATCTCGATGAGCCGGTCGTCGGTTTCGACGGGCACGCCGGCATGTTCCGCGGCCGGCCGTGCGGTTTCGGTGCAGCGCCGCAGCGGCGAGCTGACGACGCGGCCCGCGTTCGCGCGCTGCATCGCGTCCGCGAGCGCGAGCGCCTGCCGCTCGCCGAGCGGGCTCAGCTCCGACTCGAGCCGGCCTTGATAGCGGCCGGCGAGATTCCACGTGGTTTCGCCGTGCCGCGCGAGGTACACGCGCACCGGCGTGCCGTTCGGGCGCGGCGCTGAACCTTCCCGGCCGCGCAACCGACGCAACGGCATGGAAGCAGTACGCGACGATGCGGTCATGGCCGAGATCAACATCACGCCGTTCACCGACGTCCTGCTGGTGCTGCTGATCATCTTCATGATCCTCGCGGCGCTGGTCGCGCCGCCGGGCTTCGAGCAGCAGCTCCGGGACCCGAGCTCCGCGCGGCCCACGCACGAAACCGTACTGCGTACGATATCGGTGCTGGTGAACGAGCGCGGCGCGATCACCGTGGACGGCCGGCGCTCCGACGAGCACGCGCTGTACGCCGATCTGCTCGACACCGTGCGCCGCCGCGGCAGGCTGCACGTCGCGCTCGCCGCCGACGTGAAGGCGCCGTACTCGGCGATCATCCGCATCCTCGACGCCGCGAAGATCGCCGGCCTCGACGACGTCGGCTTCGTCACGTCGTAACGTCGTAGGAGAACGCAACGATGATCCACTCGCGCGAGCGTACGCGGAGCTTTCTCGCCTACGGTTTCGGGATCTCCATCGCCGTGCACCTGATCGTGCTGCCGTTCGTGCACACGCCGGCGACGGCCACGGAAGAAGAGCGCATCGACTCCGTCGGCGTCGACCACCGCATGCCGACGCCGCCGCCCACGCCTCCGCCGACCCCGAAACCCACCGTTCCGCCGACACAGCCGCCACACGCGACACCGCCGCCGCAACGTCCCGTACAGCAGCGGCCGCTCCTCATCCACCCGCCGCATCAAGATGCGCAGCCGCACGCGGGCGCCGGTGAGCCGGCGAACACGCACATCGCCGGCGACACCGGCGGGAACCCGACGCATTCCGGAACGCCCGCGCCGGGCGCGGGCGACGTGTCCTCAACGCCGGTGCCGCCGGCGGCGACGCCGCAACCGACACCGAGACCAACGCCGACGCCGCTGTCGTGCGCGCGCCCGAACGTCGCCGCGACCACGCTCCGCGCGTTGGAGCCCGACACGCCCACGCTCGCGCAGCAGCAGGGCATCTCGGGCATCGTGCAAGTCGTCGTCTCGCTGGATGCGCAAAGCCGCGTCGCCGGCACGCGCATCCAGAGTTCGCCGAGCGCGGTTCTGAATCTGGCGGCGCTCGCCGCAGCGCGCGGCTCGCAGTTCCGCACCGAGGTGAAGAACTGCGAACCGGTCGCCGCGGACTACGTGTTCAGCGTAGACTTCACGTCGCAGTGAAGACTGTTCGAACTGGGATCCGGATGCGCGTCAGTGATGCGAGTACGGCGTCCGGTCGGAAACGACTTCGATGAGCTGCATCATGCCTCGATCTTCGTGCACCAGGATGTGACAGTGCAGCACGTACTGGCCGGTGAAGTCCACGAAGCGGCTGCGCATCCGGAACCAACCGGGCATGGTCTCCGTGCAAACCCCTGGTTTGGCCGACGTCGTACCTTGTGCGGGGACCGGTGGCGTGCACTTGGTGTAAGCCCGGATCTTCTCGTCGCACGCAGTGATCGTTTGGCAGCCGAGCCTGATGTGCTGTGCGGTGGGAATCGGGAACGTGTCCCACCAGATCCACGGCCCCGGCAGTTGCCGCGACGGGCACGGCTTATAGTTATCGCGCCCTGGATCGAACGTGTCTGGGTCGTTCGGGTCGACGTAGCAGGGGTTCGGGTAACCCGGCGTGGGTTTTCTGGTGGCGTCGGGGCCGAGATTGTTCGGCTCGAACAGCTCGATGATCTGGAAGGGGTTGATGTGGATGTGGAACGGGTGGGACTTGTCGTTGGCTTCGTTCTTCACCGTCCACTCTTCGGCGGTGTTCAGCGTCATCTGCTGGTCGATGTGATGATCGGAGAACGTCTTGCCGTCGATGAACTGGTTGCCGGGGCCGAAGGAGAGTTCTCTCCACTTGTGGATCTCGGACCGCGTGATATCGGTCAAGAACGACGGCTGTATCGGGAACCGTTCGTGTGGGATGAAGTCCATCACCGGATTGAGCTTCGTACCGCCGACGTTCACGGTCAGCAGAACGCTCGGATCGTCGGGTGCGCCGGCCGGCTTCGGCGGCGGCGCGCCCTGCACGTGCATGCCGTTGTTTCGCACGACGCAGAGCGTGTAGTTCCCGGATTGGGTCGGCGCTTTGACCAGCAGGTCGGCGCGGTTGGCGGGAGCGAGGTTGAATTCAACGTTGGGCTTGCCGGCCGACGCGTCGTAATTCGCGACGTTGAACTGCACGCCGTCCTGGGCGATCTGCCGCCATTGAACGGTCGGCGGTTGAGCCGGCGCACCCATTACATCGCATTGCGGCTTCGGCGGGATCCCCGCCGGGCTGGGCGGCTGTGCCTTGAAGTACGCGAAGTCGATCCCGTCGCGGAACGACCCGTTCACGATGCGCCACATTTGCACTTCGCCGGGCTGCATCGCAACGACCGGATCGAGACGCCCGTTGACCGATATTTGCGGTCTTGGAGCTCCGGGCGGCCCTCCCGTGGTGTTGGTCAACGGGAACGGAGCCGTCGACAACTGCTGGATCACCAGCACCTTTTCATGCAGGTTCGCGCCGTAGTACTGACGCAGCTGATCGTCATAGTCGCCTTCGACGATGAAGGCTCCCGTCATTCCGTTCGCAACGTTCAGGGCGGTAGAACCGTGCTTGTGCGCGTGATACCAGTGCGTGCCGGGCGACTGGCCCATCCGCATTTTCTTAGCATCGTATTTCGGTAGCGGGAAGCAGTACGGATCGGCGCCGATCTGATACTGCGGCCACAGTCCCGCTTTGATCTCGCGCTCGTTCACGGGCCAGAGCTGCGATTCGTGCGGCAGTGCCGGCGCGCCGGGCAGCCCGACGCGTCCCTTGTACGGCGCGGTCGTGTCGAACTGCTGAATGAGGCTCTTCTGCAGGGCTTGCCATGCGGGAGGCATGTCCGTCCACGAACGCGGCGGACCGTGTGCTTCGCATTGCTTGAAGAAGTCGCCCAGGATGCCGTTCGCCTGTGCTTCGGACGGTTGCAGCGGAGGCTGGGTCGGGTCTTTGCTGCGCAGCGCCGGGCGGATGAACAGCAGCACGTTGTCGCCGGTGGTGCTGGGCGTGGTGTGCGTGCCGTGGAAATGTACGTTGGTCGTGCTCGACCCGTGCAGACAGTCCGGAAACACGTCGCCGCCCATATTGTTCGTAGGGGTATTCTTTCCGTACTGGTTTGCGCTGGCCGCCTGCGACGAGCTCAAGGTGTATTGATCGCACGCTTCGGTTCCGCCGACCGCACCGCGATCGAGACTTCCGGCGAAGTTGTTCGGGTTGATCTGATTGAAGAACGTGATCTCGACGAGGTCGCCGACGCGCGCCCGAAACGTTGGTCCCGGGATGGGCTCCGGGCCGGTAGGCCATGCTAGCGAGTTCGTCGGATCAGCGCCTTCGAAATACCGCACCTTTTGCGGAGCGCACAACGGATTGGCGCCGCCGTAGTCCCACATCGTCCGCGTTCCGTCCTTGAGCCGCAGCGTGGCCTTCAGCTTTCCGCCGTGGCTCTTGATCTGGGGTACGTCGATGAGCGGCAGCTGACGCGGACACTCCTTACGCTGGGTTTGCGCTTCCGCAGGAACGCGCGCACCGGCGAGGACAAGAATGGCAAAGATGCCGGCGACGGCACCGCGCCGCAATGTACGTGACGTCATACGCTCTTCTCTCTGTTCAGCTTACGACGATCTTCGCCGTCACATGAGCGTTCTTGTGGAGAGAATCGATGTAGGACACCGTCCCTTTTACGCCGGGAACGAAGGTCGCCGACGACGAGTCCGGTGCGATCGGGTCCGCCATGAAGTACGTCGGGTTGTGGGGGAGCCCAGGCCAATGCTCGTTCTCGTCGTTGTTCGTCCAGAATATCTGGTCGCCGACCGCAGCATCGAGTTCCGGCGGGTCGTACGTGAATCCGGAGCCACGCTGATTGATGCTGATTTGCCACGTGAACGGCATGAGAACCCCCTCGCTACTGTGCCCTAAGGTCAGCGTACTCTCGCTCTTATTGAGCGCCGAGACCGCCGAGGCCTCTCTTCTCGCGCTGCTCGAGGCGACTCCTCTTCGAAGCCGTGCCCGCGCTAATCGACCTGAATGATTCCCATCATGCCCGTGGTCTTCGTGGAAGCGCATGTGGCAGTGGAAAACCCACGTGCCCGGCGGGTCGCTGCGGAAGTCGATCTCGATCTCGGCCTTCGCCGGTTGGACCATCATGACCGGACCCGGTCCGCCCCGAATCGGCATCCGCGGGCGACGCGCGACGGTTTTAGATTGCTCGTTTTGAGGGGGTAGGGGAGGTGTCGTGCAGCGGCATATGAACTCTCTTCACATGAGAGTTCTAGCTATCGTCTTAGGCGTTGGGGTCGCTCTGGCGACCGCCGCGCCCGTCGTCGCGAACGACGCGAAGCCAACTGTGCAAGTCGCGGCAAAGCACAGCATGATGGCGGCCGGTGCCGTCTCGATCACGAACTTCAAGTTCACCCCGCCGTCGCTGACCGTGCCCGTCGGCACGAAGGTGACGTGGACGAACAATGCCCAAATCGACCATACGACGACGTCGAACACGGGCGTGTGGGACTCCGGGCACATCGCTAAAACGAAGACGTTCTCGTTCACGTTCACCAAGGCTGGGACGTTTCCGTATCACTGTATGATCCATCCGTCCATGAAGGGCACGATCGTCGTCACGGCGATGAAAAAGGCCATGTAGCCCTGTCGTCATGTAGCCCTGCGGGCGCGTCGTCGTTGACGGCGCGCCCGTTTCGTTTCAGTCGACCTGGATGATCCCCATCATCCCCTTGTCTTCGTGGTCGAGCATGTGGCAGTGGTACACCCACCTGCCCACCGGGACTTTGGTGAAGTCGATCTCGATCTCCGTCCTGGTCGGCAGCACCCACTGCGTGAACGTGTTGTCCGTGCGCTTGACGCACGTTTTTCCGTCAGGCTGCATGATGCATGGCGTGCCCGGCATCAACGGCGTCGTGTCCTCGAAGACGCGCGTCTGCCGGGGTTCGAACGGATTGTTGAGCGTTACGAACGTGAGCTGATGGATGTGGAAGGCGTGGATCTGCGTCGCCGCGTTCACCAGCGTCCAGTGCTCGACGTACGGCGGTGATCCGGGCTTGCGCACCGGCCGGTGCACGTGGATCGTCGGCATGACGTACGTGTCGTGCGACCCCGCTTGCGGCGGCGCGAGCGTGAAGGGCTCCTCGGTGAAGTTGGCCGCCGTGAGGTGCATCGGATCGTCGCCGGACGTCTCGGTCACGTAGAAGCCGTCCCAGTACTGCTGGAACGTCAGCACGCGATGCGGCCGCTGCGATTCCGGTGCGAGCGACTTCAGGAACGCGTCCGCCGCGGTCACGTGCGTGGCATCCGCGAGGTACGGGACGGGCGCCGCGAGGACGCGATGGGCGTGAGCCGTAACCGAACTGCCGAGAAGCTTCGGCGGATGGATCACGACGAGATCGCGTGACGGCGTGGCGTCGCCGTTGTTGCCGGCGCAGAAGTCGCCGTCGGCGACGATGATCTGATCGTGTGGTGAGCGCGCGACGCTGATGTCGAGCCGCCCGCCGGGAGGCACCAGCACGCTGCGCCGGTGGACGGCGAGATGGTTGTTGCCGACGTCGACGCCATCGCGCGCGACGACCACGAGCCGCTTCTCCTGCCGCACGCCGCCGACCACCTCGTACTGCTTCACGTGGAGATAGCCGTTCGCGCTCGCGTCGATGATGCGATACCGTTCGTCGGCGCCGGCGGAGTGCCACGTCTGCGGGATGCGTACGTGCGTGTCGCCCGTGATTGGGATGCGAACCCCGTTGACCGTCATCGGCTGATACGTCGCGTGCGGCTCGGGCGTGTTGCCGTGGCAGTCGACGCTCTGGTCACCGTTGCCGGTGGGCGTATACCAGGCCGGCGGATTTCTCGGGTCGACGTTCGGAACCGGTGTCGGCGTCCCGGCTACCGCCGGCGTCGTGGCCGCCACCGGCGTCACGGCGGCGGTCACGAGAGCGTGCGCCGCCGCGAGCTGTTCGGCGCGGTGCTCCTTTTGCACGGCTTCGCTCGTACGGCCCGCATCCACGAGATCTTTCACGATGAGAACGCGGCCGTCGTATCTCGGCGCCGACGCGTCGTGTGGCGACGACGCCGAAGGCGACACGATGATCAGCGCGCCCGCGAGGCCCCCGCTGACCTGCAGCTCCGCCACGTGGTGCATGTGGGTGTGATACCAATACGTGCCCACCGCCTGATTGCGATACAGCGGGATATGGAACTTGCACGTGCGCATCGGCGCGACGGCCGTCGACCGGAAGACGTTGTCTTCGAGCGGGTCGGTGTCCAAGCCGTGGAAATGGAGATTGGTGTCGCCTTGATGGGGCGGCGTCACACCCGGCCGCGGAAAGTACGGGTCGACCGAGCGCTTATGGTCGAGGTACGTCAGGTACGGGCTCGACGGGAACGTGCGTGCCGGATTCGGCGTCGGCCACGTCTGCCCGGTCGGCGGCATCGGCGGAGGCGTGGGCCCCGTGCCGAGCACGGGGCACGGCGGATCGCCTTGCGGCGGCGGTTGCGCCGCCATGTGCGCGTCGTGTGCCGCGGACGATGGCGACGCCGCGGGCGCGTGGAGCCGGTTGATCAGCGTGATGTCGAAATAGTCGGGGAAATTACGCGCGACGATCGTGGGCGCTTCGCGATACGCGTCGCCGGGGTGCTGCTTGTAGCAGAAGCGCGTTCCGTCTTGGAACGCGTAGAGCGTGATGTTGTGCGGATCGGGTGCGACCGGCGGGTCCTCGACGATGCTCGTCGGATTCGGCGTGCCCGGCGCGCACGGGTGGAGCGCTGCGAGTTGGACCGGCGTCTGCGACCGCACCGCGCTCGGCAGCGCGAAGGTAACGGCCAGCACCGCGGAGAGCGCAACCGGGATGACGATGATGCCGCGTCGGAATGAAATAACACACCCCCTCGTTTGGCGAACCTGTTTGCGGAAACAGTTTCGCCCGCCGGGACCGCTACCTGCTAGACTTCGACGGAGCGGACGCCTGCGATCCCTGGGATCGCGCGCAGCGCGGCGAGCGTCGCTTCGCCGGCGGGACGATCCGTCGAAAGCACCATGATGGCGTCGCCGCCGACGGTGTTGCGCGAGACTTGCATCGTCGAGATGTTCACCTGCGCGTCGCCCAGGATCGTTCCGACGCGGCCGATCATACCCGGTACGTCGCGGTGCTGCGTGAGCACCATCGCGCCGATCGGCGTCGCGTCGATCTCGTAGCCGTTAAGCTCCACGATGCGCGGCGCGCCGCCGATCGACGTGCCGGTGATCGTCGTGCCGTCCGCGACGAGCCGCAGCGACGCCGCGTACCCGTACGAACCCGAGTCGTCGCGCGCGTCCACGGCGATACCGAGCTCGCGCGCGACAGCATCGGCGTTCACGACCGACACGCGACGGTCGGTGGTGGCCTGCAGTAAGCCGCTGAGGAACGCGCGCGTCAGCGGCTCGGGCGGGACGCCGGCGAGGTTTCCGCCGAGCACCAGCGCGAACGCCGGCATCCGCGCCGGGCGAGCGTACTGCGGGTAGAACCGGCCCAGCCGGTACGCGACGTCCACGAACGGCAGGATGCGCTCCGCGTCCGGACCGCTCGGCACCGGCGCGTTCACCGCGCCGCCGGCCGGCGCGCCGTGCAGTGCGCGCGCGACGTCGTGCGCGAGCTCGGTCGCGATGCGCGCGAGCGCTTCGTGCGTCGACCCGCCGAGGTGCGGCGTCGCGATCACCTTAGGGTGGCGGTGCAATGCCGCGCCGGTACCGCCGCGCGGCGGCGGTTCTTCCGCGACGACGTCGATCGCCGCGCCCGCGAGTACGTTGGCGTCGAGCGCGTCGAGCAGGTCGCGTTCCACGATCACGCCGCCGCGCGCGCAGTTGATCACGTACGCGTGCGGGCGCAGCATTCGCAACGCCGAGGCGTCGATCATGCCGAGCGTCTGCGGCGTGAGCGGTACGTGCAGCGTGACGACGTCGCTTTCGCGCAACAACGTCGCGAGGTCCACGAGCCGCGCGCCGTACGCGTCCGCGCGCGCCGCGGTGACGTACGGGTCGTGCACCAGGATCGTCATCCCGAACGCCTTCGCGCGCGTCGCGACGTTGCCGCCGATGCGGCCGAGTCCGACGATGCCGAGCGTCTTGCCGTAGAGCTCCGTGCCGATCAAGTTCTTGCGGTCCCACACGCCTTCACGCAGCTGCTGCACGGCGAGCGGCGTCCGGCGTGCCAGCGACAGCATCAGCGCGAACGTCTGCTCCGTCGCGGCCAGCGTGTTCGCGCCCGGCGTGTTGAGCACGATGATCCCGGCGTCGGTCGCGGCATCGACGTCGATCGCGTCCACGCCGGCGCCCGCGCGCGCCACGACCGCCAGGTGCGGTCCGGCGGCGAGCAGCTCGCGGTCGACGCGCGTCTCGGAGCGGACGATCAAGCCGTCGGCGGTCGCGAGCGCCGCGACGAGCTCCGCGCGCGTGCCGCCCACCTGCGAGTCGACGTCGATGCCCGCGTCGCGCAGCACCGCCAAGCCGTGTTCCGCGAACGGCTCGGCGACCACCACCCGCTTGCGCGACAGGCCGGTTCGAAGCATCGGGCGTAGTTGCACGCGCTTGCTTCTCCGCCTCCACGGGACGCGCACGGTCGCGATCGCGTTCGCCGTCCCGCTCGTCGTGCTGCTCGCCTCGGTGCGGACTTCGGTCGGCTTCTGGGATGCGGGCGACCTCCAGACGGTGGTGTGGATCGCGGGGATCCCGTATCCGACGGGCTTCCCGGGCTACGTGATCGTCGGCTGGCTCTGGACGCATCTGCTGCCGTTCGGCTCGGTCGCGGCGCGGGTCAACGCGCTCTCCGCCGTGTCGGTCGCCTGCGGCACCGCAACGATCACCGCGCTCGCGCTGATGTTCGACGCCGTGCCGCTGGTCGCGATCCTGGGCGGCTGGACCTTCGCGTTCGCGCACACCGTGTGGTTTCGCGCGACGTACGCCGACGTGCACCCGCTGGGCTTCGCGGTGGCGTTCGTCGCCGTCGCGCTCGCGGTGCGCTGGGCGCTGCGCGGCGAGCCGCGCGTGCTCGGGACCGGGATCGCGATCGCCGGCGTCGCGGTCGCGATCGACAACACGACGGTGCTCATCCTGTTCGGCGGCGTCGTCATCGCGCTCGCGCGGCGTTGGCCGGTGCGCGTCGTCGCAGGCGGCGTCGCGGTCGCGGCGGTGATCGTCATCGCGGCATACGCGTACTTGCCGTTACGCAGCGCGTACGTCAGCGCGCATCGCCTCGATCCCACCCTCGCGCTCGGCATCGCGCCGGGGCGCCCGTTCTGGGACGATCATCATCCCGCGACGCGCCAGGGATTCCGCACGCTCGTCGCCGGGGAAGAGTGGGGGCCGGGCGAGACGCTCTCGTCGCTGTTCACGCCGCACGCGTTCGCCCGCGCCGTGGACCGCTTCGGCGGTTTCTTCACCGACGACGAGCCGCAGGGTCTGCCGATCGTGGCGCTCATCGGGCTCGCGTTCGTCGCGGCGCAGTCGCCGGCGATCGGCCTCGGGCTGCTGCTTGCGGGCGTCGTTCCGGCGCTGTTCGGCGCGTCGTATCCCGCGGAGGCCGATCCCAGCCGTTACGTGTTCGCGCTGTACGCCGTCACCGCGCTCGGGATCGCCGTCGCTGCGGATCGCACCGTGCGCGCGTTCGGCCGCGAGCGGCCCACGCTCGCGCTCGGCGTGGTCGGCGCGCTGCTAGCGGTCGCGGTCGTGCGCGACGTCGCGCTGGGCGCCGACATCTTCGCGCGCCGCGGCGACACCGAAGCACGCGAGCTCGGCGACCGCGTCGCCGCGAGCACGCGCGACGGCGCGGTCGTCGTCGCGGTGTGGGATTGGGCGACACCCCTTGCGTACAAAGCGTACGTCGATCGCGGGCTCGGCAACCGCATCGTCGTCACCGCGCTTCCGGCCGATTATGTCTCCGAATACGGGCGCTGGATGCGCGATCACCAGCTCACGATCGTGTCCGACGGCCCGCCGCAGCTGCACGGTTACCGCACGCACCTGCTCGCCGCCGGCACCCCGCAGGTCTACGAGATCCTACCGCCGTGAACGCCTTGCTCGCGGGTTTGCTCGGAGCGATCGTCGCGCTCGTCGCCGCGCACGGGCGCGTCTCGCCGTACGACAACTACGTGCTGCTCGCGAGCTCGCTGCTGCACGGGCACATCGACATCGACGCGCTGTGGCGCGACTCCTCGATCGACGCCGTGCTGTTCGAAGGCCACCGCTACATCGTCAACGACCCGGTCCCCGCGGTGCTGATCCTGCCGCTGGTGATGCTCGTCGGCACGGCCGCGAACCAGACGCTGCTGGCGTGCTTACTGTGCGGGGTCGCCATCGGCGCGGCGTGGGCGCTGCTCGAACGCATCGGCGTGACGAACCGCACGACGGTCTGGCTCGTCGTGTTCTTCCTCGCCGGCACGGATCTGCTGTGGTGCTCGATGCTGGGCGACGTGTGGTTCATCGCGCAGACGTCGGCCGTCGCGTTCGTGCTGCTCGCGCTGTGCGAGCTCGCCGGCAAGCGCCGCGGCTGGCTCGTCGCGTTGTGGACCGCGCTCGCGCTGGGCTCGCGCTTCACGCTCGTCATGGCGCTGCCCGTGATGCTGTGGTGGGTGTGGAACGGTTTTCTGGAACGCGAGCGCCGGCTGCGCAGCGCGCTCGCGTTCGTGCTCGCGCTGGTGCCGTTCTTCGTGATCTGGGTGGCGTACAACGAAGCGCGCTGGCACGTGCCGTGGGACGCGGGGCATACCGTTTTCTACCATCAAGACCCGTTCATGGGCGCGCCGGGCGGCTCGCCGTTCGGGCTCGCGAACGTGCCGGTGGAGCTGTTCTCGTTCTTCGTGGTGGCGCCGCGCTGGCACAGCCAGTTCCCGTATCTCGAGCCGCTCGCGTTCGGCACGGCGCTGTGGTTCACGAGCCCGGCGCTGGTGTTCGCGCTGCTGGCGCGCGAGCCGCGCCGGCTCGTCGTGTCGCTGTGGATCGCGACGGCGCTGGTAGCCGGGCCGTCGCTCCTTTACTATGCGAACGGCGGCTCGCAGTTCGGCATGCGGCACGCGCTCGACTTTGAGCCGTTCGTCCTCGTGCTGATGGGCCTTGCGGCCCGCCAAACCCGCACGCAGTTGTGGCGCGTGGCGCAAGGGCTGATCGTGTGGAGCGTCATCGCCGGCGCGTGGGGCTGCTGGTACTGGAATACGTACCTGCGCGCGGACAGCTGAGGCCCACCCGGACATGTCACCGTTCTCGGACATATGTGATCCGTGTCCGTCGTGCGGCGTAATCCGACGCGTCCCGCGGTTTCCTGGGTACGTGAACCTTTGGAAAATCGGAGGGACACTGACGAATGGAAGAACGCAACATCTCGGTCGATCGTGAAAACGGGGGGTCGCTCGCGACCTTCAGCTTGATCGCCGTCATCGTCGTCGTCGCCCTGATCGGGCTGTTCGTATGGCAGCCGTGGAACGCGACGAGCAGCACGAGCGGCAACACGACGAGCACGACGACGTCGAGCGGGACGAACACCGGCACGTCCGGCACGTCGACCACCACGACGACCAACGGGAGCACGCACTGATGGATCGGCGCGATGAACACGACGCCCGCCGCACGGTCGACACGATCAAAGACGATACGCACGACGCGCTGGACGAAGCGAAGCACCGCGTGCAGGCCGGCGCCGAAAAAGTGAAGCGCGCCGTCGAAGGCGACAGCATGCCGCTGGGCGACCGCGTCGCGTCGCACGTCAAAGAAGCCGGCCACGATCTGAAGGCCGACTACGACAAGACGAAGCGCGACGTGCGCGACGACGCGGTCTGACCGCCGGAGGGCACATCTGAAAAAGACGAGCACCGACCAACTCGCCGAGTACGCGCGCAAACGCGACTTCTCGGCGACGCCGGAACCGTCGGGCGCGAAACGCAAGCGGGCTTCTACCAAGAAGCTCCGCTTCGTCGTGCAGCAGCACCGCGCGACGCGGCTGCACTGGGACTTCCGCTTGGAAGCGGCGGGCGTGATGCCGTCGTGGGCGGTCACCAAAGGCCCTACGCTGATCGCGGGCGAGAAACGGCTCGCGATGAAGACCGAAGATCATCCGCTCGACTACCGCACGTTCGAAGGCGTGATCCCCGAGGGCAACTACGGCGCGGGCGAGGTGATCGTCTGGGACGAGGGCTTCTACGATCTGTTCGAGGGCGACGACCCCGTCGCGGAGATCGCGAAGGGGAAAATGAAAATCGTGCTCGCGGGCCACAAGCTCAAGGGCCTGTTCACGCTGGTGAAGATGAAACCGCGCGAAGGCGAGCACGGCGAGCCGTGGCTGATGTTCAAGGACCACGACGAGTACGAAGACCCGAACTGGAAGATGGAAGAGCACGCGCAGAGCGTGAAGACCGG
>CAWBTJ010000032.1:0-11237 GCA_963791645.1 Vulcanimicrobiota bacterium | reverse complement strand
AGATCGCGGCGTACGCGCGCACCAGCCGCGTCATCGACGAGAGGAGCACGACCGCGTCGTGGCCCAGCTCGGCGAGCCGCTTCGCGCGTTCGAACACGAGCTCCGCGGTGGTGACGTGGTTGTCGGGATGCTCCTCGAACGTCGTCGCCACGACCTCGACGTCCAGCGCGCGCTGCAAGTGCGCGACGGCTTCGGGACGCTCGTCGACCAGCAGCACGATCACGTGCGCGTCGGGATGGTTCGCCTCGATCGCGCGCGCGATGCGCACGAGCAGCGCGCCGTCGTCGGTGCGCGGCGGCGCGAGCAGCAGCGCGCGCTGACCCTTGCCGAGCGGTGCGAACAGATCGAGCGCGCGCGTCGTGAGATCGCCGCGCGTCTCGAGCGTGAAGCGCTGCTCCGGCGGCTCGGCGCCGAGATCTTCGAAGATCCGGCGGTTCGACAGCGTCTCGGGCGGGTGGCCGTTGACCGTCTCGACCTTGACGATGCCGTAGTACTTCTCGTTCTCTTTGGGTTTGCGCACTTGGCCCGCGACGAGGTCGCCGCGCCGCAGCTCGAAACGGCGGATCTGCGACTGCGAGATGTAGATGTCGTCCGCGCCGACGAGATAGCCCTCGCGGCGCAGGAAGCCGTAGCCTTCCGGCAAGATGTCGAGCACGCCGTTGGCCTTCTCGAGGCCGCTGCGCTGCGCTTGGATCTCGACGATCTGCGCGATGAGCTCGTCCTTCTTGATCTTGGTGGGGAGCTCGATCTCGAAGGTCTTGGCGAGCTCGTTGAGCTCCGCTTTGCTCATCTCGCCGAGCTGCTCGGCGGAGAGCAGCGGCGGCCCGACGGCCTGCGGAAACTCCGGCTGGGTGAACACGTCGTGCTGCTGCTGCGGCACGCCGTTCTCGTTGAAGCGTTGGCGGTTGCGCCGCGAGCGGCGGCGGCGGCCGCCGCCTTCCGGCTTGCCGTTGTGCTGGGGTCGGTTGTCGAACTGCAGCGAAGTGCTCCCTGGGGAGACGGGCGATCCGCGCGACGGGGCCGGACCGGCGAGGCTGCCGGGGCCGCTCGTCGGCGAGGCGCCGAGGAACGAGAACGTCGCACGGATCAGACCCGCGCGACGAACGGAGTCTACCACAGCGGCGTCAGGGCGACAAGGCGCGCGGTCCGCTGACGCTGGGGTTTCCGCGCGCGTAGAAGCGCAGCGGCGCCTCGGCCGCCTTGGTGATCCCGATCCGCGGGCTCACGCCGACCGGGAGCACGATGCCGTCGTCGGCGAGCCATAGCGCGGGGCCGGCGGTCAGGTCGGCGCCGTCGAACGCCGGGCCGATCGCGAAGGCGCGGCAGAGGTTGCCCGGGCCGCGCGCGAGGTCGCGGTCCTTCACGTCCGCCCGCCCGCGCAGCGCGCGCATCGTCGCCAAACCGGCGACGGGCTCGCACGCGCGCACGAGCGACGCCGCGCCGACGCCCTCGCCCTCGCTGGTCACGTTGAGGCACCAGTTGGCGCCGTAGATGAAGTAGACGTAGGCGTGCAGCGGCGGGCCGAACATCGCGCGGTTGCGCTGCGTCGGCCCGCGAAACGCGTGCGACGCGGGATCGTGCGGGAAGTACGCCTCGGTCTCGACGATGCGCCCGATCAGCGTCTCGCCGTCGAGCACGCGCACCAAAAGCTTGCCGATCAGCGCGCGCGAGAGCGCAAGCGTGTCGTGCGGAAGATCGACGGCGGTGAGGCGGTCAGCCGCAGCTGACGGCCGCCGGTTAGGCGGCCGCCGGGGTGCGGAGGGCGATCTCCGCCCGGGCGCGCGTCTCGAGGTCGTGGGTTTCAATCGGTTCGCCGCGTTCGACGCGCGCCGCCGCGAAGCCGTGCAGGATGCAGCGTGTCTTGACGTAGGCCATCGCGAGGGCCGGCGCGACCTTGCCGCGCGCGTTGAGGTCGTCGACGACCGCCTCGTCGGCGAGCCGCAGCCGGACCCGCGTGAAGCCGTGGCCGCGCAGATAACCGCCGGCGGCGGCGATCGCCGCGTACCCGAACTCGCGCCCGTCGAGCGCGGCGAGCGGCGCGGCGCTGAACGGCACCTTGGCGACGGTGCGGCCGCTGCCCGTCGCGATCGCGAGGTAGGCGATCCCGTTGCCGGTGCGGTCGGCGGAGTAGCCGACGGCGACGTCGGCGGAGCGATGGCGAGTGGCGGTCTGTTGCATGGCCGTGAGATCATCCTATATCGAACGTGTGTTCGAGTCAAGTCAAGCTGCGCGCGCGGCCAGCACCTCCTGGTAGAGCTCGAGGATTCGCCGCGTTTGCATCTCCACGGTAAAGCGCGAGAATGCCAAATGTACGGCACTCTGGTCGCGACCCGCGGCCAACGCGCCGCGAATAGCGTGCGCCAGCGCCTCGGGGTCGGCGGCCACCAGCCGGCCCGCCCCGACCAGCACGTCGCGGGATGCCGCGCTGTCGGCGGCGATCACGGGCAGCCCCGCCGCAAGGGCCTCCGCGAGCACGAGCCCCTGGGTGTCGGTCGTCGACGGGAAGACGAACGCGTCGACCGAGGCGTAGACGTCGGGCAGCCGCTCGCGCGCCAGCGTGCCGGTGAAGCGCACGCGCGCGCCGACGCCCAGCCGCCGCGCGCGTTCCTCGAGCGCCGCGCGATGCGGTCCCTCGCCCACGATCGCGAGCCGCAGCTCCGGCGTGCGCGCCAGCGCGTCGAGCGCGAGCTCGACGTTCTTCTCCATCGCGAGCCGCGATACGACGAGCGCGAGCGGCGCGTCGTCGTTCGCACCGAGCCGCGCGCGCACGAGCGCGCTGCGCCGTCCGCCCGCGAAGCGTTCGACGTCGATCGCGCTGGGCACGACGGAGATCGGCGCGCGCACGCCGAGCTCGCGCAAACGAATCTCCATCGCTTGCGTCGGCACGACGACCGCATCGGCCCAATTGGCGTAACGGCGCGTCAGCTCCGACATCGCCCGCTCCGTCGTACCGCGGTCGAACGGCGCGTAATGCGCGTACGCATCCAATCGCGTGTGGTACGTGAACACGAGCGGGATGCGATGACGGCGCGCATACGATGCGCCCATCCAACCGGTGACGAACGGCGAGTGCGCGTGCACGATGTCGAGCCCGCGCACACGGCGGCGGTCGTCGGCATTCAAATACGGCAAGCACAAACGGTACGCGGTTTGCGTCGGCAGCGGCAGCGACGGGATGCGCACGACGTCGCGCTCGTCGTCGATGAAACGCGGAAAGTGCGGCGCGATCGTCGTGACCTCGACGCCGCGCGCGCACAAGCCGTCGTGCAGCGCGTCGATGCTGGCGACGACGCCGTTCACGATCGGTTTGTAGCACTCGGTGAAGAATCCGACGCGCACGAGGATGACGCCATTCGCCGTCTACCCGCAGCACCATCCGCATTCGGACCTGGCCGAAGCTGCCGCGCGCGTAACAGAAGACGGGGCCTAGGCATTACGACCCCGGTATTTGACGGGGTCGCGCAGTCATGGTACCGTACTCGGGTCCACCACGGCCCATTCGGGTCATGGGGGCACTCGACCGAGCGTTCGTGCCTGTGGTGTTGCCGCCGCGGCCCGAAATTCGCTCGCCGACCACCGCTACGACGTCGAGTGCGGACCAGATCGAGCACGGATCCCTATGATCCGGCTTTGCTGGACCGCACCCTCCGCACGAGAAAGGAGTCGGACGATCCGCAACGATCTTCCATCACCGTTCGTGACGACGGGCGTGCTCTCGCTAGGGTTGTTGATCCCGTTCGGAGCCGGTACGGTTCCCGACCAGATCGCCAAAAAGGTCGCCCACATCGCGGCCCCGGCCCCCGCCAAGCACATCACCTTCGTCCACGACGGACTCACCGAAACCATCGACACCAGCGCCGAAACCGCCGCCGACTTCCTCGCCGAACGGAATCTGAGCAGCTCCCCCGACGACGCCTTGAGCGTCGACCCTGCCAGCCCCCTCACCGACGGCGAGACCGTCGTCTACCGAGCCGCCGTGCTCGTGACCGTCACCATCGACGGCCAGTCGCGCATCTTGCGCACCCCCGCGGCCAACGTGTCCGCCCTCCTCTCCGAGCAGGGCGTCGCCTTCGACCGCCACGACCAGATCTCGCCCGCGCCGCCGACCGCGCTCGCGAACGGCACCGCCGTGACCGTGCAGCACGTCGACTCGTGGACGGAGACGGTCCGCAAGCACGTCGCCGCCAAGGTGGTCAAGCGCTTCGCCTTCACGATGCCGCCCGGCAAGACCAAGGTCCTCGACGCCGGCACGCCCGGCGTCGCCGAAACCGCGTATTCCGTGACCCGCACGGCGGACCGCCGCACGGTTCGGAGGACGGCTCTGGTGTCGCGCATCCTGCGCGCGCCGCGGGCCCGCATCGTCGCTGAGGGCATCGGCGAGTACGCGGCGCTATCGCAGCTCGCCGAGCGCGGCATCACCGGAACCCTCAAGCTCGCGAGCTCGGCGCTCTCCATGGTGGCCACCGCCTACACCGCCGGATGCGGCGGCTGCAGCGGCATCACCGCAAGCGGCCGGCCCGCCGGGCACGGCATCGTCGCCGTCGACCCGCGGGTGATCCCGCTGGGCACGCGGATGTACATCCCAGGCTACGGCCACGCCGTCGCCGGCGACACCGGCGGCGCGATCCGCGGCAACCGGATCGATCTTGGCTTCAACTCGAACTACGCGGCAAACCAGTTCGGCCGCCGCGCCATCACGGTGTACCTGATCAAATAGCGGACGAAGAAACGACCCCGTTTTCGGACCCGGGGGCAGCCCGGGGAGGTCTTGACGCCTCGTCCAGAGGCGACAAGACACATCCGCGAGCATTGCTGGGCGCTCGGGGGATTCGGCCGAAGAAACGGCTCGGGCAGCACTTTCTCATGGACGGCGGGACGGCGACGCGCATCGCACGGCTCGCCGTCGATGCGCCCGGCGACCGCGTGCTGGAGATCGGTGCCGGCACCGGCGCGCTGACCGCGGCAATGCTGCGGCTGGGTGCGACCGTCACCGCGTTCGACCTCGACCCCGAGATGGTCGAGGTGCTCCGCTCGCGCGACGACCTCCACGGGGTGGAGATCCTCCAAGCGGACGCGCTCGCGTTCGACTACGGCGCGTGGGCGGGCGACGCCGATTGGACCGCCGCGGGCAACCTGCCGTACAACGTGGGCACCCCGCTGCTGGTGAAGCTCGCGTCGCTGCCGCGACCGCCCGCGCGCGTCGTCGCGATGATCCAGAAGGACGTCGCGGACCGGCTGCTGGCCAAACCGGGGACGTCGCAGTACGGCAGCCTCACGCTCGCGATCGGGCTGACGATGGGCGTCGAGCGCGCGCTGACCGTGCCGCCGAGTGCGTTCTTCCCGCGGCCCGGCGTCATCTCGACGGTGGTGGTGCTGCGCCGCCTCGACCAGCCGCCGGCGGCCGTGCGCGACCGCGCGCGCTTCGAACAGGTCGTGCGCGGGGCGTTCGCGTACCGGCGCAAGACGCTGGCGAACTCCCTTACGCTCGCGCTCGATCTTCCGCGCGAGCGCATCGTCGCGGCGATCGCCTCACTCGCTCTGCCTGCTGACGTCCGTGGTGAAGACCTCGACCTCCGATCGTTTGCCGCTCTCGCCGACGCGCTCGCCTGAAAAGGGCTTCACCTGGTGGCTGTCGCTGCTGTTCGCGGGCGTGCTGCTCTTCGTGATGTTCGTCCCGGCGACGGTGCTGCTCGCGTTTCTGTTCGTCGGCGGCTGGGCCCACATGAAAGACCTGCAGACGCTGTCGTGGCCGCTGCTGGCGGCGCAGGTGTTCTCGTATGCGACGACGCTGGCCCTCATGTTGCCGGTGCTGCCCCTGCTCGCGAACCGCACCTGGCCGCAGCTCGGGCTGCGCGCGCCGCGGCTGGGCGACGTCGGGTTCGCGCTCGCCGGCGCGGTTGCGATGGTCGCCGCGACGGTGGCGGCCGGCGCGGCGGAGCAGGCGATCTTCCATCTGAAACCCGACGAGGTGCAGGTGCAGCTGCTGCGCTCCGCGCGCGGCGGGATGATCGGCGCGTTCGTCTTCTTCGCGTGCGTCGCGGCGCCGTTCGTCGAAGAGCTGACCTTTCGCGGTTTCATCTTCAACGCGCTGCGGCGCTATTCGCCCGTGTGGGTCGCGGCGCTCGGTTCGTCGATCTTGTTCGGGCTCGCGCATTGGCAGCCAGGTAATGCGGGCGCCCTCCTGCCGCTCGCCGTCGCCGGCGCGGTGCTCGCGCTCGTGTACTATCGCACCGGCTCGCTCGTCGCGTCGATGCTCACCCACGCTTTGTTCAACAGCGTGACCGTCGTGCTCGTACTCGTCTTCCACCAGACCTGAGCCGCGCGCGGGGTCAGCGCCTTTCGACCGGGACGCCGCCGCAAAGCGCCGTGTTCGCGGGCCACGTGCCGATGCCCAGCGATGCGAAGAACGCGCGCGCGTCCTTGTCGTACGCCGGACAGTATCCGGTTTCGTGCGGATCGTACTTCGCCAGCAGCACGTGCGGGTTTGCGGCGGCGACCACGTACGCGCCCTCGTTCGGGCGCCGCACGACCACGTCGTTCGGTGCATCGCGCAGCGCGGCCGCCGCGGCGTAGGCGCCGCGATCGACCACGTACGGCCAGCGCCCGATCTTGAGCACGGTGTCGTTGATCGCCAGTGCGCACACGATCGCGCACGCGAGCACGGGCGTCGCGAGACGCGGGCGCTTCGCGACGGCGTAGGCCGCGGCCAGCGCGGTCGCCGCGACGAGCGGCGCGGTCCAGTGCGTGCCGATGCGCGCGATCGGATACGCCCACGGGCGGTTGAACAGAAGTTCCGCGACGAGCGGGAGCGCCAGCAGCAGCCGCCACCGCAGCAGCAGCGGCGCGAACGCGAACGGCGCGAGCAGCGCGGCGAAGAACGCGAGCTTCTGCAGCGGCTCGTCGACGTGCAGCGCGTAGGCCGGCAGCGACGGATGCGCGTTCGTCAAGCGCTCCGCGACGACGAAGCCGAGCCCGTTGACCACGGCGATCGCCGCTACGCAGATACCGATGCGGCGGTCCCACCACAGCGCGCACGCCGCACCGAACCAGGCGAGAAACAGCGCCTGGTCTTCTTTGAGCCCGAGCAGCAGTTGCGCCACGACCAGCGACGCGACGAACGCGCGCCGCCGCACCGCGAGCGCGCCGAGCGCAGCGAGCAACGGCACGAACACGTTCTCCAAGAAGTTTCCGTACGCGATCCCTTGCACCGACGGCGACAGCAGGTACGCGATGCCGACGACGGATGCGGCGCGAGGCGGCGCGCCGCACGCGCGCGCGAACGCGCAGATCGCCAGCGCCGCGGCCGCGAGCGCGAGGACTTGCACCACCAGCAGCGTCTGCGCGTACGGCAGCACCGCCATCAGCGGCACGAGTGCCAGCAGCAGCCACGAGTCGTGCACGTGCAGATGCGGCCGGTACTCCGCGCCGTTCCACGAACCGCGCCCGTGCGCTTCGCCGGTGAGCCATTGCACGAACGTCCCGGTGTCGGCACCGTACCGCAGCGCGTACAGCTTGTTCAGGTCGAGCACGACGTAGACCAGTGCGAACACCGCCGCGGCGATCACGACGGCACGCGTCGGCCTCATCCGCCGCTACCGCCGCGCCGCATCGCCGTGCGAGCGCGCCGCGACCGTGCCGTCGACGATCGCCCGCAGGCGTTCGACGAAGCGCTCGGGCCGGAACTCTTCGGCGTGCGCGCGCAGCCGCGCCGGATCGTAGCGCGTAGGATCGAACGCGCGGATCGCGCCGGCGAGCGCGTCCGCGGTGAGCTCGCGAAAGAACGTCCCGGTGGCGCCGTCGACGATCGTCTCGAGCGCGCCGCCCGCGGCGTACGCGATCGTCGGCCGGCCCGCCGCGGCGGCCTCGAGCGGGACGAGCCCGAAGTCTTCTTCGCCCGGCAGGATCGCCGCGCGCGCGTCGCCGACGAGCGCGTTGCGCGCCGCGTCGTCGATCGCGCCGTGGAACGTCGTGCGCGTCCCCAGCGCGAGCCGCTTGAGCCGGCGCTCGTCGGGCCCGACACCGGCGACGTGCAGCGGCACGCCGGCGAGCGCGCACGCCGCGATCGCGAGATCGATGCGCTTGTACGGCAGCAGCCGCGAGACCACGACGTAGTAGTCGCCGTTGCCTGCACCGCGTGTGAAGCGGTCGACGTCGACCGGGCACGGCAGCACGTCGGCGTCGCGGCCGTACCAGCGCCGCACGCGGTTCGCGACGTTGCGCGAGTTCGCAACGAGCCGCGTCGGGCGCTGGGCGGCGCGCACGTCCCACGCCGCGAGCCGCTTCAGCAGCGGGCGCGCGAGCATCCCGCGCCGGCCGCCGACGTAGCGTTCCGCGTCGAACACGAAGCGCGACACGGTGTTGACGTAGCACACGTGCACGGCATCGGGCCGCACGATCACGCCCTTTGCCCACGCCGTCGTGGACGACACGACGAGATCGTAGGCCGCGAGGTCGAACGACTCGAACGCGCGCGGGTACAACGGCGCGAACGCGCGGAACGCACGCTCGCGCAGCGGAAAACGCTGCAGGAACGAGGTCCGCACGCGATCGGCGGGGACGAGATCGCCGACGGCGCGCTCGTCGTACAGCGCGGTGTAGACGGGCGCCTCGGGCCACGCGCGCACGAAATGCGCGAACACGCGCTCCGCGCCGCCGCGCTGGTTGAGGTAGTCGTGGACGAGCGCGATGCTCAGCGCGGCGCCGCCGTCCGGCTCAGTTCTCGCCCGCGCGCGGCATCACGAGCGCGACGTCGAACTTCTGAAAGTATTTCTTCGCGACGCGCTGCACGTCGGCGCCGCTGACGCGCGCGATCGCGGCGCCGACGTCGTCGACCGCGTCGGCGTCCAGGCCGTGCGCCACGGCGTTGCCGACGGCGTACGCGCGCTGGTCGAGCGACACCGTTTCGAGCGTCCACGCACCGCGTGCGGTTTCCTTGTAGCGGCTCAGAACCGAAGCCGCGAGCGGCTTCGCCGCCGCGCGCTTGAGCAGGGTGTCGACCCCCGTCAGACCCTGCTCCGGATCGAGCCGGGCGCCGTTGATCCAGAGCACCAGTTGCGCGGGCGCCGTGTCGTAGCCGTAGATCGTGCCCGCCGCGCGGAACACGGGCGGCTGCGTCGTCGCGCCCGTGCGCTCGAAGAAGCCGGCCAGGAACGCGCGCAGCACGAGCGCCGCGGGGAAGTCCCGGTGGCCGAGCGCCGGCGCCGCGAACCCGACCACGACGTACGGTGCGGCGACGTCGCGATGCGTGACGATGCGCTTGGGCTGCGCGCCGAAGGCACGCGTCGCCAGCGTAGCGGCGGGTGTCGTTCCCGCCGGCAGCGCGTTCGCGAGCGCGCGGGCGGCGGCGTCCGTCACGTCGCCCGTCCGCCCGACGGCCGTCACGAACGCGCCGCCGCGGAGATACCAGCGTGCGAAGAAGGCCTTCGCATCGGCGGGTCCGAGCGCGGCGAGGGAGCCGGGATTCCCTAAGGCCGGCAGCCCCGCGGGGCCGCGGTAATACGACGACCGCAGCAATTGCAACCCGACCAAGCGCGGGTCGCCTTCTTCGTCGGCGATCCGGTCGGCGAGCGCGGTGCGCGCTGCCGCGAGGATCGCGGCGTCGAACGCCGGCGCGGCCAGCGCCCGAGCGACCAGCGGCGCCGCGGCGGCGAGCCCGTCGGGCGTGCCCTCCAGGTAGAACCGGACGTTCTGCGCGGACACGACGTAGACGACCGACGCGCCGCGCGCATCGACCGCGTCGGCGAGCGGGACGCCGTCGACCGGCGTGTGCAGCACCGTCTCCGCAACCAGCGCGGCGAGGCCGCTCTGGGCCGACGTCTGCCGGTCGAGGCCCGCGCGAAGGAACAGCTCGACCCCTGCGAGCGGCGACGCCTGGTCGGCGTGCACGTACGCGCGCACGCCGCCGAGATCGACGACGGCGGTTCCGGGCATGTTCCCAGCCGCGGGCGCCGCGAGCGCCGCGCCCAGTGCGGCGGCGGCCAGGACGCCGGTCACGCCGGCGCTTTCGGCGGCTGCTGCGCGCGTTTCGCGAAGATGACGACGGCCGGCGGCACGCCAAGGTAGCGCGATGCGGCCTGGGCCACGCTCGCCGGCGTCAGCGCTGCCGCGAGGGAGAAGTAGCGGCCCTTCAATCCGCCTTCGGCGGGCGCATACGCCGGATCGCCCTCGACCGCGTACCAGCCGTACGTGTCCGCGATTTCGACCGGGGTGTCCATCGAGGCCAGCAGCCGGTACACGAAGCCCGCGCGCGCGGCCTCGAAGGCTGCGGCGCTCATCGGGGTGGCGGCCGCGGCGACGGCCTGCTCCACGATCGGCCGCGCCGCCGCGGCGTCGTCTCCCGTGATCGTCACCAGGAAGACGCCGGGGTCGTGATAGGTCACGAACTTACCGGTCACGCCGGCCTTGCGGCTGCCGAGCGCCTTTGCGACGACCCCTGTCTTGGGCGCGAAGAGCGCGTCCGCGAGGAAATCCAGCGCCGTGGCGGCGCTCTCGTCGGCGATCGGGGGGCCGAGCCAGCCGAAGCCGGTGCCGCTGACGATCCCCGTCCGCCGGAGCGGCTCCGTCTCGGCGGTGCGCGTCGCGGGCGCGGGCGTCACGGAAGTCTCCGGCGCACGCGGCGACACATCGCCGCTGCGCGCGGCGACGCTGCGGAGCACCGCCGGATCGACCTTGCCGGCGAGGATCAGGATCGCGTTCGACGGGCGGAACGCGCGCTCGGCGAAGGCCCGCACGCGCTCCACGGTGACGTCGCCGAACTTCGCGGTGGGGATCGTCCCGTCGTGGAACGGCCCGGACGCGAACAGCGCGGCGCCCAGCGCGTTCTCGATCGCGTCGGGCTCGACCGACCGCAGCAGCGCGTCTTCTGACACATCGCGCTGCGCGACGGCGAAGCCCGGCGCGGTGACGACGGGGGCGAAGTAGTCGGCCGTCATGGCGCGCACGGTCTGCGCGACGCGGTCCGGCGGGACCAGAACCGTGATCGCGACGCTGTCGGGGTACGCCGCGATGCTGAGCCGTCCGCCGAAGCGCTCGACCAGCTGCACCAGCGGGGTCCCGGAGATCGGCGCGGACCCGGACACCGTCGCCGCCGCGAGCCGCGAAAGACCGGGCGCCGCCGCTGCGTCGAAGCCGCCGGCCGGCGCCCGATACCACAGCGCCACCGCCGCGCCCGCTTGCGCGCGGTCCGGCCGGATCTCGTACATCACGCCGCCGGGCAGCGTCCCGGTGAGCGGACCCGC
>CAWBTJ010000031.1:0-86209 GCA_963791645.1 Vulcanimicrobiota bacterium | reverse complement strand
CTCGTGTTCGCCGTCGTTGTCGCAGGCTTCGCCGCTCGCGTACCTGCGCTACGGCGCGACCGCGGCGCAGCGCGACGCGATCGCGCGCCTGCGCACCGAGACGATCCGCATGCCGGGCGTGCTCGCGAACGCGTACTACTTCGATGCGGCGTACGAAGCGCTGTTCGTGCGGCCTGCGTACGCGCTGGGGCGCTGGTTCTACCGCGTCGTCGACCCGCACGGGATCGACGCCGGCGTGCGCGAGGTCGCGATCAGCTCGCAGTGGCTGGGCCACCTGTTCCGCAGCTTCCAGACCGGCCTGGTGCGGGCGTATGCGCTGTCCATCGCGGTCGGCGTCGTGGCCTTCGTCGCGTACTACGCGTTCGCGTTCACCGGAGGCGCGCGATGACCGTCACGGCGCTCGTCCTCGGGCCGATCCTCATCGGGTTCGTGCTGTACGCGATACCGCGCGAGCACGCCGCGATCGCGCGCATCGTCGCGGCGTTCGTCGCGTTGCTGACGTTCGGGCTCGCGGTGACCGATCCGCACGCGGCCGACGCGTCGCTGCACTGGCTGTCGCGACCGTTCGACGCGTCGTTCCACCTCGGCTTCGGACCCGTCTCGTACTGGATCGTGCTGCTGCTGTCGCTCGCGACGTTCGGCGGCGCGCTCGCCGCGAGCGGCCCGCGCTCGCGCGACGTCGCCGCGCAGCTGCTGATCCTGCAAGGCGCGATGAACGGCGTGTTCCTCGCCAAGGACCTGCTGCTGTTCGCGCTGTTCTGGGATCTCATGCTGATCCCGGTGTTCCTGGTGCTCATCGGAACGCCGCACGCGCGCGCCGCGTGGAAGTACTTGATCTACAACTTGTGCGGCGGCCTCGCGCTGCTGCTTGCGACCGCCGCGTTCGGCGTGGTGACGGGCACGACCGACGTGATCGGCCGCGCCGACGTGCACCTGGTGATCGGCGACGTGTGGGGCACGTGGATCTTCGCGGGCTTCGCGTTCGCGTTCTTGGTGAAGACGCCGGTGTTCCCGTTCCACACCTGGATGCCCGAGACGTACGCCGAGCTGCCGCCGCCGATGGTCGCGGTCGTGTCGTCGGTGCAGTCGAAGGCCGGGCTCTACGGCTTCATCGCGATCGTGCTGCCGTTCCTCGGGCCGGAGGCGGCGCGCGCGCAGACGCTGATGTTCGTGCTCGGCATGATCGCGCTGATCTACGGCGCGCTCGCCGCGCTCGCGGAGCGCGACGCGAAGCGCGTCGTCGCGTACAGCTCGCTGTCGCACCTCGGCTTGATCCTGCTCGCGGTGTTCAGCGGCTCGGTGCTCGCGATCCAAGGCGCGGTGGTCTACATGGTCGCGCACGGGCTGTTCAGCGCCGCGCTGTTCCTCGTGCTCGGCGGCGTCGAGCAGCGCGAAGAGACGCGCGACGTCGCGCGGCTCGGCGGTCTGGGCGCGCGCAACCCGAAGCTCGCGGGCGCGCTGATGCTCGCCGCGCTCGCGGCGCTGGGGCTGCCCGGACTCGCGGGCTTCAGCCGGCGAGATCCTGATCCTCACCGGCGTGTTTCAAAGCCGGCTTCGTGTGGCCGGCGATCGTCGCGCTGGTCGCGATCGTGCTCGCGTCGGCGTACATGCTGCGGCTGTTCCAGACGATCATGAACGGTCCCGAGGTGCCCGATCTGCCCGAGCGCCGCGACCTGACGTGGATCGAAGCGCTCGCGGTCGCGCCGCTCGTCGCGGGCTTCGTGCTGCTCGGCGTGAACCCGGGCCCGCGTCGTCGACCGTCGCCGAAGCCGCGCACGCCGCGTCCCGCCGCCGTTGCCGCGCGCACGCCGATCACATCACAGCCGGCGCCCGACTCATCGCGGAGGACGACAAGCGTGCCCGCCGGCTCTCGGTAGTTATCCCGTCGCGGCGGACTACGCCGCGGTGCTGCCCGCGTTCTTGGTCGCGGTCGTGCCGCTGCTGTTGCTGTTCGTCGACTTGTTCTTCCGCGGACAAGGCGCGCTGCGGCGCGGCGTCGCCGCCGGCATCGCGATCGCTGGACTCGTCGCCGCGGGCGTGATCCTCGCGGAGCAGTACCATCAGCCCGGCTACGCGGCGTTCGGCGGCGCGTTCGTGCAGGGCGGCTTCTCCATCGTGTTCTCCGAGATCGTGATCATCGCGACGATCGCGACGCTGCTGCTCTCCGTCGGCGTCGGCCGCGACGACCAAGTCGCCGGCACGACGTCGCTGCTGCTGTGGAGCGCGAGCGGTGCGATGCTGATGGCGGGCGCCGCGAACCTGATGGCGGTGTTCCTCGGGCTCGAGCTGCTGTCGCTCGCGCTGTACTGCCTGTGCGCGATGTCGCCGCGCCGCACCGCGCGCGAGTCGGCGCTGAAGTACTTGATCCTGTCGTCGATGGCGTCGGGGTTCTTGCTGTACGGCTCGGCGCTGATGTTCGGCGCGACCGGTTCGGTGGCGTTCGCCGCGCTCGCGACCGCGACGGTCACGCCGCTGCTCGCGCTCGGCGCGGGGCTGTTCCTGGTCGGGCCTCGCGTTCAAGCTGAGCCTCGTGCCGTTCCACGCCTGGACGCCCGACGTGTACGAAGGCGCGCCGCTGCCGGTTACCGCGTTCATGTCGATCGTGACGAAAGCCGGCACGCTCGCGGTGCTCGCGCGCTTCGCCTACGCGGCGCTGCCGTCGGACCACGCGTCGGCGATCCTCGCGCCGCTGTGGGTGCTCGCGGCGCTGTCGATGCTCGTCGGCAACCTCGCGGCGCTCGCGCAGACCGACATGAAGCGGCTGCTCGCGTACTCCGGCATCGCGCAGGTCGGCTACATCGTCACCGCGTTCGCCGGCCAGACGACGCTCGGGCTGCGGTACGCGATCCTGTATCTCGCCGGGCTATCTGTTCATGAACCTGGGCGCGTTCGCGGTGATCGCGCTGATGGCGCGCGACGGCGACGCCGTCGTCGGGCTGCCGCGCTTCGCCGGGCTCGCGCACCGCCGCCCGTGGCTCGCGGCGGCGATGACGTTCTTCCTGATCGGTCTGGCGGGTCTGCCGCCGACGATCGGCTTCACCGGCAAAGATCCTCATCCTGAGCACGACGGTGAGCGCGGGCTATGCGTGGCTGGCGGGCATCCTCATCGCCGGCACGGCGATCTCCGCGTACGTGTACTTCAAGATCGTGCGCACGATGTTCGCGCAGACCGACCCGCGCCACGTGCGCGACGAGCGCTCGCGCAACGCGCTGCCGTGGGTCGCCGTCGCGGTGTGCGCGATCGCGACGTTCGCGCTCGGGACTCGTCCCGCTGACGCCGTCGAACGTCCTGCCGCTCGTCAAATGACGCGCGTGCGCGAAGCGAGCGCCGGCGACGACGCGTTCGTCGCCGGCCTCGTGCCGCGCTTCGTGGAGCACGGCGCCGCGGACGGCCACACGCCGGACGAAGTGATCGACGGCACGCGCCGCGTGCTGCGCGACGCGCTGCGCGCGCCCGAGCCGGGCGACGTCTTCCTGATCGCCGAGGACGACGCGGGCGAACGCGCGGGCTTCATCTACGCGGTAACGGAGCGCGACTTCTTCACGGACGAGCCGTACCTGCACGTGAGCGAGATCGCGACGGTGCGCAGCGGCGACGGCGTCGGCGCGCTGCTGATGGAGGCCGCGGAAGCCCGCGCGCGCGAGCGCGGCTACCGCTTCGTGACGCTCAACGTGGTCGACGAGAACGCCGCCGCGCGCCGGTTCTACGAACGCCACGGCTACGCGATCGGCCACCACCACTTCGTCAAGCGCCTACCGCATTGAATTCGTCGGCCGCGGCGGACCGTGGCTCGGGCGAAGTGCGAGCACGCCCGTGCCGCGTGCCGCTCGCGAGCGCGAGGTCGGCGATGCGCGCGGTGAGCGGGTCGTTCGGATCGACGAGCCGCGAGCACAACGTGAAGTGGTCGTCGTCGCTTGCGCCGGACGACGTGTCGCAGCCGTGCGCGCGCCACGCGTCGGCGAGCTCGCGGGCCTGGTCGTGAAATGCTTCGCTCTCGCGCGCGCCGGCGAGCGCGATGACGCGCGTGGGCGCAGCGGGCGCGAGCAGCGCGGGGCTGAGCGCCGCGGCGCGCGCTAGGTCGAGCTGCAGCCACTCGTTCACGAACGTGTTCACGATCGGCCGCAGATCGTGCAGCCCGCTCAGCGACACCACGCCCGCGACCGGCGCGTCGACGGCGCACATCGCCGCGAGGTGTCCGCCCGCGGAGTGCCCGGCCACGACGATGCGCGACGCGTCCGCACCGTGCGCCTTCGCGTTCGCGCGCAGCCACGCGACGGAACGGCTGCGCCTGCGCGACGATCTCCTCGAGCGGCACCGCGGGCGCGAGGCCGTAGTTCACGATCGCGACGGCGACGCCGTGCGGCGCCAGCCCGCGCGCGACGAAGGTGTGGTCGTCCTTGTGCAGCCGGCGCCAATAGCCGCCGTGGAAGAACACGACCAGCGGCGCGCCGGTGTGCGGCACCACGAGGTCGAGCGTCTCGTCGGCGGACTCACCGTACCGCAGATCGCGCGCGTGCAGCGTGTGCGCGCGGACGTCGTCGCTCCACGCGCGCCAGCGGCGGAAGAAGACGGTGACGTCGTCGACGGTGGCCGCCGCGTCGTAAGGGTCGGCCGCGGTCATCGCTGCGCGGGTTCGATCTGCAGGAAGTCGATCTTCCCGGCTGCGTTCCAGCCGATCGCCTCTTCCAGCGGCGGCGCTTTCTCGGCTTCGATCCGGAACACGTACGCCACCGCGTGCCCGATGGTGATCTTCCGCACCTGGACGAAGCTCTTCACCTCGCCGATGCTGCGCAGTCCGACGGCGATGCGCGCCCAGTCCGCGTCGGAGATCTTGGCGTTCATCTGCTCGCTGTAAGCCGAGCGGTCGAGCTTGCCCGCGCGGCTCGCCTCGAACGCGGCGCGGGCGCGCGCGGCGATCTCCGGCGACGGGATCGACGCGGCGAGTCCCGCCGCCGCGGGCTCGGCCGACGGCACGGGCTCGGCGTCGGCGCGCGCGAAGACCCGCGAGCCGGTCCCCAGCGGGAGGCGCTGGGCCGCGTTCTGCGCGGCCGGCGTCACGCGCGCGTGCGGCGCGGCACCGAGCGTGGGGACGGCGAGCCCCGCCAGGAGCACGCCGGCGAGGAGGCGCCGCACGATCATCGGCGGCCCCTTCCACCTCGAAAGAAAGGAGCCCCCCGTTTTCACGGAGGGCTCATGTTTTTGCGCTACCGGTGACCTACGGATGCGTCATGTTGGCCGGGACGACGTGCTTGTCGAAGTCCTCAGCGGAGATGTAGCCCAGCGCGAGCGCCGCCTCTTTGAGCGTGCTGCCCTCGTGGTGCGCCTTCTTGGCGATCTCCGCCGACTTGTCGTAGCCGATCTTCGGCGTCAGCGCGGTGACGGTCATCAGCGACTCGCCCAGGTACTTGGCGATGACCGGCTCGTTGGCTTGCAGACCCTCGACCGCGTGCTCGCGGAACATCGTGCACGCGTCCTGCAGCAGCCGGCACGAGCCCAGGAAATTCCAGATCATGACCGGGTTGAACACGTTGAGCTCGAAGTTGCCCTGCGAGCCGCCGAAGCCGATCGCGACGTCGTTGCCGAACACTTGCACGCACACCATCGTCATCGCTTCGGACTGCGTCGGGTTGACTTTGCCGGGCATGATCGAGGAGCCGGGCTCGTTCTCGGGCAGGATCAATTCGCCGATGCCGGCGCGCGGTCCGGACGCGAGCCAGCGCACGTCGTTGGCGATCTTCATCAGCGACGCGGCAAGCGTCTTGAGCGAACCGGACGCGGCGACGACTTCGTCGTGCGACGCCAGCGCGGCGAACTTGTTCGGATGCGACCGGAACGGCAGCCCGGTCAGCTCGGCGATCTTGCTTCGCCGCGCGCTCCGCAAACTCGGGATGCGCGTTGAGCCCCGTGCCGACGGCCGTTCCGCCGATCGCGAGATCGTAGAGGTCGTCCAGCGACTGGCGGCAGCGCTTGAGGTCGCGGTCGAGCTGGCTGACGTACCCGGAGAACTCCTGGCCCAGCGTGAGCGGCGTCGCATCTTGCAGATGCGTGCGCCCCACCTTCACGATGCCGGCCCACTGCTTCGCTTTCGCATCGAGCGCGTCGCGCAGCTTCTCCACCTCCGGCAACAGCTTCACCATCGCTTCGGCGGCGGCCATGTGCATCGCGGTGGGAAACGTGTCGTTGGACGACTGCGACATGTTGACGTGGTCGTTCGGATGGACGGGCTTCTTCGAGCCCATCTCGCCGCCCGCGAGCTCGATCGCGCGGTTCGAGATCACCTCGTTGACGTTCATGTTCGTCTGCGTGCCGGAGCCGGTCTGCCACACGCGCAGCGGAAAGTGCTCGAACAGCTTGCCGTCGATCACCTCGTCGGCGGCCTGGGTGATCAGCTTCGTCTTTTCCTCGTCCAGCTTGCCGAGATCGCGGTTGACGAGCGCGGCGGCTTTCTTGAGCTGCGCCATCGCGCGGATGATCTCGCGCGGCATGACGTCGCGCGGCGTCGAATCGTCACCGATGTCGAAGTGGATGAGCGAGCGCGCCGATTGGGCGCCGTAATATTTGTCGCCGGGGACGTCGATCTTCCCCATGGAGTCGGTCTCGACGCGTGGGCGTCCGACCGAGCCGTTCGTCTGCGTGGTGGCCATACCAGGTCTCGTTTCGGCGGCCCCGCCTCGCGGCACTCCGCGAGAAACGTCGCATGGGCGAAGTGGATGGCAGTCGCCTGGCAGAATTGGCCTAGGCCACGAGCCTCGTTCGAATGTATACTTTAGGAGCCACACCTCCGCGGACCCGTACCATAGGACTCGTCCTCCCAGGAGCGTCTTGCATGCGTCTTTTGCGCCTCGCCGCCGCCGTCACCGTCACCGCCCTGTTTGCGATCGCGGCCGGGCCCGCGCTCGCGACGGAGACGACCGTGATCATGCCGGGGGCCATGAACCAGACCGATCCCGCCGTGCTCGACGCCGCGCGCGCAAAAGTCGCGGCCGGCGACACGAAGGGTGCGATCGCGGGCCTTGCCCCGTACGTCGCGGACCACCCGCAGGACGGCGCCGCCGGCCGGCTGCTGGGCGACCTCTACTTCCGCGTCCCCGACTTCGCCAAGGCGGAGAAGGTGTGGAAGGCGATCCTCGCCATCGCCCCCGACGACCGCGAGACGCACAGCCGGCTCGGCGCGCTCTACGCCGCCCAGGACAGGATCGCCGACGCGACGCGCGAGTTCCAGCTCAGCCTGCCCAGCCGCGGCGGCTACGTCGGGCTGGTCATGATCCACAAGCGCGCCGGCGATCTGCCGCAGTACATGGCGACGCTCCAGTTCGACACCGACGCAGCACCCGTTCGACGTCGGCAAGTGGACCGAGCTCGGCAACGCGCAGCGCGCGCTCCACCACTACCAGACCGCCTACGACGCGTTCAACCACGTCGTCGTGATCCGGCCGTCGTCGTGCAGCGCGCGGGTCGACGTCGCCAACGCGCTGGTCGACCTGGGCCGCATCGACCCCGCGATCGCCCACCTCAAAGCGTGCCTGGCCGTCGACAACAACTACTATCCCGCCGTCGTCAACCTGGGCGAGGCGTATCTCGAGAAGAACGACGCCGCGACCGCCCGCCCGCACCTCGAGCGCGCGCTGGCGATCCACCCCGAGGCGCCCGAGGCGCTGGTCGACATCGGCTACATTCACGACTCGCAGGGCGACTGGAAGACCGCGATCACCTACTACAACCGCGCGATCCGCTCGGACCCCATGAAGCCCGAGGCGTACATCGACCTCGGCTACGACTACAACGAGCACCGCCTCTTCCCGCTGGCCGAGGCCGCCTACATCAAAGGCCTGAGCGTCTCGCAGGACGACGGCCGGCTGCACTACATGCTGGCGGTGACCTACAACGTCCAGGGCAAGATCGCCCTGGCGCGCGACCAGTACCGCCACGCGATCGCGTCGGAGGAGCCGGTCGTCGTCCGCGCGGCCCAGGCCGAGCTCGCGCTACTCCCCGCGCCGTGAGGCGCCGTCAGCCGCAGCTGACAGAGTCAGCCGAAGGCTGACGGAGTAAAGCCCGCTTAACATCCGCGCGTTCCAGCGCGGCAACCGAGCCCCTAAATGTAAACGGCGCGTATCAGCGCCGTTTTCTTTGTGTTGCAGGCAAGGTTGCGCTCCCTAGTAGGAAGCCGTCGTCCGATACCATTTGCATCGGCCGCTTCGCGTCTTGTTCGTAGCGCCGTTCCGCACGTTACCAGGAGTTAACACTTGAATGCGTAGCATCGCGGCGTCGTCGCTCGTAGCTCTCGCGCTGATCCTTCCGGGGCTCGCGTCCGCCAAACCGAACGTCACGCTCAAGCTCACCGGGTCTCTCGTCACCAAGGCCGCCGACGGCCGCACGACCATGACCCCGGTCGAGCACATCCAGCCCAAGGCGGGCGACGAGATCGAGTACGACATCGTCGCGTCGAACGCCGGCACCACGCCCGCGGTGCGCCTCGTCCCGGTCGGCAAGATCCCCGCGGGCACCGCCTACGTCGACGGCTCGGCGAAAGCCGCGCGCGCCCACGCCGAGTTCTCGCTCGACGGCGGCAAGACGTGGTCGGCCTCGCCGACCGTGACGGTCAAGGGCCCCAACGGCGCCCCGGTCGTGAAGAAGGCGGATCCGTCGCTCTATACGATGGTGCGCTTCGTCACCGCCGGCGCCGTCGCGCCGCGGGCGAGCATCGCGTACACCTACGAGGTCCGCGTCAAGTGATGCGCACCTTCTCGTTTGCATCGCTGCTGCGCACGTGCGCGGCGGTCGCCGCCCCGGTGATCGTCGGCTTCGGTATCGCGAGCATCGTCGCCCGCGTCCGCCGCGCAGACGGCCGCCGGTACGCCGATCACCAACACCGCGACCGCGACCTACCAAGATCCCGGCGGCACGACGTACAACTCGCAGTCGAACACCGTCACGACGACCGTGCAGAACGCGCCGTCGATGACGATCTCGCCGCCGTCGGGCACGCCGGGCACGAACACGGTCAGCCCGGGCGGTACGATCACCGACACCTACACGCTGACGAACACCAGCAACAGCGCGGGCTTCTTCCAGCTCACCGGCGTGCAGGCTACCGATGACGGCGTCACCGCCGGCCATGGGCACGTTCACGCAGTACGTCGTCAACGCGGGCGCCGGGAACCAAACCTTCGCGACCATCGCGGCGGTCAACAACTACCTGTCGACCGGCAACGGCGGCAGCGCGTTCATGACGGCGGTCAACGGCACGATCACGATCGGCGTGACGTACTCCGCCAACGTCGGCGCGAGCGGCACGATCACGACCAAGCTCACGCCCACCGTGACGCTGCCGGGTCCGCTCGGCACGCCGCCGGGCCCCGCCGGCACGTCGCCGCGACGTCGGCGTCGGTCGTCGGCCAGTACAACGACACGGTCACGCTCGACGCGCGCGTCGACGTGCAGAAGGTCGCCGCGGTCGGCGGCTCGGTCGCGGCCCCCACGGTGTCGTACACCGTGCGCTTCGCGAACGGCGGCGCGCGCAACCTCGCGCCGGTCTTCAAGAACGCGCTGCCGGGCGGCAACGCCGCGGCGTACAGCGGCTGCGCCAACAGCACCGCGTGCGGCGTCGCCTTCACCGACAAGCTGCCGTCGTACAACGCCACGCAGCTGACGCTGACGGCGGCGGTGCCGACGATCAGCGGCGCGACCGGCACGATCATCTACTCGACCGACGGCACGACGTGGACGACCACGCAGGCCGGCGCCGTCTACATCGGCGTGTTCTTGCCGGCGACGTCGATCACGGGCGCGGGCCTCACGACGTTCCAGCCCAACAACAACGCGACGTCGCAGAACACGGTCCCCGCGGGCAACGCGTCGCTCACGCTGTCGTTCGTCATGAACGGCTCGACGGCGACCGGCGCCGCGAACCCCAACGCGATCACCAACGTCGCGAACTCCACGTACGGCGACCAGTCGGGCTTCATCGAAGGCCCCGGCATCGGCGTGCAGACGGTGACGAACAACGCGGCGGCGACCACCGCGCAGACGGCGCCCATCATCGCGAACGCGAACGGCGCGCTCGCGGGTGCGGGCTCCATCACCTCGGCGGCGTCGCCGCTCAACACGGTCGCTGTTCAACGGGCCCAACGGCTTCCCGCAAGCCGTCGGACCGACGAACAACAACGACGACTACACGGCGGTCAGCTACACCAACGGCGGCGCGAGCGTCTCCGCGGTGACCGGCAACACCGTCACGGTCGCGGCCGGCGCGGCGGCGATCTCGATCACCAACTCGCTGCAGAACACCGGCAACAAGGACGACACCTACAACCTGACCGCCGCGACGGCAGCCGGTCTGTCGGCGCTGCCGGCGGGCTGGACGGTGACGTTCCAGAGCACCGGTCAAGTCGCGAGCGGCAGCTGCGGCGCGGTCGCGGCCAACACGGTGATCACGTCGGTCTGCGTGCCGTCGGGTGCGACGCAGACGTACAAGACCATCTACACGCCGCCCGCCGGTGCGACGACGTTCAACGCGTACACCGGCTACGGCGACGCGATCACGGCGACGTCGGCCAACGACAACACGAAGAACAACGTCACGATCGACGAGATCGTCGTGGGCGGCTTCGTGAAGCTGACGAAGACGTGGTCGGTGGCGCTCGGCCAGCCGTGCGCGACCGCGTCGGTGTTCACCGCCAGCTCGGCGTCGGTCAATCCCGGCGACTGCATCCAGTACACGATCACGTACCTCAACGTGATGCCGAGCGGCGGAACGAACGACATCACGGTCAACGCGTCGTCGTTCGTGATCACCGAGGACGGTGCCGCGTCGGGCGGCACGCAGGTCGCGTACACGAACAGCTGGGCGGCCAACAGCAACGGGCTGTTCGCAGCCCCGGTCGACTCCAACGGCGGCACGCTGGGCGGCTACAACCCCGGCCCGGGTGCGGTCGGATCGTCGCGGTTCACCGACACCATCGGGGCGCTCGCTGCGGGTGCGAGCGGGAATTGCACGTTCAAGGTCCAGGTCAAGTAACACCTCGATGCCGGGAGTCTTCGTGCGCCTCGTGCGCTCGATGGGCCTCGCCGTTCCCCTGCTCGCTGCGGCGACGGGGACCGGCGAGGCATCTCCCGACGCGGGTGTCGTCATCTCGAACACGGTGACCGCGCAGTACGCCGACCCGCAAGGCCTCACGTACGGCGCGCAGTCCAACACGGTCACCGTCTCCGTCGCCTCGGTCTCGGCGATCGCCGTCTCCCCCAAGGAGACGGCGGTCGATCCGAACGCCGAAAGCTTTCCGGTCGGAACGCCCGTCACGCGGACGTTCACGATCGCCAACTCCGGCAACGTCCCCGACGCGTACACGATCGCGTCGCTGACGGCGAGCGCCGGCAGCATCACCTCCATCGCATTCATCACGGCGAGCGGCGTGATCCCGGCGACGATCGGGAGCACCGTCTCGCCGACGCTGCAGCCGGGTGAGACCATCAAAGTTCAAGTCGTCATCGCGACGGCCGGCGTGGCCGTCGCCGCACCGTTCTCGGTCGCGCTCGTCGCGCGCTCGACCAACGCCACGACCGCCAACGGCATCGTCACCGACAACGGCCGCGAGTGGGCCGTGGCGCAGCCGGGCGCGTCGATCGGCGGTCCGAACGGGCCGAACACGATCGTCGCGAAGCTCGTCAACCACGTGCGCGCGCACCCCGCGCATCCGGGCGAGACGGTGACGTACTCGATCGCCTTCCGCAACTACGGCGGCTCGCCCGCGACCAACGTCGTCGTCGTCGACGACGTCCCCGCCGGGATCCACGCGCTGCCGCAGACCGTCGCGCTCAACGGCGTCAGCGCCGTCGCCGCGGCCACGCTCGCGGGCCAGCGGCTCACCGTGAGGGTCGGCACGATGGCGGTCAACGAGTCCGACGTGCTCACGTTCGACGCCGTCGTCGACAACGCGCTGAGCGCCGGCTCGTCGTTCGTCAACGTCGCGTCGGTGAGCGCCGACGGGATCGCGGCGACCGCCACCGCGCCGGCGAGCGTGTTCATCGGCGTCGGCAACATCGTGTACGACGGCTACGCCGGCGGCGGCTCGCCGATCGGCGGCGCGACGCTCACGCTGCGCGACCTGGACACGCACGCGATCGTGCAGCTGCCGAAGACCGCGGCGCAAGCGTTCGCGCGCGCGCCGCAGGACGCGCTCACCGATCCGGCCGGCCTGCCGCCGAACACCGCCAACGCGAACCCGTTCACGACGGGCGCGCGACGGCGCGTACAGCTTCGTGTTCTCGCAGCAGCAGCTCGGCACGCCGGCGTCGCCCGCGCGCTACGAGCTCGACATCACCGCGCCCGGCTATCGCGACCGGCGCGTCGCCATCACCGTCACGCCGGACGCGACCGGCTTGCTCTACAGCGCGACGCTGAGCGCTCTCGACGATCAGCAGCTCGCGCGCGCCGGCGGGTTCGAGCTCGTCACCACCAACGTTTCTCTCTCCGAGGTTTTCGGCTTGCTCGGGAATCAACCGATGTTCACGTCCCATCCCCTGACGGTGTCGAAGACCGTCGACCGCGACGTCGCGTCGGGCGGCGACCGCCTCGTCTACACCGTGCTGGTCGGCAGCCAGGGCGCGCAGTTCGGCGCGACGCGCGTCGTCGACACGCTGCCCGCCGGCGTCGTGTACGCGCCCGGCACCGCGCGCGTCGACGGCGTCCCCGTCGAGCCGCAGCGCGACGGGCGCATCCTCACCTGGACGTTCCCGTCGCTGGTCGCGCAGCACACCATCACGTACGCGTGCGTGGTGATGCCGTTCACCGCCGACGGCTCGACGCTCATCAACGTCGTCGACGTCGACACGCTCTCGAACGGCGGCTTGCGCGTGCACGGCTCGGCGACCGCCGACACGCGCGTCGTCGCGGGCGCGCTCGGCAACCGCATCGTCGTCACCGGCCGCGTGTTCGTCGACGCCGCGCGCACCGGCCGCTTCCGCGACGGCGACAAAGGCGTCCCCGGCGTGCGCGTGTTCCTCGAAGACGGCGAGTCGGTGACGACCGATCGCTACGGCCGCTTCACGTTCCCGTCGGTGCATCCCGGCCAGCACGTGCTGCGCGTCGACACGACGACGCTGCCGCTCGGGCGTGCGCGCGTACGACGACCGCCGCTACGACAGCCCGCGCAGCTTGCAGCGCCTGCTGCACGGCATCTACGACGCGGGCCTGATGCACGACGTCAACTTCGCGCTCGAGCCCGCCGCATGAGCTCGCGCAACCGGATCCACCGCAGCGGCGTCGCGCTGGCCGTCATGGGGCTCGTGCTCTCGACGGTCGACGTGAACCCCGCGGGCGAGATCCCGGGCGCGTACGCCGACGAGCCGGCGGCGTCGCTCGGCGGCTGCATCGCCGCAGCCGGCCGCATCGCCGCAAGCCGCCGCATCGCCGCAAGCGGCGTCGCCGCAAGCGGTCGCGGCGGAAGCCGCGGCCGTGCGGCCGCCGCGGCCGCGCCCGGCGGCGCCGCGCAACCGGAGACGCGCGGCCGTCAGCGCGACGGCGAAAGGGCCCGAAGGCGGCGACCTCACGCACCTCACGTTCACCGCGACCGACGGGCTGAGCGCGTCGCTGGTGAGCCCCGGCCGACGACGGCGTCGCAGCGGGCACCACGACGAGCGTCGAGGTGCAGACGGTGCGCGGCGCGGGCGTGGAACTGAAGGTCGGCGACGCGGTGATCCCGTTCTCGCGCATCGGCAAGCGCACCGTCGACTCGAAGACCGGCGACACGCGCTACACCTACTACGGCGTCACGCTGCAGCCCGGCCCGAACACCGTCGCGCTCACGCCGCTGGGCGCGGCCGCGGCGCGCGGCACGACGACGATCCACCGCGTGTTCGGCCCCGGCCGCCCGGCGGGCTTCAGCGTGTCGGGCGTCGGCCCGTTCCGCGCCGACGGCGCGAGCGCCGACCAAGTGCGCGTCGAAGGCCGCGACGCGTGGGGCCACCACGCGGCGTCGGGCACCGTCGTGCAGGTCGTGCTCGTGCAAGGCGACGCGCGGCTCGAACGCGTCGCGACCGCCGCCGCCCGCCGCACCCGACGGCACGCGCGAGCCCGCGTTCCGCTCGCGTCGTCGTCGCCCGGCATCGTCGCCAACACCGTCGCCGCCAGTCGCTCGACGTCACGCTCGACGCCGACGGCGTCGCGCTCGTGCGGCTGATCCCCGGGCTCACGCCGGGCGCCGTCGTGCTGCGCGCCGACTGCGCCGACGCGTCGCGCGAAGCGCGCTTCTTCCTCGCGCCGAACTTGCGCAAACCGTTCGTGAACGGCCTCGTCAGCGCGGGAACGGGCGCCGTTCCCGGCATCCCGGGCGGCGGCGACGGCGATCCCAACGGCACGAACTCGCGCCGCGGCCGCGTCGCGGTGTTCGGCACCGGCGCGCTGGGCAAGTCGCTCGCGACGTTCGCGTACGACACCGCCGACACGCTGCAGCGCACGTCGCAGTACGGCGGCGCGCTGGGCACGTACAACGGCGATCCGAACGACCGCGCCGTACTCGACCACCGGCGACGCGAGCACGCGCCGCGACGACGCGCTCTCGCGCGATCACCTCTTCGCGCGGCTCGACACCGGGCGCGCGACCGCGCAGTGGGGCGAGTTCCGCGCCAGCACCGGCAGCAACGTCAACGCGCTGGGCGGCTTCGACCAGCTCGTCGCGGGCGCGAAGCTCGAGCTGGCGGGCGACAAGCGCCGCGCGATGGTGTTCGCCGCGCGCAACGACGTGGGCTACGACCGGCGCGTGTTCGCGCCGAGCGGCCTCGCCAACGGCATCACGCTGCGCCCGGACATCGTCGTGGGTTCCGAGGTCGTGCTGCTCGCGACGATCGACGCGCGCAGCGGCGCCGTGATCGCGCAGACCGCGCTGACGCGCGGGATCGACTACTCGATCGAGTACGCGACGGGCCAGCTGCACTTCATCGAGATCCCGCTGCCGTTCGACGACGCGTTCAACCCGCGCCAGATCGTGCTCACGTACGAGTTCGACGCGCCCGGCAACGCGGCGCGCACCGTCGGCGGCCGCGCGGAGACGTCGTTCGGCCGCAACCACGCGATCAAGCTCGGCGTCGGCTACGTCAACGACACCAGCGGCGCCGGCAACGTGTCGCTCGCGACGCAAGATCTCAGCGGCGTCATCCGCGGCGGCGGCTGGCAGATCGTGCACGCGACCAGCCGCGGCGCGCTGCTCGCGATCTCGCCCGACGCGCCGGTCACCGGCGCGGGCGGCAGCGCGCTGCACGCGCAGTTCACGCGCGCGGTCGGCGCCAATCGGCTCTCGCTGCTGTTCGACCGCACCGACGCGGGCTACAACGACCCGTTCGGCGGTCTGTCGACGCCGGGGCTGCTCAACGAGCACCTCAACTTCTCGCACAAGTACGATGGCGGCCGCGGCGAGCTCGCGTTCGAGCTCGGGCACCAAGCGAACTCCGGGGCCGGCATCATCGCGAGCACGCAGACGACGGCGTCGCTGCGCTCGCGCCGCGCGATCACCAAGCGCTTCACCGTGACGGCCGCGCTCGAGCGCCGCATCGCGACCAGCGCCGCGAGCGGAGCGCTGCTCGGCGGGGGCGCGATCAACCCGCTCCTCCCGATCAACCCGGTCGGCATCCTGCCGGTACCGGGCGCGTCGCCGTCGCCGTACCTGCCGTATCAAACCAACCCGAACCAGTCCTCGACGCAGGCGTCGCTGGGCTTCGACTGGCGCGCGACGACCGCGCTCGACGTGAGCGTGAACCGCCTGCAAACGCTGGGCGGCGCAAACGACGTGCAGCCGACGCAAACCGACGCGCAGGTCACCTACGATCTGGGCAAGGGCGGGCGCGCGTTCCTGCGCGAGCGCTGGAGCGCGTCGCCGGTCCAGAGCTTCGCCGCGGCGACGCAGGCGCTGACCGCCGCGACCGGCGGCACGCACGCGACCGAGCTGGGTTTCGCGCGCCGCATCGGCAACGCGACGGTCGACACGTCGTACTTGATCGATCACGGCGCGAACGGCAGCGACGTGTTCGCGACGATGGGCGTGCGCGAGCGCATCTCCTTGGGCCGCACCAAGGGCGACGCGTTCTACCAGCACGCAACCGCGGCCGGCACGACCAACGGCGGCGGCTTCGACCTGTACGGCGTGTCGCTGTCGTACGCCGATCCGGCGAACAAGTTCCGCGCCAGCGGCTCGACGCAGCTGCGCACCGGCAGCGGTTCGGGCGTCTCGATCTCGCTCGCCGCGGCCGGCGCGCTAGGCCCCGATTTCTCGCTGTTCGCCAGCGTCAACGACGCGCGCGCGCCCGGCAGCAACCAGTCGGACGAGCGCGTCGGCCTCGCGTGGCGCCCGTCGCGCAACGATAACGGCGTAACGCTGCTGGAATACGACCGCCGCGACGGCACCGGCGCGCTGACGAACACGCAGAGCGGCGTCGTGTCGCTCGAGCAGGTGTTGCGCGTGCGCACGCGTACGGAGATCGTCGGACGGTATGCCTACAAGCTCGACGGCGATTCGTATTACGCCGCCCACAGCTCGCTGTTCGGCCTGCGCCTCGATCAAAAGATCGGCGCCCGCTTCGATGTCGGCGCCGAGGCGCGCCAGGCGTCGATCCGCGGGATCGACGGCTCCGCCGCGACCGCGTTCGCCCTCGAAGGCGGCGTGCGGCTGGGCGACAACACGCGCGTCGGCGCCGGCTTCAACCTGCGCGGCAGCGCGGACCCGTCGCTCGCGACGGGCCCGACCAAGCGCGGCTTCTACATGACGGTGACGAGCGTGGTGGACCGTCTGTTCGGGTGGGGCAAACGGTGATCCGGCGGCTCGGCGCGACGCTGGTCGCGCTGGCCATGACGGCAACCCTCGTGGTTGCGGTCCGCGAGCCCGCGCGCGCGGCCGCGCTGTGCGCGACGCCCGGCCGCGACGGAAGCCCCGGCGCGCTGTCGGGTGTCGTCAACACGTATTATTCCGGTACCGCGAACGCGGCGGCCGGCGCGACGTCGATCACGGTCGCCGCGCACGCGGCCGGCGACGCGGGCACCGCGATCGCGGTCGGCGACCTGCTGCTGGTCATCCAGATGCAAGGCGCGACGATCAACACGACGGACACCTCGGCGTACGGCGACGGCAGCGGCAGCGGCAGCGGTGCGACGTCGATCACGGCCGGGACGTACGAGTACGTCGTCGCCAATGGCGCGCTGGCGAACACGGGCGGTTCCGTCGCGATCAAGGGTACCAACGCGAACGGCTTGATCTACGCCTATACGACGGGCGGCGGCACGCATTTCCAGGTGATCCGCGTGCCGCAGTATGCCGCGCCGACACTGGCCGCGGGCCTCACGGCGCTGGCGTGGAACGGCGCAGCCGGCGGTGTGCTTGCGATCGACTCGCAGAACCTCATGTTCGGCAACGGGGCGACGGTGAGCGTCGACGGGCGCGGATTCCGTGGCGGCGGCGCGCGCCAGCTGACCGGCGACGCGACCGCGATCAACGGCGCCTGGGCCAGCTCGAACGCGAAGAACGCACACGGCCAGAAGGGCGAGGGGATCGCGGGCACACCAACCTACGTGTATAGCTCGGTCACCGCGACGCAGACGGGTGCCGGGACCGCCGACGGCTACGCCGGCGGCGACATGGCGCGCGGCGCGCCCGGAAATGCCGGCGGCGGCGGTGCCGATTCCGACGTCTCGCTCAACCAGGAGAATGCGGGCGGCGGCGGCGGTGGCAACGGTGGTGCCGGCGGTGTCGGCGGAAAGACATGGCAGGGGAATCAGCCATACGGCGGGCGCGGCGGCGGAGCGGTAGCAGGCTCCGGGATCCAGGTCGTCATGGGCGGCGGCGGCGGCGCCGGCTCGCGCAACAACAGCAGCGGTCTCATGTCGGCTGGCGGCAGCGGCGGCGGCATCGTGTTGATGCGCCTCGCGGGCGTGAGCGGCACCGTCACGATCACCGCGAACGGGATGATGGGCGTGAATCCCGACAACGACGGCGGCGGCGGCGCCGGCGCGGGCGGTTCGGTGGTGATGACCTCACCGGCGAACATAACCGGGGTCACCGTGAACGCGAACGGCGCGAACGGAACCGACGCCGACGTGTTGAACGCGGGCAACGCTGCGCACGGACCGGGCGGCGGCGGCGGCGGCGGCCTGGAGGCCGACAGCGGCGGAATCGCGGCGCACAACGTGAACGGTGGCGCGGCCGGCGTCACCGACGGCAGTCCCACGCCCGACGCGCACTACGGCGCTGCGGCTGGCGGCGCGGGGCTGCTGCTCGGCCTGAACTACATGAACGTGCCGGGCGCGGCGTCGGGCGCCGAGTGCGGCTCGTCGAGCGGCACCGTGTACATCGGGCCCGTCGGCGTCCCGCTGGCCACCGGCAGCTACGACGGCAACGTCGCCACGACGAACAACAACGACTTCGTCCAGAAGTCGTTCGCCCCGCCTGCGTTCAACGCGATCAACAGCTCGACCGTCGTCGGATCGCCCAACGGCAACACGTACAACGCCGCGGTGGCCGGGATCGCGATCAGGCACCAGGTCCGCAACACAGCGGGCTCGGCCGGCAACTTCATCTTCTACGCGCAAGCACCCGCGTCACCCGGCGTTTGGACCGTCGCGGTCTACAACGACAACGCGGGCGCGCTCGGTACGCAGATCGCCGGCAACGTGAACGGGAACGCGTACACGACCACCGCGACCATGGCGATCGCGGCCGGCGGCAACGCGTTCGTGTGGACGGTGTACTCCGCGCCGACTGGGCTGCAGGCATTCAACCGGTTCGACGCGATCGTGGCGGTCATCGACTCGGGTAACGTCGCGAACAACAACGAAGTGCACGACGAGCTCTACAGCGGCTTCATCGTGCAGACGAAATCGTACGTCATAACGAGCACCGGCTGCGCCGGCGGCGTGCCCGCGGGGACGTGGTGCCCCGGCGGCATCTTGAAATACACGATCGACGTGCGCAACATCGCGCTCGCCGCGAACGGCACGACGCCGGCGTCCGCAACGCTGGCCGCGTCGAATCTCTTGCTGACCGACGACGGCTCGAACGCCAACTCTTGGGCGAAGGACGGCGGCTACATGAACACGCCGGGCTACTCCTCAACCGGCACGGCCCCGACGACGGTGACGTACTACTACAACCTCACGAACAACACAGTGTTCCCGGCGAATTACAACACGACGAACAAAGTGTTCAAGGTGACGTCCAACTGGGCGGCGCTCACCGCGGGCTCGAACTCGCAGTTCATGTTCAGCGCGGTGCAGTTCTAGCCGAGCGAATCACGCTCGCCGGGCTCTACCGTCGCCGCGCGACGACTTCGATCTCCACCGCGCTGCCGCGCGGCAGCGCCGCAACGGCGACCGTCGAACGCGCAGGGACGGGGCCGCCTTCGAAGCATTCGCCGTAGACCGCGTTGACGGCGGCGAAGTCGGCCATGTCGGTCAGGAAGATCGTCGTTTTGACGACGTCGGCGAACGCGAGCCCGGCGGCGGCGAGCACCGCCGCGAGGTTCGCCATGACCTGGCGCGTCTGCGCCGCGGCGTCGCCGTCTACGAGCTGGCCCGTCGCGGGATCGAGCGCGATCTGTCCCGACGCGAATAGGTACGGGCCGGCGGCGATCGCTTGCGCATACGGGCCGATCGCCGCGGGCGCGGCGGTGGTGTGGATCGTTTCGCGGTCGCTCACGCGTGCGCCGGAAGCGCCGCGTCGTCCGGCGGCGACATCGTGCCTTTGAAGCGGCCTTGTTCCGGTCCGACGCCGAAGTTGTCTTTCTTCAGCTCCGCGATGCGCGCGAGCTCGCCGGCCGACAGACGCGGCGTGTCCGGCGCCGCCGCGAACTCGCGCAACTGCTCGGCATCGTAGATGTTCGGCAGCACCGTCATCACGCGCGGTTCGTTGAGCAGCCACTGGAGCGCCGCTTGGCCCAGCGTGCGCCCGGGCACTTCGAGAAAGCGCAGCGTCTCGACTTTCTGGATACCGTTGATCAGCCACTGGCGCGGCCGGTGGCTGCGATGGTCGGTCGGCGGGAACACCGTGTCTTTGGTGTAGCGTCCTTCGAGCATCCCCGAGCTGTGCGGCACGCGGATGAAGTAGGCCGTGTCGGTGCCGAACTCGTTGGCCGCGTCGATCATTTGGTCGCCCGGGAACTGCTCCAGCATGTTCCAGATCATCTGCACCACCGGTGCGTTGACGCGCGCGGACTCGATGCCTTCCCACAACCAGCCGATGGCGGGCCCTAGTGCGACGCCCCACGTGCGAATCTTGCCTTCGGCGCGAAACGCTTCCAGCAGCTCGATGAGCGCACCGTCGCGCACTTGCTCCATGCGCGCGTTGTGCATCTGGTAGACGTCGATATAATCGGTTTGCAATCGCGCGAGCGACTGCTCGAGCGCGTAGCGCACGAACTTCGGCGAGAAGTCCTGCTCGATCTCGTTCTGCCCTTTGCGCTCGCCCGAGTGTCCGTACCAGTCGTAGCCGAACTTCGTCGCGTACACCACCTCGTCGCGGCGGCCGGCGAACGCTTTGGCAAGCTGCTCCTCGCTGCGGCCGTTCCCGTACGTGTCGGCGGCGTCGAACGTCGTGATGCCGAGGTCGAGCGCTTCGTGCATCAGCTTGACGGCGTCGTCGTCGCTCGTGTCGCCCCACCAGCCCGTCGAGGTCGTCCACAGGCCGAATCCGATTTCGCTGACCGTGATCTCGGTGTTGGGGAGCGTGCGGTACTTCATGGGAACTCCTGCGGCGGCGGTACGGGCAATGGTTCGGGGCGCCGGAACGGCCGCCCCGCCCGGGGCGTCCATCGGACATGGAGATCGTCGAGCTCCGGCGTTTCGCCGGTGTCGAGGTGCGGGTCCGGCTCCTCGACGGCACGGCGTGGAGAGGCCGGCTTCGCACCGAGCTGCTGACCGAGAACAGCTTGGCGGTTTTTCTGTACGGCGGAAACGGCGACGGCACGACGCTCTACATCGACCAGATCGCCGAGATCGTGCGCGGGCCGTTCGCGGAATGATTCGGGGTCCGAGCCGGGTCGGGCGATAGGCCGCAAGGGGACGACGGCCGCTCGACCACAATGGAACGGCCGTGAGCTCCGACCGCGCGTTCGGCGACGCGTTCGCCCGCGTCGCCGCATGGATCGACGACTACTACCGCGAGACCCGGCGCTATCCGGTGCTCTCGCGGTCGCGTCCCGGCGACTTGATCGCCGCGCTGCCGACGCAAGCGCCGGCCGACGGCGAGCCGTTCGAGCGCATCTTCGCGGACTTCGAGCGCTACGTCGTCCCCGGCATCACACACTGGAACCACCCGCGCTTCTTCGCGTACTTCGCGATCAGCGCGGCACGCGTGACCGTGCTCGCCGAAGCGCTCGCCGCGGCGCTCGACGTGAACGCGATGCTGTGGCGCACGTCGCCGGCGGCAACGGAGCTCGAAGACGTCACGCTGGGCTGGCTCCGCACCATGCTGGGTCTCCCCGACGCGTTCCACGGGATCGTATATGACACCGCATCGATCGGCGGCTTCACCGCGCTGGCGGCCGCACGCGAACGGCTCGGCCTCGACGTGCGCGCGCGTGGGATGGCGGGTCGCGGCGATCTGCCGGTGCTGCGCGTGTACGTCACCGAGCACACGCACTCGCACATCGAGAAGGGCGCGATCGCGCTGGGCGTCGGCAGCGACAACGTCGTGAAGATCCCCGTCGACGGCGCGTTCGCGATGCGGCCCGACGCGCTGGCGCAGGCGATCGACGCGGACGTCGCACGCGGCATGCGCCCGATGTGCGCGGTCGCGACCGTGGGCACGACGTCGACGACGTCGAGCGATCCCGTCGCGGCGATCCGCACCGTCACGCGCGAGCGCGGAGTGTGGCTGCACGTCGACGCGGCATACGGCGGGCCGGCGGCGATCCTGCCGGAGTTCCGCTGGCTGCTCGACCCCGCGCACGACGCGGACTCGATCGTGGTGAACCCGCACAAGTGGCTGTTCGTCCCCGTCGATCTGTCGGTGCTGTACGTGCGCGACCCGGAGCTGCTGCGCCGCACCTTCAGCCTGGTCGCGGACTACCTGGTGACGCCGGAAACGGACGTCCACAACTACATGGACTACGGCCTGCAACTCGGCCGCCGCTTCCGCGCGCTGAAATTGTGGTTCGCGCTGCGCACGTACGGCGTGAGCGGGATGCAAGCGCTCCTGCGAGCGCACATCGCGCTCGCGCAAGAGCTCGCGACGTGGATCGAATCCGAACGCGGCTGGGAGATCGCGGCGCCGCACCCGCTCTCGGTCGTGTGCTTCCGCTACGCGCCCGAACCGGCGCAAGCCGCCGAAGCGGTCGACGCGCTCAACCTCGCGATCATGGAAGCGGTCAACGCAACGGGCGACGTGTACCTGTCGTCGACGCGCCTGCACGGCCGCGTCGTGCTGCGCATCGCGATCGGCAACGAACGCACGACGCGCGACGACGTCCGCCTAGCCTGGGACCTGCTCCGCCGCGAAGCCGCTGAACGGCTAAGCGCGAAGCGTTAGCGCGACGCTGCGCGCGTTGCGAGCTCGCTGCGCAAACCGCGCAGGCCCTGTGCCGTCGTTCAGTTGTGGTTCGCGGCGAAGAGCGGTCGCAGCAGCCACGAGAAACGGCGGATGAAATCGTGGTTCGCGTTGACGGTCCACTCGTAGGTGACGGCCGTTTCGTCGCCCTCTTGCCGCAGCGTCCAACGGCCTTCGCCTTCGAGATCGCCTGTCGCAACAATGCGCGAACCGTTGGGATAGTGCTGTTCGGCGACCGTGAACTCCCAGCGGATCAGTTACGGCAAGAAGCCTTTCGTCGTCACGGCGACCCGGCGGCCGAGGCCGTGTTCGCCGCCGCGCTCCACGATCGTGCATTCAAGGTACACCGACGGCCACCAGCGCGAGATACGGTCGGTGTCCTCGAGCACGTCGGACACGTCCTCGCAGCGCGCGCGCAGCCGCCACCGCGTCACGAAGCGATATCCGCCCGGGTCCGCTCGCCGCACCGCGGTCTCTTCTCGACTGCGGGCGAACGAACCTCGAACGCGCGTTCGAGAAGCATGCGCGCGTGCCGCGTGCAACGGTGCGTGTCCGCGATGGAGCACGAACCGCACGCACGCCCCGCTCGCCGGCCGGTCTCGCCGGTGCGCCGCCTCAGCCTCGAGCAGGAGCGGCGCGACGAGCACGCGCGCTGCGCCGAGTGCAAGACGCCGGCGTTCCACGCGTTCGGCGACCACGTCGCGCTGCGCGCGTGGATCCTCGAACATCGCAAGGAGCTCGCGGCCGAGCTGCGCGATTATTTTCGCAAGAACCCCGAGCTGCACGCGCGCCCCGACCATTGGTACGGCTTGCTGACCGCGCACTTGCGGCGCGAGGTCGCGCTCGCGTGGGAGCAGTCCGAGCTCGCCGCCGCGCACGGCATCCCGCCGGCGGAGCTCGCGTTCCGCGACGACGAGAAGGCGCCGCGCGCGAGCGCGCTGCGGGCATTCGTCAGCGAAGGCTTCGTGGCGCTGCTGTGTGCGCGATGCCGCTCGCCGCGCAACCGCGCGGCATTGACGCCGCACGCGATCCGGCGCCGGTACGCGACGTGGTTTTTCGACGGCGACATCGATGCCGCGCAGGCGCTCGACCCCGTTCGCTGGGCGCTGCTCGAAACCGCGCTCGCACGCATCGGCGCCGGCGTGGCGACCGCGTCAGAAGGCTGAGAAGAGCGGGCGCACCTTCTCGTCGTCGATGTCCGCCGCGCGGTCTGGGACGCGGACGAGCGTGACGACGTGCGCCGTCGCGATCTCGGCGCGGTGCGCGACGACGCCGTCGCAGCGCAGGTCGACACTGACTTCCACGAATGCGGAACGCGTCGCTACGGCGTCGCGGATGCGATCCGCGTCCGCTTCGTCGACGAGATAACTTCCCTTGGTCAGAACCACGGTGTACTGCGGCATCGCTTGACCGATACTAGCGGCGCGGCCCCCGCCCGTTCTACAAAGTTTTCCGGAACTTCGTCCGGCCGCTGTGGAGCCGCTGTGCACCCGCGGCATTGAACTCTCACCGTTCCCTCATGCAAGGGAAGCCTGGGTCCGGTAATTACTATTTCATTAGTCTTAATTCGTTCGGTGGGAGGACCCGATGCTTCGCCGCTTGATGATGGTCGCCGTTTCGGCTGCGCTGGTGACCGCTGTGAAGCCGCTGCCCGCCACGGCGCAGATCGCCCCGGGCGAGCTCGTCATCACCGTCGTGGACGCAGCCACCAAGGCGCCGCTCGAGAACGCCGAGGTCTTCCTGGTCGGCCCGGTCCAGACCAGCGCGCTCACGCCCAAGGCCGGGCTGTTGCGGTTCGAGGAAGCGCCGGCGGGGCTGTACCGGGTCAAGGTGCAGCTGCGCGGCTATCAGGCGGCGACCCTCACCGACGTCGAGGTGCCGGACGGGCGGCGCGTGACCGTGCGGGTGTCGCTCGTCGCGACGGGGCTCAGCGAGATCGGCCACGTCCAGGCGCGCAGCAGCGCGTCCGCGTCGAGCCAGGACGTCAACGAGAGCTCCGCCGTGCGGCGGATCAGCGACTCGCTCAACGACGCCCTGGGGCAGCTCGCGGGCGTCAGCGTGAACCAGAGCGGCAACAGCGTCGACGGCTCGGTCACCATCTCGCTGCGCGGGATGGACGAGACGCAGACGGGCGTGAGCGTCAGCGGCGTCCGCCTCACCGGCGCGGCGCAAGGGCGCCGCGTTGCGCGCGCTCGGCAGCGATCTGTTCAGCGGCGCGAGCGTCGATTTCAGCGGCAACGCATCGTCGATCGCCGGTCAGGTGAATTACCGCACGCTGGAGCCGACGAAGCAGTGGATTACGCGCTTTTCGACGTCGTACGGCACGTACGACCGCTCGTCGTACGTCGCCGCGGTCACCGGCGGCCTCGGCAAGCTGAGCATCGCGACGCAGTTCGCGCACCGCTCGACCGGCTCGCCGTTCGACGGGCTGATCTTCGGCGACCAGAGCGGGCTGTCGTTTCCGCACGACGCCGGCCAACGGCTCACCGGCGAGTTCGTCAAGCTGCGCTACGCCCTCAACGACAAGCTCACGGTCAACATCGGCGGGATCGTCAGCAACCGCGGCAGCTCGCTGACGTGCCCGGTCTTCACGCAGGAGCTCGCCTGCGGCTACGGCCCCGGCAACTTCGACACCGATCGTTTCCGGCTCGGAACGTTCGGTTTGCAGGCGCAGCTCGGCAACGTCGCGCTCACCGTGAACTCGGGCGCATACGGCGGCCGCTACACGCAAGACCGCCTCAACGCGCTGCTGCTCGGCGTCCCGATGCCGTCGGAAGACGTTTACGACTACGACGGGCGCTTCGGCTCGGCGTCGTTCAACGTGACGGTGCGCCGCCACACCCTCGCGCTCGGCTTCGACGCGAACACGGGCCACAACGTCTACACGCCGGTGCACCTGCAATACTCCGCACCGGCGATCTACCGCGACCATTCCACCAGCGTCAACCTCAGCGACACGTACAAGATCAGCACGAAGCTCTCGCTGCGCGGCGGGTTGTCGACGGCGACCGCGAGCGGCACGAACGCCTCGCTGCTGGAGTCCGCCGGCGGAACGTGGAAGCCCGGCAACAGCGACACGCTCGACGTCAACGCGCAGTTCGGCAGCGCGCAGCCGACCGGCACCGGCGCCGACTCGTTCTCCGAACCGGCGCTGGCGGCATACAACTGCAACGGCGCGACGCGCGTCGGCGGCCCCGGCGACAAGAACACGAAGCAGTCGTCGGCGTCGTACAACGGAACGTGGACGCACAACTGGCGCACCGGTTCGTTCACCGCGTCGATCTACCGGCAGCTGCAGATCGGACAGGCGTTCTACGCGGGCGTGCCGATCATGAGCGAACCGGCCGGCTATCTCCCCGCCGGCTACCTCGATGCGATTCGCCAGGCATGGAACCGCCCGCAGTCGTGCGCGGGCGTGCCGTTCGATCCGAACTCGGTCTACGTCGCGCAAAGCATCGGCGGCACGACGCGCCGTTACGAAGGATGGTCGCTCACCGGGCGCGTGGGGCTCGGCCGCAACGTCGTCGTGTTTCCGACGCTGGCCACGACCGGCGCGACGATCCTCACCGTCGATCCGCGCTTCGCCGGTCCCTACAGCTTCATCGTGCCGGGTTGGCAGCTCCCCAACCGCCCGGTGCACACGGCGAGCTTCACCGTCGACGCCGTGCAGCCGCACGCGAAGCTGGAGTGGATCGCCAACGCGCAGTACCAAGGCGCGAACAACGGCCGCCGGCTGAACGCGTACACCCAAATCAACCTCGGCGTGTCGCGTGCGCTCGCGCGCGGCACGCTCACGGCGTTCGTGTCGAACCTCACCAACGCCGACGCCGGGATCTTCTGGACGACGCAGTACGCGTACCGGCTGCCGCTGGTGGGCGGCGGCTACGCGGCGCAGCCGGCGAACCCGCTCACGCCGCGCACGTTCACGGTGCAGTACTCCGTGCGCACCAGCGCGCGGCCGGCGGCGAGCGCGGCCTCGCCGAAGCCCGGCTCGTAGGAAGGCCGCGCGGGCGGCCGAAGCGCGCGGGATGACGGTCTTCGATCACGTCGACCTGCGCGTCGCGGACGTCGCGCGCTGCCGGCCGTTCTACGACGCGCTGCTGCGCGAGTACGGTTTTCGCGGCAAGGCGCAGCCCGACGGCGCGCAGCTCTATTACCGGCTCGAAGATCGCCAGGTGCGCGAAGTCGTCGTCGTGTCGGCGGAGCCGGATCACCGGCCCAACGCGACGCGGCTGGCGTTCGCCGCCGCGACGCGCGCCGACGTCGACCGCATCGCCGCGGTCGCGCGCGGGGCCGGTGCGCTCGCGTACGAACCGCCGCACGCGTGCACCGAGTACACCGCGTCGTACTACGCCGCGTTCTTCGAAGACCCCGACGGCAATCGGCTCGAGATCGTCTGCCGCTGACGCGCGCGCGGCGTCAGCGCGTGCGCGGAGCGCCTAGAACGTGCGCAGGTACGCTTCGCGCTCCCAGGGGTGGACCGCGCGGCGATAGCGCTCGTACTCGGCGAGCTTCGCGTCGCGGAAGGCGTGATAGATGTGGTCGCCGAGCGCGCCGCGGATCACGACGTCGTCGTCGAGCGTCGCGAGCGCCTGGCGCAGCGAGCGCGGCAGCTGCCGGATCCCGTGCTCGGTGCGAAAGCGTTCGCCGAGATCGTACGTCGAGCCGGTGAACGGATCGCCCGGCAGGCCGCGCGTGCGGATGCCGTCGGCGAGCGCTTCGACGAGCACCGCCATCGCGAGGTACGGATTGCACGACGCGTCGGGGCTGCGCACTTCGAGCAGCGGCGGCTCGTTGCCGATCGGCGGCGGCACGCGCACCAGCGCGTTCGCGCTGCGCTCCGACCACACGGTGTACACCGGCGCGTCCCACGCGGCGACGAGCCGTTTGTACGAGTTCACCGTCGGGTTGCAGATCGCGGTGAAGCCGGGCGCGTGCTCCAGCAATCCGGCGACGGCGTGCAGGCGCACCACCTCGTCGACCGCGCCGAGCGCGAAGTACACGTGCAGCCCGCTGCCAGCCTGATCTTCGAGCGGTTTCGGCATGAACGTCGCGTGCAAGCCATGCCGTTCGGCGATGCGCTTCACGACGCCGCGTACCGTGACGAGCCGGTCCGCCATGTCGAGCACGCTGCCCGCCGCGAGGTCGAGTTCGTGCTGGCCGGCGCCGTGCTCGTGGTGCGCCGACGAGATCGGGATCCCCATCGCTTCGAGCGCGACGCTGGTCGCGAGGCGCACCTCTTCGCCGCGATCGCTGGCGGAGAAGTCGAAGTACGAGCCCGCATCCGTCGTGCGCGTCGAGGGCGTGCCGTCAGGCCCTTGCGCGAACAAATAGAATTCGACTTCGAGCCCCGCGCGCAGCGTCTGCAGCACGTCGCCCGCGTCTTCGAGCACGCGCTTGAGCGTCGATCGCGGATCGCCTTCGAACGGCGTGCCGTCGGGCGTCTCGATGTCGCACAGCACGCGCGCTTCGACCTGACCGTCGCTCGACCACGGCAGTACCGTGAACGTCGCGGGATCGGGTCGCAGCACCATGTCGACCTCTTCGCCGCGCACGAACCCGTCGATCGAACCACCGTCGAACGTCACGTTGCCGGCGAGCGCGCGTTCGAGCTCGCCGACCGGCACCGACACGCTCTTCTCGATGCCCAGCACGTCGACGAACGCGAGCCGCACCCAGCGCACGCCGCGCTCCTTCGCGCCGGCCAGGACCGCGCGCCGCGCGGCCGCCGCATCTTTCACGGTCGTCAACAAAGGTGGCGCCCCTTCGGGCCGCCACGTGAATCCAGCGCGACACGTCGCGCCTTCGCAGTCGGCATGATGGTGCCGTTATTCGGTGCCGTATGCATGATCATCCGTCCAAAGCGTCGACGGCTAGGGCGGCGCGAACGGTGAGCTGGTCGTGCGGCGAGTCCAAGTCGAGCCGGCCGATCTCGCCGATCTGGCGCAGGCGGTAGAACACGGTGTGGCGGTGCACGTTGAGGCGCGCGGCGGCCTCTTTGATGTTCTGCCCCACCTCGAAAAACAGCTTGAGCGTGCGCACGAGCTCCGTTTGGTGCTTCTCGTCGTACGCGCGCAGCGGGTCGAGCACGCGCGTCGCGAACGCGCGCCAGTCTTCGCGCGTCGCGCCGGTGCGGTGCAGCAGCGGGTACACGCCCAGATCGTCGTACGGCATCACCTTCGCGCCGCCGAACATCCGGCGCGCGATCGTCATCGCCTCGCGCGCCTCGTCGACGCTCTGCGCGACGCTGATCATCTCCGCGTGCCGCCCGACGCCGCCGACGATCTTCACGTCGAGCCCCGCGCGCTGCATCCCGCGCGGGATCAGCGTTGCCGCGGTGCGCGCGTTCGCGGCGTCCACTTCGAGCGGTGCCGGGACCAAGAAGAAGAAGCCGCCGCCGCGCTCGACCACGACCACGTCGCCGGTGCGCGTGCCCAGCGTGTCGAGGCAGACGCGGCGGATCTCCGCGTTCTTCTGCGTCGCGACGGTCTCGTCGAGCCCTTCGCCTTCCACCGCGACCGCGACGTACCCAGGCGCGAGCGCGATCCCGCGCGCCTGCGCGTCCTCGCGCGCTTCGAGCGAATCTTCATACGCCCGGGCGAGCAGACGGTCCCAGAAGCCGCGCCGCCGCCCGCGCCCGCCGCCCGCTTCGCGCGAAAGCTCCACCGCGATCTGCGCCGCGGTGAGCCGGATGAGCCCGGCCCGGTCGTCCAGCGTTCGCGCGGATGCCGGGAACACCGACAGCCAGCCGAGCCGCGCCTCGCCGGCGCGCAGCGGGTAGGCGCGCGCGTGCCGGTCGGCCGGCGGCGCCAGCGCGACGCCGTCCTCGCCGTCGATGTCCTTGGGGAGCAGGTCGCGCACCGTGGCGGGGATCGCGCGCTCGCTGGTCCCGCTGACCGCGACGTGGCGCCACTGGGCGTCTTCGACGAGCACGGCGGCGTCGATTGCGACGGCGAGGTGCGCCGCAAGCGCGGGCGCGCCGCCGCCGCTCGCCGCTACGCGCGCGAGCGCTTCGGCGTAGCTGAGCAGCGCTTCGGTGCGGTCGCGGCGCAAAGGCCGGGCGGGGACCACGTTGTCGTCCTGCACGGGTGCGCGTAGGTTTTCGCGCGGCGGCTCGTCTCCTGCGGACGGATGGCCAAGTGGACAGCGCGGTCGTCCGCTGCAACCCCGATGGCATGCTCGAGGCGTCCAAGGAGCGTGCGCGTCGTCAGCCCGGTCGCGGCCCCGCGACTTCGACCCGACGGAGGACGCCGCAGGAGCGCGTGAGCCCGCGCGGTACACCGAAGCCTTCACCACACAGAAAGGAGCGAGCCGTATGACGTCCGTCTCTGCGCCCACCGGCGCGACGAGCTGCCCTTTCCGTGCGTCTTCGCGTTAGCTGAAGAACGCTAGCGCGGGCTGAGCGCCCGCGTCTCGTCGCGCCCTCTCGTCCGGTTCACATCACCGCTGCACGAAAGGCACGACCTTGCTCTTCGACCATCGCATCGCGTCGGATCGCGGTGCCGACTTCATCGCGCTCGCCCCCGCCGGGGACGAGACGATCCTCCACACACCGCCCGCGCTTGCCGACCGGCCTGTGGTCGGCGACTGGGTCGCCGTCGACGATGCGCGCGTCGTCGCGATCGCGCCGCGCCGCGGCGTGCTGGCGCGCGCCCGCCACGATCGCGGTGCAACCGCGCAACCCATCGCGGCGAATCTCGACGTCGTGTTCATCGTTACCGCACCCGGCCGCGAGTTCTCGCCGCCGCGGGTGGAACGCTATCTTGTCGCGATCCGCGCGGCCGGCGCAAAAGCGGTCGTCGTACTGAACAAATGCGATCTCGCGAATGATCCCGCCGGGCTCGTCGCCGACCTCTACGCCGTCACGCGCGACGTCGCGGTCGTCGCGATCAGCGCGGAGTACGGCGACGGCTGCGCCGCGCTCGACGCGTACACCGGCGCGGGCACGACGATCGCGCTCGTCGGTTCGTCCGGCGTCGGCAAGTCCACGCTCGCGAACCGATTGCTCGGCGCGGACCGTTTCGCGACGCGCGCGACGCGCGCGTCCGACGGACGCGGCACGCACACGTCGACGCGCCGCGAGCTCGTCGCGCTGCCGGCGGGCGCGTGGCTCGTCGACACGCCGGGGATGCGCGCGTTCGCACCGTGGTCCGGCGAGGACGCGCTCGACGAAGTCTTCGCCGACGTCGCGGGCGCCGCGGCCCGCTGCCGTTTCCGCGATTGCGCGCACGAGCGCGAACCGGGCTGCGCGGTGCGCGACGAGATCTCCGGTGACCGCTACGAGCGCTGGCGCGCGCTGCGCGCCGAGCTCGCGTATCTCGACCGCCGCGACGATCCCGCCGCGCTTGCGCTGGAGAAGAAGCGGTGGAAGTCGATCTCCAAGGCGCAGCGAAACCACCTCCGGTGAACATGCTGACGCTGCATCTCTGGATCGGCTTCGCCGTCGTGGCGCTGGCCGTGCTCGCCGTCTGGCAGCGCACCGGCCGGCGCGTCACGCTCTACGCCGTCACACTGCAGATCCTGATCGGCGTCGTGCTCGTCGTTCAAGGGCTGCGCGGCCCGTGGTACCACTACGCGCTCGGGGTGCTGGGGTGGATCGGCTACATGGTGGCCAACGCGCGCAGCCGCCGGCCGGGGAGCGCTCGGCCGGCGCTGATCGCCACGGCGATCGCGTCGCTGCTCGTGCTGATCGCGTTCGGCATCGGCCAGCAGGCCGTCCGGGGCGCCGGGACACCCTAACGCCGGGACGACGTTGCCGCGTGCGTTGCGCGCGACCGCCACGTGCTGTCGTGGGACTCGTCAGACCCAAAGTGCACGACAATGGTGCTAGTCGGCGATCACCGATGTTTCGACCGCCGTACCCGGGCGGAACACACACGAGTCGCCGCTCTGCGGTAGGGCGATGCGGATGGGAACGCGCTGCGTCACCTTTACGAAATTGGTCGGTGCGGAAAGCACGGGCAGCGTGGAGAGCGCGTTTTGGGCGACGGGTGCAAATCCGATGACCCTGCCTCGTACTTTGGCACCGCCGCATGCGTCAACGGAGATGTCGACCGGCATCCCAGGCCGGATGCGATGGATTTGTGTTTCCTTGTAGTTCGCCGTGACGAAGATGCGGTGAGCCGGCGAGATCGTCACAACAGCCTGGCCGGGCGTGAGCGATTGTCCCTCCTCCGCATTGCGGGCCGCGACCCAGCCGTCGACCGGGGCAACGATGCGCGTGTCGCGCAGCGCGAGGCGCGCAATGCGAACCTGCGCCGCCAGAGCGTCCGCCTGCGACGCGACGGCATCCGCGGTATGAACTTTGTTTGCGACACGCGAGGGAGCGGCGGCCTCGGCGGTCTTCGCTTGCGCGATCGGGACCTGCGCGGCAGATGCGGACGTGCCGCTCGTTGCGGCGACGACGTTCGCCCGCTGCTGCGCGATCCCGGCCTCCGCCATGCCCACTGCGGCGCGCGCCGTGGCGGTTTGCGCAAGCGCCGCATCGTACGTCGACCGGGCTTGCGACACCGCCGCGACGCCCGCATCGACCGCCGACTGCGAGACGTATCCGTCGCGTGCCAGGGCTTCGTTGCGATCCCGGTCGGCTTGCGCCTTGCGCAGCGCATCCTTGGCGGCCGGCACCGCCGCTTGTGCGGACACGAGCTGCGAGCGCGCCGACGCAACCTGCGCCTGAGCGACCGCGACCGCGCGCTGCGCAGCCGCCGCCTGCATCTGCGAGAGCGACTGCGACCGGCGCGCGGCGTCGACACCGCCCGCCTGTTCGTGAACTTGGGCGGACTGCAATTCGCCTTCGAGCGACGCTGCATCACGCGCGGCATTGGCGGACGACCGCATGGCGCGCTGGTTCTGCTCCGCGAGGTCCAGCGCAGCGCGTTCGTTGGCGTCGTCGAGCACGACCAGTGTTTGGCCGCGCCGGACGAACTGATTTTCCTCAACGGCGACGCGGGCGACGCGTTCCGCGATCTTGCTCGTCACGTAGACTTGGTTGGTGTCGATCATCGCGTCGTCGGTATAGACGCGGTGGCGGTCGACGAAATACCACCGCCCGCCGAAGTACAGTGCGATGACGACGACCAGGACGCCGGCGAGGAGCGGCAGCCAGCGCTTGCGGTGCGGTGGCCGCCGGACGGACGCGAGCAACTCCGGCGGAAGCGCGATCTCCGCATCACCCGGTTGCGCTTTGACGGTCATGCGGGATCCGCTTCCTTCCGCGGGACGAGCTGAAACAGCATCAAGAATGGGATCGAGAACACGAACAGCAACGTGACGATCACGAATGTCTCGGAGTACGCGGCGGACGTCGCAGCGCGCGCCACGAGCTCTTGCAGCACCGATACGGAAAGAGACGAAGCGTCGCTGTTGGAATACCCATGCGCAACGAACCACCGGTGAATCGCGGAGAAACCCGGATCGTCCACGATCGTCGCGTGATGGAAGCGGCTGGCCGTCATCGTGGTCGCCGCGATCCTACCGTGCACGATGAGACTGCCCAGAATCGCGTAGCCGAAGCCCGCGCTAAGCTGACGGGTGAGCGCACCGAGGCCCGACGCGGCGTCGACGAGGCGCTTCGGAACGCGCGACATCAACAGCACATTGAGCGGAACGAAAAGCAGACCGAGTCCGACGCCTTGGACGAAGCGTGGCAGCAGCGCGTGATCGAAGCCGGACCGATCGCCAAGGAATGCGAACCAAAACGTGCCGACTGCGCAAAGAGCGAGGCCCACGGCGGCGAGCAGCGCCGGCCGGATGAGTTTGCTGAACCGCCCCGCCAGTTCGGTACCGACGATCGACCCGATCGCGCTGGGAACCATGATGAAGCCGGCCATGTCCGGCGCGTAGCGCAGCACGTCCTGCATGTAGAGCGGCACGATCAGTGACGTTCCGGTGAATCCGATCCCAGTGATCAGCGCGAGTATGATCGCGATTGCATACGACGGTATCGCGAGCGGTTTGAGGTCGACGAGCGGGACGGCTGCCCCGAGTTGGATACGGACGAAGACGAACAGCGCCACGGCGGCAACCGCCATCGCGGTCACGACCTGCCAGGACGCGAACCACTGTTGCCGCGGACCTTCCTGCACGACGTATTGGAGCGCCGCGAACCCAACGACCATGATCGCGAGCGACGTCCAGTCGAAGGCGCTGCGCTCACCACGCTCGCTCTGATCGCGGAGGACGCTCGACACGAGAAAGCAGGAGAGGAGACCCAGCGGAATGTTGAGCAGAAAAATCCACGACCACGTAAAGTTCGACAGCACCCAGCCGCCGAGTGCCGGCCCCAGCGCCGGGCCGACCATCACGGAAATCCCATAGACCTTGAACGCCGAAGGCAAGTCTTCGGCGGGATACGCGTCGACCAGCGCTGCCATTGCGAGCGGCACCATGAGGCCGCCACCGATCCCTTGCACGAATCGCATGGCGACCAGCTGCGCCAGCGTCCCTGAGACGGCGCAGAATAGCGAGCCGACGGTGAACACGACCACCGCGTACAGAAATGCGCGCTTGCGACCGAGGTTGGTCGCGATCCAACCGGTGAGCGGCATGACGAAGATTGCCGCCAGCACGTAGATCGAGGAAATCCACGACGCTTCATCGATGGATACGCCGAGATTGCCCGCGATCGTGTTGAGCCCGACGTTCACGACCGTGCCGTCGATGAGCGCCATCCAGCTGGGGACGAGCACGACCAACGTGACGAGCCGTAGATAGGACTTCGACGCCCGAGAAGTCACCGCGGCATTCTATCCGATTGTTGGGCCTAGCGGAAGGGGCGCGGGCCAGCCCTGCCCTAATGCCCGGGCGAGCGATTTGCCAAGCATCGGTTAAATCGATAGGCCATTCGGCCCATGCACTGAGACTATTTGGTACCATGTCCCTGAGCCCGATCACGGATGGTGGACATGGAAGTTAGGGCGTTCGGTACGACGCAGGACGATGCTGCGACGGCGATGGTAGCGCCGCGCGTTTCGCCGCGCTCAGGCGGCTTGCCGCCGTACGCCGCCAGCGCGGTGGAGCGCCTCTTCGATGCGGCTCGTCGGCCGATCGCCGTCGTCGTCGCGCCTGCCGGGTTCGGCAAGAGCGCCCTGCTCCGCGCGTTCGTGACGATGTGCGAGTCCGCGGTACTGGTCGACCTGGCCGGCAGCGAGCCGACGTTCCGCGGCGCGGTGCGCGATCTGTGCGAAGCGCTGCGCGGGGTGGCGCCCGGGGCGCGGCTCTCGTTCGCCAGCGCCTACGCCCGTGCCGCCGAGCGCGGGGAGCGCGCCGCGGCGCTTGCGGTGTGGCTCGCCCGGTACCTCGAAGGCCGCGATGTCACGATCGTCGTCGACTCCGTCGACCGCCTCGGCGGCGACGCACGCCTGTTCTCCGAGTTCGCCGAAGTGCTGGCCGGACGCGGCGCGTTTGCACCTCGGCTCGTCGTCGCGGCACGGGACACCACGGACCTTCCGGTGCCGCGCTGGCTTGCGGCGGATCTCATCGCGATGCCGGTCGGCGAATCGGACCTGCGCTGGACTGTCTCCGACGCCCGCGCCGCCGCGCATGGATTCGGGCTCACCGTGTCGGACCACGAACTCGAGCGAACGCTCCGGGCCGCCAACGGCCGCGCGTTCGCGGCGCTCTACGCGCTGCAGGTCGGCGAGATGCCGCCACGCGGCGTCGATCCCGGTCTCGCGCTGCTGCACGCGCTGACGCCCGACGAACGGACGTACGTGCTCGAGACCTGTCTGCTGCGCTCGCTCGACGCCTCCGTGCTCGCCGCAGCCGGACTTCCGGTGCACCCGCTGGTCGAAGGCCAGTCCGGACTCGGTAAGCTCATCGTGAACTGGGACGGCGCGGGCTACCGCTATGACGAAGGCTTGCGGTCGGGCGCCGAACAGACGCTGCGCACGGATCTGGGCTCGCACCAATGCGTCGCTGAACGCACCGTGAAAGCGCTCGAGGCCGTGGGGCGCGTGCGCGAAGCGCTCGACATTGCGCGCAACGCGCAGCTGCGCGACCACGTCCACCGCCTGCTGCGCGAGAACGGGCTGCGCCTCGAGGATCGCGGTGACGTCGACGCGCTCGATGCTGCACTGGAGCTGCTGCCGGCCGAGTTGGACGACGCGGTGCTGCTGCTGCTGCGCGCGACGCGCGAATCGCGGCTCGGCCGCACCGATACCTCGGAAGCATGGTTCCGCCACGCGATCGCGTGCGCGCAATCACCAACCGTCGCCGCAGAGGCCGCGTACCGGCTCGCGCGCGAGATCGTGCGGCGCGACCGCGTCGACGCCGTCGAGCTGTTGGAACCATACGCCGACGACGCGACGCTCGGGGACGACCAGCGCTCCTCGATCCTCTCGGTGCTCGCCGAAGCGTACTTGATCGCGCATCGTCCCGGCGACGCGCGCGCGACGCTGGAGCGCGCGCTCGCGTGCTGCGAGCGAGCAGATCTTGCGACCCGCGCGCACGTCTATACGCGCGCGTCGTACGTCGAGCTCTACGGCGGCGATCACGATCGCGCGCGGCGCTACGCGACGATCGGGGCGAGCATCGCCGAAAAGGCGAACCTCTACGTCGTTGCGACCGGCGCATACAGCGTGCTGTATAACCTCGCCTATGATGCCGGCGGTCCGTCGGAGTGTCTGGAGCATCTGGAACGGCTCGGCAACTGCGCGGTGCGATCCGGCAACCTGGACTTTCATCTCTACGCGATCGTTGCGGCGTACGAGCTGCACGTCGAGCGTGGTGATGTGGCGGCGGTCGAACGGCTCGAGCATGACCTGCACGCGTTCGACGTGCACTATGGCGCGTCGACCGCGCTCGAAGGGTTGGTACCGTCGCGCGCGCTCTTCGCGGGCTGGGCCGGTACATTCGAGGCGGCATACGAGATCCTCGTGCCGAGCGGAGCGCAGCAGAACGACGCCGAGCGGAGCGCGCTGCGGTGGGCGGAGATCGCGCTCTATGCCGCAGCCGCGGGGATGCGCGAGAAGTCGGTCGATGCTTTGCGCCAATTCGACGCCGCGTTCGTCGACAACGATGCGAGCTCGCCCCGGTCGAGCCGTGCGGCGATCGTCGCCCGGCTCGCCGGCGCGCTGCTCGGCGAGCCGGACCGCAGCGCGTTCGCGATCGTGCCCCCGCCGCGCATGGCTTCGCTCGCACGTGCGGTCGACATCGTGATCCGTCGCCGCAACGGACACGCGAATGGTGACGAGCTGCTCGAAGCGTTCGCCGATCTCGACCGTCACGAGTTGCACGGCATGGCGAAGTTGCTCGCCGCGCTTCCGGCGGTGATCCGATGACCGCGCTCGCTGCGACGGTTCGCGCGCACGGGGCCGCGCTCGCCGCGACGCTGCGCGAACGTCTCCTGGGCGAGGGCGCACCGCTCGTGTCGGCGGCCGTGGTCGACGGCTTCGTCCGCCGCGCCGGCGCCTTGGATGAAGCCGACGGGCAAGAGGCGCTGGCGGAATGGGTGCGCGCAACCTGCGCCTCGTACGGCGACGTCGCGTCGCTGCGCGACGTCCTGATCGAGCTGCCGGATGCGCTCGCACGCGCTGTCCACGACGTGCTCGGCAGCGTGCCGCGCGAGGCCGAGCTCGACGCGTTGGCGGAGCGTGTCATGGGAATCGTCGACGCATCGTGGCGGCCGTTGCTGCGCGTACGCGACGAAGCGCTCGACGAGGTCGACGCGCGCATCGACGCCCTCATCGTGAAGCTCGAAGCGCGCGATCCGCTCACCTCCGAGCATTCGCGCGCGGTTTCCGCATGGTGCTCGCGGCTCGGCCGCCGGCTCGGGCTCGATTCGGCGGAGGTGACGTTCGCGGCCCGCTGCGGGCTGCTGCACGACGTCGGCAAGGTCGCAACCCCGCTCGAAGTGCTCAACGCGCCGCGCGCGCTCGACGACCGCGAATGGCGACTCATCCGCGCGCACGCTGCAGCGGGTGAGGCGATCGTGCGCGCCGTCCCCGAGCTGAGGCCGTTCGCGCCCGCGGTGCGGAGCCACCACGAGCGCCTGGACGGTCACGGCTATCCGGACCGCCTTCCGGCATGCGCAATCCCGCTCATGGCCCGTATCGTCGCCGTCGCCGACTCGTTCAACGCGATGATCGGTCGCCGCCCGTACCGGCTGCCGATGCCCCCGGTCCGCGCTCTCGAAGAGCTCGTCCGGGGCCGTGAGACCCAATTCGACCCGGAGGTCGTTGAGGCGATGATTGACTTGGTCGAGCGGCAAAAGACCTAATCTTGACGCTATAGCCTAGGCGATCGACCTAAGGATCGGGTATGAATAGGCGGGCGGGACGCACGTGAGCTGGCGGCGCCGGCTCCGCACGGAGGCAACGTAAGAAATGAAGCACCCCTTGTCGGCGTTGGGGTTGATGGTCGCGGTCGCGGCGCTCGGCGCATGTTCGCAGGGCGGCGGCGGAAGCGCCATCCCCGGTCAGCCGGGACGCCAGGCAATGACGCTGCGTGCGATCCCGATCTACTCGCCGACGCCTACGCCGACTCCGGGATTGATATCCGGGACCGTGTCGACGCTGACAAACCTCACGTGCGGCGTCACCGTCGGCATCACGTGCCACGTGCTCTCCGGGGCCGGACCGCAAGGCCTCGCGGCCGGAACCGCCGTCGCGGACCTTCCCGGGCTGCATCCCGCCGATCTGCAGAGCGCCTACGCGTTGCCGTCCGCGACCGCGGGAAGCGGTCAAACGATCGGAATCGTCGTCGCATACGACGACCCGAATCTCGAGTCGGACCTCGGCGTCTATCGCGCGAAGTTCGGCCTTCCGGCGTGCACGAGCCGGAACGGTTGCTTTACCAAGGTCGGCCCGGGCCTCCTCGGCACGCTGCTGAGCGGCAACCAAGCCTGGGGCCAAGAGGCCTCGCTCGACACGCAGATCGCGTCGGCCGTTTGCCCGAACTGCAAACTGGTCGTCGTCGAGGCGGCGTCGGATTCGCCAGCTGCGTTGCTCAGTGCAGCGCGAACGGCGGTCGCGCACGGCGCGAGCGTCGTGAGCAATAGCTACAGCCTTGCCGAGAGCAGCACCGAAAACGACGCGAGTTATGCGATCGGCGTGCCGTTCGTCTTCGGTGCGGGTGACTCGGGTGCGGGCGCCGTGTGGCCCGCGGCATCCACGCACGTCATCGCGGTCGGCGGAACGTCACTGGCCCGCGACCGCAGTGCGCGCGGATGGTCCGAGTCCGTATGGTCCGGCACCGGCGGCGGGTGCAGCGCATATATCGCGAAGCCGTCGTGGCAGCACGACACCGGATGCGCGCACCGCACCGCGAACGACATCGCCGCGTTCGCCGATCCCAACCCCGGCGTTTCCGTCTACGACAGCTACCTTTCGCAGTACGCGGGTTGGCGGACCTACGGCGGCACCAGCGTCTCCGCGCCCATCGTCGCGGGAGCGATCGCGCTGGCCGGCAACGGCAGGACCGCGCTCCTCGACGCCGCGCACATTTACACCTACGCCGGGGCACTTCATCCGGTGGCGTCCGGCGCAAATGGTACGTGCGGCTCGTACCTCTGCGTCGCCGGCCCGGGCTACAGCGCCCCCGCTGGCAACGGATCGCCGAACGGTATCGGCGCGCTCTAAAAAAAGGGGACGCCCCTTGCCGGGCGTCCCCTCGGATCGACTATCGTTCAGGACTCGTTTAGATCGGAATTGCGCTTAGAGTAAACAAAATACCCTCCCGGCTAGAGTGTCCTAATCGAAGCCTTCGCTAAGCGAGGCCTCTGTAGGAGTGCCACCCATTTCAGCCCGGTTCTTGGACTTCCTTTTTCCCGTTGACGCGTCAACACGATTTCCTATGGGACTGCCTAGCCGCCGCCCGCGACCTGCTGCCAGACGTACACCAGCGCCAGGCCGCCGATCGCAATCGCCGTCGTCCACCCCACCACGTTGGCAAAACGCGAATTCACGTAGCGTCCCATCACGCGCGGGCGGTTGATGACGAGCAGCATCAGCACAAGCTCGAACGGCAGCAGCACGCCCTGGACGACCTGCGCGTAAACGATGAACTTGACCAGCGATTCCTTCGGCACGAGCAGCACCAGCCCGGCACCCAGCACGATCGCGCCGGCGAACAGCGTGTAGAACACGGGCGCTTCGCGGAAGCGGCGGTCGAGCGACGCTTCGAGACCGAACGCCTCGCACACGATGTATGCGGTCGACAGCGGCAGCACCGTCGCGGTGAAGATGCCCGCGTTGAGGATGCCGAACGCGAACAGCATCTCGGCGAAGTTGCCGGCGAGCGGTTTGAGCGCGAGCGCGAAGTCCTGCGCTTGCGCGCTCCCGATGTCGAGCGGCGGCTTTCCGGTGTGCAGCGCCGCTTGGTAGATCGTCGCGCCGTTCGCGATGATCATGAAGCCGGCAAGCACGATCGCGAGAACGGAGCCGAGCACGACGTCGGCGCGGATCGCGGGGAGATCGCGCGCGCGAGAGCCCTTGTCGACCACCGCCGATTGGAGGAAGAACTGCATGTACGGCGAGATCGTCGTGCCGATCAAACCCACGACGGTGAACAAGAACGCGGGGTCGCGCTGAATGGTCGGTACGAACGTTCCGCGCGCGACCTGTCCCCAGTCGGGATGCGCGAGCACGCCGGACACCACGTAGCTGAGGTAGACCAGCGACAGCCCGACGAAGATGCGTTCGACGATCTTGTTCGGTAGGCGCAGCACGAACACGAAGACGATCGCCATCGACGCCGGGACCGCGATGTAGCGCGACACGCCGAAGATCTCCGACGCCGCGCCGATGCCTGCGAACTCCGTCGCCGCGATGCCGGTGTTGATGAAGAAGAGCGCCGCCATCGCGAGCAGCGTCGTGCGCAACCCGAAGTTCTCGCGGATGAGCCCAGCCAGTCCCTGGCCCGTCACGGCGCCCATCCGCCCGGCCATCTCCTGAACGACGATCAGCGAGATGGTCAGGGCGACGAGCGTCCACAGCGTCGCATAGCCGAAGCGCGCGCCGGCCGCGGAGTACGTCGCGATCCCGCCGACGTCGTTGCCCGCCGACGCCGTGATGAAACCGGGCCCCAGCACGGCGAAGAACGCGATCAGCGTTCGCCACGGGCGTCGCACGGGCGAAGCTCCTAGCTCGTCGCTTCGGCGCGGCGGCGCTGCGCGCGTTTGGTGAAGCGCGGCAGCTTGCGCGTCAGCCGCTCGGGGATGATCGCGTCGATCGCGTCGTCGACGGTCACGAGCCCGAGCATCGTGCCCTGCTCGTCGGTCACCGGGCACGCGAGGATGTCGTAGCGCGCGATCGTCGCGGCTACGTCTTCGGCCGACGTGTCGGTGCGAACCGTCACGAGGTCCGTGTCCATGATGCTGTGGATCGTCGCGTCGGGCGCGCCGAGCAGCAGCGTGCGCAGCGACAGCACGCCGAGCAGCTGCTGCGACTGGTCGGTGACGTAGAGGTAGTAGATGAACTCCGTCTCCGGCGCGAGCTCGCGGATCTTCGCGATCGTCGCGGTCACCGTGCGGTGCGGATACACCCAGAAGAAGTCGGTCGTCATCAGGCCGCCCGCGGTGTCCTCGTCGTACGCGACGAGCTCGCGCAGCTCGTCGGCGGTCTGCGGCTCCATCTCTGCGAGCAGCTCTTGCTGCTTGTCCTCGGACAGCTCGCCGAGCAGATCGGCGGCGTCGTCGGAATCCATCTCCTCGATGATGTCGGCGGCGCGCTCCGTGCCGAGATCGTCGATGACCGTGCGCTGCCGCTCCGGATCGAGATGCTCGAGCGCGTCGGCCGCCTGTTCGTCGGCGAGCGATCCGACGACGCGCGCGGCGTCCTGCGCGGACAGCTCGCTGATGATCCCGGCGAGATCCGACGGGCGCATGCGCGACAGGCGGTGCTGGCTGACGGAGAGGCGGATCTGATCCGGATTGAGATCGTGCAGCGGCGCGACGTTGTCCCACGCGATGAGCGAGCGCGGGATGCGCGCGATGAGCCCCGGCGCGATGCGCCCCGCGCCGAGCCGCCGCAGCAGGCCCGCGACGCCGACGTCGGCGGCGACGACGCGGATCGCGCCCGCAGTGCGCGCGAGCTCGAGGTCGTTGATGCGCACGACCTTGCGGCCGTCGACGTCGACGATCTGCTTGTCGAAGAGATCCTCGACGAGGTACAGCGTCTCGTCGTCGGGCGGCGCGTCGATCGTCGGCGCGGCGGAGAGCAGCACGGTGCCGTCGTCGGAGATCTCCAGCACGGTCGCGATCGGCGCGAGCTTACGGCCGTCGCGCGTCTTCACCGCGACGGCGTCGACGCGCGGAAACGTGTCCTCGGGATGCTCGACCACGAAGTCGGCGATGCGCCCGACGCTCTCGCGCGTGCCGCCGCGGTCGACGACCGCGGAGCGGCCGACGAGCTGGGAGACGAACCCGTCGTGGAATGCCATGCTGCTCACCCCCTCTCCGAAAAAAGACCGGTACGGAATATCCCCGTCCGGTCGCTCCGCGCGAAGGGTGCGCTTGCGGCGCCGCGGCGCCGAAATCACGTCCTCAACGTCGAGCTTCAGCACCACACGCCATCGACATGGAAGCGAACCTTCCGTGTCAGCCGCATTGAGCGCCGCCTTGATTCGGCGGAGCCTGGTCAACCACGTCGGGGTCTCTCGACCTTTCCGGGCAGCGGCGTATCTGCGTGTGGACGCCTCACCTAACGAGGAATCCACTCTGACGATTCTGATAACGTGCCCGTTCTCGGGCGATTTCCCTCGCCATGATGCCCGAGAACGGGTGCCTTGTTCAGAAGCGCCCTCTCAAGTGTACGCCGGGACGTCAAGCGCGCCGGGAACGGGAACCGGGGCGAGCGGGCGTGAACCGTCGGGCATGTCGTTCCGACTCGCCGCGAGCGTCGTCGCCGCGGCGTTGCTGTGTGGCTGCGGGAGCCCCAAGCCCGGCGGCACCGCGAGCGAGCCGGCGACATCGCCCATGGCGACCGCCGCGGCCGTCACGCCCCCGCCCGCCGCCGCCGGTCCGCCGAACGCGCCCGCGTTGCAGGCCGGACGGCCTGGTGCGATCCCGCTCGACCGCGCGCAGCGCCGCGAGCTCGCGGCCACGGTGGCGAAGGCGCCGGCCGCGCTGCGCGCGCGGCTGCGGTACGCGCTCGCCGCCGGTGACGACGGCAAACGGCACCTGGTCGTCTACGACGGTCAGGGCTTACCGGCCAGCGGGCGTCATCCCGGCAAGCCCCACGAGTACGTTCTGTTTCAGGTGCTCAACGCGCGCAACGGCGAGCACTACGACCCGCAGCAGAACAGCATCGTCGCGCCGATCCCGCCGCCCGTGCAGCGCGACAACCCGATCCCGCACTGATTTCGTCTAGCGACCGATCGGAGTCGCCGTGGGCTGCGGCGTCGGCGCGGTCGCGGCGACGGGGTCGACCGTGCGCGCGCCGTGGTCGTCACTGAGGTGGATCGCACCGTTGCGGTTCGCCCCGCCGTACACCGGCACGTTCAGCTCCGGACCTGCAGACGTCAGCCGCGTACCGCTGAGGTCTGGGTTGAACCCGAATCCCGATCCGATTGCGAACGCCGCGATCGGCCGGCCGAGGCAGTCGAATGCGCCCAGCGTCGCCGAGCCGCCGGCCGGGATCGCGAGCGGCGCCGACGCGGCGGCGAGCTGGATCTCGTTGACGGCGAACGGGATCGCCAGGATGTCGGCGGGCCAGCTCCAGGTGAAGAAGACGAGCCAGCCGCGATACGCGCTGCTGGTGACGACGGGGGCGAACGTGACGGGATCGGCGACCGTGGCGTTGCCGGTGAACGTGTTCGCGACCGAGACGTCCCACCAGCGCGTCGCGAACGTCACGATCGGCGCCGGCTTCTTGCCGGTGTACGCGAGATAGAAGGCCGACGTGACGAGGCCGGACACGGGCTGTGCCGGCGCGCCGAGATCGGCGACCGGGAAGGTGTCGCGGCAGAAGTTCAAGGCCGGCGCGTTCGCGATCGGGGTCGCCGCCGCGGGGAGGCTCCGGCCGACGCGACCGTTGCTGAAGGTCCATACGCTGCAATCGGTCGCGACGATCCCGTTGCCGCACGACTGCAACACCGGCATGTGCAGATCGTGCCAACCGCCGTCGTCGTCTTCGTTGCCCTCGTCGCGGTGCTGCGCCGCGCGGCTCGCGTCGATCCCGCCCAAGATGTGCTGCGCCGCCGACGAGCCGGCCGGAAACAGCGGTGCGGACGGGGGCCGCTGCGGCGCGAGCGGCGCGACTCCGCTCCCCGAGGAACAGCCTGCGGCGAGCAGCAGCGACAGCGAGATGGCGAGCGGGCGAACACAAGACATGCGAAAGCATCCTCCGTGCGGTGGCATGAGGGTCGTTCGGTTGCCGATCGCCGCCGCGCCACGCGCGACGGGTAAAGTCCTGGTAAACTACGCGGCTTTGACGATCGAGTCCGACACCAGTGTCGCGAAGCTCTTCGAAAGCGTTTCCGCGTCGGCGATCAGCTTGGTCTGGAACTGAACTTGGATTTGGTCGCGGGTCAGCGCGGTCACCGACGCGCCGACGTTGAGATCGCGGATCGCGCTCTCGGACGCCTGCAGGTTGACGCTCTCGACGTTGCCGCCGTTGGCCGCTTCCTGCAGCGACACGGTTTGCGCACCGACGACCGCGCGCGCGGAGCCGAGCGTCGTGATCGCGTAGTCGATCCGGTATTCCGCGGCCTGGTTCTGCAGATCGTCGCCGAGGATCACCTCGTTGACGCCGAGGTTCACCGAGCTCAAGCCGGGGATGTCGACCGAGATGATGCTGCCCTCGGCGTCGCCGCTGTTCACCTGTAAGCTCGCGCCCGGCGCCTTTACCTCGCCGGGGAGCGACACGATCAGCGCGCTCTTGCCGACATCGGCGGCCGTCAACGTTCCGACGTTGAAGTTGAGCACAGGGTTGAAGAATTGATCCGTTTGCGTGTAGTCGTATTGAACGCCGGGGATCGGCGGCGACCCGCCCAGCGGAAAGTTCGTGCCGGCGCCGACTTGTGCGGGCGCGACTTGATTGGGGCCAAAGATCGCTTCCTGGCTTCCGATCGTCACGGTGAGGTTCAGCGCGTTCGCGACCGGATCGTACGAGTCGATGGTCAGCAGCTGCGCGATCTGCGGCGACGTTGGCGACAGGCTCGGTGTCGACGGGTCGACGATCGTGTCGATGACCTGTCCGCCGCCGGCCAGCCCGTCGTTGTGCGGGATCAGCACGCGCGGCGGCTGCGGCAGCGCGCTCGACGCGCTTCCGTCCAAGAGCGCGCGCCCGTTGAACGTAGTGTTCTGCGCGATCTTGTCGATCTCGAGCCGCAGCTGCGTCAGCTCCGCCTGCATCGAGCTGCGGTCGGCGCTGCTCTGCAGATCGCTGCGCGCCTGCACGACGAGCGCGCGCATGCGCTGCAAGATGTCGGAGATCGACGCCATCGCGCCTTCGGCGACGTTGAGCGCGTTGCCGGCATTCTGCAGCTCGTGGATGCCTTGGTCGAGGCCGGCCACCTTGGACGCAAGCGACTCCGCGATCGCGAGCCCGCTCGGATCGTCGGCAGCCGTGTTGATGCGCAAACCGGACGCGAGACGCTGAGTCTCCGTCCGTAGTGCGCTTTGCGTCCTCACTCCGGCGCTTAGCGCTGGAGCGGTGAGGCCTGTAACGTCCATGCTGGTGGTGCCGCTTCCCTCCGTGGAAGTTGCCCGTCGCTGGGGTCTAGGAATACCGTCCCGTAAACTCCCTATCGGCATCTTCCGCTGGTTGCTTAACGCGCGACGGCCTTATGGCGATTCTGATGAAGCGCCCGTTCTCGGGCGACTTCCCTCGCACGATGCCCGAGTACGATGCCTTGTTCAGAGGCGCCTTAACTCAAACTGAACGGCACCCCTCATGCGGGCCACTGCCCGGAGCCGATGGTACGGTAGTGCGTCCTCGTCTGCGCCGCTGGATCGGAGCCGCCGGCGTCGCGTGTCTGACCGTCTCCGCGTTTTGCTTCGCGTCGGATACGGCGCTGCGCGCGGCTCCGTTGCTGGCGGTACGGCTTCACCTTCCGTTCAGCGCGCCCCGCCTCGCCATCGACGTCCCGGCGGCGCCTGCGGCTGCCGGATCGCCGTCGCCGGCGCCGGTTGGCTTGCTCTCGCCGCCGCCGCACCGCCGCGGCGTGCTCGGCGACGGCCCGATCGTGCTGCACGGTGACGGGACGTACCAGCTCGGCGTGAACCGCGGCAGCCGCAACGGCTTCGCGCAGAGCACCGACAACTATTCGACGGCGCTCACGATGGGCGCCGAACGCCGCACGGAACGGACCTCGCTCTCGGTGACCAGCGCGTTCGGCTACGGCGCGGGCGGGCTGTCGGCGGGATCGCTGATCGCGGGCTACCGCACCCCCGGCTGGGGCTTGAGCTACGGCCAAGTCGCCGGGCCGAGCGACTCGCAGCTTCAGATCGGCGGCTTCGCCCGCGGGGTCGGGCTCGCGGTCCCGCTGCGCAACGGCGACCTCGACCTGCTGGCCGCGACGACGACGCAGACCGACCGCACGACCTATCGCGTCTACGGCCTGCGCCGCAACTGGAACGCGCTCGGCGGCGCGTTCTCCGCGGGCGGCTACTTGGGCGCGGCCGAGCAGGGCGGGGGCCGCCAGACCATCGCCGACTTCGGCTTCCGCCGCTACGGCGCGAAGCTGTCGACGCAGACCGAGGTGGCGCTGTCGTCGACCCGCGGAGTCGGCCAGGTCGAGGACGGGACGCACATAGCGACCGCCTTCCAGGCCGACCTTCAAGGAAAGAACACGTTCACGACCGTCAACGTGCGCTACGACCCGGCCGGTTTTCAGACCCTGACCGGCGGCATCGACCCCGGTCTGTCCGCCGAGCTCGCGATTCGCCGGCACTCCGACCGGCTCGGCGACCTCGACCTGAGCCTCGGCCACACCGACCAGCGCATCGACTCCGACGTGCAGCACGACGATCGCGCGACGCTCTCGGGCGGCAAGAGCTGGGCGCACGCCGGCATCCAGTACCTCGTCGGCCTCGAGGGGACGCGCTTCGGCGGCGGCACCACGCTCAACCGGACCGCCGCGGTGACGCTCACCCAGTCGGTGCGCAATCTGTCCTTGTTCGAGACGTACCAGCAGGCGTCGGTCAGCGGGTCGACGGGCGATGCGCGGCAGAGCCAGTTCACGCTGGGCGCGAGCCGCCCGCTGCTGGGCGGCAGCGCCGCGATCCAGTTCTCGCGCAACGCGTCGTCGAGCGGCGGCAGCGACGGCACGAGCATCGCGCAGTCGTTCTCGTACCGCCGCTCGATCGGCCGCAAGCTGGACCTGCAGCTCACGCACGCGATCCAGACGTCGTACAACGATGGCGTCGCCAGCCGAGAGATCGACACCGGGGTCTCGCTGGTCCGCCGCTTGTCGAACGTCGTCGCGGTGCAGGTCACGGGCAACGTCTTCCATCAGACCGGCCTGGGCGGCGGGCACGGCAGCGCGATCAGCGCGTCGCTGGTCGGGCCGTTCGGCTTCGGGCAGCCGCGCGACGGCACCGGCCGCGCCAACCCGAACCTGCCGGCCGTCATCCGCGGGCTCGTGACGTACTCGACCTCCGCGACGCCGTTCGCGTACAGCGCGTCGCCGATCCGCGGCTACAACAACGCGCTGGTCGTGCTGGACGGGCGCGTGTCGCAGCGCACCGACTCCACCGGCGCGTTCGAGTTCCGGTTCGTCTCGCAGGGCACGCATACGATTCGCATCGACCCGGCGACGATCGCACCGGGGCTCGTCAGCGACCGCGAGTACGCGACGCTCAAGGTGCTGGGCGGACAGACGTCCACGATCCAGTTCAACGTCGGCAACTTCGCCGGGATCGCGGGCATCGTGTCGGCGACGGACGCCAGCGGCGTCAAGCACGGCCTGGCCGACGTGGGGATCTCCGTCGACGGCATCCAGGCGGTGACGACGACGGCCGACGGCCGCTATCAGGTCGGCCGGCTGAGCCCCGGCGCGCACACGATCCAGATCGTCGACTCCACGGTGCCCTCCACCGTGGAGTTCACCGGGTCGCGCAAGCGAACCGTCACGGTGACGCCCGGGACGACCACGCCGCTCGACTTCATCGCCGCGCCGCTCGGCTCGATCGCCGGCACCGTCATGGCGCCGGCGGACGGCGGCTTCGGCGCGCTCGTGGGCCTCAAGAACGTCTACGTCGTCGCTCAGCCCGGCGAGCACGCGGTGATCACCGACGACGACGGCTCGTTCATGCTGGCCAACCTCCCCGCGGCGACGTACACGCTCACGGTCGACCCGGACACGATCCCCGACGGCTTGTCCGTTCTTTCGGGCCCCGAGGGTCCGCTGTCGCTGGGCGGCGGCGGCACCGTGTCGGGCGTCGTCTTCAAGCTGGGCGTGGGGGCCAAGGAAGTCGTCTTCACCTACAGCGACGGGCGGCGCGTCCCGCTGCAGGTCACCACCGAGCCCGCGATCGTCCCCCCGGGCGCGCTGCTGCGCGTCACCGCGCGGACCACGGCCAAGGACGTGAAGGATCTCGCGGTCGAGAGCGACGTGTTCGGCGGCTTCCCACTGCGCTTTGATGCGCGCGGGATGTGGGTGGGGACCGTCGTCGTGCCCGCGCTCGTCAAGGGCGACTACGCGCTCAGCGTCACGGCTCATCGCAAGGACGTCACGGACGCGGCGGCGCTGGTGCCGGTCGATCCTCGCATCCCGCTGTTCACGGCACTGATGAGCCCGCGCAACCCCGAACCGGGCCACACCGTGCGCGTGACGCTGCGGGCGCTAGCGCCGGTGGCCGAAGGCGACACCGTGCTGTTCGAGGACGGCTATAAGATCGTGCTGCCCAAGCCCACCGGCCGGCTCTTCGCGTTCGACATTCGCCTATGGCGCAAAGGGCTTCCGTACGCCGCGAGCGTGGTAACCAAACGAGGGCAAAGTTATCCGATAAGTCTGCGTTAAGGTGACGCAACGCACTCGACGGTGGGCTAACGCCAAGCGGGCAAGCTGTCGAAGAAGCTAAGGAGGGGCGTGATCGCCTCTTCCCTTCAAGCGCCCCACCTCGAAAGGATTCGAACGTGAAAAGAGCAGTTGCTGCTCTGGTCATGCTGGGGATCGCGACCGCTACGGCAGCGCCCAGCATGGCTGCCTCGACGGTCTACGGATCTGCTCAGCTCAAGTACACCGTCAATGCCACGGCGTCGATTTCGATCGCCGTCAACTACGACGCCAACGGCGCCATTCAACCGGCGGCGGCTTCTACTATTTTGGCGTCGGCTGCCGGAAACTGCACCGCCGGCGTCCCCGAAGCGTCGAACGCGACGCTGACGTTCGGCGGCGTCACGCCGCCCGCGGCGGGCTTCACCAGCTGCTACTACAAGAATGCGCTGTCCATCGGCGTGAACTCCAACGACTCCGCCGGCGTGCAAGTCATGGAATACATCGACGTCGCCAAGGCCGGCACGACCGTGTGTGCGTATCGGCTCGACGCGACCCCGAAGAACAAGCCGACGCAGTCCGCTGCGACGGCGATCGCCGGCCAGAACACCTGCGCCGCCCCCACGGGCGGTGCCGCGGGTACCGCGCTGACCGCGCAAGGTGCCACGGTCAACAACGGCAACGGCTTCGGCGCGATTGGTAACCCCGGCGCACCGGCGACGAACGTCACCGTGCTTTCGCCGCAGTCCACGGCCTACGGCGGCGCGGGCTACAACGTCTACACCGTTGCGGGCTCGGCTCCGCCGGCCGGCTGGAACTTCATCGGTGAAGACGTCAGCCTGAGCATCGACTCGTCGGCGCCCTCCGGTGCCCAGACCAGCGTGATCACCGTCGCGCTGATCCCGAGCTAGGACGACTCAATCCGCCGCCTCGAACCGCCGAGAACACTATTGATGCGTAAGTCACGGTTTCTCACGGTTCTGGCGGCGCTTGGATCGTTCGCGCTCGCGCTGACGACGCCGTCGTCGGCGGACATCTCGGTGGACGTCACCCCCGCGAAGTACGAGCTGCAGACGCAGCCGGGCAAGCAGGAGACGTTTCCGATCACGGTTCGAAACACGAGCGGCTCCGCGGTGCACATCGTGGCGTCTCTCTCGGACTACGTGGTCGGGCCGACCGGAAACTACGCGTTCGCACCGCCTGGGAAGTCGGCGTACTCGCTCTCGAAGGCGATCACGATCAACCCGCGCGAGTTCGACATCGAACCGGGATCGTTCACGCAAGTGCGGTTCTCGGTCGACGTCCCGGCCGGTGCGGCCGGCGAGTACAACAACTTGGTGTTCTTCACGACGCGGCCGACGCGCAAAGGCGGCGGGCTGTCGATCGTGGAGCGCATCGCATCGAAAATCTACGTCATCATCCCGGAGTCGACGCACATCGGCGGGGAGATCGACGACGTGAAGGCGCAGTCGCTCGGCGACGGCCAGCACTATCTCGTCGACTTTCATAACACCGGGAACGCGCACGTGTACCTGAGCGGGCGCGTCGAGATCAAACAAGGCGGCGCGGTCGTCGACCGCGTCAGTTTCCCGCAAGGAATGCTCGTCGAGCGGTCCGGTAAACGGCTGATCGACGCGGTTGGGAAGAAGCTCGCGCCGGGTTCGTACTCCGTGGTCGCCATGGTCGACTACGGCGGTCCGAACCTGGTCGCCGGCCAAGCGAACATCACGGTGCGCTAGCGCACCCTCCAACGGAACGGATTCCGGAGATCGCATGCCTTTCTTGACGCGAACGCTGGCGCTCGTCGCCATCGTCGTCGCCGCCCTGCTGGGCGCCGGCGGATACGTCGCCCTGGCGCAGTCGACCCAATCGACGCAGCGCGCGGCGGGCGGGGCTCGCGCCACGATGGCGGCGCCCACGCCGCCGCCGCTCCCCTTCGGCGACGCCGCGCGCGGCACGCAGGGTTCGAAGCGGTCGACCGACACCCGCGGCGGTGACGACGGATTGCGGGCGCTCGCGCACCTCTCGCTCGCGCAACGCGGGAGCAGCGCGCTTCAGCGGTACAACGGCCCGCGCGTGCCGATGCCCAAGCTGACGGACATGCTCAAGCACAAGGTGCGCTGGAAGCAATCCGCGAGCGGCGGCACGATCGTGTTGACCGGTACGTCGAACACCGCGTACCTCGACGACCAGACGCTCTCGTACGGCGCGCAAGTCTACTGGCTGTGTCAGAACCTGCAGCCGACCACGAAGTACCAGTACGTCTTGTTCTCGCCCGACGGTTACGCGTATACCGTCCGCCCGTACGATTACGTCGCAAGGGCGTCCTCCGCGACGTCCTGGTTCCAGACGGACGGGCAGGGGCGTTGCCTGCAGGCCAACGGCGGCACCACGTATCCGTGGTACGCATCCGAAGCGCTCTCGACGCCGCTGGCCTCGAGCCCCGATCCCGTGATCGCGATCGGCGCCGCCGACCCGAAAGTCGGCACGGATCCGCCGTACTCGGGCGTCTGGGCGGTGGCGGTGCAGAATCAGGCGACGAACCAGTTCGAAGCCGTCGCATACTCGGTCGTGCTCGGAACGCTGAACTTCGCGACGTATTCCGATGCGGCGCACACGGTCAAGACGAGCGACTTCACGTCGGGGTCCACCGTCTACGTCACCGCGTCGGGGCTCAACCCGGCGCACTTCTACGCCTTCGGGTTCGTCAACTCGTCCGGCAACGGCTTGCCGTGCGTCGCCACGGTCCCGTGGAACGCGCAGAACCACAACAACGCGACGTGCTTCGTCGCCGGCGGAACCGGCGTGCTCCCGACCGGCGGCGTGATCAGCGGCCAATTCGTTTCGCCGGCGGCCGGAGCCAACAGCGCCGGGACGTACACGGTTCAGCTGTACGACGTGACGACGAGCGATTTGATCTCGACGCAGCAAATGTCGATCAACCCGTCCAGCGTCACGTGGAGCCCCCTGATCCCATACAACGGGGCGACGACGGGCACGAACCTCAACGACACGTTCGCGACCGATGGCATCATCAACATCATGCCGGGCGGCGCGCTCGCGGAGCAGTCGGTCCAAGGTCTGACGTACCAGGCCAGCGGCGTGACGAGCGGCCGCGTGTACCGCATGACCATCAGCAACGGCAACGGCGTCGTGATGAGCAGCACCACGACGGACCCGGGCAACTTCCAGCCCGGGATCCCGCAGGCGTTCTCGCTCCCCGCGCAGTTCACCGCCGCTTCGACGAGCACCGGCGCACAGAAGCTGGCGTTCCCGCTGAACATCGCGAACCTGACCGCCTTCGGCGCGACGCAGACGCCGTTCGCGTCCAACGTCTACACCGCGCAGTTGTACGACGTCGCGGCGGGTACGGTGGTGGGCTCCAAGTCGTTCACGATCCTGTCGTACCAGGGGAGCTTTCAATGGACCGCGCCGCCCGGCGCGTACGTCAACGTCGCGCCGCTCGGCGCCCCCACCAACGTGACGACGACGTTCCGCAACGGCGCCGGCGTCCTCTACGGCAACTGGAACGGCGATTCGATCAGCACGATCACGATCACCAACGACAGCGGCAACCAGGTCAGCCTGGGGCGCCAGGGCGGCGTCACGACGGCCACCGACTCGTCGAATCAGATCTGGAACATCGCGAACCCCAACGCGCAGACGCTGACCCTGACGCCGGCCGTCCCGGGCCAATCGCTGCCGGTCAACGGCACCATCGCGATCCCGATGACGGTCGCCGCGGCGGCAGGGTCGTGCACCACGGTGTGCACGCTGCGCACCTCGATCACGCCGCTCCACGGCGTCGCGCCGAGCGGCGTGAACAACACGATGACCAACACCGCGACCAACGGGCTCGACGTGTTCGGCAACGGCGTCGTCGGCACGAACACGCAGGCGTCGTACTCGTGGAAGATCGGCGCGTACTCGGCGGCGCAGCTCGGGACGCCGCGCTACACCCAGATGATGTACCGCTCGGGCACCAACTTCGCGGCGGGCGGCTCGTACACGATCACGATCACCGTGGTCAACAACGGCTCGCCCAAACCGCTGCAGAACATCGAGTTCATCATGCCGCCGACGGTCGATCCCAACCAGAAGACTCCGCAGATGGTCTCGGCCGTCATCAACGGCGTCGCGCAGGCCGCCGGAACGTATTTCATCGAGACGCAGAACGGCGGCAACAACGCGTTCGCCGATGCGGCGCGGCTCACGATCCCTAACGCGTTCGGCATCGTGACGAAGAAAGCGGCCGCTGCGATACCGGTCGGCGGCACCGGGGTGTTCACGATCACGCAGCCGATCCTGCTGACCGCCTTCCCGTTCCAAGAAGTCGGCGCGACGGGCAACTACTACGATTCGTCGGGCACGATCGGGGGACCGTCGTTCCCGATCGGGCCGACGAACACGCTCACCAACGCCGTCGCGGGCACGACGAACATCGACTCGACCGAGCTCGCCGTGTTCTCGCTGGATCCGACGCTGATGGCGGCTACGCTGACGCCGACGGTGCTGCCGGCGCAGGCCGGGCACTCGACGGTCCTCAAGATCGTCAACACGACGACGGGGCTCGATCCGAACCCCGACTACATCAGCCAGCTGCTGTTGACGATCCCGAACGGTGCGATCCCCAACTCGATCAGCGTCGCGTCGCCCAATCAGTCCGGCGTCACGTGGAACGCGAACCCGACCGGGACCGCGGGCCAATGGCTGATCGATCTGTGCGCGGTCTCCACCGCGCCGAACCCGGCGACGCAGGCGTCGACGCCGTGCGCCGGCACGACGGATCTCAAGGCGCTGCCGCCGGGCGCGGAGCTCGACGTGACGCTGAACTACACGACGGCGCCGACGCTCGGCTCGTACAAGATCGCGTGGACGATCGTCGGCGCGAACGGCGGCGCGGTCGTCGCCGCCGCGGCGGCGCAACAGCCGACGCTCACGATCGCGAACACGACCGCGCAGACGGCGTTCACGTACTCGGGCGGCTACATGGCGGCCCCCGCGTACCCGCCCGCGCCGCTGTCGCCGATTCAGGCCGTGCCGGCCGGCACGGAGCCGATCGTCGGCTCGTGGGGCGATTTCAACAACGGCAACGCGTTCGTGTACGAGCTGAACAACAACGGCACGACGCCGATCAGCGACGTCTCGCTGGCGATCCCGTCGTCCAACACATCCGGCAAGTTCGGCGACCCGGCCGGATGGAAGATCATGCAGCCGACGATCCACGTGTACGGTGCGGGCGCGGCGGGCGCGCAGTGCAGCGGCAACGGGATCAAGTCGCTCGTGCAGGCCGTCCCGGGCGCGCCCGGGACGCAAGGGCTGCTGATGCTGTCGGGCTGCAATTTGCTGCCGGGCCAGGTGCTGGACATCTTCTTCGACGCGCAGAACCCGTACGATACGACGCTGGCCAACCCGGTGTTCGCGTTCAACGCGTCGGTCGCGACGGGCGGCGCGGTTCCCCCGGACCCGCGTGTCGCCGCGAACATCAACACGCTGCCGGCGTATCAGCTCGCGAACACCGAGCGCATCGTCATCGACGCACGGCTCGTGATCCAGATCCCCACCGGCAGTCCGGGCGCCTATGCGCCCGCGCTCTACGGCGGATCGGCGCCCGCAGTCGGCTGCGCCGGCTGCACGTTCACGACCGGCGGCGCGTACCCGCTGATCAACCTCAACCAGATCGTCGGGACGTTCACGGCCACGGACTCGCTCGCCGCCACCGTCTACAGCGACTCGACCAACGGCTGGAACCTGTCGGTGTCGTCGGATCTCAACCCGTCGACGTCGAGCGGGCAGATCGCTACGTGGGTTTCCGCGAACTCGTCGAGCCCCGGCGTCGGAACGTACACCCGCAACGTGAACGCGGGGCCCGGAACGACGATCCCGACCGCGAGCACCTTGACGCTCTCGAGCTTCATCGGGGCCGTGCGCAAACAGCCCATCGACAACATCATGTCGTACACCGTGAACGTCAACCCGTTGTCCGTGAACAACAACGTCACGACGACGGCCACCCTCACCTACACGCTGATCGCGAATTGACGGATCGAGACGTGATGCGTAGACTGACCGCCGCCGCAGCCGCGCTGCTGCTGACCGCAACGACCGCCGGGATCGCATCGGCCGCGTCGCTGGGTTCCGCGCAGATCAAGTACAAGATCAACCCGACGGTGCGCGCGCAAGTGATCCCGAACTATCTGGCCGGCTTCGGGCCGATCGGCGGGCTGGGCAGCGGCCAGACGCCCGCGGCCGGCGCGGGCGCCGTGCTCGGCGGCGGGACCGTGGATTTCGGCAACGTCGTGGTCGGCTACCAATATCTCTACAAGTACGCGGCGCAGGTCAACGTGCAGACCAACGACGCGGCCGGCTTCATCGTGTACGGTGAGGGCGCGACGGATCTCAACGGCAGCAACCCCGTTCCCGCGCCGGCGACGTTTCCGCTCGCGCAAACGCTGTTCTGGCTGGTCTCCGCCGGGACCAACTCGCCGTTCTCGCCGGCGCACACGTTCAACCGCACCAGCGGCGCGGCGATCGCGGGCGGGTCCGGCGGCATCGACTACTCCGGTGTCGGCGGTGCCCCGCCGCCGCTGGCGATGATCTGGTCGAACGCGACCTCGGGGAATTCCAGCCAGGGTTACGACTACCAGTTGCGGTTGTCCGGGGCGATCCCGACCAGCCAGTTCAACGTCTACATCGTCTACACGGTGATCGGAAATTGAGACGCACCAACTTCGCCGCGCTGCTCGCGCTCGGCACCCTCGCGGGGCTCGCGGTCTTCTCCCAAGCCGACGCGCTGCAGACGACCAAGGCGTTCAAAGAAATCGTGCTGACGGTGGTCATCACGCCGAGCCCGGCGCCGGTCGGATTCTTCCAACAGCACGCGGCGCCGTCCGCCACGAAGCCCGTGGCGCGGCCCGACATCGCACGGCTCGTCGCCGATCCCTATGCCGGACCGGCGCGCATCGCGTCGAGCGGCGCGGCTTGGGACGTCGCGCCCGGCGGCGCGCTGATCGCGCAGGTTCCGCCCGTGCAGGCGTCGCCGGTTCCGGTGCAGTTCGTCGCGAAGCCCGATCCGAACAGCACGTTCCTGCGCATCGTCCCGCACACCAATGAGCTCGACGTGCCGTACGGCACCACCGTGTTCCCGTGCGCGTTCGAGATCTTCACGTTCTACACGACGATCCACCAGCTCACCGACTGGGGCTACGGCACGAAGACGCAGAACCCGCCGCCGCCGACGTATCCGATCGAGAACTGGCCGACCACGAGCTATCTCTCGTGGGCCGTGCCCGACATCCCCAAGAGTTTCCGGCCCTACAACAACGCAGGCGCGCCCGGTGAGACGACCTGGACGGGGACGGCCGGACAATCGCAGCAGCATTGCATCGATCTCTCGATCGTGGTGCCGAACTCGCAGCCGGCCGGCGTCTACACCGCGACGATCCAGTACAATCTGATCGTCAACTAGCGCAACGTCATTCGTCGCGCCGCGCGGCGCCGAGGATCAGCGCGGCGAGCACGAGCAGCACGACGCCGCCGTACACGACGGTCGAGCGCGTGTGCAGTGCGTGGTATGCGTCGCCGTGCACGTCGGTCGTCGCCTCCATTTGCGGCACGATCGCGTGCTGCTGGTAAGTGGCCAGGCCCAGTGCGAGCGCGACCAGCGCGGCGCGCGCGAAGTCCCACGTCCGGTCGCCCGCGGCCGCCGCGCGCATGAGCCCCGAAGCGATCGCGATCCCGCCGAGCACGTAGCCCCACAGCGTCAGGTCGCCGATCGTGTGCGCGGTCAGCGCCGCGAAGCGGCCTGCGTCGAGTGGTGCGACGATGCGAAACGCGAGCGGCGCCGACACGAACGCGAAGCCCGCGAGCGCGCCCAGCCACACGCCCAGCGCCGGAAGCTCGATCGCCGCGAGGACGCGGTCCCGCCGTCCGGAAGGGTTGGTTCTCATCGTCGCGTCTTTCCGAGGAGGATCACGCTGGACCCGCTCGCGTTCATCACCGCGCTCGCACGCGACGCCGGCGCGCTCCTGTACGAGCGGCTCGACGACCCGCGCGAGATCGCCGAGAAGCGTCGTCACGACTTGGTGACCGATGCGGACCGCGCGAGCGAGGCCCTCATCGTCGAGCGCATTCGCGCCGCGTTTCCCGCCGCGGCCATCCTCGGCGAGGAGAGCGGGGCGCTCGGCGGCGACAATGACGAACGGTTCGTCGTCGATCCGCTCGACGGCACGACCAACTACGCGCACCGCTATCCGCTGTTCTGCGTGTCGATCGCGTACGAGCGCGCCGGCGCCGTCGAGGCCGGCGTGGTGTTCGCGCCGGTGCTCCGCGAGCTGTTCGCCGCGCGGCGCGGTGGCGGCGCGACGTGCAACGGCGTGCCGGTCCGCGTGTCGGCGATCGCCGCGGTGTCCGACGCGATGGTGTGCACCGGATTCAACCCCGCGGGCTACGCGCGCAACGGCAAGTACTTCGCGCACCTCTCCGATCGCGCGCAGGCGGTACGGCGCGACGGCAGCGCGGCGCTCGATCTCGCGTTCGTCGCCGCGGGCCGCTTCGACGCGTTCTGGGAGTGGGACCTCAAGCCGTGGGACGTCGCGGCGGGCGCGCTCTTGATCGAAGAAGCGGGCGGGCGCGCGGGCGCGATCGACGGCGGGCCGCTCGACATCGCGAACGGCTCCATCGTCGCGTCGAACGGCGTGCTGCACGGGGAGATGGAGCGGCTGCTCGGCGAGGTGTGACGGCAGGGGATCGCGGTGCGCGTCCGCCATCGTGCGTTCATGGAACCGAACGAGGAGGAGATGGTGCTCGTGTCGCGCGCATCGCTCCAGCAGCTGCAGCGGCAGATCGACGGGCTGCCCGACGTTTTCGCGAAATCGACGCAGGAGATCGGGCGTGCGCTTTCCGTGCGGCTGGCGGGCGCGCTCGACGATCTCGCCGCGCAGCTCACCGAGACCACCGACGACGCCCTGCGAGCGATTCGGGATGCGATCCCGGTGGTGATCGCCCAGCACGCACCCGACGTCGAGCCTGCGGTGCTCGACGCAATCACCGAGGCGATCTACGCGCGCGCGGCGGAGCGGTTCGCGACGCTGCGCGCCGCGCAGCGGATTTTGAGCGAACGGTTGCAGCAGGCCGAGTAGCGCGTGGTGACGTGATGTTGGAAGCGCGGCTCGTTCGCCGAACGGCCGCGCTTCACGGGTGTGACGGACTGGTCTTGCGATTACTTGGTGATCGTCGTGATGATGCCCAGGCCGTTGACGAAGATGCCGGCGACCTGGCCGATCGAGATCTTGTTGCCGTTCAGGACGTCCTGGAGCGTCACGCCGACGTTGACCGTCGAGTTGTTCAGCACGTTGACGTTGTTGAGTGCGTTGCTCACGTTGATGTTCGCGAGCACGTACTGGAGGTATGCGATCGGGGAGTTGCTGCCGTTCGTGCCCGGCAGGCCGCCGGTTTGGGCGATCAGCGTACCCGGGCCGAGGACGGCGAGAACGGGGATGTCCGCGTTCGCGTCGCCGATCTTGAGCATGGACTTGAGGCCCGTCGAGAGCCGGTACACGCGCAGCTTGTCGAAGCTGACGTGCTTGAGCTGGCGCACCTTGTTCGCTTCCTGAAGCGGGTGCGTCAGGGCGTAGCGCAGGTCGGTGGTGCTCATGGTCCCGTTCGGGATCTTCTTGACGTTGGCGAGCTTATTGGCGGCGCCGCCGTTGGGGTTCGTCGACATCGTCGCTTTGGGCGCGGGGCTCGTCGACGAGCCCGACGTTCCGGACGACGACGGCGCGGAGCTCGGCGCCGCGGTGGCTTCCGTCATCGGGCCTGCCGTCGGCATCGTGTTCATCGGCGGCGGGGTCGGGGCCGTCATCGGCGCCGTCGACGGCGGTGCGGTTTGCGCCGCGGCGAATGCGGGCGCGAGCGCCAGCGCGGCCGCGGCGAGCAGGGGTGTGACCGTCGTCTTCATGATCGTCGTGCGCCTCACTTGGTGATCGTGGTGATGATCCCGCCGCCGCCGATGTAGAGGCCGACGACCTGACCGATCGAGATCTTGTTGTTGTTGAGAACGTTCGAGAGCGCGACGTTGAGGTTCACGTTTGAATTGTTCAGCACGTTGAGGTTGTTGAGCGCGTTGCTCACGTTGATGTTCGCGAGCACGTCGCGCAGGTACTGGATCGGCGAGTTGTTGCCGTTCGAGCTGGGCAGCGCCGGGGTGGTCTGCGCGACCTGGATGCCGTTGCCGAGCATCGCGATCGCGATCGCCTGCTGATCGGCGTCGCTCACCTTGAGCACCGACTGCAACGTGGTCGGCAGCTTGTAGATGCGCAGGTTGTCGAAGTTGATCGTCTTCATCTTGAGCAGCTGCTTCGCGGCTTGGACCTGATGCGTGAGGCCGTAGACGACTTGCGAGCGCGAGAGCGAGCCGCTCTTGATCTTCTTGACCTTTGCGTCGGCGTTGGCGTTGCCGTTCGCTTTCGGCGCGGCCGTGCTCGTGCCCGAACCCGAGTTGGACGGCGCGGACGTCGGCGCCGCGGTGCTCGTCGAGCCGCCGCTCGCCGGCGCCGTCGTCGAGGCGGGCATCGAGTTGGGTGCGGTCGTCGGCGCCTGCGTCGTCATCGGCATCGGCATCGGCGCCATCGTGCCGGACGGTATCGGGGTGGACTGCGCGGACGCGATGCTCGTCGACGCGAGCCCGATGGCTGCGGCGGCGAGCATGAGTCGGCTTGATTGCTGCATGCGGTGGGCTCCTATGAATGCGGGGATGCCTTGTCAGGAGCCGTGTTACCACAACGGAACGAATTCGACGCGTGCTCGGTCTAACGCACGACCTCGTCCATCGTCGCAAGGAAGCGTTCGACCTCTTCGTCCGTCGTGTAGAAGTGCGCGCTCACGCGCAGGCCGCAGCCCGGCCGGTAATCGACGAAGATGCGGCGCTCGATGAGCGCATGCAGCACGCGCTCGCCGTCGGGGACGTCGATGCCGACCCAGCCGGTGCGGCGCGCGGCGTCGTGCGGCGTGTTGACGCGCCAGCCGCGTTCGAGCGCCGCCTCGGTGAGCCGCGTCGTCAGCCGCACGTTGTGCTCGCGAATCGCGGCGACGCCGATCTCGCGGATGACGTCGTGCCCGGCGCGCGCGACGAGGTAGCCTGGGATCGTCGGCGTGCCGGTCGCCCAGCGCAGCTGATCGGTCGCATAGTCGATCGGCGGCGGTTCGAACGCGAACGGATCGCGGTGCGCGAACCAGCCCGTCACCATCGGCGCGAAGCGCTGCGCGAGCGACGGCTTGACGTACATCCAGCCGCAGCCGGGCCCGCCGCACAGCCATTTGTGCGAGCCGCCGACGACGACGTCGAGATCGAGCGCGACGACGTCGTACGGATACGTCCCCGTCGTCTGGTACGCATCGAGGACGACGAGCGCACCGGCTTCGTGCGCGCGCGCGACGATCGCCGGCACGTCGATGACGACGCCGCTTTGATAGTACGCGTGCGACAGCACGACGAGCGCGGTGCGCTCGGTGACCGCCGAGCAGATGCGGTCGGTGGGGATCGTTCGGCCGTCGTCGGTCGGCACGCGCACCGTCCTCGCTCCCGCGCGCTCCCACGCGGTCCAGACGTACGCGAGCGACGGAAACTGCAGCGCTTCGTACACCACTTCGTTGCGGTCGGCGCCGTGGAAGTCGAGCGCCGACGCGAGCGCCGACTGCAGCCCGCTGACGTTCGGCGCGAGATACACCGAGCCGGCGGGTGCGCCGATGATGTCGCCGATCCCGTCGCCGATCGCGCGCGCCTCGTCGAGCCACCCCGGCCATGCGCCTTCCGGGCCGCCGTTGGCCCACTGCGCGTGGTAGCGCACGAGCGCGTCGCGCGCGGCGAGCGGCGGCGCGCCCATCGAGTGCGAGACGAGCCACGTGTTGACGTCGATGCCCGCGAAGCGGTCGCGCGCGCGGGCGGGTGTCGCGGCGATCACGCGGCGACGTTCCGCCGCACCGCGGGTGTCCCTTCAGCGGCCCCGGGTTCGAATTTGCGCGGAAGGGATCGCGCCATGCGCCCGGCGTACCCGGCGACGATGCGAACGCCGTTCATCGTCATGCTCGCGCTTGCGTGCGCCGTCGCGGCCGCCGGGTGCTCCAAGACCGATCAGAGCAGCAGCACCACGTCGGCGTCGTCGGACGCATCGCCGTTGCCTGCCGCCTCGGCGCTGCCGGACGCGCAGGCGAGCGCCGCGCCGCCGTCCGCGTCGTCCGCGTCGTCGCCCGTTGCGTTCACCGACATCGACGGGGTCCAGGGACAGAAAGAGATCGTTGCGCTCGGGCAGCTCGGCGTGCTCGACGCGACCAGCGGTCCGTTCCACCCGGGCGATCCGGTCAAGCGGCGCGATTTCGCGCGCTGGCTGTTCAAGACGAACAACGCCGTGTGGACGGATCAGCCGAGCCGCCAGATCCATCCGGCCGACGCGACGACGCAGTCGTCGTTCAGCGATCTGACGTCGACCGATCCGGACTTTCGCTACGTGCAGGGGCTCAGCGACGCCGGCATCGCGGTCGGCTTTCCCGACAAAAGCTTCAAGGCCGAACAGCCGTTGACGCGCGAGCAGATGATCGCGATCAAATCAGGCCTCGACCGCGGCGGCGTGGAGAAGAGCTACGCGAGCGACGACAGCTACGCGCACTACAACCTGCCGGCGTGGAAGGACAAAGCCCAGGTCTCCAAGACCTACGCCGCGGCAGTCGCGACCGACGTGCAGGACGATCCCAAAGACGGATCGCCCAAGATCGACAACATCGGGCGCACGTTCGGCGCGATCGCGATGTTTCGCCCGCAGCAGCCGGTCACGCGCGCGCAAGCGGCGGTCGTGCTCAACGTGATCGGCGCGCACGAGCGGTTCGCGGCGCCGCGCAGTGTCGCACAGGCGCTGGCGGCCACGCCGGCGCCATCGCCTTCGCCTTCGCCGTAGCGGTCAGCCGCCGTACGGTCCGCCCAGGACGGTGCGGACTTCCCAGAGTTCGGGGAAGAAGCGGCGCTGCAGCGTCGTCTGCAAATACGCGACGCCCAGCGAGCCGCCGGTTCCGGGCTTCATGCCGATCATGCGCTCTACCATCGCGACGTGGCGGCCGCGCCACAGCAGTACACCCTCGTCGAAGTCGATCAGGTCCTCGAGCAGCAGATACAGCGCGTAGTGCTGCTCCTCGTGCTCGTAGACGGTGCGGAACGAGGCGATCAGCGCGTCGTGCGACGACACGTCGAAGCCGTGGCGGGCGAGGTACGCTTTGAGCGCGTCGTAGAGCGTCGGCTCGTGCATGCGACGTTCGAGCCGGGCGTGCTCTTCGGGCGTGAGCGCGAGGTGGCGCAGATATTTCTCGTCGCCGGGCAGCCCGCAGCGGAACTCGATCTCGCGGAACTGCGCCGACTGAAAGCCGCTGGCCGGGTTGAGCCCGGAGCGGAAGGCGTTGAAGTCTTGCGGGGTCATCGTCTCGAGCACGTCCACTTGCTGCAGCAGGATGCGCTGGATCGCGTGGATGCGGCGGAACGCCTTGGCGACCTTGAGCAGATCGTCTGCGTCGAGGAACCGCACCGCCGCGTCGAGCTCGTGCAGCGTCTGTTTGAACCACAGCTCGTACACCTGATGGATCAGGATGAACAGCAGCTCGTCGTGGTGCGGCGGATCGCTGATGCGCTGCTGGAGGTCCAGCAGCTCGGGGACTTTGAGGTACGAACCGTAGGAGAGCGACGCGGTAGCCACCGGGCACCCTTCCGCGCCGGCTCGCGCGGCTACTACCGGTAATGCCAGGCCCAGGCGTTCCAGAGGTGCGTGCCGGTCACCGACGGGACCACGCCTTCCAAGCCGGCGCGGTAGGCGACCGCTTCGCGGTTGAAGCCGAGGAAGATCACGTCGGTCTGCGCGACGAGCCGGCGCGTGAGCGTGCGGTCGCCGGCGGCCTCGCGGGCGGGATCGGCGCTCGCGCCGAGCTCCTCGCGCGCCGCGGCTTCGATCGCGGGATCGCAGATGCCGCCGAAGTTGTCGCCATTGGGCGGGCGCGTGTCGCAGCGGAAGAGGTACGAGTGGTCGGCGACGACGTTGGGCTGCCAGCCGGAGTACGCGACGTCGAACCGGCCCGTCTGAAAGATCCCGTGGTCCGCCTTTGCGGCCCAGATCTGGTTGTAGTCGTACGACTTGAGCTCGACGCGAAAGCCGAGCTTCTTGAGATCTTGCTGCACGAACAGCCCGAAGCGGCCGGTCGTCTTCGACTCGGTCGTCGCCACGAAGTCGAGCGCGAGCACGCGACCGTTCTTGCGCCGCGTGCCGTCCGGCTGCACGCGCCAGCCCGCCGCGTCGAGCAACCGCGCCGATGCGGCCGGGTCGTACCGCGGCTGCACGATCGACGCGTCGTACGCGAACTGACCCGGGAGCCGGTCCGTGTCGGCGTCGAGCCACAGCTCGCCGTCGAGATCGCGCATGATCCGTTTTCGGTCGATCGCCCTCGCGAGCGCGTGTCGCACGCGCACGTCGTCCAGCGGCGGGTGCGCGAGGTTGAGCAGCACGAAGTCGAACTCGTAGTGCGGCTGCAGGACGATGCGCGCGTCCGGCCGCTTTCGCAAGGAGTCCAGGAACGTGCGGCCCAGCTGCACGCGCCCGATGGTGAAGTCGACGGCGCCCGTCTGCCACAGCGCCGCATGGGTGTTGGGATCCGGGACGATCGCGATCTCGATGCGCCCGATCGCGGGCGCGCCGCGGAAGTAGTGCGGATCGGCGGCGAGCACGATGCGCGATCCACGCTCCCACGCGGCGAACTTGTACGGGCCGAGGCCGACCGGCGCGGCGTTGTACGCGTCGCGGTTGAGATCGTGCTTGCCCGCGAGCAGGTGCGCGGGCAGGATCGCGTACGGATCGTTCGCGCCCAGTGTGAAGCACGACGCGACGAACGGCGAGAACGGACGCGTCAGCCGCACGCGCACGGTATACGGATCGAGTGCGCGCACCGCGGCGACGCGATCGAAACCGGTGCGGTCGGGGACGGAGTTGTTCGGATTCGCCGCGGCGGCGAACGAGAACACGACGTCCTTCGCATCGAACGGCGCGCCGTCGTGCCAGCGGACGCCGTGCCGCAGATGATACGTCACGGTGCGCCCGTCGGCGGCGATCCCGCCGTTCGCGCGCGCCGGGACGACGGTCGCGAGGTCGGGGATCAACCGTCCCTCGCCGTCGGTGCGCAGCAGATATCCGTGGATCAGCGGAGCGAGATACGAGACTTGCGCGTTGTCGAACACGAGCGGGTTCAGCCCCGGAGGATCGGTGCCGATCGCCATGCGGACGACGTCGCGGGACGCGCCGGCCTGGCTGCCGGCGTGCGCGCACGCGGCGAGGCCGAGCGCGAGCGCGCACGCACACGCGCGGGCGAAGGACCGGGAGACCGCCATCGCGCGATCTTCGGTCCGGGCGGCGAGCGTCTTGCTGCTCGGGAGAGACCGCGCGCGGGCGGGCATGAGGACCAGGTGCACGATCACGACCACGACGACAACCACGACCACGACCACGACCACGACCACGGCCACGCCGAGCACGAGCACGAGCACGGGCACGAGCACGGGCACGAGCACGGCGAGCACGGGCACGAGCATCATCATCACGAGGACGACGAGCGGCAAGGCTACACCGGGAAGATCGCCGGGCTGATCTACGACCGCACCGGCGCGTTCGACGGCTTCTTGCTCGATACCGAGGACGGCGAGCGCGCGTTCGACTCGCGCGAGCCGGGGATCGAAGACGTCGCGGGCCGCGCGTGGGCCGAGCGCATCCTCACGACGGTGTACGCCGACGCGGCGGAGCCGTGGCGCCCGGTCCGAATGGTGCTGCGCTCCTAGAGGTCGACGCGCTCGTCGGACCGGCTTGGGTCGACGCGCTGCCACGCGGTGTAGCGGCCGTCGTTCGCGCCCGGCGCGAGCTCGCGGCGCCACCATGCGATGGCGCCCGTCGTGTCGACCTCCCAGAGATCGCCCCGCGCGATCTTCTGCGTCCCGTACAGCGTCGCGGCGTCGAGCGTGGTGCCGACGCGCACCTCGACGAGGATGCTGCCGGGAAACGACACGTTGCGGAAACGGATCAGCCCGTCGGCGAGCGCGGGCCGCGGCACCAGGCACGCGGCGGCGGACACGGCGAGCGCACAAAGAGCCTGCCTGCGCTTCATCGGCGCCTCCCCCCGGCGGTGAGCCGGTGACACCTAGACAATACCGAGGACCTGAGAAATCGCTGAGAGGCGCGCCGGCGTCAGTTACGTGGCAGTTTGGGGAAACACGAAGATGAGCTCGTCGTGCGCGGTGCCCGCGCGGTCGACGATCGCGCGAGCGAGGACGGCCTCGCGCACGTAGCCGGCTTTTTCGAGCACGCGCGCGGAAGCAGCGTTCGCGGCCATCACGTTCGCCCACAAGCGGCGCGGCCGAAGCGTCGCGATCGCGTGCGCCGTCAGCGCACGCAGCGCGTCGGACGCGATGCCCTGTCCCCAAAAGCGCTTGCCGATCCAGTAGCCGATCGCGACGTTTCCGGCGCGCTCGAACTCGCCCAGCGTGAGGCCGATGCCGCCCGCGAGCGCGCCATCCACGTCGATCGCCCAATTCCGCACCTGCGGCTGGTCGAGCTGGATCCGGATCCACGCGTCTGCGTCGGCGCCCGTGTACGGCGACGGGAAACGATGGTTCATGTAGCGCACGATCGTCCGGATCGCTCGCGACCTCGGGCAGTGCCTCGACGTCGTCGAGACGCCACGGCCGCAAGGTGCAGAGGTACCCGCGCACGATCATGCGCGCGCCTTCGACGTCGGCCGGGCGAGGCCCGACCACGGAGGAGCCCCGGAGCGCGCGAAAAACCGTACGCGCGGCACGGAGAGATGGCGGAGCGGTTGAACGCGTCGGTCTTGAAAACCGAAGGCCCTCAACGGGGCTCGTGGGTTCGAATCCCACTCTCTCCTCATTCATGCGTGCACCGAAGGAGGTTCACGATGACGCCTTACGAGACGCTCCGGCTGCTTCGCAACATCTTGCTCAGAAGTTTCGCGGTCGGGGTCGTTTTCGCGCTGGTCATGCTCGTCGCGACGCTCGCGGCTTGGCCGGTCTGGACGGGGCTCGCGATGAGCTGGTTCCACGCCGACCAGGCGCAGCTCAGCGCGGTCGTGCTGGCGTTTTTCACCGCAATCCGGTTCTATTTTCTGTTCATCTTGCTCGCGCCCGCGCTCGCGCTCCACTGGACGCTGCGCAGCGAGCGGGCGCGCGGCACGTGACGTAACCCTCTGGCCGGTCGCGAGGCAACGCGAGTCAGGCCGCGAGCCGTTCCCGCGCGACGGCGGGCGGCGCGAGGTCTTCGTCGCGAAGGTTTTTCGTCAAGTAGGTCACTAGCGCGACGATCACCACGAGGAAGACGGCGCTCGTGACCGTCGTGCCCAGGCCCAGCCCGCCGTCGCTGCGTGCTTGCGACAGCAGGTCGCCCAGCGACGCGCCGAGCGGGCGCGTCAGGATGTACGCCATCCAGAACGCGAGCACGGCGTTGATCTTCAGGCCATAGCGAAGCGCAGCGACGACTGCGATCATGCCGGCGAACATCAGGACGCCCAGCGCGTAGCCCGTGCCGGCCTTTTCGGTGAGCAGATCGCCTGCCGACGTGCCGAGCGCGAACGTGAACAGGATCGCCGCCCAGTAGAACAGCTCGCGCCGCGTCGTCGCGATCCAGTGGACCGACAGCGTCTTCTCGCTCAGATACCACAGCACGAACACGACGGCCAGCGCGCAGCTGAACGCGATGGTGGTGGTCTGCAGGCCGAGCCCAAGCTTGTCGACCAGCGTGTCCGAGACCAGCGTGCCGACCACGCTGACCAGCACGACGACGGTCCAGTATACCGCGGGGATGTAGCGATTGCGCGTCAGCTGCACGGCGAGCGCGACCAAGAACAGCCCGCTGAGGACGTACGAGGTGTTGATCAGGCCCAGACCGAGCTTCGTGTTCAGGAAATCGGCCAACGTCTCGCCGACCGTCGTCGAGAGCACCTTGATGATCCAGAAGAAGATCGTGATCTGCGGGACCTTGTTGAGCATGTTCGTCAGCGTCACTGTGGCACTTTCCCGATGTACGGCTTGGGTGGAGGCGTCGCCGGTCCGTGAACTCGGCACGCCGAGTGCGTGTGCCCATCCGCCCGGCGAACGAAGCAGTTATAATCGTGTGCTCATGCGGATGCGCGAGCGCATGCGAACATGAACGTCATGTGAACGGCGCAGACGGGTACGATGCTCGCATGGCGAAGAAGAAGCCGGCTGCCGGCAAGAAATATTGGTCCGCCCGCGTCACGCAGACGAGCGATGCCCTCGACATCGCCGGCGGAACGTTCGCGAAGGACGATCCCAAAGCGATCGCTCGCGAGCTCGAGCGCGACGCCGAGACGTCGACGCGGCGCAAGTCGTCGCCGTACCGCTCGGCGATGTCGATGCTGACGTTCTACATCAACCGCGCGGGCAAGAACCTGCCTGCGGAGCGCAAGAAGATCCTCGAAGACGCAAAGCAAGTGCTGCGCGAAGAGTTCGGTCCGCCGGCGAGCAAAGCCGGGGCGGCAAAAAAGAAGTCCGTGGGCAAGAAGTCGGCGGTCGAGAAGACGGCGCGCAAAAAGACGGCGCGCAAACGCGCGTAGGCGCTCGCGACCGCGTCAGCTCAGCGGCGGCAAACCCAGAAACGAACGCAGACGGTCCAGAAACGCCCGCGCGAGGCGGCGCCGTTCGCCGAGCCTGCGGTTGACGAAGATCGCGAGCTGGCCGCCGCGGCGCTCGCGCCGGCGCCGCTCGGGTGGGTTAGGCACGCGCAGAACGCACGCCGCGGCTCGGGCGCAGCGACGCGGCCGCCGCGCGCAGTTTTGCGCAGCGCCCGGCACCGACGAAGGGCGCGATGTGCTCGTCGACGACGGCGGTCGCGCCGCGGAACGCTTCGCGCGCGCCGGCGTCGAGCTCGATCACGTCCATGCGCGCGCGCAGCCAGCCCAGCGCGTCGCGCTCCATCTCGCGCGCACGGCCGCGGTGCCACGCCATCGTCTCGCCCAACGCCGCTTCGACGGTAGCGCGATCGCTCCCGAGCGCCTCCATCGCAGCGGGGTTCGCGAACACGATCTGCGGCGTGAAGCTGTGCGCGGTCAAGCTGAGATAGCGCTGCACGCGCGTGAGGTCGAGGCCCCGGATGTTCGTCAGCGGGTTCTCCTGCGCTTGCGCTTCGCCGGTCTCCAGCGCGCCCGGAAGCTTGAAGTACGGAACGGTCGTCGGGACCGCGCCGAGCGCGGCGGCGAAGTGGAGGTACACCGGTGCTTCCATCACGCGCAGGCGCAGCCCGCGCACGTCGTCGGGCGCGCGGATCGGCTGCGTCGCGCTGGTGAAGTGACGCATGCCGTTCTCGAGGTAGCCGTAGGCCAGCAAGCCGATACCGCCGGCTTCCGCGAGCACGTCCTGACCGGCCGGCGAGTCGAGTACCGCGAACGCGTGCTCCGCCGACTCGAACAAGTACGGTAGTTCGAACAGCTGCGCCGACGGGATCACGTTGCCGCTCACGGAGCAGCCGACCGACGCCAGCGCGAGCTCGCCGCCGATCAGATCGTCGAACGCGTTGACCTCGCCGCGGCCCTTGCCCGTGTACGGGATGTCGAGCTCGACGCGCACGCGCCGATCCGTGCGCTCTTCGACCAGCCCCGCGAAGTGCGACCATGCCGCGGCGGACGGCGAGTCGTTGAGGATCGTCGCGACGCGCAGCACGTCCCGGCGTGGAATCACCGCGGCCGTGTCCGCGATCTGCAACCGCTTGATGTCGTGCGCGAGCGCGTTGACCGACAGCGTGCTCTCGGTGGCGGCGGTGTGGTGCGCGCGCGAGATGTCGAGCACGCCGTGCGTCGCGCGCTCGAGCTCTTCGATGCGCGACGCCTGGCCGGCGATGGTGTCGTCGACGCGCTCGAATGCGCCGCCGACGCTGGCCACCGCGGACGCGATGGACGCGAGCGCCTGATCGGCCAGCGCCGACGCGCTGGTGCCGAGCGCGACGGCGTCGTCGGTGGCGCTCGCGACGCTCGTGGCGGAGCCCGCTTTGGTTGCAATGTCGCGCAGCAGCGTTTTCATCTCGTCGGTGGCCGTGCGCGTCGACTCGGCGAGCTTGCGCATCTCGTGCGCGACGACGCCGAAACCGCGGCCGTGCACGCCGGCGCGCGCGGCTTCGATCGACGCGTTGAGCGCGAGCAGGTTCGTGCGGTCCGACACGTCTTCGACGAACTTCACCGCCGCGCTGATCTTCGTGCTCGCCTCGAGCAGCTCGTGGATGGCGCCCGCCGCGGACCGGCTGTGGCGCGCCAGCCCGTCCACCGTGCCGCTCAGGTCGGCGATCTGCTGCGACGCCAGCGTCACGGCCGAGCGCGCGTCGGCCACGTCGTCGCGCACCGCGTGGACGATCGCGCTCGTCGCCGCGAGCTCGCGGGCGGCGTCCTGAGTCGTTTCGACCACGTCGCGCAGCGAAGCTGCCTGCTGGCGCGCGTTGGCGGCGATGGCACCCGTCATCCCGCGCACATGGTCGATCGCGCCGGCCATGTGGTCGGCGAGATGCGCCAATTCTTGCGGGTTCACGTGTTTTGATTCGGCAAGGCGACCGGCGATTATCGGGTTCGAATGTTCAGTTCTCGTTCGGCCGGTGTACCGAGTCGGCAAGCCGCTGGAGTGTCGGCGCGTTGCACCCGATCACCGGGGCGGCGGGTGGCTCACAACGGATCGTGATGCTTGGAGTCCAAGGATGGCCACCGAACCTCTTTCGTTTGCGTCGGTCTCGATGCCGGCGCGCCCGCTGCTCGCCCCGCGCTGGGCCGCCACGCTCGGCGACGTCGCGCGGCTGCTCGCGCAGATGGCGGCATTGTGGGCGTTCTCGGCGGGCGGGACCGCGCTCGCGGCGGGGATGCACCTGCCCGTGCCGGGCAACGTGATCGGGATGTGCGCGCTCTTCGGCGGTCTCGCCAGCGGCCTGCTGCGCAGCGACTGGTTCGAGGCCGGCGGCGGATTGCTCACCAAGCACCTCGCGTTCTTTTTCGTCCCGGTCACCGTGGGCGTCATGGCCTTCGGTTCGACGTTCGCGCGGGCCGGGACGGGCATCGTCGCGTCGCTGCTGATCAGCACGGTGCTCGGCTACGCGGTCGCGGGCGTCACGACGGAACGGTTGTCGAAACGGTCGTGACGGGCGGCTCCCCCTTCGATCTCGCGGTGCTCGCGGCGGGCTGCGCGACGCTGACGCTCGGCGCGTACCGGTTGAGCCTGGCCGTGCGGCGGCGGTGGGCGCACCCGCTCACCACGCCCGTGCTGTTTTCCACGGCGGTCGTCGTCGCGTGCTTTCTCGCGACCGGGTTCGACGTGCGCGCCTACGAGCCGGCGAAGTCGATGCTGACGTTCTTGCTGGGGCCGGCGACCGTCGCGCTCGCGCTGCCGCTCTACCGCAACCGCGCAGCGTTCGCGCGCGAGCTCGTGCCGGCGCTCACCGGCTTGGTCGCCGGCGTCGTCACGACGATGACCGCCGCGATCCTGTGTGCGCGCGCGTTTCAGCTGGGGCTCTCGCTCGAAGCGACCCTCGCCGTGAAATCCGCGACGACCGCGATCGCGATCGACGTCGCGCGCATCGTGCACGGCGATCCGGCGCTGGCGGCGGGGCTCGTGGTGAGCACGGGGACGTTCGGCGCTGCCGTCGGACCGTGGCTGCTCGACCGCATGAACGTGCGCACCGCGATCGCGCGCGGCGTCGCGATGGGCGCGATCGCGCACGGGATCGGCACCGCGCAGGCCGCGGCGGAGAGCGAGCTCGCGGGCGCGGTCGCCGGCGTGTCGCTCGGCATCGGCGCGGTGCTCACCGCGCTCGCGGCGCCGCTGCTGGTGACGCTGCTCGCGCGGTAACGCTATTCGCCGCGCGCCTGCGGAGCCGCGAACTCGACGAGCGCCGCGGGGTAGAGCGCGGTCACGTCGATCGTCGGCGCGACGGGAAGCTCGACGTCGAGCAGCAGCGGTGACGTGTCGCCGGGCGGGATGACGGCGAGCGCCGGCACCGTGCGGTACGACGTCACGCCGTCGCCGGTCGCGACGCGCAGCATGAACGCCGCCGCCTGCGCCGGCGCGATGATGAACAACCGCGGCGTGCGCGAGAAGGACTCGGCGACGATCTGCGGGCGCTTGAGCTCGTCGAGCAGCCGGACCGCGGGGAAACCGTCGATCGCGCAGGCGCGCACCGAGACGTTGGTGAGCGTGATGCGCAACTCGCGGTGCAGCATCGCACCACCCTGCGACGCGACCGCCGCTTTGAGCTGAGCGGACGCGCACGGTCGCAGCACGGCCATCCCGCGCCCGCCGTTGCCGCCGATCGGCGGTTCGGCGGCGCTTGCGGAGATTGTCGACGTCGCGACGAGCGCGGCTACGGTGAGGACGGTCGAGCGCAGCATGTTCGAGACAACGCGGCGGAACGCGTGGACGTCGCGCGAACACGGTGGACGTGCCGACCGCATCCCGCGCGCGCCTGCTCGACGAGCTGCGCGCCTACGTTCCGGCCGACGCGCGCGAAGCCGCGATGCGCGCGCGGCTGGTCGCGTTCGTGGCGGAGCAGCCCGATGCGTTCGAACGGTCGCTGCAGACCGGCCACGTCACCGCGTCGGCGTGGATCGTCGATCCGTCGCGCACGCACGCACTGCTCGCGCACCATCGCAAGCTCGGGAAGTGGCTGCAGCTGGGCGGCCACGTCGACGGCGATCCGGACGTGCGCGGCGCCGCGCTGCGCGAGGCGCGCGAGGAGTCGGGGCTCACGTCGCTGCGCTTCGCCGCGGACGCCATCTACGATCTCGACATCCACGCCATCCCGGCGCGGCCCGGCGAGCCCGCGCACGACCACTACGACGTGCGCTTCGCGCTGGAGGCAGATCCGGCCGAACCGCTCGTGGTGAATCAGGAGTCGAACGCGCTCGCGTGGGTCGCGCTGGACGATCTCCCGGCGTACGGCGCCGACGAGTCGGTGCTGCGGCTCGCGCGTAAGACCGGGACCATCCCGGGGTAGGAGCCGCGCATGCGCGGCCGCTTCGATTTCACGTTCCACACGCTCACGCCAAACGCGGCGGCGCTCGCCGAAGGGGACCCGACGCTCGCGTTCCTGGGTGCGCAAGGCTGGGAGCTGCGCGGCGTCACGGCGCTGGCCGACGGCAGCGTGCTCGTGGCGCTGCAGCGACCGCTCGACGAGGAGCATCCGCTGCCGGACGCGCCGTCGCTGAGCGCGGCGCTCATCGAGCCGCTCGCGGCGCCGCTCGCGCGAGTCGCTCGACGGCTAGCGCGCGGGCGGCGCCGAGGCGCTGACGGGCGGCGCCGAGGCGCCGGCGAGCAGCAGCGCCAGCGCGCGGTCGAGCTGCGGATCGCGGCCGGGTTCGCCGGGATGCGCGCCGGCGGGCTGCTCGACGATCACGTCCGGCGTGATGCCGACCTTGTCGATGTCGCGTCCGGCCGGCGTGCGATAGCGCGCCGTCGTCAGCTTGATGGCGCCGCCGTCCGGCAGCGCGAACGTCTCTTGCACGAGGCCTTTGCCGAACGTGCGCGTGCCGACGAGCGTCCCCGTCTTGTCGTCCTGCACAGCGCCTGCCACGATCTCCGCGGCCGACGCGCTGTCGCCGTCGACCAGCACCGCGAGCGGCGCGTCCACCGGCGTCGTGCCGGCTTTCGCGGCGAACGCCGCGGGCTTGCCGGTGCGCTCTTGGATCGTGACGACGGTGCCGCGCACGAAGTGCGACGCGACCGCGATCGCCGCGTCGCGGTAGCCGCCGCCGTTCGCGCGCAGATCGAGCACGTACGCACGCGCACTCGGCCGCGCGCAGCTTCGCGAGCACCGCGTCGAGCTGCTGCGCGGATTGTGCGCCGAACGAGCGCAGCCGCACGTAGCCGATCCGGTCCGCGACGATCCGTCCCGTCGCGTCCGTCGCGCTGACGACGCGCCGCACGATCGCCAGCGGTTCGCGCGCCGCGCCGTCGCGCGCGATGCCGAGGCGCACGGTGCTGCCGGGCGCGCCGCGCAGCGCCGCGGCCACGTCGGCGGGTGTGGTCGCAGGCGGCGGCGCGCCGTCGATGCTCGTGATGACGTCGCCGGGCGCGAGCCCCGCGATTTCCGCCGGGCTGCCCGCGAACACATCGACGACGCGCACCGCGTGGGTTTGCGGATCGACGTCGAGCTCCGCGCCGATGCCGGCGGCGGGCTTGCCGTCCAGGAACCCGACGAACTTCTTGAACGCGGGCGGCCGGAACAGCACGCTGTAGGGATCGTGCAGCGCGGCGAGCTCGCTCTCGATCGTCTTCGCGACGAGCTCGCCGGTGCGCACGCGCGTGCCGTAGCGCGCGACGGCGAGCGCGACGTCGCGGTCGATCTCGCTTTCGGCGCGATAGCGGTCGGCGTGCGCGGACGCGGGCGGGATGTTCGGGTTGCCGATGCCGCGCGACGCGAGGTACGCGACGATGCCGGTGCGCGCACCGCTCAGCAGCACGGCGGGATCGACCGGCTCGTAATAGCGCGCCATCACCGTCGTGTAGCAGATCTCGAGCGCGATGACGTCGAGCGCGCCGAGCGACGCGGGCGCCGTTCCACGCGGGTTCGCCGCCGCGCGCGGGTTCGTTTGGGCGGCGGCGCCGCCGCCGCACGGCAAAAGGAGGAGCGCGGCCAGCGCGAACGCGGCGAGCCGCCGGATCACGTGCGTTCGGCCTCGTACGCGTAGAACAGCGTGCGCGCCTCGCTCGGCCGCGCGCCCGCGCGGAACGGAAACCCGGACGTCCAGCCCGCAGGCACCGGCTCGATCGCGAAGATTTGATTTCCGGCCGGAAACTCCAAGCTCCCCAGGACCGCGCCGGTCGTGACGTCGAGCGCGTGCACCGCGCACCGGCTGCGCGCCACGTCCAACCCTGGCGCGTATTGCTTGAAGCGCGGGATGACGCGCGACGTGCCCACGAATGCAATGTTGCCCGCGAACGCGAGCCCGCGCGTCCAGCCCGGCAACCGGACGACGCGCTCGAACCGCCCGTCGGCGACGAAGCCGACGTCGCCGTAGCCGCTGTCGTCGACCCACACGCGCCCGCCGTGCAGGCGCGCCGAGTGCGGCCGCGTCAGCCCGCGCGCCAACGGCTCGCGCGTCGCGCCGGAGTATACGACGCCGCGCCGGTCCACCGGATACTTCGGATGTCCGGGGCGATAGCGTCCCGGCCGCTCGCCCGATGCGGTGAAGTACGACGACGCGAGGTCGGCGCCGGCGGCGATCGAGTTGAGCTGGATCTCGTTGCGCCCCGTCAGCGGCACGCCGTCGCGTTCCATCGACGCGGGCCACCACACCGTGCGCGGGCCGTGCTCGCCCAGCTCGACCACCGCGTTGCGCCCGACGGAGTTCGCGTGGAGCCGGCCGCCGATCAGCGCGAGGTCGTGCACGTAGTAGCGAGCCCGGCAGATACCAGCTGCGCAGCGGCACCAGCCGGCGCGACGGTGCGTTCGCGCCGCGCGCGACGTCGAGCCGGTCGTGCGCGGGCGACGACGCGGCCCGAACGCGACGATCTGGTTCGGGTTGCGCGTCGACGCGACGAACACGCGCTCGCCGCGCGGCGTCGAACGCGATCCCCGACGGGTGCGGCAGCCGCATGTACGTGACGCGCGGCTCCTGCGCGCCCACGGCGAGCACGAGATGCTCGTACTCGCGCGACACCAGCAGCGTGACGTCCGCCGCGGCCAGCGCATCCCACCAGCCGCCGCGGGCGGTGTACCGCAGCAGCGCCGCGTCCGCGTCGCCCGCGTCCGACCATTGCGCCGTCACCGCGCGCGGATCGCGCCATTCGCGTCCCTGCGCGTCCGAACGCGCGCCGAACGAGTCGCTCACCGCTTGCGGCTGCGCAATCGCCGTGCCAGCCGGTACGCGCCGACGTACATCGCGAACGCGGACCGGTAGCTCGTGGTCGATTTTCCGCCGTGGCGCCGCGCGGAGAAGATCGGCACCTCGAGCATCCGGTAGTCGTGCAGCCGGCAGACCGCGTTGAACTCCGCGTCGATCAGATCGTCGTCCGATTCCAGCGCGAGCAGCGGATCGAACGCGCGCGGAAAGATCTTGGGCGTGCCGTTGATGTCCCAGCACGACAGGTCGAACAGCGTCCGGCACTCGACGTTGTAGAGCAGCGAGCCGATGCGGCGCTGCAAGCTCTCGCGGATCTTGCGGTTCGCCTTGACGATCGTGTTCGGAAACGCGCGCGCGTAGAGCAGCATCAGCGTCAGGTCGCGATCGGTCGTCCGCGCGGAGTTCGTGTAGCACAGCAGATCGCCGCGCGCTTCGCGCAGCCCGCGCTTGACCGCGCGCCCCCAGCCGCCGCGCTCCTCGGCGAACGTGCGCACCGCCCCAAAGCGCGCGGCGAGCGAGCGCGCGATGTCGAGCGAGGCGTCGCGCGAGTCGTTGACGACGAGCAGCAGCTCGTGGTCGATGCCGGCGAGCTCGAGCGCGCGCTCGTAGCCCTCGACCGTTTCGACGAGGTGATCCGCTTGGTTGTAGATCGGGCAGGACGATCGAGAACGCGGGCTCGCTCAAGCCGGCTCACCGGCCGTCACCGCGAGCACGCGCCGCGCGATCGCGTTGCGCTCGAGCCCGTGCAGCGCGTGGTAGAAGCGCTGGCTTCCGGTGCGTCCTTGCGGCGGGCGGCGCACGCCGATGCGGATCAACCGCGCGTGCGCGCCGTCTTCGGCGATCGTCTCGGCGACGAGCGAGCCGAGCGCGCCGTTGACGTACTGCGCTTCGACGCTCACCAGCAGCGGGTGCGTGCGCGCGAGCGCGGCGATGTCGTCGACCGGCGACGGGTTGAACGTCGACACGACGGCGACGGTCGCGGAGAGACCCTCGTTCGCAAGCAGGTCGGCGGCCGCGCACGCTTCGGACGCGAGCGCACCCATCGCCACGAACGCCAGATCGCGGCCCTCGCGCACGATCTCCGCGCGGCCGGTGCGGAAGCGGCCCTCCAAACCGGGGATCGTGACGTTCTCGTCCTTGCCGATGCGAAAATAGATCGGCCCCGCGTGCTCGCGCGTCGCGAGCAGCGCGGCGTGCAGCTGCGCGGGCTCGGCCGGCGTGACGATCAGGAGGCCGGGATGCGGCCGCAGCGCCGCCGCGTCGTCGATGCCGTGATGCGACGGTCCCGCCGGTCCGTACTCGAAGCCCGCGCCGACGCCCACGATGCGCACCGGCAGACGGTGCAGCACCGGGCCGTTGCGGATGAACTCGTACGGGCGCAGCGCGGCGAACGGCGCGATCGAGTACAGGAACGGAACGTAGCCGCCGTCGGCCAAGCCGGTCGCGATCCCCACCATGTTCTGCTCGGCGACGCCGACGTTGAGAAACTGCTCGGGGAGCTCGTCGGAGAACGGTTCGAGCGCCATGTAGCCGAGGTCCGCCGTGAGCAGCATGACGCGCGGGTCCGCGCGCGCGATCTCCGTCAGCGTGCGCGTGAACGTCGCCCTCACGTCGCGGCGACTTCCCGCATCGCCTGTTCGAACTCATCGGCCGACATCGGCCAGTAATGCCACTTGATTTGGCTTTCCATGTACGACACGCCGCGGCCGAAGACGGTGCGCGCGACGAACACGTGCGGGCGCGCGTCCGCCGGTGCTTCGTCGACGGCGGTGCCGATCGCCGCGACGTCGTGTCCGTCCACGCCGCGCGCGTCCCAGCCGAACGCGGCGAAGCGTTCGACGGCGTTCTCGATCGCCATGACGTCGCGCGTGTATCCCAGCGCTTGCTGGCCGTTGGAGTCGACGAACACGTACAGGTTCGCGAGCCGGTGCTGCGCGGCGAACATCACCGCTTCCCAGGTCGAGCCTTCGTTGAGCTCGGCGTCGCTGAGCAGCGCGAACACGCGGCGCCGCGAACCGCTCTTGCGCGCCGCGAGCGCGCTGCCGGCCGCGATCGCGAGACCGTGGCCGAGCGAGCCGGTGGAGAAGTCGATCCCGCGCAGCTCGCTCTCGGGATGCACGCCCAGCAGGCTGTCGTCGCCGCAATACGTCGCGAGCTCGCCGGCGGGCAGCCAGCCGCGCAGGTCCAGCGCGGCGAACAGCGCGAGCGCGGCGTGACCTTTGGACAGCACGAAGCGGTCGCGCTCGGGATCGTCGGGCGACGCGATGCGCATGATCCCGCCGTACAGCGCCGCGACGACGTCGGCCACCGACAGCGCGGAGCCGATGTGGCCGACGTTCGCGCGCCGCGACTCGCGCAGCACGTGCTCGCGCACGCGGCGCCCGGTGACGGCAAGCTGATCGTCGGCGGTGCTCATCTTCGGTGTTACTCGGGCGGGGTGCGGGCGGTCTGGTAGAACGAACGGCGCTCCGGGCGCTGCGACACCCATGCCGCGGTCCGCGCGAAGCCGTCCTCGAACGGCGTCGCCGCCTCCCAGCCAAGCTCCGCGCGCGCTCGCGCAGTCTTTGCGATCCAGGTGGTGGTATCCCACGTGCGCGCCGCCATCGTGTCCCACGCCGGCTCGCCGGCGATGCCGAAGCGCGACCGCGCGACGTCGACGACGTCGCGCAGCGAGGTCTGCGTACCGCTCCCGATGTTGTACACGGAGCCCGGCGCGACGTCCGCGCTCAGCGCCGCTTCGTACGCCGCGACCACGTCGTCGACGTACACGAAGTCGCGCACGGTCGACGGCGACGCCAGCGGCGGAAAGCTCGCCGGCGAGCCCGTGCGGCGACGACGGTCGGGATCAAACGCGCCGGCTCTTCGTACGGCCCGTACACCGAGTAGAGCCGCAGCGTGACCGCGTGCACCGCGCCCGAGCGCCCGGCGTGCCGCGCGTACGCCGTCGCCGCGAGCTTCGTCGCCGCGTAGAGGCTGTTCGGCTCGCGCCGCTTCGTCTTCGTCGGGCGCGTGGTCCTGACCAACCCGTACTCCGACGAGCTGCCGGTGTTCACGAAGCGCTCGACGCCGTGCTGCGCGGCCGCGTCGATCAGATTGACCGTGCCTTCCACGTTGGTGCGCACGCACGCCGTGACGTTCGTCTGCGATGAATACGCGCCGTACGCCGCGAGGTGCAGGACCCAATGCGGGCGCACGGCCGCGAACAGCGCGTCGAGCGCGGCGCGGTCGAGCAGGTCGGCGACGTGGAGCTCGACCGCCGCGCCGAGGTCGCGCACGCGCCACGGGCGGTACGCCGCGCGCACGAGCGCGTGCACGGCGTGGCCGCGTTCGGCCATGCGCGCGCGCCACGTTCATCCCGACGAACCCGGACGCGCCCGTGATCAGCACGCGCACGTCGCCGTGCCGTCGGCACCTGCGCGCGTCGTTCGCGCTTTCCTCACGATCGAAAGTCCAGCGTCGTAATCCGAACAGCGGCTCGAGATACTGCCACGTGCGCGCGCGGATCTCGGCGCGCTCCGGCCGGCGTGAGCTCGTGCGCCGTCGCGAGGTTCGCCTCGGGCGTCGCCTTGCGGATCGTCCCCCACGGGTACACTTCGTCGAGCCGCTTGCCGTTCCACGACGGGTAGCGCAGCGAGTCGGCCGCGTCGAGCCCGAGCTTCGCGCACAGCGCGCCCAGCGCCGCGTGCGGATCGGCGAGCACGTCCTCGATGCGCAGGACGTGCATCCGCCCGGGGAACTTCTCGCGGAACAGCAGCGCGTGGTACTGGTTGAGCGTCCAGCCCAGCATGTAGTTCTCGAGCGACAGCGGCACGGGCCGCTTCTTGGTGTCGGCGTAGGCCGACCACGGGTTGCGCACGACGTGCAAGAAGTGCGCGTCGGGCATGTCGGTGAGGATCTTGTCGGCGTCGACGCCGATGATCGGGCTGTAGCCGACGTACACCTGCTCGTCGCCGCTGCGGCGGTAATCTTTCCACGCCTCGAACGTCGCGCGAAAGAACGCTTCGACGTTGTGCGCGCGCGAGCGCCCCAGCTCGCCGGCGATGCGCTCGTAGATCGCGCACCGCTCGTCGTCGTTCATGTCGAACGGCTCGTGGCGGAACTTGCTGACGTTCGGCGTGCGCGAGCGGACCTTGCCCTCCTCGTCGATGATCGCTTTGTAGTCTTGGTACGGCGTCGCGTCGAGCGCGAACGCGGGCCAGCGGTACTTGAGCGGAAACGTCGACGCCAGCGCGTCGTTCACCAGCCGCGTCCCGATCTGGGACTCGAACGGATAGACGAACATCTGCGGGTGGCCGTCGAGGAAGCGGTGCGTGGTGTTCCCGCCGTTTTCGTACATCGCACCGATCATCAAGAGGCGGAATCTCGCGTTCACGCGGCCTTTGGGTTGTCGCACCAAGCGTGAAAACCTCTTCGAGGCCGCGTGGAGGACTGGGCACGAACGGCGTTGATGTTCGTGCCGGTGGAGCGGCGGACGATCGTCATCATCTTCTTCGCGGCGCTCGCGCTGTGCGCGCTGGTCACCAAGACGCACGTCGTGCGGCTGGAACGACGGCTCGCGCGTCGCGACGGTCGACGCGCTGACGGCGAACCACACCTTCCAAATCGACGGCTCGCCGTACGCCGTGGGCCTGGGCGATCAGATCCGGTACCGCGGGCGCACGTACTCCGACAAGCCGCCGCTGGTCGCCGTCGCGGGCGCGGGCGTCGCGGAAGTGCTGGCGCCGTTCGGCATCACGCTGCGCCGCACGCCGGGGACGGCCGATCTACCTCGTCACGCTGCTCACCGTGGGCGTGGCGTTCGCGGTGGGATGCTGCTATGCGTACGCGTTTCAGCTGCTGCTGGGCTACGAACGCCGCATCGCGATCGCGGTCGCGGCGCTGACCGGCGTCGCGACGCTGGCGCTGCCGTATGCCACCGTGCTCGTGAACCACGTCCCGTGCGGCGCCGCCGCGCTCGCCGCGTGCTATCACCTCTACCGCTACCGCGCGCGCGTCGGCGGCCCCGCGGACCTCGCGCTGGGCGGGATGTTCGTCGCGCTCGCGTACGCGGTCGACGCCGCGGGCATCATGTTCGCGCTCGCGGCCGCGGTGCTGCTCTGGGGACTGCCGGTGCGGCGCTGGCTGGTGTGCATCGCGGCCGGGCTGCCCGTCGTCGCGCTGCAGATCGCATACAACCTCGCCGTTTCGGGCAGCCCCGTTCCGACCGTGTTCAACCTCGGCGTCTGGAGCGATCCGTCGCTGCCGCTGCACGCCGAGTCGCTGCAGGTGATGCGCTGGTTCTCACCGCTCGAGTATCTCGGCTTCGCGGTGAACCTGACCGTGGGCGGCCGCGGCTTGTTCTCGTTCACGCCGCTGATGGCCGTCGCGGCGTACGGTTTCGCGCGCATGTGGCGCGCGCGCGGTCTCGTGCGCACCCTCGCGGTCGCGATCTTGACGACGTCGTTCGTGTTCTTTTTCATGATCGTGTTCTTGCAGAACGACGCGCACGCGCGCAACTTCGGCGAGCGCCGCTACGTCGATCTGTTCTTCGTGCTGTGCATCGCGCTGGGGCCGGCGCTCGCCGCCGTCCGCGGGCCGCTCGCGACGCTCGTGGTGCGGTTTGCGATCGGGGTGTCGGTCGCAATCGCGGCGCTCGGCACGGTCGCGCCGTTTGCCGGTGCTCCCGGTGAGTCCGGGTTCGTGTTCGGCAGCGTGGAGTTCGCGGCGCTCTACCGGCGCGCGCCGGTGCAGGCCGCGCTCGACGTGCTGCTGCTGCTCGTGATGATCGGCGTGGTGCTGCGCTTGACGCCGCTGGCGCGCGAACGCAGCGCAGTTACGGGCGCGGCGCCGCCGCGCGGATGAGCCGGTCGCGCACGGCGGCGTTCGCCTCGGTGTCCGCCGGCAGCGTCGCGACGATCGCCGCGTAGCCGTCGGCGTCGAGCGCGCGCAGCGCCGCGTACAGCGTGCGCGCGGCGGCGGCGGGATCGTCGGGCAGCGTCAGCACGGCGACGCGCTCGCCGGCTTGCGCGCGGCGGTGCGCTTCGGCGTCGCGCGCGGCGGCGTCGACGAGCACCACCTCTGCGCGCGGCGCGTAATGCGAAGGCAGGCCGCCCGGCGCGCGCACCGCACCGCCGATGCGCGTGACGACGGGCGCGCCGAGCGCGTCGCCGAGCTGCGACGGCGTGATCGCACCCGCGCGCAGCACGGCGGGGACGGCGCCGGTCAGATCGACGATCGTCGACTCGATGCCCACGCGCGCCGGGCCGCCGTCGACGATCAGATCGACCTCGTCGCCCAGATCGGCGCGCACGTGCGCCGCGCTCGTCGGCGAGATGCGCCCGAACCGGTTCGCCGACGGCGCCGCGAGCGCGCCGCCGAACGCCGCCAGAATCGCCCGCGCGAGCGGATGCTCGGGCACGCGCACCGCGACGGTGTCCTGACCGCCCGTCACCGCGCGCGGCGTGCGCGGGCCGCGCGCGACGATCGCCGTCAGCGGTCCCGGCCAGAAGCGCGCGGCGAGCGCGCGCAGCGCGGGCGTTATCTCGGCGACGTACCCGTCGAGCGCATCGACGTCGTGCGCGTGCACGATCAGCGGATGATCCGCCGGGCGTCCTTTGATTTCGAACACGCGCGCGATCGCGCGCGGATTCGAAACGTCCGCCGCTAGGCCGTACACGGTCTCGGTCGGGATCGCGACGACGCCGCCGCCGCGCAGCACGGCGACCGCGCGCGCGACGACGTCCTCGTTCACGCCGCGTACCTTTAGAGCGTCGAGCCGTCCGGCTCGATCGAGGCGAAGCCCGCGAACGGCCGCAGCACCTCGGGGATCGTGATGCCGCCGTCGGCGCGCTGGTAGTTCTCGAGGACGACGGCGAGCGTGCGCCCCACCGCGCCGCCCGATCCGTTGAGCGTGTGCGCGAACTCCGGCTTCACCGCCGCCTCGCGGCGAAAGCGCAGCCCGCTGCGCCGCGCCTGGAAATCGGTGCAGTTCGAGCACGAGCTGATCTCGCGGTACGCGCCGGCGCCCGCGAACCACGCCTCGACGTCGTACGTCTTCGCCGCGTTGAACCCCGTGTCGCCGGCGCACAGCAGCATCACGCGGTGCGCGATGCCGAGCTCTTCGTACAGCCCCGTCGCGTTGCGCACGAGCGTCTCGAGATCGTCGAACGACGTGTCCGGCGACGTCAGCCACACGAGCTCGACCTTCTCGAACTGGTGCTGGCGGATGAGCCCACGCGTGTCGCGGCCGGCCGCGCCCGCTTCTTTGCGAAAGCAGGGCGTGTACGCCGTGTAGCGCAGCGGGATCGTGCCGGGCGGCAAGATCTCGTCGCGGTGCAGCGCCGTCAGCGACACCTCGGAGGTGGGGATCAAGTACAGCGCGTCGTTCGCGTCGTCGCCTTCGAACGCGTACATCTGGTCGGAGAACTTCGTGAGCTGGCCCGTCGCCCACATCGTCGAGCGCGCGACGAGCACCGGCGGGTTGATCTCGACGTACCCGTTGCGCGCGGCGCGGTCGAGGAAGAACGAGACGAGCGCGCGCGACAATCTCGCACCGGCGCCGCGCAGTACCGTGAAGCGCGAGCCCGACAGCTTGGCCGCGCGCTCGACGTCGAAGATCCCGAGCTTCTCGCCGAGCTCCCAATGCGGCTTCGGCGCGAAATCGAACGCGGGCTTTTCGCCCCACGCGCGCACCTGCACGTTCGCGTGCTCGTCGCTGCCGTCCGGGACGGCGCCGTCGAGCACGTTGGGAACCTCGGAGAGCGCCGCGGCGATCTGCTCGTCGAACGACGGCAGCCGCTCCCCGGCGGCGGCGATCCGCGCGTCGAGCTCTGCGATCTTCGGGCGCAGCTCGGCCGCCGCGGCTTTCTTGTCGGCCGCTTTCGCGATCTGCGCGGTGAGCGCGTTCTTCTCGGCCTTGAGGCTCTCGACGGCGACGATCGTTGCGCGGCGCTCGCGGTCGAGCTCGAGCACCCGGTCCACGAACTCTGCGCCGATGCCGCGCCGCCGCGCGGCGATGCGCACGTGATCGGGTTCGCGCCGTAGCAAGTCGAGATTGAGCACAGCCGCGGTGCGTTCGCGATGGCGGCGGTCCCCTCCGCGTGCAGGTCGAAAGGGTCGGGCGATGCGAGCGCTGCGGCCCGGTGCAACCTTCGAGACCGAACGGCTCCTTGCGCCCGGCGAGGCGCTCGAAACCTACCTTGCCGCCGTCGCGGTGCGCCCGTGCGGCACCGAGCGGGTCGCGCTCGGCGCGGCTTTCGGGCGGGTGCTCGCCGCCGACGCCGTCGCGGACGGCGCCTACCCCGCCGACGACCGCTCGACGATGGACGGCTTCGCGGTCCGGTCGGCCGACGGCACCGCCGTGCGCCGGATCGTCGGCACGATTCGGATGGGCGCCGCGCCGCCGGGGCCGCTGGCGCCGGGAGAGGCGATGCGGATCCCGACGGGCGGCGTGCTGCCGCCCGGCGCCGACGCCGTGCTGCCGGTCGAAGACGCCGACGAGCGCGACGCCGAACTGATCGCGACCGAGGCGCCCGCGGCGCGCGCGTACTTCACGCCGCGCGGCGACGACATGGCGCGCGGTGACGTGGTGCTGCGCGCGGGCCGGCGGATCGGCGCCGCCGAGCTGTCGGTGCTGGCCACGCTGGGCACGACCGCGGTCGAGGTGTACCGGCGGCCGTCCGTCGCGGTGATCTCCACGGGCGACGAGCTCGTCGACGCGACCGGGGTGCCGGGGACCGGCCAGGTCCGCGACTCCAACCGCTGGGCGATCGCCGGCGGCCTGGCGGCGCTGGGCTGCGACGTGATCCATCTGCCGCGCGCGGTCGACGAGGTCGCCGCGATCCGGGCCGGGATCGCCGAAGGGCTGCGGATCGCCGACGCGGTCGTCCTCACCGGGGGCTCGTCGGTCGGCGCTCGCGACCACGTGCCCGCTGCGATCGACGGCCTCGGCGCCCCCGGCGTCGTCGTCCACGGCCTGCGGGTGAAGCCCGGCAAGCCGACGGTGCTGGCCGCGGTCGGGACCCAGCCGGTGATCGGGCTGCCGGGAAACCCCACCAGCGCGCTGACGATCCTCGACGCGATCGCGGCGGACGTGTTCCGCGCGCTGACCGGCCGGACGCAGCTGCACCGCGCAACCGTAGCCGCCGTCGCCGCCGAAGCGTTCCCCGGCCGGGTGGGCTGGACGTGGTACGTCCCGGCGGGCCTCGACGGTGCCGCCGCGCGGCCGCTGGCGCTGCGCTCGTCGCACACCAGTTTGCTGGCCCGCGCCGACGGCTACGTCGTGGTCGGCCCGGACCAGCCGCGGATCGAGGCCGGCGAGCCGCTTACGCTCGTCCGGTACGGCGCGGGATGATGCGCGCGCCCGCGGCTCTCGCTGTCATCGCGTTCATCGCGGCCGGCCTGCTCGCCGGCTGCACCGGCGACTCGCAGCAGAAGATGCCCGAGCCGTTCGGCACGCGCGCGCCGACCGCCGTGCTGAAGGATGCGCTGACGCTGAGCGCCGTGAAGGCGAAGCTGATCGGCGACGACCCGGACTCGACCATCAGCCTGCGCGTCTCCGTCACCGACGGCGTCGTCACGCTGCGCGGCACGGTGCACGACGCGGCGATCCGGCGCAAGGTGGTCGCCGACGCGCGCGCGACGGGCGGCGTGAAACGCGTCGTCGACGCGTTGCGCGTCGATCCTCGCGGGCCGCGTCTGCGCCAGCAGGTCGGCGACGTCGCGCTGGCCGCGCGCATCGAGGCGGCGATCACCGCGCAGGTCGGGGTGCAGCACGTCGTCGTGCACGTCGACCGCGGCGTCGCGACGCTCGACGGCACCGCGGACGCGAAGACCAAGCGCACGATCCTCACGACCGCGCGCGGCACGGCCGGAGTTCGCAACGTCGTCGACCGCATCCGGGTCGCAGGCAGGTGAGCGCGCAGCCCCGGTTCCCGCAGCCCACCGCCCAGGTCGCCGCCGTGCCGCCGTCCACGCCGTTCGTCGCGCCGGAAGAGCTCGCGCGCCGGATGGGACTGCGCGAGATGCTGCGGCTCGGCGCGAACGAGAGCGCGTTCGGCCCGTCGCCGCGCGCGATCGCGGCGATGCGCGAGGCGGTGTCGCTGACGTCCTGGTACGGCGATCCCGAGTCGCTCGAGCTGCGCAGCGCGCTCGCCGCGCGCCACGGCTGCGCCGTCGGCGAGATCGTCGTCGCGTGCGGCATCGACGATTTGATGGGGCTGATCGTGCGCGCGTACTGCGCGCCCGGCGAACCGTGCGTCGCGACGCGCGGCACGTATCCGACGCTGTTCTACCATCTCAACGCATACGGCGCACGCGCGGAGTTCGCCGAACCGGACGAGCGCGGCGGCATCGTGCCCGACAGCATCGTCGACGCGGTGCGCCGCAGCGGCGCGAAGCTGGTGTACGTCGCGAACCCCGACAACCCGTCGGGCGGATTCGTCGACCGCGCGACGATCGCCGCGCTGCGCGCCGCATTGCCGGACGACGTGCTGCTGTTCCTCGACGAGGCGTACGCGGACTTCGTCGCGCCCGCGGACTTGCCGCCCGACGAGATCGATCCGCGCACGATTCGCACGCGCACGTTTTCGAAGGCGTACGGGATGGCCGGCGCGCGCATCGGCTACGCGCTCGCATCGGCCGACACCGTGACGACGTTCCAGAAGCTGCGCCTGCACTTCGGCGTCAACCGCACGGCGCAGGTCGGCGCGCTCGCGGCGCTTGACGACGGCGCGTTTCTGCGCGGCGTGATCGCCGAGGTCGAGCGCGGGCGCGACGAGTACCACGCGCTCGCCGCGAAGCACGGTCTGCCGTCGCTGCCGTCGGCGACCAATTTCGTGTGCATCGGGATCGGCACCAAAGCGGAGGCCGACGCGATGCTCGCGGCGTTGCTGGAGCGCGGCGTGTTCGTGCGCAAGCCGTGGGCGCCGCCGATCGACGGCTACGTCCGGGTGACCGTCGGCACCGCGCCGCAGCGCGCCGCGTTCGCGCACGCGTTCGCCGAGGCGCTCGACGGCGTGCGGGAGAAGGCGGCCAGGTGAGGTACGCGGTCGTCTCGGACGTCCACTCGAACGTCGAGGCGCTCGACGCGGTGTTCGCGCTGCTGCGCGACGACGACGCGCTGTTGTGTCTGGGCGACATCGTGGGCTACGGACCCAACCCCAACGAGTGCGTCGAGAAGATCCGCGCCCGCGCTACCGCGACGGTGCTCGGGAACCACGACGTCGCCGCCATCGACAACTTCGGCCTGGCGTACTTCAACCCGGCGGCGCGCGAAGCGATGAAGTGGACGCAAGGCGTGCTCACCAAGGAGAACCTCGCGTGGCTCGACAGCCTGGGCTACGAGTTCCGCATGCCGGAGTTCTTGCTCGTGCACGGCGCGCCGGTGAACTACTTCGAGTACATCCTCGACAAGGCGGCGGCCGCGCGCGCGTTCGCGGCGACCGACGCGCCGATCATCTTCATCGGCCACACGCACATTGCCGAAGTCTACACGCTCGGCGAAGACGGCACGATCGAGCACGCGCACCTGCAGCAGGGCGCGGAGGTGAAGCTGCGCGCGGGCCTGCGCTATCTGTTCAACGTCGGCAGCGTGGGGCAGCCGCGCGATCTCAACCCGCGCTCGTCCTTCGGGTTCTACGACTCCGAGACGCAGACCGTGACCGTCACGCGCGTGCAGTACCCGATCGCGCGCGTGCAGGAGAAGATCCGCGCCGCGAACCTGCCGGACGCGCTCGCCCGCCGGCTGGACGCCGGCCGCTAACGTAAGCGGAAGTCGACCACTGGGCCGGGAACGGAGGCGCGCTGTGCTGCGCCGATCTCTCGCCGCGTTCGTCCTCGCGTCCTTGTACGCGGTCCCGCTCCTCGCGGCGACGCCCGCGCCCAAACCGTCGTCCGTGCCCGCGCCGCCGGCGACGGCGAC
>CAWBTJ010000030.1:0-69044 GCA_963791645.1 Vulcanimicrobiota bacterium | reverse complement strand
CCGACGTCGCCCGTGCGGGGCTCGACCGCCGCGTGCCCGCGCGACCGCGGGCACGTCATCGAGGAGTCGCAGCTCGAGTTTCCGCCGGATGCTCACCCGACGCATGGCCGCGTGCGCTTTTTCGTCGACCTCGGCAGCGACGGCCGCGTCCGGCGTACTTCGATGGTCGAGTCGACCGGCGACGCTGCGCTCGACGCGGCCGCGGCGAAGGCGCTCGCGGAATACCGCTTTGCGATGCCGAGCGCGGGCTGCGTGACGACGAGCTCCACCATCGCGCGCTGGTGGAACGTCCCGCCCGCCGCGCTGGCATCACCGTCGCCGGCGCCGGACGGCGCATCGAGCGCGCCGACCTCGCCGGTGCCGTGCGTCGCGCCGTTCATCCGCCCGATCGGTTTCCCGCTGCCGCGCAAGCGCGAAGTCCCCGGCACGGCCTCCGTGGACGTCGGGATCGACGCATCCGCACGCGTCACGGCGGTGCATCTCGTGCAGTCGAGCGGCAACAAGAAAACCGACTACGCGGCGACCGTCGCCGCCCGCAACGGCCTGTACGTGTTCGAACGCCAACCGGGCTGCGCGCCGGTCGCGACGACGTATCGCCTCGAGCTGACCTTCCGCTAACCCGATCGGGTGATGCGTACGTCCGTTGCCGGGCGTACGATGCGGGCATGGCTACCGAAACCAGCGCGCTCGTTGCGCTTTCCAATGACATCGCGGGGACCGTCGACCGTGTTGCGGGCGGCGTCGTCGCCGTCGAGGGGCGTGCGCGCATCGGGTCGAGCGGGTTCTTCATCCGGCCCGACTTGATTCTGACCGCCGATCACGCCCTCGAAAGCGACGAGATCGAGATCGTGCGCGCGAACGGCGAGACAGAGCCGGCCGTTATTGCGGGGCGCGATCCGTCGACCGATCTTGCGCTGCTGCGCGTAAAAAACGCCGGCGCGCCGCTGGAATTCGCGTCGCCGGATGCGTTGCGCGTTGGTGCGATCGTGCTCGCGGTCGCGCGGGACGACGACGGCGATCTTGCCGCGACGATGGGCGTCATCAGCGCCGTCGGCGATGCGTGGCGCACGTGGCACGGCGGCGAGATCGATCGCTTCGTGCGGCCCGACCTCTCGCTGTATCCGCGCTTCTCCGGCAGCCCGCTCGTCGACGTGACCGGCCGCGTGATCGGGCTCAACACCGGCGGGCTCTCGCGCCGCCAGACCCTCACGGTACCGGCGTCGACGATCGAACGCGTCGTCGACGGGCTGCTCACGCGCGGTGGGCGCATCCCGCGCGGCTACCTCGGCGTCGCGCTGCAAGGCGTGCAGGGCGGCGTCATCGTGCTCGGCGTCGAGCCGAACAGCCCCGCCGATCAGGGCGGGCTCATCGTCGGCGACATCATCACGGCGATCGGCGGCAAAGCCGTCGAAGACGCGGACGACGTGCACGCGCAGCTCGGCGCGGGCACGGTCGGCAAGCAGCTTTTCATCGACGTGCGCCGCGGCGGGACGCCGCACCAGGTGCAAGCGACCGTCGGCGAACGGCCGGAGCACGACTAGCATGAATGCAACGATCGAGCGCGAGCTCGAAGCGCTCGCCGAGCGACTGCGCGTCAGCACCGTCGCGGTGCGGCTCGGGCGCGGGGGCGCGGGCTCGGGCGTGATCTGGGCGAGCGACGGCGCGATCGTCACGAACGCGCACGTCGCGAACCGTCCCGTCGCGGAGGTCATCCTCAGCGACGGCCGCAGTTTCCGGGCGCGCGTCGAGCGGCGGGACGAGCGGCGCGATCTGGCGCTGCTGCGCGTCGATGCGGCCGGCTTGCCGGCGGCCGTCACGCGCGACGCGCGCGACGTGCGGGTCGGCGAGGTGCTCGTGGCGGTCGGACATCCGCTGGGGATCCCGAACGCCCTCACCATGGGGATCGCGCATGCCGTCGTCACGTCGAGCTCACGCTTCGTTCAGGCCGACGTAATGCTGGCGCCGGGCAACTCCGGCGGCCCGCTCGCCGACGTGCACGGCCGCGTGGTCGGAATCAACAGCATGGTCGTCGGCGCGCTCGCGCTCGCGGTGCCGAGCGGCGACGTGCAGCACTTCGTCGGCGCCGTCGCCACGCCGTCGCGGCTCGGCGTCCACCTCGCACCGGCGCGGCTGCGCGACGGCCGCGACGCGCTCGCGATCGTCGCGGTCGAACCGGGCAGCCGCGCGGCACGGGCGGGGCTCATCACCGGCGATGTCCTGCTCGCGCGCGACGCGGACCGCTTGCGCTTCGCGAGCGTGCTCGACGTGCTGCGCGGCGGCGCCCCGATCGCCGTGCCGATCCCGAGCGACGCGGAGAGCGCGCGCGCTGCCTGACCGCCTGCGGCTCGCGATCGAGGCCGACCCGGCGTCGCGCGAGCGAATCGCGCGCACGCTCGGCGACCGCGTGGAGATCGTCCCGCTCGCTTCCGCCGCGCTCGTCGTGCGCGACGTAGCCGGCATGCGCGAGGCGCTCGCCGCGATCGCCGAAGGCTTCAGCGTTCCGACGGTGTTGCTCGTCGACGATCCGCACGCGGACGTCGCGCTTGCCGCGCTGCGCGCGGGCGCGTCCGCCGTGCTCGCGCGCCAAAGCGATGCGCGCGAGCTGCTCGCCGCGTTCGACGCGGTCCGGGCGGGCCTCGTCGTGCTCGACGCCGCGGTTCGCGACGCGCTCGCACCGGCCCGCACGGCCGCGCGCGGTTCGGCGCTCACGGAGCCGTTGACCGAGCGCGAGCGCCAAGTTCTCGCGATGCTCGCAAGCGGTCTTTCGAACCGCCGCATCGCCGAACGGCTGGCGATCAGCGAGAACACCGTGAAGGCGCACGTCGCGGCAGTACTCGCGAAATTCGGCGCCACGACGCGCACCGAAGCCGTCACGATCGGCGTCCGGCTCGGCCTCGTGATGCTCTGAACGACAGGATATCCGCGCCGGCCTGCGGACAACGTGAGGTGCCTTTCAACCCCGTCGCCGTGATCGACGCCGAGCGCATCGCCGCCGCCGAACGCATCATTCGGCCCTTCGTCCGGCGCACGCCCGTCATCGAGCTGCGCGGCAGCGAGCTGGGCATCGAGTGCGAGACAGTCACGCTGAAGCTGGAGCTGCTGCAGCACTCCGGTTCGTTCAAGGCGCGCGGCGCATTCGTGAACCTGCTGACGCGCGACGTGCCGGAGTCCGGCGTCGTCGCGGCGTCCGGCGGCAACCATGGCGCCGCCGTCGCATACGCGGCGATGCGGCTCGGCCGGCCGGCGAAGATCTTCGTGCCGACGATCTCCTCGCCGGCGAAGGTGGACCGGATTCGGCGCTACGGCGCCGATCTGGTCGTGACCGGCGAACGCTACTCCGACGCGCTCGCCGCGGCGGAGGAATGGACGGGCACGTCGGGCGCGCTGTCGGTGCACGCCTACGATCAGATCGAGACGCTGCTGGGGCAAGGCACGCTCGCGCTCGAGCTCGCCGAACAAGCGCCGCGGCTCGACGCCGTGCTCGTTCCTGTCGGCGGCGGCGGGTTGATCGGCGGCATCGCGGCTTGGTACGCCGGCGCGACGAAGGTCGTCGGCGTCGAACCGCAAGGCGCGCCGACGCTCGCGCACGCGCTGGCCGCCGGCGAGCCGGTCGACGCGCCGACGGGCAGCATCGCGGCGGACTCGCTCGCGCCCAAGCGCATCGGCGCGACGGTCTTCCCGATCGCGCAGCGCCACGTGAGCGGCGTCGTGCTCGTCTCCGACGACGACATTCGCGCCGCGCAGCGCACGCTGTGGGAGACGCTGCGCGTCGTCGCGGAGCCGGGCGGTGTCACCGCGCTCGCGGGGCTGCTGTCGGGACGGTACGCCTGCCGGCGCGACGAGCGCGTCGGCGTCGTCGTCAGCGGCGGCAACACGATCGCCGTGGACTTCGCGCTGCAGCAGGCGTGACGATGCTGCCCGACGCGCTTGCGCTCGACCGCCTCACCGTTCCCGTCATCGGTGCGCCGCTGTTCATCATCTCCAACCCCGATCTCGTGATCGCGCAGTGCAAGGCCGGCGTGATCGGCGCATTTCCATCGCTCAACGCGCGCCCCGAGCCGGTGCTCGAGGAATGGCTCGAGCGGATCGCACGCGAGCTGGCCGAGTATGACGCCGCGCATCCCGAGCGCCCGTCGGCGCCGTTCGCGGTCAACCTGATCGTGCACAAGTCGAACCCGCGCTTGATGCACGATCTGGAGCTGTGCGTGAAGCACCGCGTCAAGATCGTGATCACGTCGCTTGGCGCGCGGCCCGAGGTCAACGAGGCGATTCATTCCTACGGCGGCGTGGTGCTGCACGATATCATCAACGTCGCGTTCGCGCGCAAGGCGATCGAGAAGGGCGCCGACGGGCTGATCGCCGTCGCCGCGGGCGCCGGTGGGCACGCCGGCACGTGGTCGCCGTTCGCGCTCGTGCAAGAGATCCGCGCCTGGTTCGACGGCGCGCTCGCGCTATCGGGCGCGATCGCGAACGGCCGCGCCGTGCTCGCCGCGCGCGCGATGGGCGCGGACTTCGGCTACGTCGGCTCGGCGTTCATCGCGACGCAGGAAGCGAACGCGAGCGACGACTACAAGCAGAGCATCGTCGCGTCCGGCGCGCAGGACATCGTCTACACCAACCTGTTCACCGGCGTGCACGGCAACTATCTGCGCGCGTCGATCGAGCGCGCGGGGCTCGATCCCGAAAACCTGCCCGAGAGCGATCCGTCGAAGATGAACTTCGCGTCTGAGAAAACCAAAGCGTGGCGCGACATCTGGGGCTCGGGTCAGGGGATCGGCGCGATCGGCCACGTGCCGACCGCGGGCGAGCTCGTCGCGCGGCTCGCGCGCGAGTACGACGACGCGCTGCGCGCGCTCACGCGGGATCCGGTCTCGCCTTGAAGATCGCCAGCCAGTTCTCGACGGTCATCACCACCTCGTCGTTCTGATTGAGCACGTCGACCTCGATGGTTACGGTGCCGCGATCCGGTTTGCTCTGCGAGCGGCGGTTGGCGGTGATGCGCGCGCGCACGCGCAGCACGTCGCCGGGCCGCACCGGACGGCTCCAATGGATTGGGCCGAGCCCGGGTGAGCCCAGACTGGTCTCAGCGTCGATGAACTCGTCGACGACCACGCGCATCATCATCGCCGCCGTGTGCCAACCGCTCGCGATCAGGCCGCCGTACGGCCAGCGCTTCGCCGCCTCGGGATCGGTGTGGAACGGCTGCGGGTCGTAGCGCGTCGCGAACGCGCGGATCTCATCCTCGGTCACGTGAATGCTGCCGAGCTCGGCGCTGCTGCCGGCGGGAAAGTCCTCGAGGTAGCGGTTGCCCATGCGCGCCCCTCATCGGCCGGGCCCTCGCAATCCTCCAGACCCGGCAGACCGAAACCGTACCGGCCGATACGTGTATCAGGGGGAACTATGGCCCAGGTGATCGAGCAGGCGGGCGGGAAGCGCATATCCCGTCGCGGTTCTCCGGCGACGGAGACGGCGACGAACGACAATCGACAGACGTCGACTAGGAGCCGCGTTGGCCGTTAACGCCGAGTCCTTCGTGCCGAACTGGGAGCTCACTCAGCTCCTCGACATCTTCCCCCTCCCGATCCGACAAGCGCTCGTCCGTCTACCGAACCTCGACAATGTCATCGAAGTGGTGCTCGATCTCGGCCGTCCGCCGGAAGCGCGCTTCGACGACGACTTCGTGTTCTTGGGCGAGACGCCGGTGTCGTCGGAAGACATCGCGCACGTCACGGCGCGCCTGTCGCCGTTCGGCGGAGATAATCGTGCCGGCATCGAGCAGACGCTGCACCGCATCAGCGCGATCCGCAACCGCACGGGACGGATCGTCGGGCTGACGTGCCGCGTCGGGCGCGCCGTGTACGGCACGATCGACATCGTGCTCGACGTGATTCGCAGCGGGAAATCCATTTGTCTGCTGGGCCGGCCCGGCGTCGGCAAGACGACGATGCTGCGCGAGTGCGCGCGCGTGCTCGCCGAAGACCGCAAGCGCGTCGTCATCGTCGACACGTCGAACGAGATCGCCGGCGACGGCGACGTGCCGCATTCGGGCATCGGCCACTCGCGCCGCATGCCGGTGGCGGACACGCACCTGCAGCACAACGTGATGATCGAAGCGGTCGAGAACCACATGCCGCAGGTCATCGTGATCGACGAGATCGGCACCGAAGCCGAAGCGTTCGCCGCGCGCACGATCGCGGAGCGCGGCGTGCAATTGATCGGCACCGCGCACGGCCAGACGCTCGAGAACCTGCTGATGAACCCGACGCTGTCGGATTTGCTCGGCGGGATCAGCGCGGTGACGCTCTCCGACGAAGAAGCGCGCCGCCGCGGCACGCGCAAGACCGTGCTCGAACGCAAACAGCCGCCGACGTTCGACGTGCTGGTGGAGATCCAGGACCGCGACCGGCTCGCGATCCACCAGAACGTCGGCGAGGTCGTCGACGCGCTGCTGCGCGGGTACCAGCCGCAGCCCGAGGTGCGCCAGCGCACCGTAGGCGGCACGATCGACATCGTGCAGCACGCCAACCCCGAAGCGATCTCCGTCGAGAAAGTGCGCGAGCTGCGCACGCAGCCGCGTGATGACGAAGGCGCGATCTTCGGCGCGACCGGCGAGTCGGTATCGGACGACGCGAAGCCGCTGTTCATCTTTCCCTACGGCGTGTCGCGCAACAAGATCGAGCGCGCCGTGCACAACCTGCGCGTGCACGCGTCGATCGCGCGCAAGTGGGACGACGCCGATGTCGTGCTGACGCTCAAGACGCTGGAACGTAAGGAGTCCGAACGGCTCAAGCAGATCGCGGCTGAGAACGTGCCGATCTACTCGATCAAGACCAACACGACGACTCAGATCCAGAACGCGCTCAAGGACGTGTTCAACCTGCCGTCGCTCGACGTCGAGGAGATCGCGATGCGCGAGGCTGAGGAAGCCGTCTATCAGGTTTTGCTGGATTCACGGGCGATCGAGCTGACGCCGCAGTCTTCGTATATTCGGCGGATGCAGCACCAGCTGGCGGAGCGCTACCGCGTGCAGTCGCGAAGCACGGGGCTGGAGCCGAACCGGCGCGTGCGAATTTTCAAGGGACCCGACGTCTAGAAGCTGACGGCGCCTTTACTTCTCCAGCACCACGTTGCCGGAGTCGTCGACGATCAGCACCGAGTCGAACTGCATCAGCTCGCCGTCGACGAGGCGGCGGCTGTGCACGGCCAGACGGTGCTCGTGCGCGCGCGTCGACCCGTCGTAGGACATGCGCAGCAGCGGGTTCTTGGCGTCGCTCCCCGGCGCGAGGCGACCCGCCTTGACGAGCATCGCCACGACGCGCTGCTGCACGCGCAGCGGCAGCAGGCGGTACGCGTCGTCGTCCGAGCCGGAAAGCGCGGACAGCTCTTGGGCCGCCTTGTTGCCCGGGTCGTCGAGGTTCTTGCAGAAGCGGACGATCGCGTCCCAGTCGTCGGCGGCGATGCCCTCGAAGATGCAGGCGATCACGACCCACTCTACCCCGTCGCGCGTCATCGTGCCCTTGCGAACGATCTTGAGGCGCGCGCGCACGCGGCGGCCGTGCAAGTCGAGCGCGACCTCGACGGTCGCTCCGGGCGGGCCCTCCTTCGTGGCGAAGAGGAGGCCTTTCTCGCTGATCTCCAAGCCCAGGCCGGCAACCAGCGTGCCGTCCCTGATCCAGCCGACCGGGAAGCGCCGCCGCACGCGATCGGCGCTTCGGCGTTCCGACTTGCGCGAACCGAGCCGCTTGAGCAACTCGTTGAACAATCTGACCTCCGCGATGGCCCGGACTGTCTGGCCGCGAAGAGCGCCGGGTGCTCGTCACCTTCGAAGGGATCGAAGCCGCCGGGAAATCGACGCTGATCGCGGCGTTGAGCGAGGAGCTTACCACCCGCGGTAACGTCGTCCTAGTTACCAGGGAACCGGGAGGTACTCCCCTCGGCGATGCGCTGCGCACGGTTTTTCTCGACGTCCCCGACCTCGCGATCGACCCGATCGCCGAGGTGATGCTCCTGAACGCGTCGCGCGCGCAACTGGTCACCGACGTCATCGCGCCGGCGCTCAAGGCGCGCAGCGTCGTGCTCTGCGACCGGTTCTTCGACGCGACGGTGGCGTACCAGGGCTACGGCCGCGGGCTCAACGTCGACTCGCTGCTCGAGATCTGCCTGACCGCGACGCATCGCATCGCGCCCGACCTCACGTTTCTGATCGACATCCCGGTCGAGCTTTCGCAGGCGCGCTTGCGCGCGCGCGGCGGCGCCGACCGGCTCGAGCGCGAAGGCACGGCGTTCCACACGCGCGTGCGCGAAGGCTATCTCGCGCTCGCCGAACGGTTTCCGAGCCGGTTCGTCGTGCTCGAAGGGACGCAGCCGCCCGGCGTGCTCGCGGCCGGAGCGTGGTCGGTGTTCGAGCAGCGCCGCGACGCGACGCATCCGTGACGGAGCACGCCGCGTGATCGACGGCAACTTCGACGTCGTCGGCGCCGCGGGGCCGCGCGCGTTCTTCGAGCACCTGACCGCCGCGACGCTGTCGCACGGCTACCTCTTCACCGGTTCGCAGGGCGTCGGCAAGAAGACGTTCGCGCGGGAGCTGGCGCGCTCGCTGCTGTGCGTGACGCCGAAGCGCACGCTGCTGGGGTGGTGCGGCGCCTGCAGCGGCTGCGCGCAGGTCGAAGCGGGGACGCACCCCGACTACTACTTCACCGAAGGCCAGTTGAAGATCGGCGACCGCGACGGCGGCGGCTTCCACGATGCGGAAGAAGCGACCGCGCGCGACCTCGTGCGCCAGCTTTCGATGCACTCGTACGCCGGCGGCAAGCGCGTGTTCATCCTCGGCGATCCGGACTTCACGCCGGCCGCCGCGAACGCGCTGCTGAAGTTCTTCGAAGAGCCGCCCGCCGACGTCGTGCTCGTCGTGACGACGAACGCGATCGGGCGCATCCTGCCCACGATCGGTTCGCGGCTCGTCGAGGTCACGTTTCCGCTGCTGAGCGAGGACGAGGTCGTGCGCATCTTGGAGCGCCGCGGCGTCGCGCGCGACGACGCGGTGCGCGCGGCGACGGTCGCCAACGGGAGCGCGACGCGCGCCCTCGCGTACCTTGACGAAGGCGAAGGCGCGACGCGCGACGCCGCGGTCGAGTGGTTCTTCGCGGCGGCGCACGGAGGTGAGGCCGACGCCACCGGCTGGGCGACGCGTCCGACGCTCGAAGCGGGGCTGGAGACCGTGAAGACGCTGGCGCGTGATTGGATCGCGCTCGGTCTCGGCGACGGCGTCCCGATCCTCGCGCGCGATCAGCGCGCGCGGCTCGCGGCGCTGCCGGCGCGTGAGCCGGCGGCGTTCGCGAGGATGCTCGCCGCGATCGGCGACGCCGAGCGCATCGCGCGCACGAACGTCAGCCCGCCGCTGGTCGCGGACCTCGTGCGCATGGCGCTAGCACCTTCGTCGCGCTAGGTTTGCGTCGCAAGCGACGCAACGTGAACCGAGCGCCACACGTGGGCGCCTACGCAGCCGGCTCGATCGTGCTTCTTGACGTCGCTGCGTTCAGGATCTAGTAGCGGCGCGTGCCGAACGCGGCTTCCGCGTACGTCTTGGTGAGGACCAGCGCGACGTAGCTCACCGCGATGCCCTGGAGCAGCGCGCTCACGAGCAAGTTCGCGATGAGGCTTTCGTGCAGCAGCGGGATCCAGCCGGCGAGATACCCCGATAGGACCGGCACGGCGATCGCGAGCGCGACCGTCACGATCGCGGAGATCACCGCCGGCAGCGGTGCGCCGCGGACGCGATCGATCGACACTTGGATCGCCGCGCCGCCGGGGATGCCGCCGATCGCCGCCGCCGGGATCGACCACAGCACGAAAACGACGACGAGCACGATCAGCGCGAGCGCGAGCACGCCGAGCAGCGAGCCGAGGTACTGCGCGACCGAGAGCAACAGGGTGAAGCCGAGTGCCGCGAACAGGATGTCGCCGCCACGGTCGCGCGCATCGGCCCAGCCTTTCTCGAACGATGCGCGGCCGTGCCGCCACGCGTCATCCGCCATGATACACGCCGCGCCGAGCCCGAACAGCTCGAGCATCATCGCGATGAACGACGCAAGCTGACCTGTCAAGGGCCCGAGCGCGCCTCCACCACGCGACGTCATCATCATCAGTTGCAGGAACACGCCGATCACCGCCATCAGCAGCGGCACCACGACGATCGCGGGGTTACGCAGCAGCAGCGGAACCGCTTTTGCGTACACCGAGAGGTCCACGTCCGGAGCCGGCGCCCGGCGCATCCGGTTTGCTAACCGCGCGCGCCTGCGAGCGCGCTGCCGCACCCGCACGAGCGCTCGGCCGGGATCGCCGCGATGATCTTGAAGATCGCGTTCTTCACGCGCTCGTTGTTGCTGGCGAACACCTTCATCACTTCGGCGTGCGAAACGGGCTCGACGCCCGATACGCCTTCGAGCCCCACGTCGTAGTCGGTGATCAGCGAGATGTTCACGTAGCACATCTCCAGCTCGCGCGCGAGATAGGACTCGGGATAGTTGGTCATGTTGATGACCTCCCAGCCCAGCGAGCTGAACCACTTCGACTCCGCGCGCGTCGAGAAGCGCGGGCCCTGGATCACGACGATCGTGCCCTTGTCGTGCGTGTCGATGTCGAGGCTGCGCAGCGCGTCGACCGCGAGCGGGCGCAGCTGCGAGCAGTAGGGATCGGCGAACGAGACGTGCGTGGTGACCGGACCGTCGTAGAACGTGTCCTTGCGGCCCGTCGTGCGGTCGACGATCTGGTCGGCCACGACCATCGAGCCCGGCTTCACGTCCGCTTGCAGCGAGCCGCAGGCGGTCGGCCCGATGATGCGGGTGACGCCGAGCGCCTTCATCGCGTACGCGTTGGCGCGGTAGTTGATCGCTTGCGGCGGATAGCGGTGATCCTTGCCGTGGCGCGGGAGGAACGCCACCTTTTTGCCCGCGATCTCGCCGAGCGCGATCTTGTCGGACGGCAGCCCGTAGGGCGTCTCCACCCAGATCTCGCGCGGGTTCTCGATCAGCGAGTAGAACCCCGACCCGCCGTAGACGCCGATGTCGGCGCGTTCGTCCGTCGTGTACATTGCGCGCCCTATGTAGGACAGCGGGCCCGCAATCTCCGCCCGAGGGCGCGGGCTGCGCGCGCCGAACGCCCGGTCCGTGCTCCTCGGACGCGCGCGCTTCAGCATCCTCGAACGCCAGCCGTACCCCCTCTCGTTCGTGACGGTGTCGGGCGCGCATCTGTACGGGTTTCCGTCCGAGGATTCGGACTTCGACCTGCGCGGCGTGCACGTCACACCGCCGGAAACGCTGCTGAGCCTGCAGCCGCCGCGCGAGACGATCGAGGACCAGTCGACGCAGGACGGTCCGCTCGACGAGCTGGTGACGCACGACGCGCGCAAGTACGCGCAGCTGCTCTTGCGCAACAACGGGTACGTGCTCGAGCAGATCTTCTCGCCGCTGGTCGTGACCGAAGGCGACCTCCCGCGCTGGCGCGAGCTCGCGCGGCGGTGCATCGCACGCAAACACGTCCAGCACTACCTAGGCTTCGCGCGCAGCGAGTGGGCGCAGTTCCACCGGCGCCCGGAAAAGACGGTGAAGCGCCTGCTCTACGTGTTCCGTGTGATGCTGACCGGAATCCACTTGCTGCGCACGGGCGAGGTGGAAGCGAACCTGCTGACGCTCAACGAAGAGTACCGACTCGCGTACGTCCCCGAGCTGGTCGCGGCGAAGCGCGCGAACGGCGAGGCCGCGCAGCTTCCGCCAGACAAGCAGCTCGCATTCTACGAGCGGGAGTACGCGCGGCTCGAAGCGCTGCTGACGGAGTCGCACGAACGCAGCACGCTACCCGACGAAACCCCCGGCGCACGCGAAGCACTCGACGAATTCTTGCGCGAGCTGCGCTTTTAGCGCCCGCAGGCTAATCGAGGAAATCCGACGGTTTGAGCTCGTCGATGAACTTCTTGAACTTGGTGGGATCCTCGCCTTCGCCGCCCTTGTCGGGGACGGTTTCCTCGAGCGCGATCTTGTCGCTTACGAAGATCGGGGCTTGCATGCGCAGCGCGAGCGCGATGCCGTCGGACGGGCGCGCGTCGATCTCCTGAACCTCGCCGTTCGTGCGCACGATCAGCTTGGCGAAGAACGTCGAGTCCTTGATGTCGTGGATGATGATCTGCTCGAGCTTGGCGGACAGCGATTCGAGCAGCGTGCGCATCAGGTCGTGCGAGAGGGGTCGCGGCACCGCGGTCCCCTCGAGCGCCAACGCGATCGCCGTCGCCTCGAACGGTCCGATCAGGATCGGAAGGTACCGCTTGCCTTCGAGATCCTTGAGGATGACGACCGGGTCGTGCGTGAGGAGATCGATTCCCAGCTTGTCGACCTTCATCTGGCGCATCGGATGGTACTCCTGGGGGCCCGAAACCAACTCCTTCGCGAACTCGCCCGGCGGGTCGAATGCGGCAGCGTCGCGTACGAAGGCGCACCGTGGCATTGTCGTGCGGTATCGTCGGACTTCCCAACGTCGGGAAGTCCACCATCTTCAACGCGCTCACGCGCTCGGCGCAGGCGCTGGCGGCGAATTATCCGTTCGCGACCATCGAGCCCAACGTCGGCGAGGTCCCCGTCCCCGACCCTCGGCTCGGCGTGCTTGCCGACCTCAGCCGCTCCGAGAAGATCGTGCCCGCCACGATGCGCTTCGTCGACATCGCGGGGCTGGTCCGCGGCGCGTCGAGCGGCCAGGGCCTCGGCAACGCGTTTCTCTCGCACATCCGCGAAACGGACGCGGTCGCAACGGTGGTGCGGTGTTTTGAAGACTCCAACGTCACGCACGTCGAGGGCGACCCCGATCCGCTGCGCGACATCGAGATCGTCAACATCGAGATGTCGCTCGCAGACCTCGCGTCGCTGCAGAAACGGCGCGACAAGCTGCAGCGCGAAGTCCGCGCGAACCCCAAAGAGGCGCCGAAGCTCGCGGCGCTCGAGAACCTGATCGCCGCGCTCGAGAACGGCACGCCGGCCCGCGCGTTCGCGCCCGCTTCGCCCGAAGCGGAGATCGCGCGCGAAGCGTTTCTGCTCACCGCGAAGCCGATGCTGTACGTCGCCAACGTCGACGAGGCCCAGATCACCGATCCGGGCCCGATGGCGCGCGCGGTGTTCGCGCACGCGAAAGCCGAGAACAGCCGCGCGATCGCGTTCAACGGCAAGATCGAATCGGAGTTCGCGGGCATGAGCGATGCCGACGTTGCCGAGTTCCGCTCGGACTACGGCATCACGTCGGGCGGGCTCGACCGGCTGATCGTCGAGGCGTACGACCTGCTCGGCCTCATGACGTTTCTGACGACCGGCCCCAAAGAGACGCGCGCGTGGACCATCGCCAAAGGCACGAAAGCGCCGCAGGCAGCCGGCACGATCCATACGGACATCGAGCGCGGTTTCATTCGCGCCGAGATCGTGTCGTTCGAGGATTACGTGACGTACAAGACGATGGACGCGATTCGCAGCGCGGGCAAGCTGCGCTCCGAGGGCAAGGAGTACGTCATGCAGGAAGGCGACGTCGTCGAGTTCCGCTTCAACGTCTGACGACGCCGCCTCGCGCCGTCAGGCGGGCGTGATCGGTCCGCCCGATTCGACGCCGCCCGGCGGGTAGGAGGGCGGAGGTGGGGCGTAACCGCCGCCGCCGTATCCGCCGCCGCCGGCGCGCGCGCGCAGCTCGCGGCATTCGCGCTGGATCGGCCACTCGGTGAACGCGAGCATGATGATGATGATCAAACCGCCGAGACCCGGGATGAGGATCAGCAGCGACAGCAACGGGTTGTAACCGGTCTTTTTGATGATCACGTAATAGATCGCGACCAAGATCACGAGGCAGATCAAGCTGAAGATCAGGAACGTGCCGCCGCCGAGTAGCGCGGCCATCCCGGCGGCCTGATCGTAGTTGGGGCTGGTGGTGGTGGTCGTCGTCTGAGCGAGCAGTTGCATGGCGAGGGCTTCGCTTAGACCAAGCGAGCGTCCCTGCGTCTCGCCGGGCATGGCGGGTGTGAGGCGGCACCTTTCGCGGTACGCCAGATGGCGAACGCGGTGCCAGGGGTTTTCGCCGAATGTCCTAAAGGGTCAGGACGGCTCAGGAGGCCATTGTCTCGATGTCCACAGCCGTAACCGGCACGACAGCGGTTCGCGAGGTCAGCGTCTTCGGCGATGCGATCGCGTATTTCAACGAAGCGGCCGCGCTGCTCAACCTCGACCCGGGGATCAAGGCGATCCTCACGCATCCGTCCCGGCAGATCATCTTCTCGATCCCGTTCCAGCGCGACGACGGCGGGATCGAAGTGTTCACCGGGTACCGCGTGCAGTACAACTTCGCGCGCGGGCCGGCCAAGGGCGGAATCCGCTTCCATCCGGGCGTCACGCTGGACGAGGTCACGGCGCTCGCGTTCTGGATGACGTGGAAGTGCGCCGTCGTCGACCTGCCCTTCGGCGGCGGCAAAGGCGGCGTCACCTGCGATCCCAACACGCTCTCCATGGCGGAGATCGAACGCATCACGCGGCGCTACGCCGCCGAGCTCGTCGAAGTGATCGGGCCCGACAAAGACGTGCCTGCGCCCGACGTCAACACGACGCCGCAGCACATGGCGTGGATCATGGACACCTACTCGATGCACGTGCGGCAGAACACGCCCGGCGTCGTCACCGGCAAGCCGCTCGAGATCGGCGGTTCGCGCGGGCGCGTCGAGGCGACCGGGCGCGGCGTGTCGATCGTCGCACTCGACGAGATGGCGCGGCTCGGGATCGATCCCAAGGGTGCACGGATCGTCGTGCAGGGCTTCGGAAACGTCGGCGCGATCGCGGCGAAGATGTTCGCGGATCAGGGCTGCAAGATCGTCGGGATCAGCGACGTCACCGGCGCGTACGTCAACGAGAACGGGCTCGACCTCGACGGCGCGATCGCGTACGCGCAAGAGCATCACTCGCTGGACGGATACCGCGGCGGCGAGAAGATGTCGAACCAGGCGATGCTCGAGGTCGACTGCGACGTGCTCGTGCCCGCGGCGCTCGAGAAGGTGCTCACCGTCGACAACGCCGCGCGCATCAAGGCGAAGCTCATCGTCGAAGGGGCCAATGGGCCGACGACGCCTGAAGCCGATCACATCTTTGCGAAGAACGGGATCGTCGTGATCCCGGATATCATGGCGAATGCCGGCGGCGTGACGGTGTCGTACTTCGAGTGGGTTCAGGACCGGCAGGGGTACTTCTGGAAAGAGTCCGAGGTGAACGATCGGCTTCAGGAAGTGCTGCTCGACAACTTCACCGTGTTGCGTGAGATTGCTGCGGCGCGTGGGATCTCGTATCGGACTGCGGCGTATATGGTGGCGATCGATCGGGTGGTGAAGTCGCTCAAGGCGCGTGGGGTTTACGCCTAAGCTCTGACATTGGGGCGGTCGCGGGCGCGATTCGGCGTATGCGTGGGGTGGGTTGCGGGGGCGTGGAGTTGCCGGGCGCGGTGGCACCGCGCACGGCGCGCGGCGCGATCCGTCCTAGATGCGGCGGTCCAGTTGTTGCACTTCCGCGGGTTGGGTTGGCGGGACTACTTGTTCTAGGGACGGTTCTTGGGTTGGGGCTTGCGCTTTTTCCCAGGCGGAGAAGCCGCCTTGGAGCGTGCGGACGTCTTTGAAGCCGTTGGCTGTCAGTTTTTCCGCGACTTGCTTTGTCAGGTCGCCGTTGCCGTGTTCGTCGTAGAGGATTACCGGCTTGTCCGGAGCGATCGGGATCGTTAGGTGGTCCGGCGTCAGGAGATCGTGCGGTCGGTAGCGGACCGCGCCGCGGATCTCGCGGTGGCCGCCGTGTTTGCCGACGTTGAGGATCGTCGCGCCCGTGTCCGCCAGCGCGCGCAGTTCTTCGACCGTGGTTTCCATCTTCGCTATCGTACCCGGCGGCGCGAGAACCGAACGAGCGGGCCGTGCGCTCGGTTTGGGCGGCGTCCCTGCGAGGTGAGCCGGGGGCGGATCGCGCAGTACGGAAGAATGCATAGGTTCCGCCGAGCGCTCGTGCTTTCGATGCTTGCCGTGCTGGTCGCGCCCGCCGCGGGGGCCGCGCAGCAGGCGCCCATCGTGGTCGCTCCGATCGCTTTTACGCAGCGCACGCTGCCCAATGGTCTGCGGGTCGTCATCGCCGAGGATCATCGGACGCCGACCGTCGCCGTCGACGTCGGGTATGACGTCGGGGCGAAGAGCGATCCGGCCGGGCGGTCGGGGTTCGCGCACTTGTTCGAGCATCTCATGTTCAAGGGCACGTCGAACGTGAAGCCCGAGTCGATGGACCGGTTCACCGAGGACGTCGGCGGCTACAACAACGCGTACACCGCGGAAGACATCACGAACTACTACGAGGTCGTGCCGTCGAATCACCTGGAGCGGCTGCTTTGGGCCGAGGCGGACCGGATGGCGAATCTCACCGTCGATCAGCCGAATTTCGTCACGGAACGCAAGGTCGTCATCGGCGAATACGACCAGTCGATTCTTTCGAGCCCGTACGGGATGTTGTTCGAGCTCGCCAACGGCGCGTTCACCAAGCATCCGTATCTGCGTGGCGTGATCGGGAATCCCGATCAGCTCAATGCGGCGGCGCTTTCCGACGTGATCGCCTTTCATACCACGTTCTACCGGCCCGATAACGCCGTGCTCGTGCTCGTCGGTGATTTGGATCCTGCGCAGGCGAATGCGTGGGTGGACAAATATTTCGGCGTGCTGCGCAAGCCGGCGGCGGCGATTCCGCGGGTGAGCGTCCTCGAGCCCGAGCAGAAGGCGCAGCGGCAGATTTCGTACGTCAGCAAAAATGCGCCGTTGCCGGCGACGTTGATCGCGTATCACATTCCGGCGGCGAAGGCCGCCGATACTGTGGTGCTCGGCGTCATCGAGGTGTTGCTCGGGCATGGTCCCAGCTCGCGGCTGCGCACGGCCATCGTGGACGGCGGGCTCGGTTCGCAGGCGGTGGCCAACGCGGACGGCCGGCAGCAGCCCGGGCTCTTCGACGTGTATGCGATCGCCAACGCGGGGCATACGACGAGCGATCTGCAGGCTGCGCTCGAGATGCAGATCGCGCGGCTTCGTGACGAGCCCGTCTCCGCCGACGAGCTCGACAAAGCGAAGACGCAGACGATCGCGACCCTCGTTCGCCAGCTGCAGACGCACGACAACGTTGCGCAGGCGCTCGTTCGCGCTGCGGTGGTGCAGGGCGATCCCGGTGCGGTGAACCGCGAAGCGGCGGAGTACAGTGCGGTGACCGCGGCCGACGTGCAGCGCGTCGCTCGCAAGTATCTCACGGTGGCGAACAGTACGGTCGTGGCGTATCAAACCGCGTCTTCGAGCGCGACGGGGGCGGCGAAGTGAAGCGCGCCGGCGTTCTGACGGCGGTTGCGTTCGCTGCGGGGGTGCTTGCGTTCGCCGCATCGGCCGGCGCGCAGGAGAGCCAGATCGTTCCGGGAGCCGCATCGACGCCGCCGCCGGCCGGTGCGCCGCGTACGGTGCAGTATCCGACGCCGGTTGCGACGACGCTTCCCAACGGATTGCGTGTGCTTGCCGTTCGCGTGCCGGGCAGCGCGCTCGTCGCCGCCGATCTCGCGCTGCCGGGCGGCGCCGTTGCCGATCCCGACGCGACGCCCGGTGTCGCGTCGCTGACGGCGTCGCTGCTCACGCGCGGTACCGCGAAACGTTCCGGTAAGGAGATCGCGTTCGCGCTCGACGCGCTTGGGGCGACGCTCGATGCGCGCGCCGGGAACGATCGAACCGACGTTTCCACCGATGCCGTCGCGGCGCGGTTTCCCGCTGCGTTGGCGCTGCTTGCCGAAGCGGTGCGGCAGCCGGCGTTCGCGCCGAGTGAGCTCACGCTCGCCAAGCAGCGCGCCACCAGCAGCATCACGCTGCAGAACGGCTCGCCGTCGGCGCTGGCCAATCTCGTCGCGCAGCGCGCGTTGTTCGCCGGCGCGTTCGGGCGCCCGACGCCGGGCACGGCGCGTTCCGTCGCCGCGATCGACCGCGATGCCATCGTCGCGTATCATCGCGCGCACTACCGGCCCGACGGCGCGATCCTCACCATCGGCGGCGACCTCGCGCCGAGCGATGCGTTCGCGCTCGCGCAGACGGCGTTCGGTGACTGGAGCGCGCCGGCCGGGGCTGCCGCGACGCCGGCGCCTGCCGTTGCGGCCGCGCCGCGCATCGTCGTCGTCGATCAGCCCGCGGCCGGGCGAACGGCGATCGTCGTCGCGCACGCCGCACCGCTGCGCACGTCCGGCGACTGGGCGTCGGCGATGGTCGGCAACGCCGTGCTGTCCGGATACTCCGGCCGGCTCAACGAAGAGATTCGCGTCAAGCGCGGGCTCTCGTACGGTGCCGGGTCGTCGTACGTGACCGGTCGCTATGCCGGCGCGCATCCTCGCGAGCACGCTCGTCGAGCACGCGAAGGCGCCCGAGGCGCTCGACATCATGCTGAGCACCATCTCGTCGCTGGGCGGCAACGCGCCGGCCACCGCCGGTGAGCTCCTCGCGCGCCGCACGTCGCTGCTCGGCGGGATGGCTAGCGGGATCGAGACGATCGGAGGGCTCGTGCGCACCGTCGCGGCGAACGCGTTCGCCGGGCTGCCGCTCGACGCGCTCACCACCGGGCCGGCGGCGTTGAACGCCGTCGAACCGGCCGCGGTCACGCGCTTCGCCGCCGCGGGTTTGTCGACGCCGCCGACGATCGTGCTGGTCGGCGACTCGTCGAAGTTCATCGACGCGGTGCGCAAGGCGCATCCCGGCGTGCTGTTCGTCAAAGCGGCCGACCTCGATCTCACGAGCCCTGGGCTGGCGCGCCTGCCCTGATCCCGCGCAGCCGCAGCGCGCTGGCGAGCGTCGCGACGGCCGCGCAACCGCACGCGAGCCACAGCACCGCCGGCGCGGCGTGCGCGACGACGTCGCGCGGGGCGGTGCCCGCGGCGGCCGATGCGCCGAACGCGCCGAACACGATCGCGACAAGCGCCGCGCCCACCGTCTGACCGCTCACGCGCATCGCGGCGAGCAGCCCCGCGGCGCTCGTGCTCTTCTCGCGCGGGGCGCTGCCGATCAGCTCGCGGTTGTTGGGTGATTGGAAGAAGCCGAAGCCGAGCCCGCACACGATGCCGCGCAGCACGATGTCGACGGCGGCGGGATCGGCCGGGAGCGTCGCGTACAGCGCGAGGCCCGCGGTGAGTACGGCGAGCCCCGCCGTTGCGAGGATGCCGACCGGAAAGCGGTCGGAGAGCCGGCCGGCGAGCGGTGCGACCAGCGCGACGGCGAGCGGCCACGACGTCAGCAGCAGCCCCGACTGCAGCGGCGTGCGGCCCAGCGCTTCTTGAAAGAAGAACGGCAGCGCGACGAACGCGAGGCCCTGCGCGGCGAACGTCGCGAAGCCCGTCGCGCTCGCGGACGAGAACGCCGCGATGCGAAAGAGGTCGAGTGCGATCATCGGCTGCGGCAGCGCGAACTGGCGCCGCACGAACACGATGCCCGCGGCGATCCCGGCGAGCACGCGCGCGGCGATCGTCCACGCCGGCTCGTGGCGCGCGAAACCGTCGAGACCCCAGATCGTCAGCGAGAACGCGAGCGCGCTCGTGACGACGCTCGGCATGTCGAGCCAGCCGCGATTGCGTTCTTCTCGCGGCAGCGCGCGGTTGAGCACGACGTTGACGATGCCGAACGGCACGTTGATCGCGAACAGCCACGGCCACGGCAGCACCGCGAGGATGAAGCCGCCCAGCGTCGGGCCGGCGGCGGCGCTCGTCGCGACGACGAGCGCGTTGATGCCGAGCGCGCGCCCGAGCTGCGCGCGCGGGAACACCTCGCGCAGGATCGCGGGCGAGATCGCCATGATCGCCGACGCACCGAGACCTTGCAGCACGCGCGCGGCGATCAGCAGCGGGAACGTGCGCGCGACGGCGCACGCGAGCGAGCCGGCGACGAACACGATGACGCCCGCGCGATAGACGCGCGCCGGCCCGCGCAGCCGCCCGAGCGCGGCGAACGCGAGCAGCGACGCGGTGACGGCGAGCTGAAAGCCGTTGACCACCCAGATCGACTCCGCCGGCGACGCGCCGAGGTCGCGCGCGATCGTCGGCAGCGCGGTGTTCGCGATGGAGCCGTCGAGCACGGCCATCGTCGTCGCGACGGCCAGGGCGAGGTAGGCGATCCGCCGCCGCGGCAGCGGCAGACCGTCGGAGCTGTCGGGCGGCGCGGTCAGCGTTTCGCTTCGAGCGTCGTGATGCGCCGGTCGTGGTTGTCGAGGCGCTGGTCGCGCTCGTCGAAGTGCCGCATCGTACGGTGGTCCATCTCGGCGAAACGTTGATTCATGCTCGCTTCGAGCGCGTCGATGCGGCGCTTCACGCTGTCGAAGCCGTGCTCCATGGTCTCTTTGAGGCTGCGAAAGCCTTCGAGGATGATTTCATCAGTCACGCTCTCAGAAGACACGACTCGTATTTCCCGACCGTGTACGTCATGTGAACGCTTGTTCGGCGTGGTACGAGCTGCGTGACAGCGGGCTCGAGACGACTTGCACGAAGCCTTTCGCGTCGCCGACCGCTTTGAGGCGCGCGAACTTCGCGGGCGTGACGAACTCCTCGACCTTCAGGTGGCGTTTGGTGGGCTGGAGGTACTGGCCCATCGTGAAGATGTCGACCCCGATCGCGCGCGCGTCGTCCATCGCCTGCGCGATCTCGCTTTCGGTCTCGCCCAGCCCGAGCATCAGCGACGTCTTCGTGTACGTCACCTTGCCGGATTTCTTCGCGTGCTCGAGGATGCTCAGCGACTGGCGGTAGTTCGCGCGGCGGTCGCGCACCGACGCTTGCAGGCGATCCACCGTTTCCAGATTGTGCGCGAGCACTTCGGGCTGCGCGTCCAGCACGATGTCGAGTGCGGCGAGATCGCCCGCGAAGTCGCCGGTGAGGCACTCGACCTTCGCGTCGGGGACTCTCTTGTGGATCATGCGCACGGTGTTGGCGAAGATCGCCGCGCCGCCGTCGGCGAGGTCGTCGCGGTCGACGGCCGTCAGCACGAGATATTTCCAGCCCAGCTCCGCAACGGCTTGCGCGACGCGCAGCGGCTCCATCCAGTCGACCTCGCCCTTGGGCGAGCCGGTCTTCACGTTGCAGAAGTGGCAGCCGCGCGTGCACGTGTCGCCCAAGATCATGATCGTCGCGGTCCCCGCGCCCCAGCACTCGCCGATGTTCGGGCACATCGCCTCTTGGCACACGGTGTGCAGTTCCAGCCGGCGCACTTCGCCGAGCACGTGCTCGTACGACTCGCCGGACGGCAGGCGCACCTTGAGCCATTCGGGCTTGCGCTTGGGGGGTTCGGGCGTGATGAGATCGATCGTGTTCATGCGGGCTCCGCGACGGGGTTCGACGGGAACGGAAGCGGCGCCCCCGGCGGGACGAGCTCGCGGTCGAACTCGGCGCCGAACGCGCCTTCGAGCGAATCGAGCAAGACGTCGCGCGCCTCCGCCCACGATACCTCGCGCCCGAGCTGCGCGGAGATCGATGTGATCCCGAACTGCGGCGTGCCGCACGGTGTGATCAGGCGGTCGTAGTCGAGCGCCGTGCACGCGTTGAGCGCGAGCCCGTGCAACGACGTCATGCGCTTGACGGCGATCCCGATCGCGCAGATCGCGTCGTCGCCGACGTACACGCCGCGGTGCTCGCTGCGCGGCTGCGCCTCGATACCGAACCGGTGCAGCGCGCCCGTGACCGCGGTTTCGAGCGACGACACCAGCGGCACGACCTCGCGAAAGCGCTCCAGCAGGCGAATCGGATACACGACGACTTGGCCCGGGCCGTGATACGTCACGTCGCCTCCGCGCTCGATCTCGATCACGTCGACGCCGCGCGCGGCAAGCAGCGCGCGGGGCAGTAGCACGTTCGCCTCTTTCGCGTTGCGTCCCATAGGTGATCACCGGCTCGTGCTCGACGACGAGCCACGTATCCCCAGCCCGCCCGCCGGCGACCGCCGCGTGGAGCGCGCGCTGCAAGGCGAGCACGTCCGCGTAAGGCCGGCGGCCGAGGTCGAGCAGGCGCGCAGCGTATCCCATGCCGCGTTGCAAGACCCGCGCGCCGCGCGCGGAGTTGCTGCCCGCGGAGCGCTAGCGGGTGCTGGAGTCGACCGAGCGCAGCAGCGCGCTGACCGCGGCTTCGTCGACCGCGCGCACGTAACGGTCGACGATCTCGCCGGGGCGCCCGATCGCGACGATGCGCCCGCGGTCCATCCACACCACTTTTTCGCACATCGAGCGCACCAGCGAAAGATCGTGCGACACGATCACGACCGTGCGGTGCGCGTGCCACAGCGCGTCGATGCGGCGGCGTGATTTCGCGCGGAAGCTTTCGTCGCCCACCGAGAGCGCTTCGTCCACCAGCAAGATGTCCGCGTCCGCGTCGGTCGCGATCGCGAAACCGAGCCGTGCGGCCATCCCCGAGGAGAGCGCGCGCACCGGATACTGGCGGTACTCCTCGAGCTCGGCGAACGCCAGGATCGCTTCGAGCCGCGCGTCGATCGTGCGCCGGTCGAGCCCCAGCAGAACGCCGTAGAGCGCCACGTTGTCGACGACGCTGAGCTCCGGGTTGAATCCCGCGCCCAGCTCGAGCAGCGGCGCGACGCGCCCGCGCACCTCCGCGACGCCGGCCGTCGGCGTCAGCACGCCGCAGATCACCTTGAGGATCGTCGACTTCCCGGCGCCGTTCGGTCCGATGAGCGCGACTTTCTCACCGGGTGCGATCTCGAGGTCGATGTCGGCGAGGATCGTCTTGCGGCGCGCGCGGCGCGCCCGGCCGGTCAGCAGCCCGAGGACGCGCGACTTCACGTCGTCGTCGAACTCCTCGCGCGTCCGGCGGTCGAGCTGGACGCCGCGCAGCGAGATCATACGTGGTCCATGAACTGCGACCGCATCGCGTGGAACACCGCGAAACCCGCCACCAGCACGATCGCGCCTTCGCCCAGCGCGAGCCCGAACATCCACGCGGGCGGCATGATGGGCGTGAGCACGAGATCGCGCGCCGTCTGCACGATCGCGTACAGCGGGTTGAATACGAGAAAGTGCGCGAGGCGCGCCGGGACGATCGCCGCGGGATAGAACACCGGCGTCGTCACCCACAACAGGAACGTCGCGAGCTCGTAGAGGTGCGGCGTGTCGCGGAAGAACACCCCGAGCGCGCTCACGAACAAACCCGCACCTGCCGCCAGCATGACGAGCGCGACGAACGGGACGACGAGCAGCAGCACGTGCAGCGGATCGTGGTTCATGACGAGCGACAGGCCGACCAGCAGCGGTACCGACCCCGACAGCAGCTGGAACGCGTGCGCCGACACCGTGGCGAACGGAAACGCCTCGAACGGGATGCGGACCTTGTTCAGCAGCCCGCCGTTCTGCACGAGCACCGTCGTGCACTCCGAGGTCGCGGCGATGAAGAAGCCCATCAGCACGAGCCCGATGTACACCGCGGCGCCGTAGAGCACGTGCGAGCCGCCGTAATAGCGCGCGAACGTCGGCGCGAAGATCGCCGTGTACACGGCGGCCATCCCCAGCGGGCTCAGTGCGGACCAGACGATCCCGAGCACGCTGCCGCGATAGCGTATCTTCACGTTCTGTGCGAACAGGACGCCGACGACGTCGCGCAAGCGTTCGTCGAACAAGGGATGTCGCCGCACTGCCACGCCCGTTCGTTCGCGCCGGGCGCGGCGCCGCGCCTGCATCCCTAGGTGTCTGCTCCTCGAACGTGAACCTGCGAAGCCGATGCTGATCGTTCGAACGCTCGCTGCTGCCGTATGCCTGCTCGCTTTGTCCGCCGCTCCGTCCGGGGCCGCCGATGCGATCGCGAGCGGCAACGGCGGCACCCTGTCGCTCGGCTCGAACTGGGGAGCGTACGAGACGTATCGCGGCGCCTCGTTTCGCTGGGTCGACAACGACGCCGAGATCGTGCTGCACGGCGCAACGGGTGAAGCGCGCGTCGCGATCGCGTGCGAGGGCGGCCCCAGCCTCGGGCGGCGGTCGTTCCCGCTGCGCGTGCTCGACGCGTCGCACCGTCAGGTCGACCACGTCGTCTGCGACGGTCCGGACGGGCGCGCGGAGATGCTGCTGCCGGTCGACAACCGCGAGTCGCGATTCGTCCTGCACGTCGACGGCGGCGGCAAGCGCATCCCCGGCACGGGGCGGATCTTGAATTTTCGCGTGTTCAGCGTCTACGACGCGCGCGGCGGTTCCGGCGGCGACGTCGTCGACGGGCGCGGTGTGCGGCTCGGCGCGGGCTGGTATCCCGTCGAACACTACATGGGGCAAACGTTTCGCTGGACGCACGGCGACGGCCGGCTGTTCGTCTCCGTCGACCGCGCGCAGCGCGGCGTGCTGCGGCTGCTGCTCGAAGTGGGGCCGAGCATCGGAGCTCGGCAAGCCGCGGTCACCGTTCGCGACGCGCGCGGCCGCACGCTGGTGCGCACGACGCTGGTCGGGCGCGGCGTCGTGACGCTGCCGCTGCGGCAGCTCGTGCCCGGCGAGGACGAGCTCGTGATCGCGACGGCCGGCGCGAACAAGCACGTTCCGCGCGATCCGCGTATCCTCAACCTGCGGCTGTTCTCCGCCGCCGTTCAGTAGCGTCAGCTCTCTTCGTAATCGAACGAGCGCAGCACGTACGCGAGCTTGCGCCGATCGCGCGCTCCGGCGGCGTCGTCGCCAGGCCGGAACGCGTGCTCGGCGCGAACCCGTACCGTCACGGCGCGGTCCCAAGTGCTGCGCGGCAACAGGACGGGGATGCGAAACTCGCCGTGCGCGAACGACTCCGACGCGAACACGCGCCCGTCCGCCGAGAACGTCACGCGCTGGCGCGCGATCGGCGTCCACGGCGGCAGCGTCACGTCCATCACCAGATAGCGCCCGGCGCTCGGGCGGAACGTGAAGTCGGCGCGCGTCGATGCCCAGCCGTCGCTGTACCAGCCCTGTGCACTCCGCACGATCTCGCCGACGATGCGGTCCCCAAGCGCTGCGATACGCCGCTGCACGCGCGCGCCCAGCGGTGCGAGCGGTCCGCGCAATATGCGCGCGATCCACGCGTTCACGGCGGCGACGTAGCTCGGCATGCCGTACACGAACATCCCGGGCGGGAAGCGCTTGCGCGTGTGACGGCGCATGATCTCGGCGAGCTCGCGCGCCCGCTTCGCACCGCCCGCGAAGCTCTTGGCCGCGGGATACTCCCGGATCGCGCCCATGTCGTGCGGGACGTAGATCATCGGGTACCGCAACCCGACCCGCATCAGCAGCTCCCAGTCCAAGCCGTAATGAAGCGCTTCGTCGAGCCAGCCGATCTCGTCGAAGATGCTGCGCCGAAAGAAGACCGTCTGCTGCAAGATGTAGTCCGAGACGTTCAGCAGTTTCCACAGATTGAATTGCTGGGTCACGGCGAAGCGGGAGATGACGTTACCCGCCTCGTCGATCTGATAGCCCTCGCCGTACACGGCGCCGGCGTCCGGGTTCGCCTGGAGCGCGGCGACGGCGGTGCTGATCGCGCCGGGGAGGAACACGTCGTCGGAGTTGAGCCACGCCAAGTAACGCCCGCGCGCGCGTTGAAACCCTTTGTTGATCGCGTCGGACTGGCCGCGGTCCGGTTCCGAGACGAACGTCACGCGATCGGCGTAGCGCCCGACGACCGCGGCGGTGTCGTCGGTCGAGGCGCCGTCGATGATGAGGTACTCGACGTTGGGATAGTCCTGCGCGAGCACGCTCTCGATCGTCGCCGCGATGAACCGCCCCTGGTTGTACGAGGGCGTCACCACAGTGACGAGCGGGAGGTCAGCGGCGCCCGAGTGATCGATGCGCATACCAGTCACCGAGATATTGAAGCGGGCGCCGCGGGTTGAGCGTGAGCCCCAGGCCGAGCGAGAAAAGAACGGCGGAACGTTTGGGCCGCGGCGCGTCGAAGTACTGGTCCTTGCGGTCGAGTAGCCAGCTCGCGTACGCGTACGCCCACGCGTACGGGACGTAACCGTACTGGGTCTGCAAGACGCGGATGATCTCGCGGTGCACGTTCGCCGCGCCGCGCGAGCGTCTTGTTGTCGGGGTGCATGCGCGAGCCCGCCACGAGCGCGTCGATCTTCGCGAAGTCGCCGCAGCGCGCGAGCCGGATCCAGAAATCGTAGTCCATCGCGAAATCGAGCTCCGCCGTCCATGCCGCCGACCGCGTCGAACGCGGTGCGCCGCACCGCGGCCGCGGGCTGGCAGATGTAGCACGATTCGCGCAGCGCGTCGCGATCGAACGATTGCGTCGGATACCGCTCGATGACGGCGTCGTCGTCCCCGATGTGAACCGCTTCGCCGTAGACGGCGAGCGCGTCCGGTGCGGACGCGAAGCCATCGACCAGCGCTGCGACGCCGCCGGGATACACGACGTCGTCGGCGTTGAGGACCAGCACGATCTCGCCGTGCGATTCGTCGACGCCGCGGTTCACCGACCCGGCCTGGCCGAGGCCCGGTACGGCGACGAGCCTCGCGCCGGACCGCCGGACGATCTCGACCGTGTCGTCGTTCGATCCGCCGTCGACGACGATGTGCTCGATGGAGCGGTACGTCTGAGCCGCGACGCTCGCCAGCGTGCGCTCGATGAAACGCCCAGCGTCGAGCGCCGGGGTGATGATGCTGACTAGGATGCTCGCGTAAGACGCTTGCGCAGATCTTCGACCTCGCGCGTCCTCCCTTCGAGCGCGGACGTGACCTCCGCGAGCAGCACCGAACGCCGTTCCGCTTCGGCCGCGACATCCTGCAGCGCGCGTTCACGCTCGTGCGCGATGCTGCGCCAGTCGACTCCGTCGTCGTCCGCGCCGGCAACCCCGTCGCGCAGCGTCTCGCGAGCACGGTATTTCGCTTCGTTGCCCTCGAGCAGGATGAGGCGTTCCTCGGCGACGAGCCGGAGCGACCCGATCTCGACCGACAGCTGCTCGATCATCTTCAAGCGCTCTTCGCACGCCGAATTCAGCTCCTCGATGAGGTCGGCTCGAGCCGCCAGTGCGTGCTCGTAGACGTCGACGCGCGCGCGCAGCGACTCCGTTTCGCGCTGCGCGGCGCGCAGGTCGGCGTCGCGCTGGCCCGTTGCGAGCCTGGTGCGCTGGCGCTCTTCGTCGAGGGCGCTCACGGCGGTTTCGGCCGCGGCGACCGCAGCGTTGCTGGCGCGCTCGGCGCGAAGGAGGTCCTCACGCAGACGCTGGAGCTCGAAGTCGAGCGACGCGACCAGCGCCGCACGTTCCTCGGCGGCGCGCCGAAACGTCGACACGTGGCCGCTGAGCTCATCGATCACCCGTTGCCGGTCATCGGCAATGGTCTGCAGCCGCGCCAGCTCCGCGTCGCGCGCGGCGACCTCGGCGCGCAGGACGCCGATCTGTTCTGTCGCGCCGTCCGCTGCGCGCTCGATCGCTGCGGCTGCTTCGGCCGCGCGCGCGGCCGCGCGCGCGCTGGTAGAGTGAGTCTTCATCATTTTTTTTGCGCCGGTCGGCGTTTGGTTTTGAGTATGGCGGCCGGAGGGCGGGGACCTCTCGGGCGCCCGCTCGCGGCCGGGCCGGCGCTCGCTTTGACCTGCTCGAGCCGGCTGGCCGTTTGGATCGTTTTCTCCACGAGCGATGCGAGCATGACGTCCGCGGCCTGGCTGCGCCGGCGCGTGCGCCGTGCGTAGCGCGCGAGCAGGTCGCGCAAGCGCGTGATCGCGACCAGCCGCGCGGCGCGGTCGCGCTGCGCGGCGCCGTGGACGTTCCCCGCCGCTTCGAAGATCGCGCGCTCGCGCGCGCTGTACGGGTCGCGCTCGCTGACGGCCGGCCGGTCCGACTCGCCGCTATACGCGGCGTCGAACGCGGCCACGACGCCGTCGGCGTCCACGCCCTCGATGCAGAAGGGCCGCTCGAACGCGCAGTCCCACTCGCAGCCGAAACACGGGATCGGCGCGACCACGCCGGCCGACCGGGGCGCCCACGGGGCGTAGACCGGCCAATAGCCGCCGCCGTACACGGTCGCGCCGGGCACCCCGTACGCGCCGGCGAGGTGAGCGAGGCCGGTCTCGATCCCGACGTATCCCATCGCGCCCGCGATCCGAGCGGCGATGGACGGCAAGTCGTCCGGCGAGCCCGTGACGATCGCAGGCTCGACGCCGAAGAAGCCCGCGGCGACGGCGCTTTCGAGCTCGGGCCGGTCGTTGTGCGCGCCGATCAGCGTGATGCCGGCAGCTCGGGCGGCGGCGATGCGCAGCGCGGTTTCGCCCATCGCGCGCATCGGCCAGCGGTTGATCGCCGTGGAGCCGAGCGGGAACACGACCAGCTCCGTTGCGGGCGCCGAAGCGGCGATCGGGCGCAGCGCCGGGTTGCGCCGCCCGGCGGCGCCGGCCAGTCGCGCATACCGGTCGAGCTCGTGCTCCGCGCCGGCCGGCGCGAGCCGCGTGACGGCGCGCCGCCGGTCGAGCCGCAGCCTTCCGAGCAGGATGAGCACGTCGCTCGAAGGCGCCTCGCGCGCGTCCGCGATCACGGCTTCGCGCGGCGCCAGCGCGGCGGCGAGGATCTCGCTCAGCCACGTCGCGCGCAGCTCGGCCGAGACGAACAGATCGGCGCGTGCGTCGCCCAGCCGGTGCAGCAGCGTGCGCGCTTCGAGCGCGACCCGGTCGTCGGGGACCGCCCACCGGTAGGGGTTGAAGCCGAACGTGTGGACCGCGTCGGGCGGCCGCGCATACAGCGTCGCCACCGGCGCGACGTCCGCGCGGCACACGAGCTCCACCTGCGCGCCGGGATGCGCGGCGCGCAGCGCCGACAGATAACTTTCGACGAGCACGAGATCGCCCAAACCGCCCGCGTGCAGCACGACGATCCTCACGGATGCCGCTCCGCCAAGTGCTCGACGACGCTGCGGTACACGGCCTCGACGCGTTCCCACGTGTACCGGCGGCGCACGTACTCCCGGCCGCGTTCACCCAATAGCACACGCGTCGGCCCGTCGAGCGTCTCCAATGCCACCGTGAACTCATCCGCGTTCACGTACCAAAGGCCTCCCCCCGAACGGCGGCACTGTCCGACGAGCGTTTCGGAGCGCCCGTTGACCAGCACCGGGCGCGCCTGCGCCCACGCCTCGAGCACCGCGAGCGAAAGGCTTTCGTACGGCGAGGGCATCACGAACACGTCGCACGCGGCGATCGCGTCCCATTTCATGGGCTCGTCGACCGGGCCGAGCACGGATATCCACGGTTGGGCTTCGACGTCCATGTGCCGCTCGCCGATCAGAACGATGCGCGGCAGCGCCGCCGGCGAAGCACGATACCGCGCGTAGTCCGCCAACAGCTCGTCGCAGCCTTTCGCGGGATCGATGCGGCCGAGATAGAGCACGAACGGCTCGCGGATGCCGGTCGTCGCGCGAAAGCGCTCGGCCGACACGTCGTCGGGCGGCGCGATCCCCGCGCCGGCCACGGGACCGTCGATGCCCAGCGCGGGGAAGCGGCGCTGCACGATCGTCCGCTCTTCCTCGCTGACGAACACGAACGACGCCGGGCGTTCGAAAAAACGGTCCCAGAGCGAAAACGCAAGCGGCCACTCGTCGTGCGCGAGCGGCGCGAGAACGGCGCGGTCTTCCACGATCGGCAAACCGAAATACGTCGTCGCGTACAAGTAGCTGAAGAAAACAACCGCGTCGTAGCGCGTCCCGAACGCGTCGAGATAGTCGAGCAGCGGCGTCGACATCGGGCCCTGCGCGCGCATCCAGCGCTCTTGCTCTTCGAGCGGTGCATCCGGGGTGTAGACGAGCGTTCGCGAGAGCCGCTCGAACGTCGACCGGTCGCGTTCGCGGTCGACGGCAAAGCGCCGCACGTGCACGCCTTCGATGCGTTCGTGCCCTTCGGGCTCGCTATTGCGCCACGTGTCGTAGTCCGTCGCGCACGTCGTGAGCAGCTCGACGTCGAACGCGTCGCCGAGCTGCTTCGCGACGGCGAGCGCGAGCGTCGCCGCTCCGCCGTACGTCGTGGCCCCGCAATACGGGACGACGATTGCGATCCGGCGGCGCCGGGCGATCAGATCAGCCAGCGCGCTCGAGCTCCCCGTCGCGCCGCAGCGCTTCGAACCGTTGCCGCTGGCCTTCGAGCAGCGTCTCGCGCAGCGCGCGGTCGGTCAGCATCAGCACCGCGGCGCCCGCGAGCGCGCGCGGGTCGCGCTTGTCGTTGAACAGCAGCCCGCTGGCGCCGAGCACGCGTCGCGAAACGCCGTTCGCGAACGCGAACACCGGCACGCCGAAACCGAGCGCGTCGACGAGCTCGGTGCTCGGGCCGGCATCTGCCGTCGACCAGTAGAGGTCCGCGCTGCGGTAGCACGCGGCGACGACCTCGGGCTGCGCTCGGTCGAGCACGACGACGCGGTCCGTCAGCTGCGTGCGCCCGACGAGTTCGAAAAAACGGTCCGCGACGTCTTCGCTTGCGTCGAACTCGCCGGCCAGAACCAATCGCGCGTCGACGCCGAGCGACAGCAAAAACGCGAACCCCGCCAACAACTGGTCGAGACGCGCGCTTTCCGTGAGCGGGCCGGCGAACAGGATCGTGCAGCGTCCGTCGCTCAGGCGCCGCAGCAGCTGCGGCGCGGCGGCGACGTCGAACCGCGTCGCGCGCCGGCCGGCGGCGATCTCCGCGATGGCCGTCTCGTAGCGGTCGAGCACGTGCTCGCGCGACGTCTGCTCGTCGACGTAACGGCGCCCGCGCTCGCCGATCTCTTCGCGCCGGGCGGGCGGCATGCGGTCGATGAGCTCGAACAGCGCGGACCACTCGCCCTTGGTCGTCGCCAGCCACCCGCCGCCGGACTCGCGCACGGCGTCGGCCGTCGCCGCGCACCGGCCGTTGACGGCGACCGGTTTGCCCGCACTCCAGCCCTCCATCACGGTGCGGGAGAAGCTCTCGTTGACGCTGGGCTGCACGATCGCGAGCGCGTGCGCCAGCAGCGACGCCTTGTGCGGTTCGCCGACGAGGCCCAGGTCGCGGATGCCGTGGCGGACGTCGTCGTACGAACGGCGGCCCGGCCCCACCAGCACCAGCTCCAGCGACAGCATGCGGCACTGCCGCCGGAAGCGCGCGAAGCTCTCGACCAGAAGATCCACGTTCTTGGTCTCGTCGCGCCGCCCGAGATACAACACGTAGCGATGCTCGGCGGGACGAAAGCCGCGGATGCGCGGCGGGAGATTCTCCGGCTGCGCTTCGCGCTCGACCCAGTGACCGACGAGCGTCGATTTGAGCGCGATCGACGGGCCGTACAACCGGTACGCCAAGCTGCGCTCCGCCGGGCTGTTGAACAGCAGCGCGCCGGCTTGGCGAAACGCGTTCTCGACCTCCGGCAGAAACGCGTACGATTCGTCGTGGAGACACGGCTGCAGCATCGCGCGCGCGCCGGCGGCTTCGACGGCGGCGAGCGGAAGCCCGTACGGATACGGCATCACGAGCACGCAGTCGAACGCCGCGAGCCGCGCGCGCAGCGCGTCGACGGCGGCAGTCGAGTTGATCCCCGAGCCGATGAAGTCGTTCGCGACGTCGGGCTCGATGGCGGCCGCGCGTTCGCGGTAGTACGACAACGGGCGCGTGAGCAAGATCTCGTTCGCGCGGTCGAACGCGTTCGCGGCGCGGCCGTCGACCGGAAAGCGGCGCACGAGCACACCCTGCTCGTCGCGCGCGCCGGGCGGGTGCGCGTCGACGCCCCAGTCCGACGCGAACCCGCGCGCGCACGTCGTGTACACCTCGATCGTATGGCCGCGTTCCGCCAGGCCGTGCGCGACCTGCCACGCGAGCCGTTCCGCGCCGCCGGTGAGATCCGAACCGAACCACGGCGTGACGACGGCGAGATGGTAGCGCCCGTCAGCCACGCTGCTCCAGCTGCCGCAAGCGAGCCTCGAGCTCGCGCATCGACGCGTCGATGCGCGCGTCGACCGCGACGGACTCGCGCATCGCCTGGATCAGCGCCGCGTTGAACGCGTGCTGGTCGCGAAACAACCACGCGATTACTCGCAGCACGAACCGCTGGACGGGCCGCAGGTTGAACGGGAAGAACCCAAGCCGCGCGGGCCACCGGTTGCGGGCGGAGGCGCGCGTCGCGGCCCCGGCGATCAAGCTGTCGAGTGCGGAGGTATCGATCGTCGAGAACCCCGGGCTCGCAGCCGCTTGGTCGCCGAGCTGGCGGCGCAAGACTTCGTGCTGGACCCGGGCCATCAGCGCGTCGACGTCGACGTCGGGGTTGTTTGATTCAAGCATCGGTGGCGGGCGACATCCGTTCGGCCGGGTTCGACTACGGGTACGGAATAACTTCCGCTCGCTCGCCCTGCGTGCTCGCCGGGCGCGGCGGGTCGAAATGCCCGGAATGGCCAAAACGGCGGTGGGCACCGAGTTCGCGCATGTCGGGTCGGGCCGGTTATGCGCCCACTGGAGCAAGAGGCCAAATGCACGACCCTGGAACGCTTGAACTTCGCGGCAAACGGGTGCTGGTGACCGGCGGAGCGGGATTTCTCGGCGGTGCGGTCGTCGAGGCCCTGCGCCGCCGCGGCTGCACCCAGATTACGGTGCCGCGCAGCCGCGACTGCGATCTCACCGACGCCGCCGCGATCGACGCGCTGCTGCGCCGCGAGCGCCCGGAGGTGCTCTTCCATCTCGCCGCCGTCGTCGGCGGGATCGGCGCGAACCGCGAGAACCCGGGCCGGTTCTTCTACGAGAACGCGATCATGGGCATCCAGCTCATCGAGTACGCGCGCCGGTATTCGGTTGGCAAGACGATCGTCGCCGGAACCGTGTGCGCGTATCCGAAGTTCGCGCCGGTGCCGTTCAAAGAAGACACGCTGTGGGACGGTTATCCCGAAGAGACCAACGCGCCGTACGGGATCGCGAAGAAGGCGCTGCTGGTGCAATGCCAAGCGTATCGCGAGCAGTACGGGATGAACGCGATCTACCTGCTGCCCGTCAACCTGTACGGCCCGCGCGACAACTTCGATCCGCGCTCGTCGCACGTCATCCCCGCGCTGATTCGCAAGGCCGTCGAAGCGCGCGACGCGCGCAGCGACGAGATCGTCGTCTGGGGTGACGGCAGCGCGACGCGCGAGTTTCTCTACGTCGACGACGCGGCCGAGGGGATCGTCGCCGCCGCCGAGCGCTACGACGGTGCGGAGCCGGTGAACCTCGGCAGCGGCGAGGAGATCTCGATTCGCGAACTCGTCGGCACGATCGCCGAGCTGTCCAACTTCCGCGGGCGCATCGCATGGGACAAGGACAAGCCGAACGGCCAGCCGCGTCGCAAGCTCGACACCACGCGCGCGGAGCGCCGGTTCGGATGGCATTCGACGACGACGTTGCGCGAAGGTTTGCGCAAAACGATCGAATGGTACGAGGTCATGCTCGCCGCGAACCCGGACGCAAACGTCGCCATGAGGTTTTCTTGACCAGCCTTCGCACCCCGATGAACGTACCGCTCGTCCAGCCCTTGCTCGGTGACGACGAGATCAGCGCCGTGGTTCGCGTCCTGCAAACGGGCCAGCTCGCCCAGGGCCCGCAAGTCGCCGCGTTCGAAACGGAGTTCGCCGCGATGACCGGCGTGGCGCACGCCGTCGCCGTGAACTCGGGCACCGCCGCGGTGCATTGCGCGCTCGCGGCGCTGCGCATCAGCGGACGGCGACGAAGTGTTGACGACGCCCTTCACGTTCGCCGCGACGGCGACGCCGGTGCTCATGCAGCGCGGGCGCGTGCGCTTCGTCGACATCGATCCGCGCACGTTCAACGTCGATCTCGCGCAGTTTGCCGGCGCGATATCGCCCGCGACCAAAGCCGTCATCGGCGTCGATCTCTTCGGCCTGCCGTTCGAACGCGACGGCCTCGACACGCTGCGCGCCGCCGGCATCGCGGTCGTCGAGGACGCGTGTCAAGCGGTGGGCGCCGCGCGCGACGGTGTCGCCGCCGGCAAAGGCTGTGACGCCGGGACATTTTCGTTCTACGCGACCAAGAACCTGACGACGGGCGAGGGCGGGATGCTCACGACGGACAGCGACGAGGTCGCCGGCGCCGCGCGGCGCTTTCGGCAGCACGGACAAGGCGATCGCTACGAGTACCTGTCGCTCGGCTACAACTACCGGTTGACGGACATTCTGGCGGCGATCGGCCGCGCGCAGCTCGCGCGGCTGGATGCGGTGACGGCCGCCCGCCAAGGGAACGCCGCATTCTACGACGCCGAGTTGGCGGACGTCCCCGGCATCACCACCCCGTTCGTCCCGCCGCGCGTCGCGCACGCCTACCACCAGTATTCGATTCTCGTCGACGAGACGCAGACACCCAACGGGCGCGACCGCGACGGCGTGAGGCGCGCGCTGGCGGACGCCGGCGTCGGGAGCGGCGTCTACTATCCCACGCCGCTGCACCTCAACCCGTTGTTTTCGCAGGGCTATGCCGCCGGGGACTTCCCGGTCGCCGAACGGACCGCGCGCCGGATCTTGGCCCTGCCGATCCATCCGTCGCTCAGCGACGAGATGCGAAACCACGTCGTCGCTGCGCTGAAAGAGGCGGTCGGCGCCGAGGGGCGGCTCAGCCGCACATGAGCGGCAAACTCAAGCTCGCGGTCGTCGGCTTCGGTTCGATCGGCCGGCATCACGCGCGCAATTTGGCGACACTGCACGACGTCGACTTCTTCGGCGTCGTCGACACGTCCGAGACGGCGCGCGCGGACGCCGCGCGGCTGGGCTATCGAACTCTGCGGTCGAGTCGCGAGCTGATCGCCGCGGGCGTCGACGGCGCGGTCGTGGCGGTCCCGACGTCGCTCCACCATCCCGTCGCGCTCGAGCTGTTGAATGCCGGCATACCGCTGCTCGTCGAGAAACCGGTCGCGTCGACGCTCGACGACGGCATCGAGATCATCGACACGGCCCGGCGCCGCAACCTGCCGCTCATGGTGGGCTACGTCGAGCGTTTCAACCCTGCCGTGATCGCTGCGCAGCGCCTCATGAAGGACGGTTTGGTCGGAACGCCGCTGCACGTGGCGACGCGGCGGGTCGGCGGCATGCCGATCCGCGTGACCGATGCGAACGTCATCGTCGACATCGGCGTCCACGACATCGACATCATCTCGTTCTTGCTCCAGACGGAGCTCCGGCTCGTCAGCGCCCAAGGCGGCATGGCGGTCAGCGGGGACCGGGTCGACTACGCCAGCCTCGCGCTCGACGGGGGCGGCGTCGTTGCGCACGCGACCGTCAACTGGGTCACGCCGGTGAAGGTTCGCGATCTGATCATCACCGGCTCGAGCGGATACCTCCAGGTCGACTATCTTCGCCAGCGCACGCATTTCGCGCCCGGCCGCGATTTCGTGGTGACCGAGAGCTACGAGGCGGTCGTCGCGCAATACGAACAGGGCACGCTCGTCGAGATGCCGATCGACCGCCAAGAGCCCTTGCGGTTGCAGCTCGAGCGATTCGTCGCCGTGCTGCGGGGCGAAGCCGTACCGCCGGACCCGCAGATCTCGCTGGTGTCGCTGCGCATCGCGCTCGAGGCCACGGAGATGATCGAGCGCGCGCAGCGCGTCGTGGCCGTGCGATGAGAAATCCGGCGCCGGCCTATTTCGTCCACGCCACCGCGACGATCGAGGCCGACGCGCGCATCGGCGCCGGCAGCCGCATCTGGCACGAAGCGCAGATTCGCACCCGGGCGACCATCGGCGAGCGCTGCATCATCGGCAAAGGCGCGTTCGTCGACTTCGACGTGGTCATCGGCGACGATTGCAAGGTGCAGAATTACGCTTGCGTCTACCACGGCGTCACGCTCGGGCGCAGCGTCTTCATCGGGCCCGGCGTCGTTTTCGCCAACGACATGCGGCCGCGCGCGACGGATCCGAACTTCACGCCGCTGCGGGACGGCGATTGGGACGTCGGCACGACGGTCGTCGACGAGGGCGCGTCGCTCGGCGCGCACGCGACGATCTTGCCCAACGTTCACGTCGGAAAGTGGGCGCTCGTCGGGGCGGCCGCGCTCGTGACGAAGGACGTGCCCGCCTATGCGCTGGTCGTCGGCGCCCCCGCGCGCGTCGTCGGCTGGGTGTGCCCGTGCGGGGGGAGCGTCGATTCGCCGCGGTGCGCAAAATGCGGTGACCTGCCGGCGGACCATCCGCTTCGTTCGGCCGCCGGTGGCGGCTGACGTCGTCGATGGCAGCGCTCAGCGTCGTCGTTCCGTGCTACAACGAGTCGGCCAGCATCGCGCAACTGCGAGAGAAGCTGCTGCCCGTGCTCGACCGGCTCTCGGCGCAGCATGCGATCGAGTTGATCCTGGTGGACGACGGGAGCACGGACGACACGTACGACCGCTTGACGGCGACGTTCGGCGCCGACGCGTCGGCGCGCGTCGTCCGGCATCCGAAAAACCTCAACGTCGGGGGCGCGATTCGCACGGGGATTCGGGAATCGACCGGCGAGCTGATCGCGAACTTGGACAGCGATTGCACCTACGACCCGGCGCTGCTGGAACCGATGCTCACCGAGATCGCGCGCGGCGCCGATCTGGTGACGGTGTCGCCGTATCATCCGCTCGGAAGGGTGGACGGCGTCCCGCCGTCGCGCCTGGTGCTGAGCCGCGGCCTCTCCGCGCTCTACCGGCTCATCCTGGGCAAGCGGATCTACACGTACACCGCCATGAACCGCGTGTACCGGCGCGAGATCTGCGAGCGGATCGCATCCCCTGAGTTCGATTTCACGTGCTTCGCCGAGATGATGCTCAAAGCGCTGGTGCAGAACTACCGCGTCGCCGAGGTTCCCGCTACCCTTGCCGTGCGGCGTTTCGGCGAATCGAAGCTGAAGGTCGCGAACACCGTCCGCTCGCACCTGCGGCTGCTGCGGCGGCTCGTCATGGCGCGGCGGACGTTTCGCGCGTGACGCTTGACACGCGCGCTACAATGGACGGCGTGTTCCGTCATGGCTGAGATGACCGTCTTCTCCGTGGTCGGTGCGCGCCCGGAGTTCATCCAGGCCGCGCCCGTCACGGCCGCGCTGCGCGGGCGCTGCCGCGAGATCCTCGTGCACACCGGCCAGCACTACGACGACGAGATGTCGCGAACGTTCTTTCGCGATCTCGAGCTGCCCGAGCCCGATCTCTTTCTCGAGGCCGGCTCCGGCACGCAGGCCGAACAGACCGCCCGCGTGTTGGAACGCGTCGAGCGCGCCATCGTCGACGTGCGGCCCGACGTCATGCTGCTGCGCAGCGACACGAACTCCACGCTCGGCGCGGCCCTGGCCGCGGCGAAGCTCGGTCTTCCGATCGTCAAGGTCGAGGCCGGCATGCGCAGCCACGACCGCTCCATGCCCGAGGAGATCAATCGCATCGTCGCCGACCACGTCTGCGACGTTCTGCTGTGCAGCACGCCCAACGCCGCGGCGAACCTGATGCGCGAAGGGATCGATCGCCCGATCGAGGTCGTCGGCGACGTGCTGCTGGATTCGGTCGAGGCGAACATTGCGCGCGCCGAGTCGCGCTCGGACGTGCTCGCGCGCAACGGCTTACGTCCCGGCGCATACGTGCTCGCGACCGTTCACCGCGCCGGCAACACGGACGATCCGGCGCGCTTGCGCGCGATCGTCGACGGCCTGCGGTCGTCGCAGCTTCCCGTCATCTTTCCGATGCATCCGCGCACGGTGAAGATCATGCAGGAACGCGGCATCCAGGCGAGCGCGCCGATCGTCCCCATCGCGCCGGTGAGCTACTTGGACATGCTCGTGCTCACGCGCAACGCGGTGGTCGTCGCGACCGACTCGGGCGGCGTGCAGCGCGAGGCGTACATGCTGGGCCGGCCGTGCGTGACGCTGCGCCCGAACACCGAGTGGATCGAGACGACGGACGCCGGGTGGAACGTCCTCGCCGACGCGGACACCGCGCGCATCGCCGACGCGATCGCGTCGTTTCGGCCGGCGGTGCCGCGGCCGCCGGTGTTCGGCGACGGGCACGCGGGCGTGCGGGTCGCCGAACGGCTGATGCGCTGGGGCGCCGAGCGCGGGCTCGTGGCGGGGGCGGCACACTCGTGAGCGCACGATTGACCGTTGTCGGTCTGGGCAAGCTCGGTCTCCCGCTCGCGGCATACTACGCGACGCGCGGCGCGACGGTGCGCGGCGTGGACCGCGACGAGCGGCGCATCCGCGCCATCGCCGACAGGACGACGATCGATCTGGACAACGAGCAGGGGCTGCGCGGCGCGCTCGCCGGTTTGGACGCCGCACGGTTCGGAGTGACGACGGACACCGCCGCCGCCGTCGCGCAAAGCGATCACGTGATCGTCGTGGTCCCGGTCATCGCGCGGGCGCCTGGTGCGGTCGACTTCACCGCGATGGAAGCGGCGTGCGACGCGATCGCGGCGGGGCTGCAGCCGGGTACGACGGTGATCCTCGAAACGACGCTGCCCGTGGGCACAACGCGCGAGCGGCTGCTGCCGCGGCTCGCGAGCAGCGGGCTCACCGCGGGGCGCGACCTGTTCGTCGCGTTCAGCCCCGAGCGCGTGCTCGTCGGGCGCATCTTCGAAGACCTCGCCAAATACCCGAAGATCGTCGGCGGCGTCGATGCCGAGAGCGGCGCGCGCGCGGCCGCGTTCTACGAAGCGCACCTCACGGCGCCGGTGTGGCAGGTGCGCAACGCGGAGACCGCCGAGTTCGTGAAGCTCGCGGAGACGTGTTACCGCACCACGAGCATCGCGCTCGCGAACGAGCTCGCGATGGCGGCCGACGCGAAGGGCGTCGACGTGTACGAGGTGATCCGCGGTGCCAACTCACAACCGTACTCGAGCATCCTCGAACCCGGGATCGGCGTCGGCGGGCACTGTCTGCCGGTCTATCCGTTTTTGTTGGAAGAGAGCGGCGTCCACGCGCCGCTGATCGAGCAAGGGCGCGCGATCAACGCCTCGATGGGGGAGTACGGCGTGCGGCGGCTGGAGGCCGCGCTCGGCGGGCTTTCCGGTATGCAAGTGCTCATCCTCGGCATCGCGTTCCGGCCGGGCGTTCAGGAGACGGCGTTCAGCCCCGCGTTCGACGTGCGCGACGCGCTGGCGAAGCGCGGCGCGCGCGTGCTCGCGGTCGACCCGCTGTACACCGACGACGAGCTCGTCGCGCAAGGGTTCACGCCCGGGCGCAATCCGTCACCGGACGTCGACGCCGTCGTGCTCCAGACCGCGCACCGGGAATTCGCTTCCTTCGACGCGCGCGCGTTCACGCGGTGCCGCGTCGTCCTGGACGGCCGCAACGCGCTCGACCGCGCGGCGGTCGAAGCCGCGGGCAAGCAGTACATCGGGATCGGCAGGTAACGGCATGGGTCTTCCCAAGCGCATCCTCATCACCGGCGGCGCCGGTCTGATCGGCTCGCACATCGCGGACCAGCTGCTGGCGGCCGGCCACGACATCACGATCCTCGACAACTACTCGACGGGACGCCCGGCCAACATCCGCCATCTCGAAGGTCACGTCCGCGTCGTCACCGGCGACATCCTCGACGAGGCGGCGGTCGACGCCGCCGTGTCGGGAAACGAGTACGTCTTCCACATGGCCGCCGCGGTCGGCGTGGCGAACGTCGTCGGAAACCCGCTCGGCGTCATCGTGACGAACGTGCACGGCACGGAGAACGTCCTCGCCGCGTGCGCGAAACACGACAGCGGCGTCATCATCGGTTCGACGTCGGAGATCTACGGCAAGAGCACGCGCGTGCCGTTCAGCGAGGACGACGATCGCGTCCTCGGATCGACGCGCATCAACCGCTGGGCGTACTCGACCTCCAAAGCGCTCGACGAGCACCTCGCGATCGGCTACGCGCGCCAAGGTTTGCGCGCGACGATCGTGCGCTACTTCAACACGTACGGACCGCGCATGCACGAACGCGGCGACGGCCAAGTCGTCGCGCGGTTCGCGGCGCTGGCCTTGCGCGGGCAGCCGCTGACCGTGCACGACGACGGCAAACAGACGCGGTGTTTCACCTTCGTGGAAGACAGCGCGCGGTGCTCGATCCTCGCCGCGTCCAGCGACGCCGCCGTCGGCCAGGTCTTCAACGTCGGGTCGCGGCACGAGCTGTCGATCAACGAGCTGGCGACGATCGTGCGCGACCGGCTCGGCTCTTCGTCGGAGATCGTGCATCTCTCGTACGAAGAAGCCTACGGTCCGGATTTCGAGGATACGCGCCGCCGCGTCCCCGACGTTCGCAAGGCGAAAGACGTGCTCGGCTTCGAGGCGGCGTTCGACCTCGACGCGGGGCTCGAGCGCACGCTTCCGTGGTGCCGCGAGCACTATGGCGTTGGAAAATTCTAGCTGCGCCTGCGGCTGCGGCTGACGTGACGCGACGGTAATGCTGCTGCTGCTCGCGCCGCTGCTTCTCGCGTACTTCATGCTGCTCGGCATCGCCGTGGCGGCGGCGTTCGCGCGCCGGATCCCGACGGCGGTCGTGCTCGTATCGCCGGTGACGGGGATCGGCATCCTGCTCGCCCTCACGCTGTCGCTCAACCGGATGGGCATCCCCGTGCAGTCGTTCGGGCTCGCGCTCACGCTGGTGCTCGCCGCCGCGGCCGCGGCCGTCATCATCGCGCGGCGGCCCGAGATCGCCTGGAGCGAGCTGCGGGATCTGTCGCCGGCGATCGCCGCCGGCATGCTGCTGGCCGGCGCGCCGATCCTCGCGTTCGGGTTCGCTTGGGCCGGCAACAGCAACCCCGACATGGGCCTCTACGTCAACTCCGCGGCGAACTTTCTGCGCCACGGCTTCTTCGACGTCGCCGACCTCGCGACGCTCCGCTCGAACGTCGACGCGGCGCGCAACACGTGGTTCTGGGAGGTCATGCCGCCCAACCGGTACGGCGCCGACGCGCTCGTCGCGATCGCGGCAGCGGTCTTTCGCGTCGCGACGTACGAGATCTACATGCTCGTCGAGGTCGCGGTCTTCGGCGCGCTGATCATGGCGACGGCGGCGCTCACGCTCGACCGCGGACTGAGCCTGCGCACCTACGTCACCGCAACGTTGATCGCGGTCGCCAATCCGCTGCTCCTGTACGCGCTCTACCAGCAGCTCATGCCGCAGCTCGCGGGCCAGGCCGCGATGGTCGGCGTCGTGGCGCTCGCGCAGATCGCCGACAGCGGGCGGGCGTCGTGGCAGCGCGGGGCCGCGCTCGGCTGCGCAGCCGTCGCGATGCTGCTGATCTATCCCGAGATCTCGCCGATCGCCGTGCTCGGCGCGTGCGTCACCGCGCCGTTCGTGCTGTACGCGCACCGGCGCGACCTGCGCGCGTTTCTGATCGCGGCGGCCCCCGCCGCGGCGGCGGCGGTGGGCGCCGTGCTGGTGCTGCTCAACGTCCAGGCGTTCACCGTCCTGGCGACGTTGTCGACACTCTTTCGCATCGGTTCGACGGTCGCCGCGGAAGGCGTCGGAGCGATCAACTACTACCTGGTCCCGTCGGGGCTCGCGAACCTGTGGGGTTTCGCGCCGCTCGACGGCCTGCCCGAACCGTGGCTCTCGATCGCCATCGTCGCGGGGTTCGTCGCATTGGTCGCAGCGGCCGCGGCGAGTTTCTGGGCGCTGCGGCGCGGACGGTATGCCGACGGCATGGCGGCCGCGGTCATCCTCTTCATGCTGTACTTGTTCAAAGGGCGCAGCAGCTACGGGCTGTTCAAGATGGCGTTCATCCTCCAGCCGTTCATCGCGCCGTTCGCGGCGGCGGCGATCGTCGCGGCGTCCGGCCGGCTGGCGCGCGCGTCGAGCATCCGCCGGCCGTGGAGCGTCGCCGCCGTGCTCGCCGTCGCGATCGGGCTGACCGCGTTCTCGAGCGAGGTGAACCTCGGTTCGACGGCCGACGCGTTCGCGCACGTCAACGCGAACTACACCGCGCTCCACGCGGCCTCGACCGACGGGCTCTACGCGCAGCTCGACCGGATCGAAAGCGAGTACGGGAAAACCGCGCCGCACGCGGCGTTCCGCACCGACGCGCTGCTGCCGAACCTCGCGACGATCGAAGGCGCGGCGTTCTTCGGTCACGCGCTGTCGTATCGCACGCTCGACCCGTACTCGTTCGCCTACGGCGCGGTGGACCATCCGCATCAGCGGACGATCGTCGGCTGGCCCACCGCGCAGCGTGATACGGCGTTTCGCCGCGCAAACGAGCGCCGCAAGGAGTTCGTCCAGCAAAAGATCGTCGTCGACGGCAAGGGCGTGGGCACGTACATCCCGCCGGCGACCGCGCTGGACCCGAACGACGTCTTGATCGAGACCGGGCCGGACTTGACGATCCTCAACCGCAGCGCGAGCACCGAGCCGTTCGACGTTCGCGCGGTACCGTCGCGGAACGTCCGGAATTGGTTGGCGCTGGTCGACTCGGATCTCGGCTTCCCGCCGTACACGCAGCTCAGCTCCTATGCCGTCGGCCCGGTCGAGCCCGATCCGTTCGCGCACGCCGGCACCGTCGCGACGGTCGGGACGTCGATGCTGCTCGAGGTGATCAACGGCGATCCGGAGGTGCGTTTTCGCCTCGAGCTGACCGGGACGCTGAACCCCGGGCGCGTCGACGATCTCCCGCAGGTCACGGTCACGGGGACGACCACCAAGAAGGTCGGCGGACTCGGCAACGGCGCGGCACGCATCGTGACGCCGCCGGTGCGGCCGTTCGTCGCGTTCGGCCACCGGTACGTCGTGCTGCGGTTCGGGGAGCGCACGCTGCACTTCGAGGCGCCGCGCTCGTGGCTGATGGCGCTGTTCGGGCGCGACGTCGACCTCGTGCCGCGGCGCTTCGCGACGTACGGCCGCGACATCAGCCTCGTCGACGCGCTGCCGGCGGCGCCGTCGATCGTTTCGACGTTTCCGAGAGACTTGTTCGACCGCTCGTTGCTCTTCTCGGGTATCTACGAAGACGGCTGGATGAGCGGAACCGTCCGCGCGCGCATGAACGCGCCGGTCGGCGGTTTCTTCCGGTTGCGCGTCAACGTGCCGCCGGGCGCGGACGATCACACGATCGCGGTCTCGATCGACGGCCGGCCGGTCAAGCAGTTCATCGCGGTCCCGTCGACCTACGCCGAGGTCCAGTTCCCCAGCCCCGGTCCGGGCGACCACGACATCGCGATGACCGCGTCGGGGGTGTCGCAGATCGGTAGCGCCGATCCGCGGATGGTGTGGGGACGGCTGGAAGCGCTGGGCTTCCTCCCCGACATCGTGGGGACGGGCGTGGATCTCGCCGACAACGCGCAATGGTATCCGTTCGAGACGTATCAGAACCGCACGTTCCGCTGGATGAAGCGCACGGCGCATCTCCGCGTCGCGGCGTCACGCGTGCGGCGCGTGCTGCGGCTCGAGGTCGCCCCGGGCCCATCCGTCGGCGGTAAGCTGGATCTGGCGGTCACCGCCGGCGGCCGGACGCGACAGATTCGCGTCGACCGGGATCAAGAGATCGATGTCGACGTCCCCGCCGCGACCGTGCCGCTCGACGTCGCCTTGAGCCGTCCCGCCGGAACGATTCGCGTGCCGAACGACCCGCGCGATCTGACGCTGCGCATGTTCCTCGCGAAGGTGACGAACGCGAGGTGAGTGGCGGGAATACCGCGCTGCGCCGCACTATGGAGGTCGCAATGAAGTCTTGGGCTCTCTTCGCAGCTGTCGCTTCGGTCATCACTGCAAGCTCCGCGCCGGCCGTCGCAAGCGAACGCGTGATCTCGTTCATCGGAGACTCGACCACCGGCGCCCTCTACTCGCCGCCCGGTTACCCGGCCTTGGTCGGCACGATGATGCACGTGCGCATTCACAATCTCGCCGTGAAATATCCGCCCAGCTATACCACGCTTCAAGCGTTACTCGAGGAGCTCCCGACCCTGCCTGCCGACACCACAGACGCGGTGTTGTTCCTAGGAGTCGACGATTTGACCATGCTTGGCGATAAGCGGATCCCCTTGAAAGAGGTGGAGGACGCGAATCGAGCGATCGTCGCTTCGCTACACAAGCGCCGAATACGTGTCTACGAGCTTACGATTCGCGACTACACGCAAGAAGCAGCCTGGCACCCGCAGCCGTATGACCTCAAGTCGCGGTCCAAGATCCGTTATTACGTCGATGCATTGAACGCTTTTTACCGTGCAACACCAGGCGTGACGATCGTCGATGCTCGCGCCTGGAGCGACGTGTATGCCGGTAAATGGACCCCTGACGGAATCCACATGTTTCCGGATTCGTTGCGGCGCTTTGCAGCTCACGTCGCGCAAGCCCTCAAGCGCTAGCCGCAGCTACCGCGGCGGGAGCCGGCCGTTCACCTTGTACGTGATCCACGACGGCAGCGCCTTATTCGGGCCGGCATCGCGCCACTTATCCCGATTGTCCCGAAGATCGCGAACCGCCGCCGTCAACGTCGCGTAGCGCTCGACGTCCGCCAACGTGGCAGCGCCGTAAACGGGGCTGACCGCGCCGATCTTGTTGTAGACTATCCGCAGCGTGACGCTCTTCGCGCTTGCGTCGAGTTTATTCAGCGACTGGGAGAGCAGATGCAGCGCATCATGTTGCAGGCGTGCATCTGCGTCGGCGTCTGACGCCTTATCGTTCACGATCGATGCCACCGCGACGCTCGCGTCCCAGATCAAGAGCGCGTCCCCAGCGGTCCGAGCCACGATGAGGTGACCGCTCGCCGGCGGCGAGTCTGCAGTCGCAGCGACGGTGGAAACCATGAGCGCCGCGGTGAGGATCATGCGAAACGTCATCGCAGGCACGCGGGATAGGACGCGAGTCCAGGACCTTTCACCGGAGCAATCTATTTGTTCCAAGGCTTCCACCGTTCGAGCTCGCTGACGACGAAGCGGCCAAAAAACGCATTGCCGGCCTCACTCGGATGGTTCTCGTTCGAGTGGAACAGCGGCAGGTGGTGATCGCTCCGTTCGTAGGCGAGGTATTCCTCGAACGGGGCAACGTAGTGAACGCCCGACGCCTTGACCGCAGCCACGAGGGACCGTTCCTTTGCAAGCCACTGCTCACCGGTATACGCACCCTTGAGCTGAGATTGTTCCACCATGATGAACGATTCTTGCGCGATCGGCCAATAGGAAGGCTGCACGAAAACGAGCAGCCGCGTGCCGGCTTTCCCGAGCCGCTGCTCCAGTCGCTGCAGCGATTGGCCGATCGTTGCGTCGTTGACGCCGACCGTGAACGAAAAGATCACGAGATCGACTTGGCCGTCGCCCGCGTACGTTTCGACGAGGTTCTGCTCGGCATCGGTCTGTACGCCGTCGACGCGCACGATCGACATCACGGGCGGCCGCGGGATGCCCAGTTGTGCCCGGTCGGCAGCGAGCCGCGATTCTATGAGGCCGCCCATCGACTCCCGCCACATCACGCCGTAGAAGGCGCTCGACGGTCCGATGAAGAGCATGCGGTACTTCGACGGATCTTTCGATAATTCGCTCAACGCATTGGACGAGGTCGAGCGGCGGAGATCCGGCATGGGCATGGCCCGAATCCGCCGATTCCCCATATCGGCGATCACGATGTCACGGCCGTGCACTGCGATGCCCGTGGGCTGCGAAAAACGCGCCTCGTCGGCCGCGCCGTCCTTGTAGCCTGCGGTGAGTCCTTTGGTGACCACCGGAGGCCCCGCGACGGCACCTCCGCCGACGTGCGAAACGAACGGCGGCTCGGCGGTTCGCATGACTTTGACGTTGTTGAAGAGCACGTCGGTAAGCAGCACTTGCGTATCGCTCAACGCGGCGAGCCCGTACGGGTGCAAGATATCCTCGTTGTCGAGATAGCGCCAGATCTCGGGTTTGGCTCGGCCTGGCCGATAGGTGTGGATGACCTCGTTTTCCTCCGCCGCGAACAGGGTCAACGTATTGCCGCCGCCCGAGGCCGAAACGGAGACGATGCGTTTGGGACCGTATTCCGTGATTTTCACGGTAGAGACGGTTCCGTCGGGGGTTATGCTGCGAACGCCGACAGTATAGTCGGCAACGTACACGACGTTCGCCGTATCGACCGTGATCCCGTGAGGCTCGTGGAACTCTGCGTCGGCGCGCGTTCCGTCCTTCGACCCGTCTCGCATGGGAGACCCGGCGTAGGTCGTGACGACGCCGTTGGCGATTCGGCGGATGCAGTGGTTCAGGCGGTCCGCGACGAGGAGCGATCCGTCCGGCATCGCCGCGACCCCGACCGGTTCGTTGAACCTGGCACTGCTCGCGGGGCCGTCAGCGTATCCGCCTTGAACATAGACTCCGGTCGCATCGATTTGCCCGCTTCCAGCGACGGTCGTGACACGCCCATGGTCGATCATGCGTATGCGCTGCGCCGCGCGGTCGGCTACGTACAATCGACCGGCAGCGTCGAACGCCACTGCGGCGGGCGCCATGAACTCGGCTTCGAGCAGGGGGCCGTCGCGAAGACCGAACCGTCCGCTTCCCGCCAGCGTGCGCACGTGTTCCAGCGGCGTCGCTGGTTCGAGAAAAGGTGAGGATGCGACCGCGGGGGTGGGCTGCGGCACCGCAACTTGGGCGTCTAGCGGTCCGCACGTGTACGCCAGCAAAGCGAACGTGACCGCAGCCTGGAGTAAGGCTATTCTAGCGACGTTCATCCGGGGGAACCTCGATCGTCCACTTCATGCGCCTGATCTCCGCATCAGCGCGGCAGCTTTCCAATTACGCGAAATCGCTCCGGCCCGCCTCGCGCCGGCATCTCCAATATCGCGTACGTCGTAGCCTTGCCCATCGTCGCGATCGAGTAGTTGGTGCCGTGGGCCGCGACGTTCGCCTCGTACACCACACGCACCGTCAGCGTTCCCGACGCGTTCTTGAGGATGGCGCGTTTCGCGTCAACGATGCGGCGCGCTCCGCGCTGCAGCTGTGCGTTTACCTCGGGATCAGGCGCGGCTTGAGCGACGAGAGCGTAAATGGTTGGGCTGGCATTCCAAATGAGCAGCGGGTCGTGTGCGGCGCGTGCGACCACGACGATGTCGGGCCGTCCTGCCGTGGCGACAGGAAGCACCGACAATACCGCTGCGATGAGCAAGCGCATGTGCGTGCGTTTCCATGCGGGGCCGTCGTGATCCCTGGCGACGAAGGTCTAGCCGCGGCCGAAAAGGTGCCGGTAGACCTCCGCGGCGTTCGCAACCGTCGACGTCGCGAAGAGCACCCACCCCAAGCATACGAACAGAAACGTGACGGCGATGGACGCCGCGTGAACACCAAGCGTCTCCGAGCGAAACGCCGCCACGCGCGGCACGACGGCCGCCGACCAGATACGGTGGATGGCCAAACCGGCGCCGTGCCACAGGCCCCACAGCACGAACGTCCATGCGGCGCCGTGCCAAAGCCCGGCGATCGCCATCGCCAGGAACAAATTGAGCGAGGTCGCGAGCCGGCCGCGCTTGCTGCCGCCCAGCGGGATGAACACGTAGTCGCGGATCCAGCTCGACAGCGACATGTGCCAGCGGCGCCAGAACTGCGAGATGTTCTGCGCCCAGTACGGCCGCTCGAAGTTTTCGGGGATGCGCACGCCGAGCAGGCCCGCCAGCCCGATCGCGATGTCGGAGTAACCGCTGAAATCGAAGTAGATCTTGGCGGCGTATGCGAGCATCCCGACCCAGTAGTCGAAGGTTCCGTACGGCATCCCCGGCGTGAGGACCGGTTGCGTGAGCAGCGTCATCGAGTCGGCGAGGATCGTACTTCTTCGCGATCCCCACGGCGACGCGGTAGCCGTGCAAGAGCACCTTGTCGTCGAACGTGCTTCCGAGCGACGCGACCTGCGGCGCAAAGCTCTGATACCGCTTGATCGGCCCGGCCACCAGCGTCGGGAAGAACATCGTGAACACGGCGAAATCGAGCGCCCGCAGCTCGTCGGATCTTGCGGTTGTAGACGTCGACCAGCACGTGGACGAACTCGAAGGTGAAGAACGAGATCGCGAGCGGCACGACGATGGCGGGGATCGGGACGATGTGCGTGCCGGGCGACCTGGTCGACGGTGAGCGCGAAGAACTTGGTGTACTTGAAGTACACCAGGACGCCGACGATGAGCACGACGCCGGCCGCTAGGTAGCGCTTGCGCTCGCCTTCGCTGCGCCCGGGCCGCAGCATCGCGCGGCCGATCCCGAACGTGACGACGCCCAGCAGCAAGATCAACAGGAGATAGGCGGGCACGGAGTACGTGTAAAACACGATGCCCGCGCAGATGAGGAACAGCGGCTTTGCGCGCGGCGGGACGAGCGTCCAGTAGACCGTCAGGACCACGCAGCCGAAGAGCGCGAACACCCAGGTGTTGAAGATCATCGGGCACCGAGCGCGGCGGAGATCAAGCCGGCGAAGGTACGGTTCCCGCGCACCGTGAGGTGGTCGTTGTCGAGGAACTGCTCGGCGCCGAACGCGCGGTCGTAATCCAAGACCGTGACGCCGCGCCGCTCCAACAGCGCCCTGACGTAGCGCAGGTTCTCGTCGTACACGGGCACGTCGATGTAGTCGTGCAGCAGCGCGTGGTTGGTGGGCGTCAGCATCGCGAACGCACGGACGCGCCGCGCGGCGAGCAGATCGGCGATCTTGCGCAAGAAGACCAGCGAAACGTTGTCGGGCTCCGCGGCGAGCGGCGTGAGGTCGTACGTTCCCTCGAAGCGGTCCGCCGTCGGCCGATGCGCGGCGTCCTGGCGGGACGTTGCGCCGCTCGCGCTCTTCAGCGCGCGGTCGAGCCGGTGCACGGCGTCGACGTCGTCGAACACGACTTCGCGCAAATCGGAACGAAGCGCGTAGAGCGCCCAGTGCGCGGCGATGGTCCGGTCGATGCGGCCGTTGAAATCCGGTGCGTCCGGAGCTGCCAGCAATGCGATTTCGTCGGGCGCCAGGAGCGGCCGTGCCAACGCATCCACGCTCGGATGCAGCGTGCGGTACGCGCTGTCCGCCGGGTTGAACTCCTTCTGATTGACGTTGAACACGACGGCCTTGGGAGCCGCGCCCGCGGCGAACAGCGCGCGCAGCACCGCGTACGTGTTCGCCGGGCTGCCGCCCTCGAACGAAAGGTTCCGGCACCGGCAACCCGCTTGCCGCAGCAGCGAGACGCTCGCGGCCGCGGGCGGCACGTGGTAGCCCCACAGTGCGGAGTCGCCGAGAAACACGACGGCCTCGCGATCCGGCGCGAGCGCGCGCACCTCGCGGTCCAGATACGCCGCTGAGAAGTTGTCGGTGAGCCGGTCGAGGCGCGGAAAGTACGCGCGGACCAGCGCGTCGGTTCCGATCAGCAAGGCAAGCAACACGACCGCGGCCGTCGCGAAGCCGCGGAACACCGCCACGTTCAGAAGTCCGTGTAGATAAACCGCGATTCGGTCGACGGTCCGAGCAGAATCATCGCGACGACGACGACGAACAGCGCGACTCCCAGGACGACCGGGTTTTCCAGGCGGCGGTTCGCGAGGCGATAGAGCGGATCGCTCATGAGAACGTCGCCGACGTCGCGCGCGCCGGGGACGATGTCGTGCTCGCTGTCAACCATCGCCGCCCTATTAATCGCGCATGCCGGACGGTCCCTCACCGCTTGCTCTGCCAGCGTTTTCCCAGGTTCCGGCCGTGCCGCAGCGCAGGCGGAAAAGACGGCCACCGCGAGAAGACGGTGCGTTTCCAAATGGAGCACCCCACAGATACATGAAGGTCGTCGTCGCCGGGACCTGTCACGCCGTCCCCCTTGCGCAGTGCGTGCGCTGACGTGAACATTTACGTCGTCGGCAGCTGCCAAGCGTTGCCGCTGGTTCGGTGCCTGACGGTGATGAACCCGAAGTTCCGCGTCGAGCGATATCCGCTCTTCAGCGATATGAGCGCGATCGCCGGGGACGACGACGTCGTGTTCCGCCAGCGCGACAGCCGGACGCTGACGCACGAGACGCGGCGCCCAAACGAGTATCTCTATCCGCGCATCTGGTTCAAGGCGTTTCATCCCGACGTGGCCCCTGCCTTCGGACCGTGGGAAAACGTCCTGCCGCCGATGGGCGAGGATCATTCGTCGCTGATCGTCTACGGCTGGTTGCGGGGGATGAGCGCAGCGCAAACCGCGCGGCTGTTTTGCGAACCGGTGTACGAGCGGCTCGGCTTCTTCGATTGCTGGCAGCCTGCGAAGCGCGCCCTGCTCGAGGAAGCGAACGTGGTCGGGCTTCCGCTCGAAGGCGCGTTCGCACGGCTGGAGCGGTACGGGTGTTTCATGCGTTTGCCCGCTCACCCGGCGCTCGTGATGATGGCCGAGATCGCACGCGCGCTGGTGCGGCGGGCCGGGCTCACGACCGTGCTGGACGCTCCTGAGGACTACCTCGACGACCCCTTCGTTCGGCACGCGATTTGGCCCGTTTACCCCGAGATCGCCGAGCGCTTGGGGGTCGCGGGATCGCTGCTCTTCAAGCCGTACGATCCGTCGTCGGTGATCCCGCCGCTGCTGGATCTCGACGAGTTCATCGCGCGCTCGTTCGAGGCGTACTCCGTCATACCGCCGGGCGGTTTGATCTGCGCCCGTGCCGTCGAGCCGGCTTACCATGACCTCGAAAGCGTGCTCGCCGGCGAGCGCAAGCGCGGCGGGAACGGTGCGGCCCCGGCGCCGGCGGCGGGGCCCGAGCGCAAGTCGTCGCCGTATGCGGATCTGCCGCCGTCACGGTTCTGGCGCCGCGCCGTCGAGCGCGTTGCGGCGGGAGAAGTCGACCCGGTCGGCGACCCGCCTTTTCGCATCGACCGCAGCGCCCGCATCGCGACCGTCGGAAGCTGCTTCGCGCAGCACATGTCGCGTGCGCTGACGCAGTTCGGATACAATTACTTCGTCGCGGAGCCGGCGCCGCCCGGCGTGCCGCCGAACGCGCAGCGAGCGGCGGGCTACGGCGTGTTCTCCACGCGGTCCGGTAACGTGTACACGCCGCGGCAGCTGCTTCAGCTCTTCGATCGCGCCTACGGTGCGTTCGCGCCTGTCGACGAGGCGTGGCTGCGCGCGGACGGGCGGTATGCGGACCCCTTTCGCCCCGAGATCGAGCCGCACGGTTTTGCGTCCGTTGCGGATCTCGCCGCGTCGCGTGTCGCGCACCTCGCAGCGGTCCGCACGATGTTCGAAGGCCTGGACGTCCTCGTTTTCACGATGGGACTCACCGAAGCGTGGCGATCGCGAGCCGACGGAGCGGTGTTTCCGCTGGCGCCCGGGGTCCGTGCCGGGCGCATCGACTTCGCGCTGTACGAATTCGTCAATTTCACCGCAGCCGAGCTCCGCGACGACCTCGACGCGTTCATCGCCCGCCTGAGCGCGATCAATCCGCGCGCGCGCATCATCTTGACGGTGTCGCCGCAACCGCCGATCGCGACGTACGAGCCGCGCCACGTCGTGGTGTCGGCGACGTACACGAAGGCGGCCCTGCGCGTTGCCGCCGACGAGGTCGAGCGCGCGCACGCGAGCGTGTGGTACTTCCCCGGGTACGAGCTCGTGTCCGGGCCCCAGAACGGGGATGCCTATTTCGAACGCGACCGCCGCACGGTCACGCTGGACGGCTTGGCGCACGTCATGCGGCATTTCCTCACGCATTGCGCGGCGGAACACGAGCCGCCGCCGACGGAGCGCGACACGATGATGCTGCGCGATTATCGAGCGCAGCTCGACGTCGTCTGCGATGAGGAGCTCATCGAGTCGGAACGCGCGCGGGTCTCGGAACTGCTCGAGGAGATGGTCGCCAATCCGGGCGGTCAGCAATTCGATTTGATCTCCAAGCTTGCCGAGGAAACAGGGATCCTCAACGAGCGGTGGACGGAGTACGACTGGTTTCGCGAGTTCAACGGATTCTACGCTCTGCCGGGCATCGAAGGCGTGGCGTCGGAAAACGTGGCGATGGACGCGCTCGACGCGGAGTCGATGCGCGCGCCGGTGGTCGCCGACATACCGCACGTCATGCAGGCGCGGACGACGATCACGACCTGGTGCACGGTGCGGAACGACGGCAGCGTCGCGCTCGCCAGCGGCGGCAAGCATCCAGTGTTCGTGTGCTACCGCTGGTACGACGCCGCGGGACAGCTCACCGAGGTCGGGAGCTCCATCCACACGCCGATGCCGGTGCCGCTCGCACCGGGCGCGTCGACGACGGTCCCGATGCGCATCGCCGCGCCACGGCGAGCCGGAACCTACTGCTTGCGCGTGACGCTGCTGCAGTCGGAGATCGCATGGTTCAGCGACGTGGACCCGATAAACGGCCAAGACGCCGAGGTCGAGGTGACTGCGAAAGACGGTGCGCCGGCGCCGCCTCCCGCCGCCGGGCAGGCGCCCGAGCTGAGCGCGCGATGATGATCGAAACGGAGCTCTATCCTTACGCCGGATTGCCCGGGCATCAGAATTGGCGCTCCGCCGTGAGCGCGATCGAGGACCGTAGAATGATCGACCCGCAGGGTCCGGTCAAGTTCCGGCTGGAGCGTTCGGCGCGCGTCGCTTCGGGCGGCAGCTGCTTTGCTCAACGGCTCGCCGACGGCATGCGCGAGTTCGGTCTGGACTACGTCGTCCTCGAGCCGGGCGGTGAGCCCTACTCCGCGCGGTACGGCAACATCTATACGTCGCGTCAGCTCGTGCAGCTCATCGAGCGCGCCTTGGGGCGCTTTCGGCCGCTGGACGCAGCGTGGCCGGCGCCCGGCGGGTTCGTCGATCCGTTCCGGCCGCGCGCCGCGCGAAGTTTCGCGTCCGCCGACGAGCTCGAAGCCGATCGCCGTGCGCATCTCGACGCGGTTCGCGAGATGTTCGCCGGCGTCGATCTGTTCGTGTTCACGCTCGGGCAAACGGAAGTTTGGATCGACCGGCGCGACGGTGCGGCCTTTCCGGTGTGCCCGGGCCGCGGGCTCGGCGTCTTCGACCCGGCCCGTCACGTCTTCAGAAACCTCGACGCGGAGGCCGTCAAAGCCGACCTCGAACGCTTCATCGCGATCTTTCGCGAGATCAATCCAGCCGGCAAGCTGATCCTCAGCGTTTCGCCGGTACCGATGGCGGCAACGATGACGCCGCTGCACGTCGTGCGCGCGTCCACGTACTCGAAGTCCGTGCTGAAGGTCGCGGCCGAAGAGGTCGCCGCGCGCCACGCTCACGTGGACTACTTCGCCGCATACGATTTCGTCACGCAGAATCTCGGCGGCGGGCGCCTGTTCCGCGACGGCGAACGCCACCCGACGGCCGAAACCGCCGACAGCCTGGTGCGCTTGTTCGTCGAAGACTATTTCGGCGCGGCCGACGCGTGTGAGGCGCCCGCCCCGGCTGAGCGGGCCGCACTCATGCTGGCGCGAACGAACGCGCCGCCGTGCGACGAGGACGTCCTCATCGAGCTGATCGTCGCCGATGACCGGCAGCGCGCACCGCGAACCGAGCCGTTGCGGCCGGTCCGCGGTGACGGCAACGTCGAGGTCGCCGCGCATCCGATCCCGATGTATTTCGCCGGCGACAGCAACTGCCTCATCTTCAAAGACCGTGTCTTCTCCGTACCGGGCTCGCGCTCGCCGTTTCTCGGCCGCGCGCTCCACACGCCGGGCCTGGCCGCCAACGACTTCTGCGACGCCGGCGGGAACCTCAACCACGAGCTGCTGTCCCGGCTCGTCGGCGAACACCTTCTGATGCGCGACGACGGCGGCGGCTGGATGGCCTATCGGCGTGTCGGAAACGCCGCGCTCGATTTCGTGGAAGAGAGCGAAGGCCGGGAGCGGCCCGATCCTCCCATCGTGCTGTTCTGCGGCATCATCGACTGGTTGCGCTTCTTCGAGGAGATCGCAGCGCGGGAGATCGCGCTGCCGGCCGGCGTCATGCAGTCGGATGCGTACGCGAGCGGTCCGGGCGCCCTCGATTTCGAAACGGCGGCCGCCGGTGCGGCGCGGTACCTGGAGCCGCTCGAACGCGGGCTGCGCGTGCTACGGTCGTACGGATTGCGCAACGTCCACCTCCACTGCGTCCAGCCGCCGACGCCGGACGACGTCGTGTTCGCGCAGGCGTTCTTCGCGTCCACCGCGCGTGCTCGGTATCAGTCGGTCGGGTTGATGAATCACCTCTTGCGCGGCGTGTGCGAGCGCACCGGCACGACGTTCATCGACCTCTGGCCGCGCATCACCGGCGGCGACGGATATGTGGATGCGCGCTATCACTTCGACGCGTTCCACCTCAACCTGGACGCGGCGCTGCTGACCGTGGAGGCGGTTCTGAACACGTCGGCCGAGCACACGCTGGCGAAGCAGGCGGCCGACGAGCGCTCCCCGCGCGCCGGCTATGCCGCCGAAGCGCAGTCGAGCGCGGCCGACGACATCGCGGACTCCTCAGCGGTGCGCTTCGGCAGCGGCTGGTATCCCGCCGAATGCGACGCCGACATGACGATTCGTTGGGCGCGCGCCGGCGCGATGCTGTACGTCCCCGTCTTCGCCGCCGTCGAGCACCGTGTCTCGCTCGAAGTCGAACCTGGTCCAGGCGTGGGCTCGAAGCCCTTCACGCTCGAGGTGTACGACGCAGCAGACGAGCTCGTGGCGTCGTCCGAGGTGCGCGGCCGGCAAATGCTCGAGCTGACGCTGCCGCCGGCGGCGCCGCGCATGCACGCGCTGCGCTTTCACCTCGCGGACGGCGGCCGGCGCATCGCCGGTGACGACCGCAGCTTGGATTTTCGCGCGTTCCTCGCGGCTGTGACGCCGCAGCGCGCCGACGTGTTCGCGAGCGGGAGCGGCCTGCGAGCCGGCGCGGGCTGGTATGCGCTCGAGGACTATCGCGGTTCGACGTTTCGGTGGGCGAACAACGATGCCGTGATCCATGTGTCGTCGCCGGCGGCGGAGCTCGTCTTGGACATCGAACCTGGACCCGGCGTCGGGAGGCAGCCGTTCGTCCTGCACGCGACCGATGTGCGCGGTGGGGCGTTCGCATCGGTGCCGGTCAGCACGCGCCAGAACGTGGTCGTCCCGCTGCCCGGCGACGAACCGACGCCGTACGTCATCAAGCTGCGGGCCGAAGGAGGCGGCCGGGCGACGCTCGGCGATTCGCGCACGCTGAACTTTCGCGTTTTTCGAAGCGCTTGACGCACGCCGTACGACACGACGGCCGTGACGGCTCCCTGCACCGTGAGGAACGACGGCGACACCTCGCTCGTCAGCGGAGGAAAGCATCCGGTCTGCCTCTCGTATCGGCCGAAATCCGAAATGCGATTCTCATGCTATTACAACACGCGCGCGACAGCGGCGGTGCGAGAAGGAACTAACGCGGACGGGTAAACGTACGCCGTTGTGCGAAATCTTCATCGACCACGATCCGTGAGTCATCGGGAGTGCGCGTGATCGAATTGAATCCCGCTTCGGACGCGGGTGTATGGGACGCCGCGGAGGCGATCCACATGCGGCATGCCGTGCTCGGCGCGGCGATGTGCTCCGAGCCGTCGCCGTACGTGTACGTCGAGAACGTCTTCTCGCCCGCGGCGTATGCGGCAATCGAGCGGTCGTTCCCGACCGACTCGGACGCGTTCCGGCGGTGGAGCAATCCCGGCGAGCCGAGCCTTCGTTTCGGCAACTACGAACAGCGCCGGGAGATTGAGGTTCCGCGAGAAGCGCTCGCTCTGCCGCCGGCGCAGCGCGACTTCTGGACCGCGATGGCGGCGCTCGTCTGCGGGCCGCACTTCGCGCGCACGCTGCTGGAGCGTTTCGAGCCGTACGCGCGGGCGCGCTTCGGCGCGCAAATCGACGACCCGTCGTTCGTGGAGCAGCGGCTCCCGGGGAGCATGATCCTCAACCAGCACGATGCCGGGTATTATCTCGGCCCGCATACGGACCGCAGCGAAAAGGTCTTCACGTGCCTGTTCTATTTTCCCGAGCACGAAGGCCTCGATCATCTCGGCACGACGCTGTACACGCCGCTGCAGCGGCGTGACTTCACGTGCAGCGGCCTCGGGCACTACGATCCCGCCCGGTTCGAGCGCGGCGAAACGATCCCGTACCGCCCGAACTCCGCGCTGATCTTCGCGCGGACCGACGTCATGTTCCACGGCGTTCACGCGCTGACCGAGCAGGAGCTGATGGGAAGCCGGCGCCGCGGCATCCAGATGCAGTTCTGGCTGCGCAACACGCGACCGCGCGAACAGTGCAAGACGACGTTCGCGGCGGCGATGCCGGCGACGATGCCGGCCGGCGGCGAGGCCTTTGTGCCCTACGAGCTCACCAACCGCGCGACGACGGAGCTGGGGTCGAGCCTCCCGTACCCCACGCAGCTCGGTTACCGGTGGCTCGACGACGCTGGCGCGGCGGTCGAGACGAGCTCCCGCGCACGAAGCGGGCTTCCGGCCCCGCTCGCTGCAGGCGAAACGCGCGGCGGGAGCATGCGCGTCGTCGCCCCGAGCGCGCCGGGCCGGTATCTGCTGCGGCTCTCGGTCGTCCAGGAGGGCGTCGGGTGGTTCGACGACTTCGATCCGAATAACGGTGCGACGCAGTCCGTCACGGTCTGGGGAAACGGCGCGACGACGATCGCATCGCCGTCCGACATCTTCGCCGAAACGAACGCCGTCGCGCTCGGCGACGGCTGGTTTCCGTTCGAACGGCACGACGACGTGACGTTTCGCTGGGTCGAGAACGACGCGGTGGTCCACGTCGCAGCCCTCACGCCGTTGCGCCACATCCTGCGCCTGCTCGTCGAACCGGGCCCCGGCGTCGCCCACGAGCCGTTCGAGCTGACGGCACGTTTCGTCGACGGCGCGGAGATCGGGCGGGACGTCGTCTCGACGAAGCAGATGGTCGAGTTCGCGCTGCCGCCGGAGAGCCCGCGCGTGTTCAGTATCGTGCTGCACGCCGGCGGCGGCGGACGGTCGAGCCCGAACGATCCCCGCGTGCTGAACTTTCGGGTGTTCGAACTGTCCGTCGAGCGGGTCGCCGACGTATTTCCGGCGTGGGCGAACGCGGAGCGCGGCTTCTATCCGCTCGAGCGCCACGCGAATACCGCGTTCCGCTGGGTCGGCGGCGATGCGACCATCGCGATCCATCGCGCGCACGGCCACACGCTGTCGTTCGAAGCCGAGTCGGGGCCGGGGTTCGAGTCGAAGCCCTTCACGCTGCACGTCGCCGGGCCGGACGGCACCGACATCGCCGCTACCGAGATCGCATCGCGCACGAAGGTCGACGTGCCGCTCGCACCGTTCGGCGACGCCGTCACGCTGACGCTTCACGCGGACGGCGGCGGTCATGCGGTCGACGGCGATCCGCGCGCGCTGGACTTCCGCATCTTCGCCGCGAGCTGAGGGCGGCGGGCGAGCGAACCTCGAATGCGGTCCGGCGTGCATGCTGCGTGGGCCGCTCGCTGCTGGTGCGATTCAACCTCCGCTCTGGAACCGTTCGGACCCGACTATTTTCGATGCACCGCGTGCGAGACGCTGGTGTTCGCCGGCGCACCCGACATAAGCACCGCGGGCGTGGTGGACGACGACTCGGATCTCTACGGGTCGCGGTTCTGGACCACGCATCAGCTCGAGCTCGGCCTCCCGCCGATCGACGAGCGCGAGCGCACGGACCTCACGCACCGCTGCCTCCATTGGCTGCGCGCGCTCTTGCGCTATCGCCGACCGCAGGCGCGCCTGCTGGAGATCGGCGCCGGCCATGGCGGCTTCGTGCGGCTGGCGCGTTTGGCTGGTTTCGATGCGGTCGGCATCGAGATGAGCCCCACGATCGTCGAGCGCGCGCGCCGCACGTTCGACGTCGACATGCGTCTGGGACCGCTCGAGTCCGCGGGCTTCGCCGATGCGGCGTTCGACATCGTCGTGTCGTTCGACGTGCTCGAACATCTCGCGCAGCCGGAAGCGACGCTGCACGAGATTCGGCGCGTGCTGAGCCCCGACGGGCTGCTGCTGGCTCAAACGCCGGACTTTCGCGAGGTCGCGTATTCCGAGCTGCACGCCGCGCACGACCGGTTCCTCGATTTCCTCGGCCCGGCCCATCTGTTCTTGTTCTCCAAGCGTTCGGCCCGCGCGATCTTGATGCGAACGGGGTTTCCGAACGCCGTCTTCGAGCCGCCGGTCTTTCCCTATGACATGTTTTTCGTCGCGGGCTCCGAGTTGCCGGCGGCGCGGCCCGCGGACGACGTCGCTCGCACGCTGCTCGAGACGTCCGACGGCCGGATCGTGCTCGCGCTCTTGGACCTCTACGAGCACGATGCCGCGCTGCGCACGGTCGCCGCCGAACGGCAGGCCGTGATCGACGGCTTGAGCGCGGCCTGTGACGAGCGGCTGGCGCTGATCGAGCGGCTGGACCGCGAGCTGCGTGACGTGCGGTGAGCGCTGATTCAGTTGGCCGCGGCGAGCTCGAAGAGAAACTGCGCCTCATCGATGCGGCGCTCTCTGACGACCGCGAATCCCGCGTTGCCGAACAGCTCCAGCAGCGCGTCGTAGCTGAAGTGGTTCACCCAGCCCAGCTCTAACCGGCTGTCGATCTCGTCCGCGGCCCGGCAGACGCTGTACGAGACGACGGCCGCCGGGAAAACCGCGCGGACATTGGCGAGCAGGGCGGGGACGTCGAAGAGATACGCGAGAACGCCGAGCAGCGCGCACGCGTCGGCCGCGGCCCGCGAGAGATCGTCGCGTTCGAGATCGAGCACGATCGTCCGGTCGTCGCGCGCGACGAGATCCACCGGAACGTAACGCTGCGACGGGAGAAGGTACTGTGCGAGCGTCATGGCGCCGCAGCCCAAGTCCGCAACGGAGCGCGCAGCCTTGAGCCACTCCGCTGCGCACGCCGCGCGAAAGCTCCATTCGCTGCGCCAGCTCTCGTCGATCCGGCCCCACCGGTCGAGGAGCGGCACGTGGGCCTCGATCGCTTGCAGCGTCCGCTGCCGGCGCTCGGCGGGTGATAGCAGGAAGAACGTTTCGGGCGTCTTCGGACCGCTCACGCCGGCCTCGACAATCACGTCGCCGCGCGCGCCGCTCGCCGGGGCGACGTCGTCGAACCACGCGACGCTTTCTTGGAGAAGGCTCACCGCCAGCTGATAACGGCCGGGCAGCGGCGGCGCACCGACTCGCATCGCGGTGTTCACGGTTTCGCCGGGAGCGAGCGGTTGCGGTAACGCCGTATGGATCCACGTTCCCGCGCCGTGGGGAACGCCGGCGCCGTCGTACCACCGATAGCAGAGCTGGACGGGATTGGGCGGCGCGGAGACGTACGTCGCGTCGCCCAGGTTGGTGACGGCGCAGCGGACGATCGCGGTCTCGCCGGCGCTCAGGCTGCTCGGAATCTCGGCGTCGATCGACGCCCGGAGCGATTCGAGCGGAAGCGGCTCGCTGATCGCCGCCGACCGGGCACGCGCGCCGGCGTGCACCATGGCGACGCGCGTTCTGGGCGTACGGCACTCCGCGAAGAACGCGTCGCACATCGAGAGCGCGCGGCGGCGCGCGTCGTGCAGCCGTTCGCGCGGCACGGCCGCGGCGCGTTCCAAGCCCGCCTCCAGCGCGGCATGCGAGTCCGCGCGGTCGACGTGCGCGAGATCGAGCTCGTCCGCGAGCCCGCGCACCTTTGCGGACCGCGTCACGGCGAGCACCTTCGAGCCGTGCCAGGCGGCGACGACCGCGCCATGATACCGGCTCGTCACCGTCACGTCCGGCGCCCCGAACGCGCGCAGGTACTCGTCGACGGAGCTCGTCGCGTAATCGAATTCCATGACGGACAACCGCGCGCGCGCTTCGGGCGCGAGACGGCTGAGCAGCCACCGCTCGACGTGTGGAAAGGCGCGCACCTCCTGCACCAGCCAGCGCGTCATGCCGGGCGCGCGGCGTTCGATGAAGCGCTCGATCTCGCGCAGATCGAACTGCTCGCTCCGTTCGAAGGCCAACAGCAATCCGACGACCCCGGGTTCCGGCGGCGGCGCGAGTGTATGGTCGCCGAACGCCAGGTGCCCGACGTCGGCGCCGGCGGTGAGGCGCGCCGCATCGACGAACGGCCGCAGCGTCGCCGCGGAGAACTCGTCGCGCACCCAAACGTGGGCCACGGATTCGAGCAGCGCCCGCGAGCGCGGATCGCCGGCGGCTTCCGCGCTTTCGCAACCGGCGCCCAGCAGATACATCGGTTTACCCAGCGCGGCGCAGCGCTCGCGTTCGCGTTCGTTGCGATCGAGCAGCCAGGGGCCGCTGTCCAGTTGAAACGGCGTATCGCCGAGTCCGAGCCAGACGTCGGCGTTTCGCAGCGCGTCGTCGCGGACCGCGTCGTCGTCCGGCAGCCAACGAATGCGCGGGAAGCACCGCTGCCGGCCGGCGAGGTCGTGCGCGGTGCACACGCTGAGCTCGACGCCGGGATGCCGAGCCACGGCGGCGAGAAACCCGTGCAGGGAAAGATCGTCGCCGGCGTTGCCCGCGCCGAAGTAATCGTTCCCTAGGAAGATACGCATAGAACGATCAGCGCCCGGCCGGCGCTTCAGACAGCGGCAGGCTGTTTGGCCGGCTTCGCGTTTACGATATGGATCGCTTTGCCGTGCATGAACTCCGCGGTGTCCATGATCGATTCCGTCAGCGTCGGGTGCGGGTGGATCGACAGGCCGATGTCCTCGACCGTCGCGCCCATCTCCAGCGCGATCACGCCCTCGCCGATCAGCGACTCCGCCTGCGGTGCGACGATGTGCATCCCGAGCAGCAGATCGGTCTTCTTGTCGCCGATCAGCTTGATGAGGCCGTCGGTCTCGTTCATCGTGCGCGCGCGGCCCGACGCGATCAGGTTCATCTTGCCGACGCTCACGTCGTAGCCTGCGGCCTTCGCTTCCTCTTCGGACAGCCCGATCGTGGCGACTTCGGGGTCGGTGTACACGCAGTTCGGGATCGCGACCGGATCGAACGCACTCGCGCGGTCGCCCGCGATCACCTCCGCGGCGACGACGCCTTCTTTCATCGCCTTGTGGGCGAGCATCGGCGAGCCGGTGACGTCGCCGATCGCGAAGATGCCGTCGACTTTGGTGCGCCGCTGCGCGTCGACTTCGAGGAAGCCTTTGTCCGTCGTTTGTAATCCGGCCGCCGCGAGGTTGAGCGTGTCGGTGATCGGCTTGCGGCCGACCGCGACGAGCACCTGATCGAACTCGCGCGTCTCGGGCTTGTTGTTCGTCCCTTCGCCGCTGATCGTGACCTTCGCGGCCTGTTGGCCGGTCTTCTCGATCGTCTCCACCTTCGTGTTGAGCATGATCTCGATGCCCTGTTTCTTGAGGATACGGCCGAGCGTCTTGCTGATCTCCAGATCCGTCCCGGTCAGCAGCTGCGGCATCGCCTCGACGACGAGCACCTTGGCGCCCATGCGCGTGTAGACGGTCGCGAACTCCAGCCCGATCACGCCGCCGCCGACGATCAGCATGTTCTTCGGGATGCGCTTGATCTTCACGGCGTCGTCGGAGTTGATGATCGTGTCGCCGTCGTGCGGCCACGCGCCGACGTCGATGGGCGCGCTGCCGGTCGCGACGACGACGGCCTGCGCGGTGTACTCGTCCGCCGTGCCGTCTTTCTTTTTCAACGACACGACGTTCTTGCTGACGAACGACGCGTCGCCGTACGCGAACTCCACGTTGTTCGCCTTGAAAAGCTGGTTCACGCCGCCGACGTTGGCCTTGACGACCTTGTCGGCGAACTTTGCGACGCCTTCCCGGTCGACTTCGGCTTTGGGGACCTTCAGCCCGAGCTCGCCCGCGTGGTCGATCTGGCGCGTGATCTCGCCGACGTGCAACAGCGCCTTGGTCGGGATGCAGCCCCAGTTGAGGCAGACGCCACCCACCTCGTCGCGGTCGAAGCACACGACCTTTTTGCCGAGTTGGCCGAGCCGGATCGCGGCGTGGTAGCCGCCCGGACCGGCCCCGATGACGAGCGCGTCGACGGTGAACGATGCCATTGTGGTGCTTGAGTACTCCTGATTTCGGGCGTGGGCGCGAAGTTGCACCGCTGAACACGACCCGCTCGGCGGATGAGGCGGTTTCGCGAGTGTTCGCTCACGTGGACGGGAGCCCCCGGCCTGGGCCCGGAAGGGGGCCGCTTCCGTCGCTCTGGAGGTCGGCATGCGCTACCAGTCCATCCCGCGTTGGACCTACGTCATGCTCCTCGTCATGGGGCTCGCCTTCGTGGCCGGCGCCGTCGGGTTCATCCTGTTCGTGCCGGCGCCCACGGGAAACATCGTCGGCGGAATCTGGCTCGTCGTTTTCGGGGGCATGGTGTTCTTCTCGGCGCGTGCGCTGCGCGGGCGTGCCGACGACGAGCGCATCCGGCGGGTGGGAACGGCGGCGACCGCGACGGTGATCTCGGCGAAAACGACAGGCATGCTGATCAACAACGTGCCGCAGTGGAAGCTGCGCCTGCGCATCGACGGGCTCGGCGCGTCGTACGAGGCCGACATCAAAGTGCTGACGTACACGCCGCCGGACAACGGCGCGAGTTTGGGCGTGCGCGTCGACCCGCTCAAGCGCGAGCACGTCGTGCTGAGCGACGACGCCGGCGCGAGCGCCGCGCGGACCGCGTCGGCGGCCTCGTCCGCGACCGCGCCGGCGCCGCAGGTGCAAGCCGTGGTGCTCGACGCGTTGCGGCAAGCCGGGCTCGCCGCGGGCGAGAGAGCGGTGGTCAACGCCGACGGCAGCCGAACGATCACGACGTCGGCGGTGTCGTTCGGGGGCGACGGCGACGGCGCGCCGGACACCGCCGATACGGTGCGGCTGCTCGCGGATCTGGACCGGATGCGCGCGAGCGGCAGCCTAACCGAGAGCGAGTTCGAAACGATCAAGGCGAAGCTGCTCGCGCGCGGCTAGCCCATCGCGTCGGCGGCCGGTTCGAGGACGGCGACCGGCAGCACGGCGAGCGCGTCCGCAAGCGGCATCACGCGGCGCCCGTCGCGCGTGACGACCGTGACGGCGCGGCCGGTGAGCACGTCGCGGTAGCGCGCGGCCCCGGTGGGGCCGAGCGCGAGCGCCGTCGTGTTCCATGCGGTCTCGCCGAGCGGTGGATGCTCGCCCGAAAGCGTGCGCGGCAGGCGCGGAACGATCACCAGCGCAGCCCCGCGCGCAAACGCGACGACGTGCGCCGCTTTGTCGCCGAGCGCGTCCAACGGCGCGTACGCGTTCTCCGCCCAGGAGGCCCCCTTCGCGGTCGCGGCGGCGCGGTGGCGCAGCAGCGTCGCGAGCACGTACAGCTTGATGCGGCCGTCCGGCCACGCCGCGAGCAAATCGCGCACGAGTGCCTCGCGCGGCGTGCCGCGTTCGAGCGCGTCGTCGAGCGCGCGCAGCGCTGCGATGCGCGCGGTGAAGTCGACCGGCCGGCGGTTGTCGGGATCGACGAGACTGAAGTCCCAGAGCTCCGTGCCCTGGTAGGTGTCGGGAACGCCGGGCGCCGTCGCTTTCAGCACCGCCTGCGCGAGGCTGTTGGTGAGCCCCGTCGCCGCGAGGCTGCGCGCGCCGATGCGCAGGCTGTCGAAGAACGCGGACGACCGCTGCGGGTCGAGGATCGCGCGCGTGAACTCCTCGAGCGCACGTTCGTACGCCACATCCGGGTTCGTCCAGCTCGTGCGCAGCTTCGCCTCGCGCCCGGCTTTGACGATGTACGCGACGATGCGCTCGACGAACGTCGCCAGCACGCCGGCATCGACGTCGTCGCCGAGCAATTCCGTCGGCCATGCACCGAGGATCGTCTGATAGAGCAGGTATTCGGCGAGCGGCGTCACCGTGCCGCGCAGCTTGCGGTTGAGCCGCGACCAGCGCGCGAGCGCGCGCCGCCATTGATCGGGCACTTCGGAGATCGCCGCGATGCGTGCCCGCACGTCCTCGCCGCGCTTCATGTCGTGCGTCGCGGTCGCGAGCATCGCGTGCGGGTGGTGCGCGGCGCGGCGCGCGTTCTGGCGGTGGAAATCGGCGACCGGCGTGCCGAACTGCGCGGGGTCGCCGCCCACTTCGTTGAGCGCGACGAGCCGCACCGAGCGGTAGAACGCGGTGTCCTCCACGCCTTTGGCGGTGACGGGCGCGGTGAGCTGCTGAAAGCGCATCGCGAACTCGACGTAGCGCTCGCGCACCGCGTCGTCGGGATGCTGCGTCAGCAGCACGCGGCGCAGGAACTCGTACGTGGAGCCTTCGTCGGTGGCGTCGCGGGCGCGCGCGATCGCGATCGCGCGCTCGATGAACAGCCGGTCGGCGGGCTCGAGTGCGGCGCCCGTGACATAGGTGCGATAGATCGGAAACGCTGCGATCGTTTCCACCAAGACGCGGCGCAGCGCGCCCAGCGTGAAGTCGCGCGTGCGCGGATCGCGTTGCGCGATGCGGTCGAGCCGCAGCGTGAGCACGTTCAGCTCCGCGGAGAGCGCCGTCTCCAGCACGAACTTCTTGGCGGTGTACGCGACCTCCGCGAACGGCGTCGCGTCGCGCACGAACCGGCGGTACACCGCGTCGAACGCGCGCGCGTTGCGGCCGTCCACGGCCAGCCCCGTCACCGCGTTCATGAACTCGTAGCCCGTCGTGCCGTCCACGTGCCAGCGGCTCAGCAGCTCCTGGTTCGGCGCGAGGATCTTCTCGATGACGAGGTACATCGGCTGTCCGAGCAACTCGGCGCGGGAGCACAGCAGCTCGCAGTAGCCGACCGGGTCGAACATGCCGTCGACGTGGTCGAGCCGCAGGCCGTCGACGTCGCCGCGCGCGACCAGCTCGAACACGAGGCGATGCGCGTCGCCGAAGCAGTTCGCGTTCTCCATCCGCAACGCGGCGAGCGCGTTGATGTCGAAGAAGCGCCGGTAGTTGATCTCCTCGGCGGCGACCTTCCACGATGCGGGGCGCCAGTGCTGCACGTCGACCACGCGCTCGATGAGCGCTTTGCCCGCCGTCGTCGTGCGCGCCGTGTCGAGGCGCGCGGCGTGCGCGCGCGCGTTGTCCGCCTCGGTCTCGCCGAGCAGCCGCTGCAGCGACGTTGCGGCCGCACGGCGCGCGACGTGGTCACGCATCGTGTCGAGCGTCGCGAACAGCGGTGCGAACGATGCTAGCGACGCGGGCTCGGCGTCCGCGAGCACGAGCGCGTACGTCGGCGGCGCTAGCGGGAAGCGGTGCTCGTGATAGCGCAGCGCGAAGCCGCCGCCGGCGTACTCCCAGCGGAGCTCGCCCGCGTCGAGCACGTCGCCGTACTGCGGCGCCCAGGAACGGCAGCAGCACCTTGCCGCGCAGCTCCGCGCGCAGCGGCTTCCAGTCGACGTCGAAGTAGTCGGCGTAGTGCGAGTCCTCGCCCCACGTCAGCAGGTCGAGCCACCACGCGTTGTCGTCGCCGCCGACGCCCATGTGGTTGGGCACGAAGTCCAGGATGTGCCCCATGCCGTGCGCGCGCAGTGCGTCGACGAACGCGCGGTAGTCCTCGGGCGTGCCGACCTCCGGGTTGAGCGAGGAATGGTCGACGATGTCGTAGCCGTGCGTCGAGCCCGCCCGCGCGCGCAGGTACGGCGACGCGTACACGTGCGAGATGCCTAGCGACGCGAGGTACGGCACGAGCGCGGTCGCGTCGGCGAAGCGAAAGCCGGCGTGGAACTGCAGCCGGTACGTCGCGCGCGGCGTCACGAGTCGAGAAACCAGCCGGCGCTCCACGGCGGCAGCACCGCCGCGCCGTCGCCCGCCGGCACGTCGCCGAGCGCGAAGATGCGCGCGCCGCCGGCCGCGTACGACGCCGGCGCCGCCTGCGCGCCGAGGTTCGCGATCAGCGTCAGCCGCGCACCGTCGCCGAAGCGCCAGCGCACCTCGAACGCCCGCGCGCCGAGGAGCTGAAAACCGTCGCCGCGCACGCCGCTTGCAAGGCGCGGCACGATCAGCGCGGCGCGCAGCGCCAGCAACTCGCGATGCAGCGCCAGCATCGCGGCGTGGCGCGGCTGCGCGCGCTCGTCCCAGCGCAGCACCGACGCGCGCATCGTCGCGGGGTCTTGCGGGTCGGGGATGACGTCGCGCGTAGACGGTTCGGCGAATGCCGGCCACGCGGCGAACTCGCGGCGCCGGCCTTCGGTCACCGCGACCGCGAGCTCGGGGCCGAAGTCCGCAAAGAACAGGAACGGCGTAGACGCCGCCCACTCCTCGCCCATGAACAGCATCGGGATCGCCGGCGCGAGCAGCAGCACCGCCGTCGCGGCGCGCACGGCTTCGGCGGGTGCGAGCGCCGCGAGGCGTTCGCCGCAGGCGCGGTTGCCGATCTGGTCGTGGTTCTGCAGGAAGTCGACGAACGCGGTGGACGGCAGCGCCGCGCTGGGCTCGCCGCGCGTCGCACCGCTGCGATGCGCCGACGGCTCGCCTTGATACGCGAACCCTTCCGCGAGCGCGCGCGCCAGCAGCCGCGCGGGCTCGCGCGCGTAGTCGCGGTAGTACCCGTCGGTCTCGCCGGTGGTCAGCACGTGGAACGCGTGGTGCGCGTCGTCGTTCCACTGCGCGTCGTAGCGGCCGAGCCAGCGCGCTTCGTTCGCGTCGTTCTCGAGCACGAGGTGCACCTCGCGGCCCGGCTCGACGCCGGCGCGCACGCGCGCGGCGAGCTCGTCGAGGAACGGCCGCGGCGCATCGTCGCGGATCTCGTGCACGGCGTCGTAGCGCAGGCCGTCGAAGCGGTACTCGCGCAGCCAGTACAGCGAGTTCTGCACGAAGAACTCGCGCACGACCTCGGCGTGCGCGCGCGTCGACGTTGATCGCCGCGCCCCACGGCGTGTGGTGGCGGTCGGTGAAGAACGGCTCCGCGAACGCGTTGCAGGTAGTTGCCTTCGGGGCCGAAGTGGTTGTAGACGACGTCCAGGAACACGCACAGCCCGCGCGCGTGCGCCGCGTCCACGAACGCTTTGAGCTCGTCGGGCGTCCCGTACGCGCGCTGCGGCGCGAAGGGCAGCACGCCGTCGTAGCCCCAGTTGCGGTCGCCGGCCGGCTGCGCGAGCGGCATCAGCTCGACCGCCGTCACGCCGAGCTCGGCGAGCGCGTCCAGCCGCGCGGCCGCGGCAGCGTACGTGCCTTCCGGCGTGAACGTACCGACGTGCAGTTCGTACAGCACGATCTCGTGCCACGGCCGGCCGCGCCAGCCGGACTGCTGCCAGACGTACGCTGCGCGGGTCGATCACCTCGCTGGGCGCGTGCACGCCGTCCGGTTGAAAGCGCGATGCCGGGTCGGGCACGCGCACGTCCGAAGCCCGGGAACGCGAACGCGTAGCGCGAGCCGGCCCGCGCGTCGCGTACCGTGCAGCTCGAACCAGCCGCCGGCGCGCGGTTCCATGCGCCTGCTCGGCGCCGTCGACGATCACCGTGGCGCGCTCGCGCGACGGCGCCCACAACCGGAACGCGACGCCGTCTTCGCGCAGCTCCGCGCCGAACGGCATCGCGTGCGCATGGCGCGTCACCCCGGCGCCGCGGCGACTTCGGCGTGCAGCGCGCCGATCGCGGCGCCCAGCGCGCTCGGATGTCCCGGCAGTGCGTCGCGCACATCGCGCAGCGCCGTTTGCAGGCGAAAGAAGCGGATCAGCGCAGCGCGCTGCGCCGGTTCGCGCGGCATCGTCGCGAGATCGCTCGCGCTCGCGGCGTACCGCGCGAGAAACGCTTCGCGCACGCGCGCGGTGAGGTCGAGCATCGTCGCGCGCGACATGCCTCGGTCCGCGGCCGGGTCGAACGTGCTCGCCTGGATCTCCTCGCGTGCGACCGCGTCGAACGACCTGGCCAAGAGCGCGACGTCCTTGAGCGGCGATGAGCGGCGTGCGAGCGCCTCGCCGAAGCCGACGAATACGGGCACCGCGTCGACGAGCAGGACGCGGCTGAGGGTCAGGCGGCCGTGCGCGCGCGCCGAGGCGGCATCGATCGCTCGCGGCAGCGCGTCGATCGCCGCCGCGATCTGCTCGCGCACCGCCGCGACGCTCTCGACGCCCGCGCCGGCGATCGCGCCGAGGTCGTCGTGCGCCGCGAAACGCCAAGCGGCGACGTCGTCGGGCGTCAGCGGGCGCGTCCCGAACGTCGGGTCGGTGCCGGGCATGGCCAGGGCACGGTGCAGCGCCGCCAGCGCGTCGGCGACCTCCGCGGCGGTGCGCATGAGCCGCTCGTCGGCCGTCCCGGTGCGCAAGATATCGCGCAGCGCCGCTTCGATGTCGGTCGGGTTTTGAATGAAGCTCTGCGACGTGACCGCAACCCACGTCTCGCCGCTGCGATCGCTGACGAGCGCCGTCCCGAACAGCTGGGGCGCCTGCGTGAAACCACGCTCGCGCAAGTGCCGCAGAAACGCGACCGCGCTGTTCTGGACGCGCGGCATCTGGCGGTGCATGGTCAGCAGCCGCGAATCGTCGAGGATGAAGCGCTGCGCGCCGGGCGCATATCCGAACCGCTGTGACGTGGTGGCGTCCGGACGGGCGTCACCTTCCCAAGCGAACGCGATGCGCCCGTCGTCGGCCAGCTCGGTGCCGGCGCGCATCGCGCGCTCCACCAGGCGCGCCGTCGTCGCGTCGGAGGCGGCGTCCGCGATCCAGCCTTCCCGCGGTCCGCTGCGCGCCCGCGCGAGCGCGTCCTCGCGCACCGGCGCGTCCCACACGAAGCGCAGCACGAGCGACGTGCGGTTCCGGCCCTCGCCGACGACGATGAACGCGAGGGACGGATCGACCTCCTCCGCCACGAACGCGGCGACGACGTGCCCGTGCTCCGCCGCGCCGAGGGCCGCCGGTACCACGTCGCTGTCGATCACGGCGCGCGCGAACGCGTCGAACGCGACGCCGTAACGCGGCACGACGATCGTCGGCAGCTCGGGCAGCGCGCTCGAACGCACCGCGGTCTGGGTGTCGTGCGGATCGCGCACGAGCGCAAACCAAAAGAAGCCGTACGGCCCCAGCGTGACCGCGTACGGCCCCGTCGCGATCGGCGGAAATGCCGATGGGCCGAGCATCTCGAACGGCGTGCGACCGGCGAATTGCGTGAGATCCAGCTGCACCGCTTGGGCGGTGTGCGAGAGGTTCGCCACCACGAGAATCGTCTCGCTGTCGTGCTCGCGCAGATACGCCAGCACGCGCCGGTTGTCCGGGTACAGCAGCGTGAGCGTGCCGCGGCCGAACACCTTGGTGGACTTGCGCACCGCGATCATCCGGCGCATGTAGCTCAGCAGCGACGTGCCGTTGCGCGT
>CAWBTJ010000029.1:0-27861 GCA_963791645.1 Vulcanimicrobiota bacterium | reverse complement strand
CAGCGCGCCGCCACGAAACCCAGGATCGCGTCGCCGTAGAACTCCAGCCGCTCGTTGGACGCACCGCCGCCTTCGCGCGACGCGCTCTCGTGCATGAAAGCCTGCTCGATGAGCCGCGTATCGATGTCCGCCGCACCCGCAGTCTTCATCAGCGAACGCAACTTCGCACGCCGCTTCTCACCGGCCATGGTCACGCTTCCGGCGGTTGTTCATGGCGCGCGAACACGACCGACGTGTTGTGGCCGCCGAAGCCGAAGCCGTTGCTCATCGCGACGTCGACCTGCACTTTGCGCGCGACGTTGGGGACGTAGTCCAGCCTGCACTCGGGGTCGGGGACTTCGTAGTTCGTCGTCGGCGGAAGGATGCCGCGCGATAGCGCGAGCGCCGTGGCGATGCCTTCGACCGCGCCGGCCGCGCCAAGCAGGTGGCCGTGCATCGACTTGGTCGACGATACCGCGAGCTTGCCGCTCGTCGCGTGCTCGCCGAACACGCGCTCGATCGCCTGCGACTCCGCGAGATCGCCGAGCGGCGTCGACGTGCCGTGCGCGTTGACGTAGCCGATCTGTCCCGGCGTGACGCCGCTGCGCGCGAGCGCGCGCTCCATCGCGAGGATGACGCCTTTCGACTCCGGATCGGGCTGCGCGATGTGGTACGCGTCGGCGGCTTGTCCGTAACCGAGCACCTCGGCGTAGATGCGCGCGCCGCGCCCCAGCGCGAACTCGCGCTCCTCGAGCACCAAGATGCCGGCGCCTTCGCCGAGCACGAAACCGTCGCGCTCTTTGTCGAACGGGCGCGACGCGTGCGTGGGATCGTCGTTGCGCGTCGACATCGCCTTCATCGTGCAGAAGCCGCCCATCGCGGTCGGGATGACCGTCGCCTCGCTGCCGCCGGTGACCACCGCGATGGCCTCGCCCAGGATGATCTTGTCGTACGCGGTCGAGAGCGCGTCGTTCGCGCTCGCGCACGCCGACGCGACCGCGAACACGGGGCCGCGCAGCCCGTACTGCATCGAGATGTGCGCGGACGCGGCGTTGGCCATCAGCATCGGCACGAAGAACGGCGAGATGCGGTCCCACTTCTCGCCGGGGCCTACCTCGAACGTCGTGTTCTCGACGGTGATGATGCCGCCGATGCCCGTCGCCACGATGGCACCCGTCCGCGCGCGCACGTCGGGGTCGTCAGGGAACTTCGCGTCGGCGATCGCTTCGGTCGCCGCGACCAGCGCCATCTGCGCGTAGCGGTCCATGCGGCGCGCCTCCCGCTTGCCCAGCAGCGCGCCCGCGTCGAAGTCCTTGACCTCGGCCGCGATGCGCGTGGTGAGCTTGTGCGCGTCGAACGCCGTCGTCGGCCCCACCCCGCTGCGGCCGGCGATCAATCCGTCCCAAAAGGCTTCGCGGCTATTGCCCAGCGGCGTGACGGCGCCCAGACCGGTGATGACGACGCGGCGTTTCTCCAAAACGCCATGCGGTTCTACGGGTCTACTTCCAGGCCTCCGGGCCGACGGCGAAGCGGCGGTAGAGCGCTTCGAGCTGCGGCGCGTTGCCGTCGCCAGATAGTCGAAAGGCCTTGTCCACTCGTCGCCCGGCTCCAGCCGGTCTGCGCCAGCCGTACGGTCGTCGCGTTGGTCCGGCCGCGTCGAACAGGAAGACCGCCTTCGTCCGCTCGCCGCGGACCGTCGGGAACTGGGCGGCGCCATGGCCGACACCGCCAGCCGCCACTTCGGCCGGTAGAGCAGCACGGTGCCGCCCGCCGGGCTCCGTCGGCGGTGAAGCTGACCTCCCGCGGCCGCACATGGTCAGCTCGACCTTCGCGAACGGCGCCAGCCAGACGCTGGCGGTCGCGTCGATGTGGGGAATCGCCGTGCGGTTGGTTGATTGATCAACCAAATCCTGCCCGCGGGAAGCGCTCCCATGCGAACTCTGGCGACCTCCCCACCCGTTCACTCCAAGCATTCATTTTTGCCACACGAGGGGACCCAAAATGCTCCACCATCGAATCGCAATCGCGGCGCTCGCCGCGCTGTTCGGAACCGCCGTCACCGGATCGGCGATCGTCGCCGGCACGCTCCATCCGACCGCGGCGTACGCCGGCGACAACGAACAGGGCGATCAAGGCGATCATCACGACAACGGCAAGCACAAGGGCTGGAAGAAGCACCACCACGGCGACGACGAGAACGACGGCGGCAATCGCGGCAACGGCTCGAGCCTGCGCGGCACGATCGTCGGCATCAACGGCGCATCGCTCGGCCTGCGCTTGAACGACGGGCGCACGATCACCGTCAACGACCAGACTGCACTCAACGCAGGGAACGTCCCGAACCTGTACGTCGGGGAAGCGATCGTTCTGCGTGGCGCTTACGGACAGAACGGCGTGTACTACGCGAACAGTATCTCCGTCGCCGGCAATAACAACGGCGGGTACAACAACGGTGGCTATAACAACGGTGGCTATAATAACGGCGGCTACAACAACGGCGGAAACTGCAACGTAAATACGAACGGCGCGGTCACCGTCGCCGGGTACGAGCGCGGCGGATTCAGCGGCTCCCAGTTCACGCTGCGCCAGCCGTTCATCAACGGCGTTCCGATCGGCACCGACTACACGATCCTCGTCAACGGCGGGACGTGCGTGCAGCGCGCGCTCGGCTCGAACGGCGAACACGTGACCGTCGTCGGTGTCCCGCTCAACGACGGCCACACGATCCAAGCGATTCGCATCACCGGCTGACGCGACCGCGTCGCCGAACGGAACGCGAGGCCATGGCTGGAATACTGCGGCCATGGCCTCGCCTCGTGTCCCCGCCGGCCCGTCGATGCTGCGCGCGGTGCGCGGCTTGGCGAGCACGGCGAATCTTTCGCGAATCCCCGTCTTTCTCGACGGAGGTCGCGCAACGGTACGGCCCGGTCAGCTCGTGGCGTATGCCGCGCGCGCGGTTCTGGTTTCTCGACGACCCTGCGCTCATCGAAGGCATGCTGACGGCGAGCGGCTACGACGCGATCAAGGGCCGCGGGCTGCGCCGGATGCGGCGGCTGCTGGGCGAAGGTCTGCTCACCAGCGACGAGCCGCTGCACCTGCGCCAGCGCCGCCTGGTGCAGCCGGCCTTTCACCGCGAGCGCGTCGCCGGCTATGCGGCGACGATGATCGACCTCGCCCGCGCCGCCGCGGAGCGGCTGCGCGACGGCGAGACGGTCGCGGTCGACGCGCAGATGAACCGGCTGGCGCTGCGGATCGCCGCCGCGACGCTGTTCTCGGCCGACGTCGAGGACGACGCCGACGCGATCGGCGCCGCGGTGACCGGGGCGATGGAAGTGTTTCCGGCGAGCCTGGGACCGCTCGCGGAACTGCTCGACCACGTGCCGTTCCATCCCGCCACGCGCCGGTTCGGCGCCGCGCGCAGCGGGCTCGACGCCGTGATCTACCGGCTTATCGAGCAGCGCCGCCGCGAAGGCACCGACCGCGGCGACCTGCTTTCGATGCTGCTGTCGTCCCGCGACGAGGACGGTGCGCCGATGCCGACCGAGCTGGTCCGCGACGAGGCGCTGACGCTGCTGCTGGCCGGCCACGAGACGACGGCCAACGCGCTGACCTGGACGTGGGACGCGCTGGCGCGCACCCCGGCGGCCGAGGCGCGCCTGCACGCGGAACTCGACGCGGTCCTCGGCGACCGCGACCCGGTGCCGGACGACGTGCCCCGGCTGCCGTTCACGCGCGACGTCGTCGCGGAGACCATGCGGCTGCGCCCGCCGGCCTGGATCCTGGGCCGCCGCGTGATCAGGCCGATGAAGCTGGGCGATTGGGACGTCCCGGCCGGTTCGGTGCTGCTCGCCGCGCAGATCGTCACCCACCGCAACCCGCGCTATTGGAAGGACCCGGAGGCCTTCCGGCCCGAGCGCTGGTCGAACGGCGAGACGGCCGCCCTCCCGCGGTTCGCCTACTTTCCGTTCGGCGGCGGCAACCGGATCTGCATCGGCGAGAGCTTCGCCTGGACCGAAGCCGTCCTGGTGCTCGCCACCTTGGCGCGGCGCGTCCGCTTCGCGGGCCTCGACCCATCGCCGGTCCCGCTCGACCCGCTGGTCACCCTGCGCCCCGGCCGGCCCGTCCTCATGCGGGTCGAAGGCCGGCGCGCCGAGGTTTGCGTTTGACCAGGTCCCGGGCGTCTGGTATGATCCCCCGGCTATGTTCCGGTTCGATCTCCAGCTCTTCGCGTCCAAAAAAGGCGCAGGCTCCACGCGCAACGGCCGCGACTCCAACGCTCAGCGCCTCGGCGTGAAGCGCTTCGGCGGGGAGCTGGTCATCCCGGGCAACATCATCGTCCGCCAGCGCGGGACGAAGTTCCACCCCGGCCACGGCGTCGGCATCGGCAAAGATCACACGCTCTTCGCTTTGGTCGAAGGGCACGTCACGTTCACCAGTTCTCGCGACAGAAAACACGTGAACGTCATCCCAGCCGCTGTCTGATCCGGCTCCGCGCAATCGCCGAAAAGAGCCGCCAAAGCGGCTCTTTTTGATTTTGTAGCGCAGCCGTGCAATTCATCGACGAGGCCGTCATCAACGTGTCCGCCGGCAACGGCGGCGACGGCATCGTCGCATGGCGGCGCGAGAAGTACGTGCCGAAAGGCGGCCCCGCCGGCGGTGACGGCGGGCGCGGCGGGGACGTCGTGCTCGTCGCCGATCCCGAGCTCGGCACGCTGGTCGACTTTCGTTTCAAGAAACAGTTCGGCGCGGAATCGGGCAAAGGCGGCGGCCAGAACAACAAGGCCGGTCCGGCGGGCAAAGAGCTCGTCGTGCGCGTCCCCGTCGGCACGCTCGTCACGCGCGTCGCGATCGACCCAGAAGGCGCGCGCGGCCACTCGCGGCTGTTCGCCGACTTGAGCACGCCGCACGAACGCGTGCGCGTCGCCAAAGGCGGGCGCGGCGGTCAGGGCAATCAGCATTTCGCGACGGCGGCGCGCCAGGCGCCGCATTTTGCGTACAACGGCGAGCCCGGCGAGAAGTGCGAGCTGAAGCTGGAGCTCAAGCTGCTCGCGGACGCCGGCGTGATCGGTTTGCCCAACGCCGGCAAGTCGACGCTGCTGTCGGTCGTCAGCGCGGCGCGGCCGAAGATCGCCGACTACCCGTTCACCACCCTCGAGCCGCAGCTCGGCGTCGTGCGCGTCGCGGATTTCGAATCGTTCGTGATGGTCGACGTCCCCGGCTTGATCGAAGGCGCGCACGAAGGTGCGGGGCTCGGCGACCGTTTCTTGCGCCACGTCGAGCGCACGCGCGTGCTCGTGCATCTCGATCGACGGCGCGAAGTCGCCCGACGAGGTGCTCGCCGACAAGGCGACGATCGAGACCGAGCTGCACGCGTGGAACGATACGCTGTTGCAGCGCCCCGTCATCGTGGTCATCACCAAGCTCGATCTGCCCGACGCGCGCGCGACGTTCGAAGCGTTGCGAAACCGCATCGACGGCTTGCGCGGCATCTCGGCGGCAACCGGCGAAGGCGTGCGCGAGCTGGTCTACGCGACGTGGGACACGATCAAATCGACGCCGGTGCCCGACGTCGCGCAGCCCGAGCCCGCGCAGATCGAATTGACCGCGGACGAACCGTTCGCGATCGACATGGACGACGGCGTGTACGTGGTCAGCGGCGAGCGCGTCGAGCGGCTCGCGCGCATGACCGATTTCGACAACGACGAAGCCCTCGCGCGCTTCGAGCAAGTCCTCGCGAAGATGGGCGTCGACAAGAAGCTGCGCGAGCTCGGCGTGCACGAAGGCGACACGGTACGCATCGCCGGCGTCGAATTCGATTATAGCTAGATGCGGCTTGGCGTTTTCGGCGGCTCGTTCGATCCTATTCACAACGGGCATCTCTTCGTGGCCGAAGCGGTGCGCGAGGCGTGCGCGCTCGATCGCGTGCTGTTCGTGCCGACGCGTGAAGGCAAGCACTACCGCGACGGTGCGATGAGCGCGTCCGTCGACGACCGCGCGCAGATGATTCGGCTCGCGATCGCGGCGAACGTCACGTTCGCGATGGACGAGAGCGACCTCGCGACCGACGCGAGCGGCTACACCGCCGATCTGCTGCCGCGGCTGCAAGCGCGGTATCCCGGCGCCGCGCTGACGTTCGTGGTCGGCGGCGACTCGCTGGTGCGCTCGCGCTGGCAGCGGCTCGAGGAGGTGATCGACGCCGTCGAAGCGCTCGTCGTCGCACCGCGCGGCGGCGTATCGCAGGCGGACGTCGACGGTGCGTTGTCGGGTTTGACGCCGGCGCGCCGCGCGAACGTTCTCATGCTGGACGATCTGCCGCTGGTCGACGAGTCGGCGACGTCGATTCGCGCGCGGTTGCGAGCGCACAAGAGCGTCCGCTACCTCGTACCCGAACCGGTGTATCGCTACATCGCCGAGCACGGGCTCTACGCGCAATGAACGCCCCCGACGCGTTCGCGCTCGACAAGCCGCTGGGCGGCGTGTCCGCGCGCGAGCTCGCCAGCACGTACGGTACGCCGCTGTTCGTGATCGACCTCGACGAGCTGGATCTGGAGATCGATCGTTTCGCGCGCGCGTGCGCGCCGCACGGCATCGCGATCGGGTACGCCGGCAAGGCGTTTCTCTGCGCCGCGCTCGCCGAGCATCTCGCGGCGACGACGCTGCGGCTCGACGTGTGCTCGCTGGGCGAGCTGGTCACCGCGGAGCGCGGCGGCTTCCCCGCCGGCCGCATGTACTTTCACGGCGTCGGAAAGTCCGACGACGAACTGCGCGCGATCGTCGACCGCCGTGTCGCGTTCGGCGTGATCGACAACCACGAAGAGCTCGAGCGCCTCGCGCCGCTCGCGTCGCAACACGATCCGGTCGACGTGATGGTGCGCGTGAACACGGGCATCTCCGCGCACACGCACGCGTTCGTGCGCACAGGCGGCGAGAACACGAAGTTCGGCGTCGCGGTCAACCGGCTCCCGAGCTTCTTCGCGCGCATCGCCGCGCTGCCGCAGTTGCGGCTGATCGGGCTGCACGCGCACATCGGGTCGCAGATCGCCGAGGTCGCGCCGTTCCTGGCGAACGTCGACGAGCTGCTCGCCGCGGCGGAGCTCGCGCTCGCGGCCGGGCTGCCGGTCGCCGAGCTGGTCTGCGGCGGCGGGATCGGCGTCGAGGAGACCCCCGACGATCCGCGCCCGTTGTCGGTCGAAGCGCTGGCCGCCGGCCTCGCCGAGCGCGCCGCCGGGCGCGGGCTGCGGCTGGCGATCGAGCCGGGCCGCGCGCTGGTCGCCCGCGCCGGCTCGTCGCTCTACCGCGTCATGGCGGTGAAGACCCAAGGCCGGCGCCGCTTCGTCGTCGTCGACGGCGGCATGGCGGACAACCCGCGCCCGCTGCTGTACGGCGCGCGCCACCTGCCCGAGGTGCTCGCCGCCCGCCGCACCGGCCCCGACGAGCCGGCGACGCTGGCCGGCCGCTCGTGCGAGAACGACGAGCTGGGCGACTACGTGTTGCCGCGCGATCTCGCCGCCGGCGATCTGGTCGCGATGCGCAACACCGGCGCCTACACCTACAGCATGGCGAGCAACTACAACCGATTCGGACGGCCGCCCGTCGTGTTCGTGCGCGACGGTCACCACCGCCGCGTCGTGCGCGGCGAGTCGGCGGAGGATGTCACCCGGCTCGACCTGTGCTGAAAAACGAGTGACGCGCGAACGGATTTTGCGAAAAGCGTTGTCTTCGTGCGCGAGCGCACGTTACACTGAACGCATCGAACACGTCACGCCGCTCGACGCAGTCGCGCTCGCCAGCGCATCGCCCCGCCGTCGCGAGTTACTCGCGTCGCTGGGTTTGCACGTCACCGTGATCCCGAGCGCGTACGACGAAAAACCGCTGCCCGGCGTCGATCCGGCCGAGACCGCGCTGCTCCACGCGCGCGGCAAGGCGAGCGGTGCGACGCCGTCGGCCCGGCTGATCGTCGCCGCCGACACGGTCGTCGACCTCGACGGCGAAGCGCTCGGGAAGCCCGCCGATACGGCGGAGGCGCGCACGATGCTGCGCCGCCTCTCCGGCCGCTGGCACGTCGTGCACACGGCGTTCGCGCTGCGCGACGACCGCAGCGGCGCGACGTTCGACCAATGCGTGTCGACGCGCGTCCGTTTCGCCGATCTGGATGAGGTGACGGTCGACGCGTACGCCGCGAGCGGCGACGGCATGGACAAAGCGGGCGCGTACGGCATCCAGGGCTTCGCCGCGACCCTCGTCGAGCGCATCGACGGCGACTACTTCACGGTCGTCGGCTTCCCGCTCGCCGCCTTCGCCGCTGCGTTGCCGCAGCTGGGCTACCGCCTGACCCCGGCGCGCTCCGAGGTTCAGACGCGATGACCATCGGCGGCACCCTGCGGGCCACGTTCAGCCCCGACATCGGGATCGACCTCGGCACGGCCAACACGGTGGTCTACTCGCACGACGCCGGGACCCTCGTGAGCGAGCCGTCGGTCGTCGCGTACCGCGCCAGCGACGATGCGATCATCGCCGTCGGCAAGGCCGCCAAAGAGCTCGACGGCCGCACGCCCGGCCGCATCCGCGTGGTGCGGCCGCTCCGCGGCGGCACCATCTCCGACTTTCGCGGCGCGCACACGCTGGTCAAGACGCTCGTCGACCGCGCCATGTCGGCTCGTCCGCGCGTCGCCCCGCGCGTGATCGCGTGCGTGCCTGGCTGTGCGACCGACATCGAGTGCAAGGCGGTCGAGGAAGCGATTCGCGCCGCCGGGCCGCGCACGACGGAGTTCGTGCCGCAGGCCGTCGCGGCGGCCGTCGGTGCGGGGCTCGACATCACCGGGACGCGCCCCGCGATGGTCATCGACATCGGCGGCGGCACCACCGAGATCGCCGTGCTGACGCTGTGCGGCGTGGTGGCGATGAGCTCGATCAAAGTCGGCGGCGACACGTTCGACACGGCGATCGTCAACCGGCTGCGCCACGAGTACTTCGGCATCGGGCCGCTGACCGCGGAGCGCTTGAAGATCGAGCGCGGATACGCGGGCCGCGCGCCGGGCGGCGAGCCGTACGTCGTCGCCGGCACCGACATGCAACACCTGCGGCCGGGAAAGCGCGCGGTCGACGAGACGCTGGTCGCCGAAGCCATGCGCGACGGGATCGATCGCATCGCGCGCGCCGCGTGGGCGATCCTCGAAGCGACGCCGCCCGACCTCGCCGGCGAGCTGATGGAAGCGGGGATCGTGCTCACCGGCGGCGGCGCGCTGATCCCCGGCCTCGCAGGCGAGATCGCCGCGCGCACGAACGTGCCGACGACGGTTGCCGACGATCCCCTCGGATGCGTGGCGCGCGGCGCCGGCGAGATTCTTGCGTCGCCCGATGTGCTCGAACGGCTGCGGCCGCATGCGGATCGGCTGACGAGGTGGTACCAATCGTTACGAATCGGGATGAGAGAAAGCTATTCGCGATAGTCGGAGTGGTCGTCGTGGCCGCTCTCGTCGCGCTTCTCCAGCTCGACTTCGCGCGCGCCGGTAGGACGTCGCCGCTGACGGCGACCGTCACGGCGGTGAGCGCGTACGTGCAGCTGGCGGCGTCGGCCGTGGTCAACGGCGTGCGCGGCGGGTTCGCGGCCGTCGTGCGCACGCCGGGGCTCGCGTCCGACAACGGCCGCCTGCGCAACGAAAACGCGGTGCTGCGCGCGCAGAACGACGAGCTGCGCGAACGGCTCGCGCGCGTCCCCGCGGCGGACGACCTCGCCGCCGCGAAGCTCGCGCACCCCGACGGCGTCGAAGCGACGGTGATCGGCTACGATCCCGAAGCGTCGATGCGCATCGTGACGATCGACCGCGGCGCCAGGAACGGCGTCCGGCGCGACGACGGCGTCGTGACCGGCGCTGGCGTCGCGGGCCGGATCGTCGAGGTCGGGCCGTTGTCGTCGAAGGTGCTGCTGGTCACCGACGCGACGTCGAAGCTCCCGGCCGTCGTGCAGCACGGGCGCTGGTGGGCGATCGCGGTCGGCACGTCGACGCGCGTCAAGCTGCAGTACGTCTCGCAAGACGCGAAGCTGCGCGTCGGCGACCGCGTCGTCACCGGCGAAGGCCGCTCGTTCCACGCGGGCGTGCTCATCGGGCGCATCAAGCAGATCGAACCCGTCTCGGCGGGCGCGCTCGATCAAACCGCCATCGTGCAACCTGCCGCCGATCTCTCCGCACTGTCGCATGTCGTCGTTCTATCGCAGAAAATATAGGAGCATCGAGATCTCCGTCGGCCCGGCCTATTGGCCGGCGTTCGGCTGGACCACGCTCCTCGCGCTGCTGCAGACGGCCGTCGTCCCGCTGCTCGCGTTTCGCGGTGCGGTGCCGTCGCTCGTCACGATCGCCGTCGTGCTGTACGCGTCGCGCGCCGGAGCGCGCCGCGGCGCGCTGCTCGCGCTGCCCGCGGGGATGCTCGAAGACATCTTCGCCGGGACGGCGGGCGGCTGGACGATCTCGACGACGATCGTCGCGCTGCTCGTCGGTCTGTTCTCGCGGCGCATGTTCGCCGACGGCGCGTTCGTGCCGGCCGTGTTGTGCGGGCTGGCCGTGCTCGTGCGCGATCTGATGTTCTGGACGACCATGCGCATCGAAGGCTTTCCCGCCGGGTTCGCCGTCGCGCACCTGCACACGTCGTTGTGGCGCGCACTGCTGACGGCGCTCGTCGCGTTCGGCTGGCTCGTCGTGCGTGGCCGGCTCGTCACCGACAAGACGACGATCGAACGGTACGGGTACACCTGATGGCGGCCGTCGAGCGTTTGTCCGGCGAGCGTCCGGTGCAACGCGTCGTCGCGTTCTGCGCGCTCCTCGCGCTTGCGCTCGTAGTCATCGTGGTGCGGCTCGCGCAGGTGCAGCTCGTGCAAGGCGAGACCTTCGCCGCGGCCGCGCGCGCCAATCAGATCCAGGTGATCCCCGTGGCCGCGCCGCGCGGTCTCATCGTGGACCGCCACCACACCGTGCTGGTCCGCTCGCGACCGTCGTTCGTGTGCGCGCTGATCCCGTCGGAGATCACCGACGTCGACAAGACGCTCGCGACGCTTTCGGCGGTGCTGCGCGTGCCCGCCGCCAAGCTGCAGCAGCGCTTGCTGCACCACCACGGCAAGAACTACCAGAATTTCGACGAGGTCAAGACGTACGAGCCGTACGGTCCGGTGATCCTCGCCACCGATCTCACGCCGGCGCAGACCGCGCGGCTCGCCGAGACGCAGAGCGAGCTCCCCGGCGTCGATATGGAAGAGCAGCCGGTGCGCAACTATCCGTACGGCAAGACGGGCTCGCACCTGTTCGGCTACGTCGGCGTGATCGACGAAGACGAATACGAAAAGCGCAAACGCCAGGGCTACTCCCCCAACGACGTGACCGGCAAAGACGGTCTGGAGAACTGGTACGACAAGAATCTGCACGGGCGGGCGGGCGGCCAGCAGGTCGAGGTGAACGCGTCGGGCGCGCTCGTGCGCCGGCTCAAGTCGCTCGATCCCGTCCCGGGCGAAACGCTGGTGACGACGATCGACTGGCGCTTGCAGAAGATCGTCGAGAAGAACTTGCGCGCGGAGCTCGCCAAGTGGGGCAAGCTGCGCGGACAGCGCCTGTCCGGCGCGGTGGCGGTGATCGACCCGTCCAACGGCGGCGTGCTCGCGCTCGCGTCGATGCCGGAGTTCGATCCCAACGAGTTCGCCACGCCGATCGACGAAAAGAAGTACGCGCGGCTGCTCAACGACAAGCTCAACCCGCTGTTCGACCGCGCGATCGGCGCCGCGTCACCGACCGGCTCGACGTTCAAGATGGTCACCGGTTCGGGCGCGATCTCCAGCGGCGTCATCCGACCCAATCAGGTGCTGTACGACTCGGGCTCGTGGAATTGTCACGGCGTCCGTTTCACCGACGTCGCAGCCGGCGGGCTCGGAACGGTCGGCTTCGTGCGCGCGCTCGCGGCGTCGTCGGACGGATACTTCTACCAGCTCGGGTTTCGCCTCGGGCACGAGCGGTTGCGCTATTACGCGACGCAGTACGGGCTCGGCTCGCGGCTGGGCGTCGACCTGCCCGGTGAGTTCGCCGGCAACTGGCCCACCGAAGAGTGGACGCAAAAGGTCTACCACCTGCATCTCGAGCCGAGCGACATGTGCCAGCTCGCGATCGGACAGGGTGCGATGCAAGCGACGCCGCTGCAGATGGCCAACGTCACCGCGACCGTCGCGAACGGCGGCACGCTGTACCGGCCGCACATCGTCGACAAGATCGTCTCGCCGCGCGGCCGCGTGCTCAAGACGTACGAGCACGAGGTGATCCGCAAAGTGGACGTCACCGCGGAGTCGCTGCGCGAGGTGCACGCCGGGATGGACAAGGTCACCGATCCGGGCGGCACCGCGTACGGCCTCGCGATCGCCGGGCTGCCGTTCGGCGGCAAGACCGGAACCGCGGAGACCGAAGGCGGGCACGGCGCGAACACGACCTGGTTCGTCGCGTACGCGCCGGCGAAGCATCCGAAGATCGCGCTTGCCGTCTACATGGAGAAGTCCGGCGGTTACGGCGCCAGCGTCGCGGCGCCGATCGCGCAGCACGTGATCGCGGAGTATTTCGGGCGGCACATCCCGCCGATTTGATTTAGGGCGATTCTGATATCGTGCCCGTTCTCGGGCGATTTCCCTCGCCACGATGCCCGAGAACGATGCCTCGTTCAGAGGCGCCTTATGTCAGGAGCTCGAGGACGCGTCGGATTTCGTTGGCGCCCTCGTCGATGCGCGCGACGAGGTTGTTCTCGATGACGTCTTTGCGGTTCGCGCGCTGGAGGCCGTAGGCGGCGGCGAGCGCGACCGTCGTATCGGCGTCGTGCAGCGCGCGTTCGAGGAGCGGTGTATCCGCGCGGCGCGACGCGCCGTCGACGGCGGCATACCGTTCGGCGACGACGTCCGAGGCGTACGCGCGCTGCAGCGTCGGCGCGACGACGTCGGCGGTGCAGTGGCCCAGCGACTCGAGCGCCGCGACGCGCAGTTCGCCGGATTCTTCGTCGAAGGCTTTGGCGAGGATGCTCGCGCACCACGCGTCGCCGACGATGCCCAAACCGTCGATGACGCGGCGGCGTTCGCCGTCGTCCAGCACGCCCGCCGCAGGGTCGACGAGCGCGGGCCACGTGATGGCGTGCGCGACGATCTCCGGGAGCGGCTCCGACTGCGGCTCCCACGTGGCGTCGGGCTCGCCGAGCCGCATCGTCTCGACCGGCGTGACGGCGGTGACGATCGGCTTCGACGTGTCCGGCAAGAAACGCGAGATCGCGATCAGCCCGGCGCCGACGATGAAGAAGAAGACTCCGAAGATCAGGAACTCGCCGTGCGGAAGCTGGACGGCGAGCACTTATGCTTTTGCGGCCGCCGCTTCGAGCACGTCGCGCAACGCCGCACGTACGTCGCGCAACGCGGCGTCGAGCGCGGCGTTCTGCGTCCCGGCGAGGACGCGGTGAAACTCTTCGTTCGGCAGCGCGGCGACGTTGGTGAACGTCGCGATCAGCGCGCTGCGGTACGCGTTCATCGCCTCGCCGCCGGGCGGCGCGACGAACGTCGACGGCAGCAGCTGCGCGAGGATCAGCCACGGCCGCGCACTGCCGAGCGGATCGGATTCCAGCGCATCGGCGAGCGGGAGCAAACGGTCGACGTCGATCGGGCCTTCGAGCACGACGGTCGCGTCGCCGGCGCTGGTCTCTTCCGTCGGCTGCGCGTCCTGCAGCGACCGCACGAGCTCGACGAGCGACAACCGGCTGACCCGGTCTTCGAGATCTTTTCCGGTCAGCGCGTAGCGCGGCATCCGCATCTTGATGAACAGGCGGTCGACGACGCCGCGCAATGCCTCGCGCTCGGCCGCGAGCTTGCCGGGAACGTCGCCGTTGATGCCGACGAGCGCCGTCGGAAGCAGCGTGCGAATCGCGAACAGGTGCGTGATCAGCCCGCCGTAATCGGACTGTTCGAGGAACCGCAGCGCGCGCTCGAGCGCATCGTGCGCGAACACCAGGCGGACGCGCCGCTGAACCGCAACCGGGGCGGGCGGCGGCGCCGCCGGCTCGACGACGACGGCCACGCCTTGCGCGACCGGCGCGGCCTCGGCGACCGGCACGGCTCGGCGACCGGCGCGGCCTCGGCGACCGGCACGGCCTCGGCGACACCGGCGGCACGGCCTCGGCGACGGGCGGCGTTTCGAGGGGCGGCGCAGGCTGGGCGACGGCGACCGGCTCAGGTGGCGGAGGCGCCGGGCGCGCGGACGGAGGCGGCGCTTGCGCGACCGCGATCTCGTCGACGTGTTCGGGCTGCTCCGGCAGCGCCGCGACCGCGCCTGCGGCGACGTCCGCATCGGGCATCGCGACTTCGGCGGGCGCAGTTTCCGTGTGACGAGCGCCGGCGACGACGGGCGGTTCGGCCTGCACCGCGGCCGGGGGTTCGACGGCCTCGGGTGGGCGCGGCGGCGGTACTTCGGCCGGTACCCGCTGGACCGGAGCCGCGGGCGGGGCGGCGGCGACCGGTTCCGCCGGCGCGGGCGCGGGCGCGGCCTGCGTGACCGGCGGTGCCGGCGGCGGCGCGACGGGCTCGGCCGGCTGGACGATCGGCGGCGCGGGCGGCGGCGCGGCCGGGGTGAAGCGCGCCTCGATCGCCTCTTCGTCGTAGCGGAACGACGCGCGGTCCGGCGGCGCGAACGTTGCGCTGTCGGGCGGCGCGAACTTCGCGCTGTCGGGCGGCGCCGGCGGCGGCGCTTCGGTCAGCGGCGGCGGCAAGGCCGCGAACGGCGGCGGGAGCTGGATCTGGGCGGCGCGGCGCTGCTCCGCGATGTCCTGGAGGACGTCCGCGGTGCGCGGCGCGATCCCGGACACCGAGAAGGGCAGGCCGGTCGCGCGCACGGCGAAGGCCGGGGTCGAGCGGACCCGGACGGCCGGCGACGAGATCGCGAGCGTTCCGCCGCCGTCCCAGCCGAGGTCGAGGTGGGCGTCGATCAGGGTCCCGGCCGCAAGCGGCGTGTTGACGATCGTGCCGTAGCGGACGACGACCTCGACGCCGGGGTCGACGTCCTCGAGGACGAGCCCGGGCTTCGACCACAGGACCGAGCCGCCGTCGACGTCCAGCAGCGGCACGTCGTTGACCAGCGTCGAGCCCGGCAGGTAGGCGGTATGGGGCGGAAGCTGGCCGCGCAGGACGAGCCGGCTCGCGGCGCCGTCGCCGGTGTTGCGCACGCTCAGCCGGACGTATAGCGGCTCGCCGGCATCGACGGTCTCCGCCGGCTGCGTGCGCAGTGTCGCGCCTTGGTCGAACCGCGGTTCGGCGACGGTGGGGATGGTGACGGGCGCCAGCGCCAGCGGGAGCAGGCCCACAGCTTCGAGCCGGCCGTTCACGGTGATCGCGGTGCCGCGGGCGACGAGCCGCGCGAGGCGGAGCCGCAGCGTCGCCTCGGCGCGCGCGCCCGGCAGGATGTCGCCGAACAGCACCGTCGTGCCGACCAGGGTCGCGCCGTCGACGCCCTCGATGCGCGCGTCGTCGGTGACCTCGAAATGCAGGCGCGCATCGCGCGCCGCGTCGGTGCCTTCGTTCGCGACGACGATCTGAACGTCGCCGTGGCCGCTCGGGCGCAGCGGCTCGCCGCCCGGATACGTCAGCGTCGAGGCCCCGGGCGCGAAGCGCGGCCGGGACCGCACCAGCAGCTCGAGCTGGCCGAGCACCGCGGGCGCCGTCTGGTCGTTTTCGAGCCGCGCGCGCAAACGGATCGCGAAGCGGTCGGCGATCGGCGACGCGACGGTGCCGACCAGCGTGAACGTGCGCGTCGCGCCCGGCGCGAGCGTGCCGACGTCGATGCCGGCCGGCTGCACGCGCGCTTCGCCGCCGCCGTCGGCGTAGCGCAGCAGCTGCAGCACGGGGTCCGCTTCGATCACGACGCGCACGCCGGTCGCCTGCGCGGTGCCGTCGTTCGCGATGCGGATCGTGCCGCGCACGTCGCTGCCCGGCGTGACCTGCGACGACCCGTCGAGCGTGAGCGTGTTGCGCGCTTCGAGGAAGCGCGGCGACGAGCGCACCGTGAGCGTGCGCTCGAACGTGCGCGAGCCCGTCGACCACTGCAGCGAACCGGCGACCGGCAGCGGCGTGCCGTCGACGGCGGGCGAGACGACGTACGCGTCGATCGCCGCCTCGACCCTGCGTCCCGCATCGATGCGCGCGAACACGAACGATCCCGGCGTGTCGCTTTCGCTGACCGACCGGCCGTCGACCGCGCGCGAACCGGGCGCGTAGCGCAAGCCTTCGGGCAGCGTCAGCCGCACGCGCGCGTCTTCCGCGGCGCACGTCCCGTTGTTCTCGGCGATCAGGCCGACGCGAACGCGCCGGCCCGGTTCGACCTCGCTCGGCGCATCGACGACGAGCCGGGTCGCTTCGGTATCGAACCGGCTCGCGCTGCGCACGGTGAGCTCCGCGCGCGCGAGCTCGAACTCCGCCGTTTCCGCCGACGCGACGGCGCCGCCGAGCACGATGCGCGTGTTGTCGTCGAGCGGCGAGTCGATGCGCGCGCGGTATTCGACGACGAGCGTCGCGCCGGCCGCGAGCGCGGGCGACGCGATCGTCGCGTTGCCGAACCCGAACGGGTCGCCGCCGCGTTCGTCGATCGCGATCTCGCGGCCGTCGATCCGCGCGCTGCCGTCGATGTACGCCGTGCGGTCGGGGACGGGCAGCACCACGACGACGTCGTGCGCCGTCGCATGGCCGCTGTTGCGCACGCGAGCGGTCGCGACGATCTCTTCGCCGGGCTCGGCGACGCGGACGGCTTCGAGCGACGCGACGGTGTCGGGGTTTTCCAGCTGCGGCGCGCTGCTGGCGACCAGCCGCACGACGTTCGAGCCGATGACGTCCGTCTCGTTGCTCGCGAGCGCCGCTTGCAGATCCAGCGGCGCGCCGTTCTCGATGGTCGGCGCCACGACGTAGGCGAGCGCGATGCGCCGCTCGACGCCCGGCGGGACCTCCCCGACGTCGGTTCCGTTGGGGCTGAGCAGGCTCGTCTCGCCGCGGACGTCGTCGAGCGGGCGATCGTCGACGCGCGCGCTGCCGGCGACGTAACGCAGGCCGTCCGGGAGGTTGAAACGCACGCGCAGCCCCGTCGCCGCGGCGCCGCCGAAGTTGTAGAACGCGAACGTTGCGCGCACGGTCGTTCCAGGTTCGACCGTTCGGTCGGGAGAAACGACGAGCGTTCGTAGCCCTTCCGGTAGCGACGGCGCGCCCGGGGCGAATACTTCCGTCAGCGTCCGCATCAGTCTCGCCCCGTTCGGCGATCTTCGGTCGCCGACCTCGCTTGCAGGTTCTCCATGACGACCATCGCTCACCACTCCGATTACCTCTGCGCGGCCGCGTCCCGGCTCGGCTCCGAGAGCGCCTTCGAAGTCCTCGCCCGCGCGAAGGCGATCGAGGCCACCGGACGGCGCGTCGTTCATATGGAGATCGGCGAACCCGACTTCGATACTCCAGACCATATCAAGCGAGCCGGCATCCGCGCGATCGAGGAGAACTACAGCCACTACACGCCGTCCGCGGGCATCCCCGAGCTCCGCGACACGATCGCCGCCTACGCAAGCGCCTTCCGCGGCCTGGCCGAGCCGTTCACCCGCGACCACGTCGTGGTGGGCGCCGGCGCCAAGCCGATCATCTGGAACCTGCTCTCCGCCTTGCTGGACCCCGGCGACGAGCTGCTCTACGCCGACCCCGCGTACCCCGCGTACGCGTCGGCCGCGAGCTACCTCGAAGCCAAGGCGATCCCGGTTCATCTGCTCGAGTCGCGCAACTGGCGCCTCGACCTCGACGAGCTGGCCGCGAAGATCACGCCGAAAACGAAAGCCGTCGTCATCAACTCGCCGCACAATCCCACCGGCGGCGTGCTCACGCGCGAAGACCTCGAGACGATCGCGGCGCTCGCGCAGCGCCACAACTTCCTGGTGATCGCGGACGAGATCTACTCGCGCAACATCTACGGCCCCACGTTCGAGTCGATCACGCGCATCGGCGGGATGCGCGAGCGCACCATCATCGTCGACGGGTTCTCGAAAGCCTACGCGATGACGGGCTGGCGGCTGGGCTACTGCATCGCGCCCGAAGAGATCGCCAAGCGCGTGACGCTGTTCAACAACAACACGTTCTCGTGCGTCGCGACGTTCGTGCAGCGCGCCGGCATCGCGGCGCTGACCGGCGACGACGCGCCGGTGCAAGCGATGAACGCGACCTTTCGCGAGCGCCGCGACGCGATCGTGTCGGGGCTCAACACCATCCCCGGCGTGTCGTGCACGATCCCCGAAGGCGCGTTCTATGCCTTCCCCAACGTTTCGCAGCTGACGACCGACGACAAGCACCTCGCGAAGTGGCTGCTCGAGAACGCGGGCGTCGCGTGCCTGGGCGGCTCCAGCTTCGGCGCCGCCGGCAAAGGCTATCTGCGGTTCTCCTACGCGGCGTCGCTCGACGACATCGGCTGGGCGCTGGACCAGCTGCGCGAGGCGTTACCGCGCTACAGCACGTAACAACCCGGACACGAAACGCCAACGCCGGAGAGTCAGACTAGTCGCATGGAACCGACGGGTGCGGAAACCAAAACGATCCTCGAACAACTCGCGCTGGGCTTCGGCGCCCTGCAAAGCCGTGCCGATGCGACGGACCGCCGTTTCGACGCGCTGCACGACCGCATCGATCACCTGTCCGGGGGCGTCGATCACCTGTCTGGGCGGCGTCGATCACCTGTCCGGGGGCGTCGGTCTCCTGTCTGGGCGCGTCGATCACCTGTCTGGGCGCGTCGATCACCTGTCTGGGCGCGTCGATCACCTGTCTGGGCGCGTCGATCACCTGTCCGGGCGGATCGATGACGTTCACGCTCTCGTGATCACGGTCAAGGAAGCCGCCGAGCTGCAGTCGCTCCGCGTGGACGCGATCGACGACCGGCTCAAGGACGTCGATCGGCGCCTGACGGCTCGAACGGACAACCTCGAACGGCGCATGGAACGCGGCTTCACCCGCGTCGACGAACGTTTCGAGGCGCTGACGATCGAGATGCGCAGCGGGTTCGACGAACTCAGGCGCAGCGACCGGCGGCGCCGGCCGAAGCGTAACGAATAACGACGGAGCTCAGCCGCCGCCGCCCCGCAACGACCTGTCGTGCAGCGAAGCGACGCGCGCACCGGCAAACGGAACTGCACCGAGTATCGCGTCACGTACGCGCCGGCGCGCGTGTTCGATCGCTTCGGCGAGCGGCACACCGCGCGCGAGGCTCGCGGCGATCGTGACCGCGAGCAAATCGCCCGTCCCGCGCAACGCACCGTCTATGCGCGGCGCACGAAACTCGCGCGTGCCGGCTTCGTCCGCCAGGACGTCGATCACGTCGCCGGTGAGATGGCCGCCTTTGACGAGTGCCGCCTTCGCACCGAACGCGAGCAGCGCGGTTGCCGCGCCGCGCATCGCGTCGACATCGGCGATCGTCCGTCCGAGGAACGCGGTCGCCTCGTCGAGGTTGGGCGTGATCAGCGTCGCGCGCGCGAACAGCGTGTCGCGCAGCGCCATGCGCGTCGCGTCGTCGGCGAGCGCGTCACCGCCGCTCGCCGCCAGCACCGGGTCGATCACGACGGGGACGTTCGGAAACGATTCTAGTGCGTCCGCGACGGCGCGCACCGCTTCCGCCGAAACGAGCGCGCCGACGTGAAACGCGCCGACGTCCGCGGCACGTAACGCATCGAACTGCGCGTGAATCGTCGCGCTGTCAATCGCCACGGACGCGCGTACGCGGTCGGCATCTTGGGCCGTTACGCCGGCGATCACGCACACGGGGCGCACGTCGTCGGCCGCGAGCGCGAGCATCGCGAACGTGAGCCCCGCGAACGCGAGCGGATGCGTCGTGCCGACCGTCGCCACGACCGTCACGACGTCACCGCGGTGCCGTTCCAGCGCGCGACGAGCTCGCGTGCCGCGGCTTCGACGTCGTCGCGCATCAGCGCGGAGAGCACGGCTGCCATCGATGCGCCGGTCTCGCGGACGCGAGCGATCTCGTCGAGCCCGATTCCGCCGATCGCCGCGCACGGGAGCGCGGTCGCCGCGACGACGGCACGTACGCCGCTGAGCCCGATCGGCAGGCCCGCGTCGCCCTTCGACGGCGTCGCGAACGCCGGGCCGGCGCCGACGTAGTCGATCAGCGCCGGGATCGGCGGCGCGCGCTTCCTGCGGCGTCCCGCACGAGAGCCCGATGATGCCGTCGCGCAACGCCGTCCGCACCGCGCGCAGGTCGAGGCGCGGCCGCGTCCTCCTGACCGAGGTGGACGCCGTCGGCCAGGCGCGCCAACCGCACGTCGTCGTTGACGACCGCGAGGCCGCCGGCAGCCCGCACGCGCGCCGCCACGGCGATCACGGTCGCGCCGTCCATCCCGTTCTTCGCGCGGATCTGGACGAGCCGGATCCCGCCGCGCAGCAGCGCCTCCGTGAACGCGATCGGTTCGACCCGGTCCGGGTCGACCAGGGCGTACACGCCGTGTAAACGCGAACGAGGAGCGTCGCCGCTCCTCGCCGTCGTCATCGCCCGATGTGCCTTACTGCAGCGGGTTCTGCGGGTTGACCACCGCGACCGTGATCGAGCCGGGCGGGCCGGTCGGCGTGAACGTGGTCCCCAAGCCGGAGCCGGTGATCTTGCCGGGCTGCGCGTTCACGACGACGCAATACGGATAGTTGGGCGTCAGCGTCGAGCCCGCCGGCGCCGGAAGGACCGTCGGCGGGAAGAAGATGATGTTGGCCTCGTTCACGGGGTCGATCGCGATGTAGATCCCGAAGTCCGCCGTGTACGGCGTCGTCACGCCGCGCGGTCGTTATGTTGACGTTCGCGCACGGCTTCGTCTGGCCCAGCGCGTTCGCGATGTACGTCCCGCCCGTGGTCAGCGCAGCGCTCCAGCGGTAGTTGTTGCCGGACAAGAGGCCGTTTTGCGAGCCGTGGACCTGAACCGCGCTCAAGGCGATGCCCGCGCCGGGCAGCACCCGCGCGATGTTCGACGGCGCCGAGGTGGTGATGATCACGTGGTCGGGGCTCGGGTTGTCACCGCCGAAGCCGAGGACCGAGCCGCCCCCGCTGCAAGCGCTGAGTGCGACGGCGCTCAGGACGGCGGCGAGGGAAAGGACGAAGCGACGCATGGATGCGACTCCCGTGAGAACGGAAAAACGTCGGCGCCGTCTTCCGAAGGCCGCCGCCGGGCGGTGCGACCGTTCCGTAGCCTGTGAGACGGTTCCTCTCTCCATCAGGTCGACGGCGCGACGGGGACGGTCACCTCGAACGGCTCGTCGCCGCCCTCCCGCAGCGCCGGCGCGACGGTGAGCGACCACGAGCGTTTCACGTCCCCCAACCGCGGCGCCGTGAACGCCAGCGACCCGTGTACTGCGAGTTCGGCGCCAGCCGGACGCCCTGGAAGAGCGGCTTGTCGGTGATGGTCCAGTTCTTGGTGGCCAGGATGCGGTAGACGCCGCCGCGGTCGTCGCGCAGCACGCTCTTGCCGTAGGGCAGCAGCGTGACGACGTTGTCGCCCACGTTGGCGAACGTCGCGACCACGTCGATCCGGTCGGGGAAGAAGTCGACTTTCTTCACCGTCACCCGCAGCCCCGAGGCGTCGGCCGCCGACGCCGACGCGAACGCGCGATACGGTTTGCCGGGATCCTTGACGTGCAGCGCTGCCGTGCTCGGGCAGCACGCCGAGCGGTACGGTCGCGTCGACCTCGCGGCCGTTTGTCGGTCGCGTGGTCGACGTATGCGATGCGCTCGCGCACGAAGTACACGCGGCCGCGGTCATCGCCGCGCGCACCCACGACCGACGCGCGCCGCAGCACGACGCCGTCCGCTGTGAACACGCTGCGGTACGACGCGGCGTCGCCGAAGTATTTTCGCTCGTCGTCGGTGAGCAGCGCGAACGCGCTGTCGTAGCGGCCCGCGCGCAACGCGTCGACGTACTTCTTGACGACGGCGGTTTGCGCGTTGTTTGGCGCAGGCCCGTACTGCACCGCGCGACGCGGCGCGGGCGTGGCGCCGAGCATCGTCACGGATAACAGCGCGCACGCGCGCGCGCGCGAACGTTCTCATCACGACTCACCCAGCAGCAGGTCGGCGATGCGCACGAGATCCGCCGGATCGGCGTAGCGCAGCTCGATCGTCCCGCCGCGCTCGTGCCGCACGACGCGCACCTGCGTCGCGAATTTGTAGCGCAGGCGCTCGACGAACGCGTCGTCGTCGGCACTCGCGCGCTGCGCAGGAGCACCAGCGCGCGTGCGCTTGGGCGCGGCGTCCTGCGCGAGTCTTTCGAGCGCGCGCACGGACAATTCTTCGTCGACCGCGCGGCGCGCCATCGGCTCTCGCCGTTCGGCCGGCAGCGCGAGCAGCGCGCGCCCGTGTCCGGCGGTGAGCTTGCCGTCGCGCACGTATTGTTTGATTGCATCGGGCAGCGACAGCAAACGCAGCGCGTTCGCGATCGAGGGGCGGCTCTTGCCGACGCGTTCGGCGACTTGTTCTTGCGTGAACTCGTACGTTTCCATCAAGTGGGCGAAGCCCATCGCCTCTTCGAGCGCGTCGAGGTTCTCACGCTGCAAGTTCTCGATGATCGCGACTTCGAGCGCTTCGCGGTCGTCCGACGGCCGCACGATCGCGGGGATCGTCTGCAATCCCGCGGCCTGCGACGCGCGCAGCCGCCGCTCGCCGGCGATCAATTCGTAGCCGCCGGCGCGCTCGCGCACGATGACCGGCACCAGCACGCCGAACGCGGCGATCGACGCGCGCAGCTCGTCGAGCGCGCCGGCCGCGAACGTCGTGCGCGGCTGATGCGGGTTCGGCCGAATCTGCGCGATCGGGATCTGCTGCAGGTCGCGCTTGGGCGGCGGCGCCGCAGTCATCACGTCCGCCGTGCCGCCGTCGCCCAGCAGCGCGCCGAGGCCGCTTCCAAGTCCGCGCTTGCTCACGCGACCAATTCCTTTGCGAGAGAAAGGTAGGCCTGCGCGCCCCGGCTTTTCACGTCGAACAGGATCGCCGGCTTTCCGTAGGACGGCGCTTCTGAAAGCCGGATGTTGCGCGGGATCTGCGTGTGGAACACCCGATCCGGGAAGTAGCGGTGGACTTCCTCGAGGACTTCGGTCGCCAGCTTGGTACGTCCATCGAACATCGTGATCAACACGCCGCGGATCGCGAGCTCCGGATTGAGGCCCTCTTTGATTCGGCGCACGATCGCGACGAGCTGGCTGAGCCCTTCGAGCGCGTAGTATTCCGCCTGCACCGGGATGATGATTTCGGTCGCCGCGGTGAGCGCGTTGATCGTCAGCAATCCGAGCGACGGCGGGCAGTCGATCAGCACGTCGTCGTAGTCGCGCAGAATGCTGGAAAGTGCGGTTTTCAAACGGTTTTCACGCTGCAGCGCGGACACGAGCTCGACCTCCGCCCCGGCGAGGTTCAACGTTGCGGGAACGATGAACAAGTTCTCGACTTCGGTCGGCCGCGCGACGTCTTTCACCGCGGCGTGCTGCAGCAAGACGTTGTAGATGTCACGCTCGACCGCGCGCTTGTCGACGCCGACCCCTGTCGTGGTATTTCCTTGCGGGTCGATGTCGACTACCAGCACGCGCCGGCCGAGCAGCGCGAGGGACGCGCCGAGGTTGACGGCGGTCGTCGACTTGCCCACCCCGCCCTTTTGGTTGACGATCGCGATCACGCGGGCAGTCGTCTGCTCCGGAACAACCAACGAGCCGAACCTTACCTTGGGGACGGGCAGAAATGCTCGTCGATATAGCGTTCAGCACGCTCGGCGAGCAAGCCCGCCTCGTTCCGAGACGGGTCGTCGGTGACCTCCTCGAACAGCGCGCCGAGCACGGCTCCCACGCGCCGGTCGCCGCGGAATCCGCTCGGGGCAACGCCTTTTCGCACGAGTGCCGCCACGACGTCGTCGCCCGAGATCGCGAGATCGCGGACGCTGAACGGCGGACCCTCCGCGAGGACCGCGGCGATCCGGGCTACGAACCGTTCGTTCGCGTCGTCGCGCTTGGGCAGGCCCGAACCGTCGATGTCCGCCCAGCGGAGCGCGAAGAGACGGTCGATATGCTCGGGACCGATCCGGCGGACGAATCGGCGCAGCGTCTTGTCCTGCGCTTCGGGATCCGCCGAGTACATGTGGTGCAGCACGAGGTGGGCGACCGTATCCACGACGTCGTTGGGCAGGCGGAGCCGCGCCAGCATCGGCGCGACCATCTCGGCGCCGACCTGCTCGTGCTGGTAGAACGTGTTGCCGCGCCCATCCGGCCTCGGGGCGGCGGTCCGCGGCTTGCCGACGTCGTGGAGAAGCGCCGCAAGGCGCAGCGTGACGTCGCCGGCGGGCGCTGCGTCGAGCGTCGCGAGGTTGTGCCGGTAGACGTCGTAGGCGTGCCAGTCGTTCTGATCGACGTCCAGCCCTTCGAGCAGCTCGGGCCACACGTGCCCCAGCACGCCGGTGACGCGCAGGATCTCGACCCCCACGGACGGCGCGGGCGCCTCGAGCAGCTTGGCGATCTCCTCGCCGATCCGCTCGGCCGACACTGAGCCGACGAGGCCGGCGGAGGCGCGCATCGCCGTGGCGGTGCGTTCCGTCGGCGTGTAGCCGAACCGGGCCGCGAACTGCGCCGCCCGGAGCAGGCGCAGCGGGTCTTCCTCGAACGTCGCCTCGTCAACGATGTCGATGCGCGCGGCGCGAATGTCCGCGACCCCGCCGTACGGGTCGACCACGGCGTCATCGGCCAGCCGCCGGGCGATCATGTTCATCCGGAAGTCGCGGCGCCGCAGATCGTCCTCGACCGGGACGCCGGGCCCGGCCTCGACGGCGAAATCTTTGTGTCCGACGCCGGTCGAGCGTTCGCGCCGAGGGAGGGCGATATCGGCCTCGCCGGCCGCGTGACGGAATTTCAGCACGGCGAAGGACGCGCCGACGACATCGACCCGGCCGACCGCCCGCAACGCGTCGAGCAGGTCCGGCTGCGAAACGCCGGTCACGACGTAGTCGAGGTCTTTCGGCAGACGCTCGATCCCGTCCAGACCCACCCGAAACTCGTCGCGGACGCGCCCGCCCACGGCATAGACGTCCGCCGGGGCGAGGGCGGCGACCAGAACGTCGTCCAGCGGATGGCGCACGAACACTGTATTCTCTATCAAAGGCCCCACCGCGCCTCCGTCTACGCAGGCATGCTCCCAAGGCAAACGTTCCACGACGAACATTTCTCTGCTATGCAAAGCAACGTTCATCGTGAAACATTTTCAGTCAGCTACAGAGCGGGCGTTTGGTCGGGATGCCGTTCTTGCGGGGAAAGCGTGGGCTCGTCGACGTCCGCTTCGCCAAGATGAGGATGCGGCGCTCGCCGTCCACCGCCCGCTCCTCGACGAGTTCGGCGCCGAGCACCAGCGCGGCGTCGGTGACGGCATTGCGCTCAAGCGTCTCCAGCGAGCCGCGCTGGAGCAGCGCGCGCCCCCCGATCGCGAGGAACGGCACGGTGAGCTCCGCGACGGCCGGCGCGCTCGATACCGCGCGGGCGGTCGCCGTTCCGAAACGCTCTCGATACGCCGGATCCCGGGCGACCTCTTCGGCGCGACCGGCGACGGCTTCGCCTTCGAGGCCCAACTCTATCAGCGCGCCGGACAGAAAAGTCGCGCGCTTCTTGATGGGCTCGAGCAACGTCACGCGCACGCCCGTGGCCAAGGCCAGTGGGATCCCCGGGACCCCGTTGCCCGAGCCGACGTCGATCAGCGGGCCCGCGACGTCGGCGGCGAGCGTGAGCGCGTCGGCGATGTGGGCGGCAAACGCCGTGCCGTCTTTCGCGCCCGTCAGGTTCAGCCGGCGGTTCGCGGCGAGAACGAGGGCTGCATACACCGCAAGGCGCTCGGCCAACGGTTGCTCGACGCCGGCCTCGCGCAGCGCGACGAGCGCGGCCGCGTCCGGCAACGGCGTCACGCGAGAACGGCGGCGCCGGCGGTCAGGCGGTGGACGTGGACGCCGACGAGCGCGACGTCCGACGGCGTGATGCCCGGGATGCGCGCCGCGGCGCCGAGCGTGCGCGGGCGGGCGCGTTCCAGCTTCTCGCGCGCCGCGCGCGAGAGCGCGCGGATCGCAGCATAGTCGAGATCGGCCGGGAGCGTGACGGCTTCGTCGCGGCCGGCGCGGTCGATCGCGACTTGCTGGCGGCGGACGTAGCCGTCCATCTTCAGCTCGATCTCGACGCGCGCTGCGATGTCCGGGTCGGTGCCGGCCGGGAACCGGTCGAGAACGTCCGCGACGGTGACGTCGGGCCGGCGCAGCGCATCCGCGAGCATCGAGCCAGGAAGAAGGGAAGTCCTGCCAATGCGAGCGGCTCCCAGCCGCAGCGTCTCGGCATGCCGCCGCCCGCGGGTCAGCGCGTCGCGGCGCTCGGTGAAGCGCTCCCAGGCCGCGTCGTCGACGAGCCCGAGCTCGCGACCCACCGGCGTGAGCCGCAGATCCGCGTTGTCGTGGCGCAGCACCACGCGGTGTTCCGCGCGCGACGTCAGCATGCGGTACGGCTCGTCGACGCCGCGCGTGACGAGGTCGTCGATCAGCACGCCGATGTACGACGTCTCGCGGCCGAGCCGCAGCGGCGCGTCGCCGTGCGCGCGGCGCGCCGCGTTGATCCCGGCAATCAGGCCTTGCGCGGCGGCTTCTTCGTAGCCGCTCGTGCCGTTGAGCTGGCCGCAGTGGAACAGGCCCGCGACGCGGCGCGTCTCCAGGCTCGGATCGAGCTCCGTCGGCGCGACGAAGTCGTACTCCACCGCATAGCCGGCGCGCAGCATGACGACGGAATCAAACCCGGGCAGCGTGCGCAGCATCGCGAGCTGCACGTCCGCGGGCAGCGACGTCGAGAAACCGCCGACGTAGAACGTCGGCTCGTCCCAGCCTTCGGGTTCCACGAAGATCTGGTGCGTCGGGTTGTGCGCGAACTTGACGACCTTGTCTTCGATCGACGGGCAGTAGCGCGGTCCGATGCCGCGGATGAGATCGAGCCCGTACAACGGCGAGCGGTGCAGGTTGTCGCGCACGAGCGCGTGCGTGCGTTCGTTGGTGTCGACGATCCAGCAGGGCAACTGCGGGCCGGCGAACGCGCGCGGGCTCGCGTACGAGAACGGCAACGGCGTCGCGCTCGGCGGCTGCACGGCCATCGCGGACAGATCGAGCGACGTGCGGTCGACACGCGGCGGCGTGCCGGTTTTCAAGCGGGCTAACGGAAATCCGAGCCGTGCGAGCGCCGCGCTCAGCCCGAGGGCCGGCGCTTCGCCGAAGCGGCCTTCGGCGCGAACCTCGTCGCCGCGAAACGTCTTGCCGCCCAGAAACGTCCCCGTCGCGAGCACGACGTTCGGCGCGCGCAGCGTGCGGCCGTCCGCGAGCGCGACGCCGCGCACCGCGCCGCCCGCGACAACGAGATCTTCCGCCATCCCGCGCACGACCGTAAGATTCGGCTGCGCGGCAATCGTCGCGTTCGCGACGCGCACGTAGCCCGGCTTGTCCGCGAGCGCGCGCAGCGCGCGCACCGACGGGCCTTTCGACTCGTTGAGGAATCGCGCGTGCAGCGCCACGCGGTCGGTGACGCGCGCCATCGCGCCGCCGAGCGCGTCGATCTCGCGCACGAGCTGGCCCTTCGCGCTGCCGCCGATGGAGGGGTTGCAGGCGAGCGTGCAGATGCGCTCCGGGTCGCCGGTCACGAGGAGCGTTTCGGCGCCGAGGCGCGCGGCCGCGAGCGCGGCTTCGAAGCCGGCGTGGCCGCCCCCGACGACGATCACGGCGGCGTCGTCGCCGCGTGCGTCGATAATGTTCACGGTGCGCGCGACTGCTTCGCCGCGCGCGGCGCGTTCGCCG
>CAWBTJ010000028.1:0-6846 GCA_963791645.1 Vulcanimicrobiota bacterium | reverse complement strand
ATCAGCCGCGCCAGGCGTAGTTCGTCTCCGGTATTTTTTCGATGCGGCCGAGGATGACGACGTACGAGAAGATGCCGACGATCAGGATGACGGCGGCCGTGATCAGCGCGATGTGAAACGAGCCGGTGCGCGCGACGACGATGCCGGTGACCGTCGGTGCGAAGAAGCCGGCGACGTTGTTGAGAAAGTTCATGATGCCGCCGACCTGTCCGGTGCTATTGTTGGGCGCGATCAGCGCGGGGATCGACCACCCGACGGGGGCGTGGAACGAGATCCCCGCGACCGCGAGCGTGATCCACGCGACGGCGACGTTGATGTCCTTGGTGTACGCCGCGCCGATCACTGCGAAGCCGAGGACGAGCCCCGCGATCAGTACCGTTTTGCGCACGCGGTTCGCGTCGGCGCCGCGTTTGATCAAGTAGTCGACGAGCCAGCCGCCGACGAGCAGATCCGTCAGCGTGCCGACGCCCCAGATCAAGAACACGTAGCCGCCCGCTTTGAGGATGTTCACGCCGAACGTGGTCTGCAGATACGTCGGCAGCCACGTGAGCAGAAACGCGAAGAGATACCCGTACGCGGCGAAGCCGATCGTGAGGCCCACCACCTTGCGGCGCGTGATGAGATAGATGAGGCTCGCGCCGCGCGGCGTTTCGCCCGCCGCCGTCTCGGGCTCGCCGCCGCCCTCGCGAATGTACTGCGCCTCCGCGTGCGTGAGCCGTTTGTCCTGGCTCGGGTTGCGATAGAAGATGTAGAACAGGACGAAGAACACGAGGCTCAGCGCGGCAGTCGACCAGAACATCCCGCGCCAGCCGAGATGGTACAGCAGATACGCGGTGAACGCGACGCCGACTGCATTGGAGAGTTTCGCGGCCGCGTCGAACAGCGATGTCGCGAGCCCGCGCTCGCTGCGCGGGAACCAGTAGCCGACGGCTTTCGCGTTGGCGGGAAACGTCGGCGCCTCGGCAAGGCCAAGGAAGAGCCGCGCCGTGTAGATCAAGCCGAAGTTCGGCGCGAGCGCGGTGCACGCCGCGGCGATGCTCCAAAGAAATGCCGCGATCCGCGAGATCACCGTGACGCCGTAGCGGTCCAGGATGTAGCCGACAGGGATCTGCGAGAACGCGTAGACCGCGAAGAACGCGCTGCTGAGGATGCCGAACTCCGCGGGTCCCATGCCCAGCTCGTCGTGGAGCGGCTTGGACGCCACCGAGAGCGCGCCCCGGTCGATGTAGTTGATCAGGACGCCGAAGCCGAGGATCAGCGCGATGCCCCAGCGGAGGTTGGTAACGCGTTCCGCGGGTGCGATGATGCTGCGTTGCACGATGGTTCTCCCGGTCGCCGGATTGCTAGTCCCTTTCTTCCGCGCGAGCGCGCTAAGAAACATGCGACCGCGCGCCGAACCCCGTCGCGGATGAGACGCACGCCGCCTTGGGTGTTCGCTGCCGCAGCCGGGATCGAGCTCGCGGTGCTGCTGCTGTGCGTCTGGGGCATGGAACAGAGCCGCTACGCCGCCGCTGAGGAACTCGGGCCGGCGCCGGAGCCCGAGCCCGAGGCCTTGGTGCCGCCCCACCCCATGATCGGCCCGCCGCCGGAGCGGCCGCCCGAAGCCGAGGATCTCGCCCCCGTCCCGGCGTTCGTCGTCGAGCCAGCCGACGCGGCCACTCAGATCGTCGGCGGGACGGCCGGCGGCGGGCGGTTCGCCTTCGGTTTCTACGCCGACGGAAACTTGCGGTTCGTGGACGCCGACGGCGGGCGGTATGCGGGTAAGGTCGAGAGCGCTCGCGCGCGGATGCGCGAGGTCGACGGCACGCGCGCCTTCACGGTCCAGATCGGGGTCGCTGCGGACCAACGGCTGCAGGCGACGTTTACGGGCGGGGCCCATGACGCCGAAACCATCGCGTTGGAACCGCTCGTCGGATGGAGCGTCGCATGAACGTCCTCGATCGTCTCGATACAACGCTGCGCGTCGTGGGCGGCGCTCGCCTCGAAGGCAGCGTCGAGATCCAAGGCGCGAAGAACGCCGCGCTCCCCATCATGGCCGCGGCGCTGTTGGCGCGCGGCAAGGTGACGCTGCGCCGTGTCCCGCGCATCACCGACGTGTCGGTGATGTGGTCGCTGCTCGAGGCGCTGGGCGCGCGGCTGTCGCTGGACGACCGCAACACGATCACGATCGACGCGGCGAACGTGAACAAGTTCCGCGCGCCGTACGCGCTGGTGCGCAAGCTGGCCGCGTCGTTCGACTTGTGCGGCCCGCTGCTGGGACGCTTTGGCCGCGCTGAAGTCCCGCTGCCGGGCGGCTGCATCCTGGGTACGCGCGCGACCGACATGCACGAGGCGGCGTTCCGTGCGCTGAGCGCCAACGTCGCGGTCGAACACGGTTATCTGGTCGCGAGCGCCCGCGACGGCGGCCGGTTGAGCGGCGGCGAGATCGAGTTCCGCATGCCGTCCGTCGGCGCGACCAAGAATGCGATGCTCGCGGCCGTCACCGCGGCCGGCGACACGATCATCCACAACGCCGCGATGGAACCCGAGGTGGTGGACCTCGCGAACTTCCTCGTCGCGATGGGCGCGAAGATCGCGGGCCAAGGCGGCGACACGCTGCGCATCACCGGCGTCGCGGAGCTGCACGGCGTGGAGTACGAGATCATCCCCGACCGCATCGCGACGGGAACGTTGCTGATCGCGGGCGCGATCACGCGCGGCGACGTGACGGTGAAGCAAACGCGCCCCGACGACGTGCTCGCGCTGCAGCTCGCGCTTGGCGAATGCGGCGTAAAAGTCAGCAACGGCGACGACTGGATCCGCGTACAAGCCCCCACCGTCAAAGGCGGCACCGACGTCGTGACCGCGCCGCATCCCGGTTTTCCCACCGACCTCCAGCCGCAGCTGCTATCGTTTCTGTGTACCGCACCGGGTGTGAGCGTCGTGGAAGAATCCATTTTCAACGCGAGGTTCTCGTACGTCAACGAGCTCGTGCGCATGGGCGCCGACGTGCGCGTCGCGATGGACAACAACACGGCGCTCGTGAAAGGCGTTGCGCAACTCTCGGGTGCGCCCGTCGAAGCACCCGACATTCGCGCCGGCGCGGGCCTGGTGCTGGCGGGCCTCGCCGCCGTCGGCGAGACGGAGATCATCGGCCTGGAATACATCGACCGCGGCTACGAGCGCCTGGAAGAAACGCTCTCATCGCTGGGCGCGCAGGTACAGCGCTCGAGCGGCATCGTCCCGTTCCACGAACCCACCGGCACGTTCGAAACGGCTGTATATCCCAGCGTCTAGGACGACGTCAGCGCCGCGACGACGACGATTTCTACTTTGAATTCCGGGCGGGCGAGGCGTGCTTCGACGGTTGCGCGGGCGGGTGGGTTCGTGCGGTCGACCCAGGCGTCCCAGACGGCGTTCATCTCTTCGAACGTCGCGATGTCCGCGAGGTAGATCGTCGCCGAGAGGATGTGGGCTTTGTCGCTGCCCGCGAGTGCGAGGGTCGATTCGAGGCGTGCGAGGACCTGACGCGTTTGTCCGGCGACGCCGGCCGAGGCGTCGTCGGGCACGTGCCCAGCGGTGTAGACCGTGCCGTTGAAGACGACCGCGCGGCTCATGCGCGGGCCGGGCTCGATGTGCTCAATGCTCATGGCTGCGGAATGCGGTGAGCGCCGCCGTCGCCCCTGGCGACGCGGCCGCCCCTGCCGGCCCGTCGCGCACGTCACCGGCTTCGCGCTGAGTCAGCGGGGCCGGCGCGCTTGATCGATCACCTCGTCGATCGCCGCAACAACGCTGGAAGCGCATTTCGTCGCAATGTCACCGTGGTTGCAGCCGTCTACTTCCACTCGCGCGCCGGCGGATGAGTAGGTCGCCAACGGGGCGAGGAATTTCTTCATGAATTCCCGTTCGGCGCGCCGCTGATCAGCCGGAAGGGGTTCCGACGCAAACGGGTCCGCGGCCACGACGACGGCGAGCGGCAAGTTTCCGTACTGCCGCTGCTCGCTCCGAACTTCCGCGGTGCTGATCGTCCTATCTGATGTCTGATCCGAATTATACGCTTGCCACCACTGGCGGCTCAGCTGGCGTTTCACGATCAGGTCGACCAACGATGCGGGCAGCTGGGGATCGTGCGACGTGCACACGTCATAGAGCTGCGTGTGGGGTTTCACGCCACCGCGTTCCACTGCGGCGGTGCACGCCTTTGCCGCGGCAAAACCTTCTTCGAATCCCGCTTTGAGCGCGGGTGCGACGGCGAAGAGGGCCGTTTCTTGGTCCTCGATGTCCGGCTCGACGAGCACCAGACCAGCGAGATCGTCCAGATGCCGATCGGCGTACAAGCGTGCGGATAACGTGCTGGAAGAATAGCCGACGAGAACGAACGGCCGCGCGATCGGAGCTTTCTCGAGCAGCGCGCGTAAATCGTTGACGTACGCGGCCGCATCGCGAGGCAACGGCCCTGGATCGCTGAATCCGAATCCGGCGCGATCGTACGAGCAGACGCGCGTACGCTTGGCGATGAGCGGCTGCACGAAGCGCCACTCCGACGTATCATCGCTCTCGTTGGCATCGAGGATGACCGTCGGTGAACCGCTGCCGGTACAGTATAGGTTCAAACGGCGCCCGCCGATGTCCACCATCTGTTGTGCGCGCAGGTACGGGGCCGGATCGAATGCGGGCGGGTACGCGAACGCTTGTTGCGGCAGCGAAGCCGGAAAGCGGAAGTCGGACATGCGGTAGCGCCACACGCCGTGCAAGGCTTTGATGCCTGCGAGGCGGGCCGTGCCCTCCATGAAACCGTCGGTCTGAACCCAGTAACCGCCCGTGTCAGCGAAATGCTCCTCGACGATCACGGTGCCTCCCATGACACCGCGGTCGTGAACCGCGAATCGAACCGAGCAAAACCGCAGCGATCGAAGGTCGATCACCACGTCGGACAGCGTGTGGCGCGGGTTGTTCGTGCGCGACCAAAGATGAAGCGCGTGCCCCGGATCGCCGTTCGGACAGGCGCGGTCACCGCGGTCTTCGATGTTGTAGATGGCCGGACCGAGTGCGACCACCGTTCCGATCGTCTGCAATACCGGACCGGGACTGGCAGGTGCATCGGTCGGTGCCGGCGTCGCCGCGGCGTGCGCGGGTCGCCGCGGACAGTGCAAAAGTCCGAAGTGAAAAGGCGCATTGCGCAACGAACGGTACGTGGTCAGCCACGTCGGATCGACGTTTGCAACGTACCGGCGACCGTCCGTCATATCCACGACCTCGGTTGTCGCATCCTCGGTACGGTGCCGCAGCGCCCAGCGAACGTGGTTGTTCCCAAACGTCAACAACTCGTGGCTGACCTCCAGATCGTCGCAATTATCGGTCTGCCAGTCGATCCGCATCCCCTCGCTGGTCCCTTCGAGGCGGAACGTCACGAACGCCGGCTCTTTGAGATCGTTCATCACGACGAGCGCTTGCCGATACAGCGCCACCGCCGGCGTCGGCGGCTCCGCGGCTCGCCCCGGCACGGTGGCGCCCAGCGCGACGGCACATGCCGCTGCGGCGATCGCGAAGACGCTGAACGCCTTCGGCCCGATTTCGATGCCCATCGCTCCCTCTCTGACGGCAAACGGTTGGTACGAATACGGAAGACCCCACGGGACGGGTTCCGCCCAGACGGTTGCTCTGGCGGCGGGTTGAGGAATCCCGGGCCGGGAGCCGAACCCCCTGGAGCCGTTTTCAACAACGGCTCCGTTGCGTGCCCTGCGAAACGGAGCCAGTCCGGGAGTCACTGTCATCGATATCGGGATCGACCTTGGTACCGCCAACGTACTCGTCTACGTCAAGGGCAAAGGCATCGTGTTGCGTGAGCCGTCCGTCGTCGCGAAGGACGTGCGCACCAACAAGACGCTTGCGGTAGGCGAAGAGGCGCGGCTGATGCTCGGTAAGACGCCGAGCAACATCCAAGCGATCCGGCCGCTCCGCGACGGCGTGATCGCCGACTTCGAAGTCACCGAAGCGATGCTGGGCTATTTCATCAAGAAGGTCACCCGCCAGCGGTCGTTCTTCGCGATGCTCTTCCGGCCCAAGCCGTCCGTGGTCATCTGCGTCCCCGCCGAGATCACCTCGGTCGAGGAGCGCGCCGTGCGCGACGCGGCCAAGCTCGCCGGCGCGAAGTCGGTCGACATCATCGAGGAGCCGATGGCGGCCGCAATCGGCGCCGGGCTGCCGATCGACGGGCCGTCGGGCAACATGGTGGTCGACATCGGCGGCGGCACCACCGACGTCGCGGTGATCTCGCTGGGCGGGATCGTGGTATCGCAGTCGATTCGCGTGGCCGGCAACAAGCTCGACGAGGCGATCATCCGCCACATCCGCCGCGTCTACAACCTGATGATCGGCGAGCGCACGTCCGAGGAAATCAAGATCAAGATCGGCTCCGCGTACCGGCTCGACCAAGAGCTCGCGATGGAGATTCGCGGCCGCGACCTGATCAACGGGCTGCCCAAGACCGTGAAGATCACGTCGGAAGAGGTCCGCGAGGCGCTGTTCGAGCCGGTGCAGGCGATCGTCGAAGCGGTCAAGGCCGTCCTGGAGAAGACGCCGCCCGAGCTGGCCGCCGATATCATCGACCGCGGCGTCATCCTCACCGGCGGCGGCGCGCTCCTGCGCGGGCTGGACACGCTGCTCGGCGAGGTCACAGGCATCCCGGTTATCGTGGCCGATGACCCGATGTCGTGCGTCGCGATCGGCACCGGGCAGCGCGTCGGCTATACCGGCTCGATGAATTTCTGAAGGCGCGACGCTCCCGCATAGCGAGATCGTTTCATCGACGTGACGACCCATCGGTTTTGGAATCTGCTGCTGCCGCTCGGCCTAGCGCTGGCCTGC
>CAWBTJ010000027.1:0-41881 GCA_963791645.1 Vulcanimicrobiota bacterium | reverse complement strand
GTCGCGCACGAGATCGCGCGCACCGTGGACCCGGCGCGCCATTACCGCATCATGGAAGTGTGCGGCGGGCACACGCACTCGATCTACCGGCACGGCTTGCGCGACGTGCTGCCCGACAACGTCGAGCTCGTGCACGGCCCGGGCTGTCCGGTGTGCGTGCTGCCGACGGGGCGCGTCGACGACGGCCTCGCGGTCGCCGCGCATCCCGACACGATCCTCACGTGCTTCGGCGACATGATGCGCGTCCCGGGAACGAAGGGCACGCCGCTGGAGCTCAAGGCGCGCGGCGCCGACATCCGCATGGTGTATTCGCCGCTCGACGCGCTCAAGCTCGCGCAGGACAATCCGTCCAAGCACGTCTGCTTCTTCGCGATCGGCTTCGAGACGACGGCGCCCTCGACCGCGCTCACCGTGCTGCGCGCGCGCGAGCTGGGCGTGAAGAACTTCTCGGTGTTCGTCAACCACGTCACGATCGTGCCGGCGATCCGCGCGATCCTCGACTCGCCCGACATGCGGCTCGACGGGTTCGTCGGCCCCGGTCACGTCGCGACGATCACGGGCTGCCGGCCGTACGAGTTCATCGCGCAGCATTACGGCAAACCCGTCGCGGTAGCCGGCTTCGAACCGCTCGACCTGCTCGAAGGCATCCTGATGGTGCTGCGCCAGATCCGCGCGGGTACGGCGTCGGTGGAGAACCAGTACAAACGGATCGTGCCGTGGGAAGGCAATCCCGCGGCCCTGCGCGCGCTCGCCGCGGTCTTCGAGCTGCGGCCGTTCTTCGAATGGCGCGGGCTGGGGTTCATCTCGCAGTCGGCGCTCAAGCTGAAACCGGCGTTCGCGGACTACGACGCCGAGGTGCGCTTCGCGCTGCCGAACGTGCGCGTGACCGACCCGCGCGCGGCGCAGTGCGGCGAGGTCCTCAAAGGCGTGCTCAAGCCGCCGCAGTGCAAGCTGTTCGGCAAGGAGTGCAATCCCGAGCACCCCGTCGGCGCGCTGATGGTGTCGAGCGAAGGCGCCTGCGCGGCCTACTACCGCTACGCGCGCATCGAAGAACGGACCGAAGAGGCCGTCAACGCCTGACATGACGACGCTCGCTTCGCCGCGGCGTGCTCGTTTCACGGACACGCAGATCGAGATGTCGCACGGCGCGGGCGGCAAGGCGTCGCGGCGGCTCGTCGAGGGGCTGATCGCGCCGGCGTTCGCGAACCCCGTGCTGGCGACGCTGTCGGACGCGGCGGTGTTCTCGCTGGGCGGCACGCGCGTCGCGACCACGGCCGACGGCTACGTCGTCAAGCCGCTGCGGTTCCCCGGCGGCTCCATCGGCGAGCTCGCGGTGAACGGCACGGTGAACGATCTCGCGGTGTCCGGCGCGCGCGCGACCGCGCTGATGGCGTCGTTCATCCTCGAAGCCGGATTGCCCAGCGACGTGCTGCGCACCGAAGTGCAAGCGATGGCCGATGCGGCCGCGCGCGCCGGCGTGCCGATCGTCGGCGGCGACACGAAGGTCGTCGAGCACGGGATGTGCGACGGCATGTACATCACGACGTTCGGCGTCGGAACCGTCGACGAGCGGCTGACGCTCGACCCGCACTCGGTGCGCGCGGGCGACAAGGTGCTGCTGAGCGGGCCGATCGGCGACCACGGCATCACGATCCTGCTCGCGCGCGGCGAGCTCGACCTCGAAGCGGACTTGCGCTCGGACACGCGCTCGGTGTGGCCGTTCGTCGAGGCGCTGATCGGCGCGTGCGCGGGCGGCGTGCGCTGGATGCGCGATCCGACGCGCGGCGGCGTCGCGACGGCGCTCAACGAGCTGGCGCGCGACTGCGGGCTCGGGATCGTGCTGCGCGAAGAGGACGTGCCGCTGCGGCGCGAGGTGCGCGGCGCGTGCGAGGTGCTCGGACTGGACCCGCTGCACATTGCCAACGAAGGCCAAATGCTCGCGGTCATCGCGGCCGAGGACGCGGAGCGCGCGCTCGCGGCGTTTCGCGCCGTCCCCGGCGGCGAGGGCGCGTGCTACATCGGCGACGTGCGCGCCGAGCACGGCGGCTCCGTGATCGGCGTGACGCCGTACGGCGGGACGCGCGCGATCGACATGCTCGTCGGCGACCCGCTGCCGCGGATATGCTGAGCACGCAGACTGCCTCGCTCGCCGCGCGCATCGCGACGCAGCTGCGCGCGCGCAACGAGGTGATGCGCGCGTTCTTCGAAGCCGAGGCGCCGCGGCTCGCGCGCGCGTCGCAAGAGGTCGCGGAGCGCTTCGCGCGCGGCGGCCGGCTGTACGCGTTCGGCAACGGGCCCTATGCGACCGATGCCGCGCACGTGTCGGTGGAGTTCGTCCATCCGGTGATCGTCGGCAAGCGCGCGCTGCCCGCGATGGACGCGAGCGCCGCACCCGAAGCGTTCGTCGAGGCGCTCGTCGGACCGGACGACATGGCGATCGCGTTCGGTCCGCCCGAAGGCGATCTGCGCACGATCGCGGCGCTGCGGTTAGCGCGCCGCCGCGGCGCGTACACGCTGGCATGGCCCGGGATCGAGGCGGACTACAGCGTCACGTCGCCGACCGCCGACGAGCACGTGCACCAAGAAGCGTTCGAGGTGCTCGGCCACACGCTGTACGAGAGCGTGCACGTGTTCCTGGAACACCGGCGCGAGCTGGGGGATGACGTCGGCGCGTCCGCATTCTTGTATCCGTATCTCGGCTCGGCGCAGCCGGATGCCGGCGCGATCGTCGACGGCGTCGCGGCGTCGGTCGTCGAGAAGGCGCGCGACGGCGAGCGGCTGCGCGAAGAGATCGCCGCCGAACAGGCGGATGCGATCGCGGCGGCCGCCGTGGCGATCGCCGATCGCGTGGCGCGCGGCGGCCGGCTGCTGATCTTCGGCAACGGCGGCTCGGCAACGGATGCGACCGACTTCGCGCTGGACTGCGTGTTGGATTCGCCCGGGATGCGCGCGGTGCCGGCGATTTCGTTGGCCGCCGAGCCCGCCGTGCTATCCGCGATCGCGAACGACGTCGGCGCCGAGCTGACGTTCCTGCGCCAGCTCATCGCGCAGTCGCGCCCCGACGACATCGCGTTCGCGATGTCGACCAGCGGCGGCTCGAAGAACGTCGTCGCGGCGCTGGAGGAAGCGCGCAAGCGCGGACTGCTCACCGTGGCGCTGCTCGGCTACGACGGCGGCGAGATCGTGCGGCGCGGTTTGGCCGACCACGCGATCGTCGTGCGCTGCGACTACATCCCACGGATTCAAGAGGCGCAGGCCGCGATCTATCACGTGATGCGGCGCACGCTAGCGGAGCTGCCGGGCGCGCTCGACGAGCTGCCACGTTGATGCTCGAGCTGTTCGGGACGGCGACGTGTCCGTACACGGCGGAGCTGCGCGAAGATTTGGAGTTTCGTGGGCGCGACTTCGTGGAGTACGACGTCGACGACGACGCCGAGGCGCTGCGGCGGATGACGGCGCTCGCCGCGACCGGCGGCGCGGCGGCGGTGCCCGTGCTCGTCGAGGACGGGCGCGTGCTGCAAGTCGGCTACAACGGGCGGTCGTGCTACGTCGCCGTGCGAGGCGACGCGACGAACTGATGCCCGCGGCGGGCGCGCTCGACATGCGGATTCGCGGCGTCGTGCAAGGCGTCGGCTTTCGGCCCTTCGTCTACCGCCTTGCGCACCGGCACGCGCTCGCGGGCTGGGTGCTCAACGGCGAGAGCGGCGTCGTGGTGCATGTGGAAGGCGCGCTCGACGCGCTCGACGCGTTCGCGCGCGCCGTCGTCGAGGAGGCGCCGGCCGCCGCGACGATCGCGTCGGTGCACGCGACGCGGGGCGCGCCCGAAGGATTCCGCGACTTCGCGATCCGCGCGAGCGATCCGGCGGCGGACCGGCTCACGGCGCGGATCGCGCCCGACATGACGGTGTGCGACGCGTGCCTGCGCGAGCTGTTCGATCCGGCCGACCGGCGGTACCGGTATCCGTACATCAACTGCACGAACTGCGGGCCGCGGTACAGCATCGTGCTCGCGCTGCCGTACGACCGGCCCGCGACGACGATGGCGCCGTGGCCGATGTGCGCGCAGTGCGAGGCGGAGTATCACGATCCGGCCGACCGGCGTTTTCACGCGCAGCCGGTGGCGTGCCCGGCCTGCGGGCCGGCGTACGTGCTGCGCGCGGGCGCGGGGGATGAGCCGCGCGGCACGGCGGCGATCGAAGCCGCGGCCGCGCTGTTGCGCGACGGCGCGATCGTCGCGGTGAAAGGCATCGGCGGATATCATCTCGCGTGCCACGCGGGGAACGCAGAATCCGTCAGCGCGCTGCGCGAGCGCAAGTACCGCAAGGAGCGGCCGTTCGCGGTGATGGCGCGCGATCTCGACCGGGCGCGCGCGCTGGTCGAGCTGGACGCGGAGGCGGAGGCGCTGCTGGCGTCGGTCGCGCGGCCCATCGTGCTCGCGCCGGCGCGCGTGCGGCTGGACGGCGTCGCGCCCGACAATCGCGAGCTGGGCGTGATGCTGCCGTACACGCCGCTGCACCATCTGCTGTTTGCATGCGGCGCGCCGGACGTGCTGGTGATGACGAGCGCGAACCGCTCCAGCGAGCCGATGGCGTACGACGACGCGGACGCCGTTGCAAGCCTCGCGGGGATAGCGGACGCGTTCCTGATCGGCGAGCGCCGCATCGCGCGGCGCGTGGACGATTCCGTCGCGCGCGTCACGACGGCAGGGCCGTCGGTGTTGCGGCGCGCGCGCGGCCTGGCGCCGCAGGCGATCGCAACGATTCCGTCGACGCGGCCGATCCTCGCGGTCGGCGGCGATCTCAAGAACGCGGTCGCGCTGGTCGTGGACGGGCAGGCGTTCGTGAGCCAGCACGTCGGCGATCTCGACCACGTCCCCGCGCGCGACGCGTTCGAGGAGACGGTACACGACCTGTTGGCGATGTACGCGATCCGTGAGGACGAGCTGATCGTCGCGCACGACGCGCACCCGGAATACGCGTCGACCGCGTACGCGCGCGTGATGCCGGGCGAGCACGTCGCGATCCAGCACCATCGCGCGCACGTCGCGAGCGTGCTTGCGGAGCGCGGCGAGTGGACGCGCGAGGTGCTCGGCGTCGCATTCGACGGCACGGGCTACGGCGACGACGGCACGATCTGGGGCGGCGAGTTCTTCGCCGGGAGCGTGCGCGCCGGGTTCACGCGCGTCGCGCACCTACGCAGCGCGCCGCTGCCCGGCGGCGACGCGGCGGCGCGGTTCCCGGTGCAGGCGGCGGCGGGATTTCTGTCCGAGCTGTCCGATCGTGCCGGACCTCAGCGCCGCGCCGTTCGCGTTCCCGCCGCGGTACGAGCTCGCGCGCGCGATGATCGCGAAGAACGTGCGCGTGTTTCGCACGACGTCGATGGGCCGGCTGTTCGACACGGTCGCGGCGCTGCTCGGCTTCACGCGCGAGATCACGTTCGAAGGCCAGGCGGCGATGTGGCTGGAGCACCTCGCCGCCGCATCCGGCGAAATGGCTCCGTACGAGTTCCCGCTGCGCGACGACGAGCTCGACTATCGTCCGCTGCTGAGCGCCGTCGTGGACGACCGCGTGCGCGGTCGCGCCGCCGGTGAGATCGCGCGCGCTTTCCATGCCTCGGTCGCGGACGCGGTCGTTCGCGTACACGCCGCCCACGGTGCGCACGCATCGCTGGCCGCGTCCGGCGGCGTGTTCCAGAACCGGCTTCTCGTCGAATCGTTGCACGCTCGGCTCGGAGCGGCGCTTTGGGTGAACCGAATCGTGCCGGCCAACGACGGCGGGCTTTGCCTCGGTCAAGCCGCGCTCGCTGCCGCGATGAAGCGGGCCTGATGAACGACACGAGAAAGCGCGTTATCGTCGGCTTACGTACCTAGCGAGAGGACCTCATCATCCCGTGACGCTGCGCGCCGCAGCGGCTGCGAGCGGCGTTTGTCGAGATCAGTCGGCGCGGGCCGTCGTCGAGCCGTGCAGCTGCAGCCGGCTGATCATCTGCTGCGTCGGCAGCTTCAAGTCGGTGGCGAGGCGGAAGAACGCGAGCACTTTGACCGTCAGCCACGTGACGTCGAACTCGAACCAGCGCAGGCCGTGGCGCGCCGAGAACGGGAACGCGTGGTGGTTGTTGTGCCAGCCTTCGCCCCAGCCGAGCAACGCGACCCACCAGCAGTTCGTCGAGCGGTCGTCGGTGCGGAACGAGCGGTAGCCGATCGTGTGCGCGGCGCTGTTCACGAGCCACGTGAACTGGTACACGAGCGCGAGCCGCACGAACACGCCCCAGATCACCCACGACGCGCCGCCGAATTTGAAGAGCACCGCGGCGAGCACGAGCGTCAGCACGCCGTGGAACTTGTCGAGGAAGCGATAGAACGGCTCCGCATAGAGGTCGGCTGCGTAGCGGTGCTTCTGCTCGAGCGTGAGCACGTTCGGATTCGGCATCACCATCCACAGGAAATGCGACCAGCGGAAGCCGGCGTTCGCATCGTGCGGATCGCCTTCGCGATCGGTGTGCGCGTGATGCGCGCGATGCGTGGCGACCCATTCGATCGGCGAGCCCTGAAGCGAAAGGCAGCCGCACACGGCGACCGCGTATTCCAGCGGCTTCCACAGCTTCAGGCTGCGGTGCGTGAGGGTGCGGTGAAAACCGAGCGCGATGCCGATACCGCCGGTGACGTAGATCAGGACCGCCGTCACGACGACCGACGACCAGTGGAAGAACCCCGGCCAAAACGCCGCGAGCGCGGCGACGTGGATCAAGACCAGGATCGTGCCGGAGAGCAGGTTGCCGTTGCGTGAGCCCATGGGGTGGAGGTAACTCCTGAGGATCGGCGCCGGATTGAAGTGCTCGCTTACTAGCGATCCCCACGGACGCTGTACGCTAACGTACCCATCGCGCATTCGGTTTCAGCAGGCGTGCGAACGCTCTACGCGGCGAACGCGCGGTCCTCGCCGCGAATGCGCCACCACAGCATGGCGAAGTTGAGCGCCGCGAACAACGCGGCGTGCCAAACCAGGCCGAGCGCGAGCGAGACGCATGGGATCTCGAGCGCGACGACGAGATAATTCGGATGCCGCACGAAGCGAAACGGGCCCGTCGTGACCGGAGCGAGGCCGGGCACGATGATGATGCGCGTCGTCCAGCGCCGGCCCAGCACCAGCAAGACCCACAGCCGGCCGGCTTGCAGCACCGCGAACACCACGACGAACGGCGCGGACGCGGCATGGTTCCAGCCGAAGAACCACAGCGACGCGAGCCACGTCGCGTGCAGCGCGACCATCACCGGATAATGGCCGGCACCGCGCTCGTGCGCGCCGTGCGCGAGCAGCGCCTTGGTGTTGCGCGACGCGATGACGAGCTCGCTCAGCCGCTGCAGGGTGAGGAACGCAAGCAGCAGCGTGCCGCTCGTCATCCCGGCCGCGCCAGCGCGACGAAGCTCGCCGTGAATCCCGGGCCCAGCGCCGCGAACACCGCGAGCGGCGGCAGCCCCGCCTGCATCGCGCGTTCGAGCACGAACAGCGCCGTCGGCGACGACATGTTGCCGAAGTCGCGCATCACGGTGCGTTCGTGGTCCAGCGTACCGGCTGGAACCTCGAGAGCGGTTTCCAGCGCGTCGAGAACCTTGGCGCCGCCCGGATGGCAGACGACGCGCTCGATGCGCCCGCGCTCGAGTCCCATGCGCTCGACGGCGCCGTCGTAGACGTCGCGATAGCGTGACGCGACGAACGAGGGCAGCGATCGCGACAGCGCGACGCCGAGGCCGACCTCGTCCACGCTCCAGCCCATCACGTCGAGCGTCTCGGGCCAGAGATGTTCCGTCGCGCCCACGATTACCGGACCGGCACCGTCGCCGCTGCACAGGATGGCCGCCGCCGCGCCGTCGCCAAATAACGACGCCGCGATGACATCGGCCTTCGTCGCGCGGTCGATGCGAAACGCCAAGCTGCACAGCTCGACCGCGACGAGCAGCACCGTCGTGCGCGGCCGGGCCGCGGCGAGCCGCGCGGCGAGCGCGAAACCCGACACGCCGCCGGCGCAGCCCAGGCCGAACACCGGCACGCGAATCGTGTCGGGACGAAACCCCAACTTCGGCAGCATGCGCGCCTCAATGCTCGGCGTCGAGATACCCGTGGACGAGACGAACACGACGGCGTCGATCTGCGAGGCGTCGAGCGCCGCTGCGGCGAGCGCTTTGCCGGCGACTTGCTCGAAAAGCTCGGACGCGCCGGTGACGTACGCACTCGTGCGCTCCGCCCAGCCGTGCGATTCGTGAAACCACGACGCCGGAACAGTGGTGTACCGCCGGTCGATACCCGTCGAACCGAACACGCGCGACAAGCGGTCGTACTCCGGCATGCGCGCGGCGAAGCAACGCCGAGCGAGGTCGGCGGCCGCCGCTTGGTCGATCACATGCTCGGGGACTGCCGACGCAACGGTAACCAGGTGAACAGGGGGAGCGGGTTGGATGACCATCGCGGCTTTCCGGCGCCGGTGAAAAGCGCGCTGATGATGAACGCGCCTGAAGCCGTACTGGATTGACCGCGGTTGTCTAAGGGGTCAGCGCGCGAGCCAGCGCCGCGGCCTTCGCCCTGACGGCGTCGCGGATCTCGCGCACGCGTTCGGACGGCTGACCTTTTGGGTCCGGCAACCCCCAGTCTTCGTCGACGTGCGCCACGCCTTCGACGTCGCAGCCCATCGTGATGATGCGGTCCGCGCGCTGCGCCACCGCGGGATCGATCAGCTTCGGGCGCGCGGCGCTGATGTTGATGCCGTCCTCTGCCATGGCGGCGACGACGCCTTGATGCGGCTCGTCGGCCGCGACCGTGCCCGCCGATGCGACCTCCACGCGCTCGCCCGCAAAATGCCGCAGGTACGCTTCCGCCATCTGCGAGCGGCCGGTGTTGTGGCGGCACACGAACAGCACGAACGGCACGAGGGTCTTCTCCATCGCCATGACGTCCACGAATCTTCCGTCGAGCTTTCCCATCTCGTGGAACGTGCCGACCTCGCGGTACCCGAGCTTGCGGTACAAGCCTTGGCCGCCCGCGTTGAACGTGAACGTGAAGAGCACGATCTTGTGAAAGTCGTTCGCCTTCGCCGACTTCTCCAGCGCGCGCAGCAGCACCGAACCGACACCCGTGCCGCGCGCGTCGCGCGCGACGTATACCGACAAGTCTGCAACGCCGTCGTAGGCGCAGCGGTGCGAGTACGGGTTCAGCGACGCCCAGCCCACGATCTCGCCGGCGGCGTTCTCCGCGACGAGCACCGCGTAGCGGTCTTGATGCGCCGACCACCAGGCCGCCATGTCGTCAGCGGTTTTCGGGTTTTCGTCGAGCGTCGCGACGCGGTCTTCGATGCCCTCGTTGTAGATGCGGCCGATCGCGTCGAGATCGGCGACGGTCGCGCTACGGACGCGCAGTGCCGATGGAGCCGTGTGCATTCGCGACCTCCGGGTGCGGGACGACGACCGCCGCGGCCGCCGTTTTCGAGAGTGGTGAAAGCCACGCGAACAGCGCCGTCGCCGCGAAGGCGCCGAGCAGCTGTACGACGACGAAGGCCGGCGCGTCCTGCGGGCGGATGCCGGCGAACGTGTCGGTGAACGAGCGCGCGATCGTCACCGCGGGGTTGGCGAACGACGTCGACGGCGTGAACCAATATGCGCCGATGATGTACGCCGCGACCGCGAACGGCGTCGCGGCCGGCCGCGCGCGCACGCAGCCCCAGATGACGGCGAGCAGTCCGAACGTCGCGACGAACTCGCTCACCAGCATGCCTGAGCCGGTGCGCACGTGAGACGATGCGAAGAGCAACGGCAATCCGAACATCCCATCCGCAAGCGCGGTGCCGAACAGCGCGCCGGCGATCTGCGCGCCGAGATACCATGGCACGACGGACCATCCAACGCCGCCTTGCCATGCGTCGGCGAGCGTTACGGCAGGATTGAAATGCGCGCCCGACACCGGTCCGAACGCAAGGATCAGCGCGACGAGCGCGCCGCCGGTCGCGAGCGCGTTCGCCAGCAGCGCCAGCCCGACGTTTCCGCCGCAAAGGCGCTGCGCCATGATCCCCGAGCCGACGACCGCCGCGAGCAGGAACGCCGTTCCGACGAACTCCGCGACGACCGGGCGTACGTTCAACGCGTGCCGATTCGCGCTACGCGCAGCAGGTGGCGCCGGCCGCTACGGCCGCTTCGGTGCGGCAGCACGTCGTGTCCGCGTCGTCGCGCGCTTCGGATTCCTCGTGAACGACGTACGTTTCCCAGCGGCGGCCTTCGGGATCGGTTGCCCATACTTTGGTTTGCAGCGCATAGCAACACGTCTCGTCGCGTTCGACGTCGACGGCGTGGCCCGCCGCTTGCAAGCGTGCGATCTGCGCGTCGACCGCGTCGGTCGAATCCACGACGATGCCGAAGTGCTGGCCGTGGCCGGCTTGCGCAGCTTCATCGAGATCGAGCGCGAGCTCCAATCCCGGCTGTTCGGTGACGAACAGCGCGTAGTCGGTGAGCTTCTTCGCGGGCTGCGCGTCGAGCAGCGTGGAGTAGAATGCGACGCTGCGATCGAGGTCGCGCGTCGCGAGGTTGAGATGCATCTTCATGCGGGAACTCTTTCCGGTATCACGGAGTGCGTGGCGGCGTCGATGCGGTCGCGCGCGCCGGCGGCGAGCCGGTAGTACACCCAGGTGCCGCGCCGTTCGCACGTCACCAGTCCAGCCTCGCGCAGGATGCGCAGGTGGTGCGAGACCGTCGGCTGCTCCAGCGGCAGCGCGCCGGTGAAGTCGCAGACGCACACCTCGTCGTCCGCGCGGGCCAGCGTCGCGAGCATCGTCAGCCGGTTGGCGTCCGCGAGCGCCTTGAAGATTGCGGCGTCCTCGGTTCGGTCGGCCTGGTCCACCACGGCGGGCGGGCAGCAGCGCTGCATCGACATATTTCGATATTACCGCCTGCATCGGCAATTGTCAATACAGTCCGGGGTCGGCGGCGGCCACTACGGCCGGATCTGCTTGACGTACTCCTGGAGCCGGCGGGTGAGGGTGGCGAATGCGGCGCGGACGGCGAGCTGCGGATCCTTGTGCCCTTCGCGTTCGGCTGCTTTGTGGACGCGCTCGGGCTCGTCGTCGCTCGCGGGCGGTACGGGCCGCACGTCGTCGCCGTGATTCACGACGAGCTCCGTACCCGGCAAGCTGAGGTCGATTCGCACGTTGAACGGCGAGCCGTGCTTGTGGCGCCGGTGCGCGTGCTCGACGAGCACGCGACAGCTCACGATGCCGTGAAAGAAGCGCTCGAGCTTCGCCGCCTCGGCCTGAATCAGGCGCTCCAGCGCGGGCGACGGCTCGACGTCACGATAGGCGATCTGCGGTTGAACGGCCATCAGTCGGTCTTCGCGGTCTCCCTCTCGGTGTGCTCTCCACGCAGCGCGCGCAGCGTCGAGATGCGCAGCTCCATCTCGTCCATCACGATGTCCGCCAGGCCTTGGAGCACGTCGGCTTGCTGCGGCGAGAACATTCGCGGCTCGCGGTCGATGAGGCACAGCGTTCCGAGCCGGTGGCCGTCGGTGGTGCGCAGCGGCGCCGCGGCATAGAACTGCAGGCCGAATTTACCCGCCACGAGCGGGTTCGCCAGCGTGCGCGCATCGGCACGCGCGGCTTCGACCACGTACGGACGATCTTCCATGATACACGACGCGCACAGCCCTGGGTCGCGGCCGATCTGATCGACGTCCTCGAGCCCGTGGCGCGACTTGAACCAGATACGGTCGTGGTCGACGATCGTCACCAGCGAGATCGGCACGTCGAAAATTTTCGCCGCCAGCGCCGTCACGCGGTCGAACGCGCCGTCGGGCGGCGTGTCGAGGATGTCGTAACGGCGGACGGCATCGAGCCGGGCCTTTTCCGTGCGGGTATCGGTGGCGGTCATGACGAGTTGCCTCCTTGACGTGTGTTGAAGGTGATGCGCGCGTGGCTGCCGCCGCCGGGCCGGTGTTCGACGACGAAGCTGGATGCGAAGTGCGCGATGAGGAACACGCCGCGCCCGACCTCGCTGTACAAATCCGGCGGCAGGCGCGGGCTGAACGCGAAGCCCGGGCCTTTGTCGAGCACGTGCAGCACGATCCGATCATCGTGCGTTTCCAGGATGAGCTCGATGGTGCCGGGCGCGTGGTGCAGCGCGTTGCCGAGCAGTTCGGCGAAGACCAGCTCCGCGTCGAGCATGCGCGCGGCATTCAGCCCCGCGCGCTCCAGCGACGCGCCCAGCTCCCCGCGTACGCGCGCGGCAACATCGCTCCACCGCGGGTCGAATCGCCAGCGCTGCACGGGAACCGACGTCTCGACGCTGACGACCATGATCGCGACGTCGTCGCTCGGCGCGTCGCCCAGCACCGCGTCGCGAAGAAACTGCGCGGCCCGCTCGCGCCGCGGGAGCGCCGGATCGCGCAGCGCGAGCTCGAGGCGGTGCTCCCCGTCGAGCACGTCGCGCGTCGCTTCGATCAGCCCGTCGGTGTAGAGCACCAGCATGGAGCCGGGCGGCAACCCGAATTGCCGCACATCGATATTCGTGGCGAGATCGAGACCCAGCGGGATGCCGCCGCCGGAGATTTGCACGACCGCCCCGTCGGGCAGGCGCAGATACGGGCGAGGATGTCCCGCGTTTGCGTACGTGCACTGCTGCGTGACCGGATCGATGACGCCGACGAACGCCGTGACGAAACGATCCGGGTGCTGCGCGCGCAGCGTCCGTTCGGCCGCTTCGAGCATGAGCGCCGGATCGGCGTGGAGCTGAGCGACGCCGCGCACCGTCTGGCGCACGTTGACCATGGCGATCGCCGCTTGGAGCCCCGAACCGACGACGTCACCGATCGAGACGACGAACCGTCCGTCGGCGAGAGGGAACGCGTCGTACCAGTCGCCGCCGACGAGCGCTTCGGCGCGGCCCGCTTCGTAGATCGCGTCGAAACGATAATCCGAACCGTTCGGCAGATCCGACACCAGGGCAGCGTTTTGAAACGTGAGCGCGACATGGCGTTCTCGTTCGAACCGCCGCGCGTTCGCGAGCGCGCGGGCGCACCGTTCCGCGACCGCGTGCAGCAGGCGCATGTCCGGTCCGGCGTCGCGCAGGTGGAGCGTGCCCACCGGCGCGCCGTCGGCCACCAGCGGGATGCTCAGATCGGCGGCTGAGGAAGGCGGAGCCATAGCGCTCTCGTCGTCGCGCGGATCGGCAAGCGTGACGCCCGCGCCTTGCGCGAACGCCGGCACGATCGCGTCGACCACGGCATCGAGCGTTGCCGCGAGCTCGGTCGACCGAAAGATGCGCATGGTGAGGCGATCCAACGCCGCCCACTGTCGCGCGCCGAACTCCGACGTGCAACCCGCGGCGATCGCCGGCGACGACCGCCGCGTCGCCGGCACGTGACGGAACGACGTGATGCGCGCGTCCAGAGCCGAGGCCTCCACAATGGGGCCCGAACGGTCGAGCCTCGGTACTTCCTGCCCCCTGCGGCGCGGTCCAAACGCAGGATTTCGCGTGCACGGCGCGGGCGCGCCGCCCTTGGAGCAGGAAGCGCCGACGACGTTCTCCTATCGAATGCGGATATGAACCGCTTCGCCCGCGCGCTGGCCGCCGTTTGCACGGTGGCCTTCGTCGCGCTTCCCGCGCCCGGCTTCTCGCAACAGCCCGCGCCGTCGGCCGCGTCGCCCGCGCCGTCTCCCGGGCCCACGCCCGGGCCCGGGGCGCTGTCCGTGCCGTTCGCCGATCCGTATCCGTCGACGTACGCGCCGTTCCCGTCGCGCGCAACGCTCATCGTGCACGCGACGATCCTCACCGCCGCCGGGCCCACGATCCGCGACGGATCGATCCTGCTACGCAACGGCAAGATTGCGGCGGTCGGCGCGAACATCGGGACGCCCGCTGACTTGGTGGTCACGATCGACGCGCACGGGAAGTACGTCACGCCCGGCATCGTCGACATCCACTCGCACCTGGGCGACTATCCGGCGCCTAGCGTCAGCGCGCATTCCGACGGCAACGAAGCGACGAATCCCAACACTGCCAACGTGTGGGCCGAGCATTCGGTGTGGCCGCAGGACCCGCAGTTCCCGCGGGCGCTCGCGGGCGGCGTGACGACGTTGCAGGTGCTGCCCGGTTCCGCGAACCTGATCGGCGGGCGCAGCGCGGTCCTCAAGGTGGTGCCTTCGCGCACCGTGCAAGGGATGAAGTTTCCCGGCGCGCGCTACGGGCTCAAGATGGCGTGCGGCGAGAACCCCAAGCGCGTGTACGCGCAGCGCGGGCCGTCGACGCGCATGGGCAACATGGCGGGCTATCGCGCGGCGTGGATCGCCGCCGAAGCGTACAGGCGCCGCTGGGACGCGTGGAACGCGACGCACAAAGGCGACCCGCCGGGCCGCGACCTGACGATGGAGACGATGGCGGGCGCGCTGCGCGGCGACATCTACGTGCACATGCACTGCTACCGCGCCGACGAGATGGCGCAAGTGATCGACATGTCGCACGAGTTCGGTTACAAGGTGCGCGCGTTCCACCATGCGATCGAGGCGTACAAGATCGCCGACCTGCTCGCGAAGGAAGGTATCGTCGCGACGATGTGGGCCGACTGGGGCGGCTTCAAGATGGAAGCCCTCGACACGGTGCGCGCGAACATCGGTCTGGTCGACGCCGCCGGCGCGCGCGCGACGATCCACAGCGACGACCCGTCCGGCATCCAGCGCCTCAACCAGGAGACCGGCAAGGCGATGTACGCGGCGAAGCGCGCGGGCCTGCCGGCGAGCGAAGACGTCGCGATCAAGTGGATGACGATCAACCCGGCCTACGCGCTGGGGCTCGACGACCGGATCGGCTCGCTCGAAGCCGGCAAGAACGCCGACGTCGTGCTGTGGGACGGCGATCCGTTCAGCGTGTACACGCACGCGGAGAAAGTGTTCGTCGACGGCGCGCTGCTGTACGACCGCGACGATCCCAAAGCGAACTGGCGAACCGACTTCGAGCTGGGCTACGTGCGATCGGCGGTGCGCAAGTGAACGCGCGATCGTGGCGCACCCTTCGACAGGCTCAGGGTGACATTGGCGGGCTCAGGGCGACATCGTGGCGCCGGTTCTGGCGGTGGCGGCGTTCGCTGCGGTGATGCTCGGTGCGACCGCGGTCGCGAGCGCAGAGACCGTCGCGATCACCGGCGGCACCGTGTATCCGGTGAGCGGGCCGCGCATTTCCAACGGCACCGTCGTGATCCGCGACGGGCGCATCGCGGCGGTCGGCGCGAACGTCGCGATCCCGGCCGGCGCGCGGCGCATCGACGCGCGCGGCAAGATCGTGACGCCCGGCTTGATCAACGCGCAGACGCAGCTCGGCCTCGTGGAAGTCGGCGGCGAGCGCGCGACGCGCAACATCAGCGCGCGCGGCGTCATCAACGCGGACTTCCGGCCGTGGGAAGGCTTCTTCTCGCAATCGGCCTCGATCGCGTCGACGCGCGAGGACGGCATCACGACGGTCGGCATCATGCCCGCCGGCGCGTTCGTCGCGGGCCAGGCGGCGGCGATGGATCTCGCCGACGGCACGGCCGCCGACATGGTGCGGCGCGCGCCCGTCGGCGTCGTCGCGACGATCGTCGTCGGACCGCGCTTCACCAACGACGTCGACGAGCAGACCGCCGGCGACACCGCGGCCGGCGGCGAGACGACCACGCCGCCGCAGTCGCGCGCGGACGCGCTCGCCGCGCTGCGCGACCTGCTCGAGGACGCGCGCTTCTACGCCGCGCACCGCAAGGGTTTCGACACGGGCGCGCTGCGCGGGCTGACCGCGTCGCACCGCGCGCTCGAAGCGATGCTCGACGTGGTGAAAGGCCGCCAGCCGCTGATGGTCGGCGTCGACCGCCTCGACGACATCGACGCGATGGTGCGCTTCGCGCGCCGCGAGCACATTCGCCTCGTGATCCTCGGCGGCGCGGAGGCGTGGCAGATCGCGCCGCGGCTCGCGGCCGCGCACGTGCCGGTGATCACCGGCGCGATGAACAACATCCCCGACTCGTTCGACACGCTGGGCCAGCGCCAGGAGAACGCCGCCGTGCTGCGCCGCGCGGGCGTCGAGGTGGCGCTCGTCGGCAACGCCGGCGGCGGCGACGAGGAAGCGTTCAACGCGCGCAACGTCAAGTACGAAGCGGGCAATGCCGTGGCGTTCGGGATGTCGCACGACGACGCGCTGCGCGCGGTGACGCTGGGACCGGCGACGATCCTGGGCATCGCCGACCACGTCGGCTCGCTCGCGGTCGGCAAGGACGCGAACGTGGTGGTGTGGAGCGGCGATCCGTTCGAGCTGTCGACCAACGTCGAGCACGTGTTCGTGCGCGGCCGCGAATACCACGACCGCTCGCGCCAGGACCAGCTGACGGAGCGCTACCGCCACCTGCCGCGCACGACCAACTGAATCGCGCGCGCGTCGCGGAGCGCCGTTCAGTGCGGCGCTTGCGCGAGTTGCGTGCGCGCGTCGTGAACGACGCGCTGGAGCTCGGTGCGCGAGAGCGCGGTGCAGGGCTGGTTTTCCGTCGCCACCACCCGGTGCGCGTTGCGGCCTTCGTAGACGGCGACGCTGCATGACGTGGGCGCTGCCGAACGCGTGCTATTGGGGCGGTTGATGCTGACGCCTCCGTTGGCGGGGCCGCCGACGGAGAGCGTGAAGAAGTTCGGGAACACCGCGATGCGGCTCGCGGTGACGATGACCGGGCCGGTTCCGTCGTCGAACGCGGTCTCGCCGTCGCGCAGCGCGAACATGTGATGCTGAGTGAATCGCGCCGCGGCGTCTTCGAACTTGACGGTCACCGCGATGCCGAAGTCGAGCGTCGTGCCGCGCGGAAGGATCGCCGTCGCGGGGAGGGCCGGATCGGGCATACCGGGCGCACCGTCGTCGCCGACGCACTCGACGAAGTTGCCGAGTTTCGCCGCCGGGGCGGTCGGCGTTCGCATCAAGGGCTCGCGTTCGATGACGTACGTCGGGTGGACGACTTCGGCCGGATGCACCGAGATCCAGCGCCCGGTCTGACCGTTCGCGCCGCGACAGCGCGACCACACGATGCCGGATTCATCGACCTGGCCGTTCACGATCGTCCACTTCCCGAACGGCAACGACTCGGGAAGCGCAGGCGGAGCCGCCGGCGTCTGCGCAAGCGCAGCGAGCGGCGCGAACGCGAGGGCTGCGGTGAGCGCGCATTGCGCGAGATATCGTGGCATGGATTCCTCCGATCGGTCGGTCAGCGGCCTTCTTCGGCGTCCTGTTTGTCGAGGTGCGACTTCATGTCGTCGAGCACGTACCGGTTCGCGGCTTCGCGCTGCGCGTCGGACACGTGCTCGTCGAAGTATTTCGTCAGATCGGCGTCGACGGCGCCGTCGCGGATCAGCTTGTCGAAATCGTCCACCGTGACCCCCGCGCGGTCGAGGAAGCCCGTCGACAGCCCGCAGTATGCGATGTACTCGCCTTCGGTTCCGGCGTGGTCGGCGCGGACCTTGTCGGCGAGCCGCGCCAGCCACGCATAGCGGCCAAGCTTCTCGCGCCCGCTGCGCGGCGGCGTGCTGGTCAGGTCGGGTGCGGTGACGTTCATACGGCGATTCTACCCCGTCAACCTCAGTTCACATGCGTCGCAGGTGGCGCTCTGACCGGCTCCCCGATTCTTGGTCCAGCGGACCTGAGCTTGCAAACCATTCAGCATCGTTATTGGCGTTGTTTGGATTATTGTCTGGTGGTGCTGGCCAGTCATCGTGTAGATGACCGGCCGTGCGACGAGCCCGTGCGGTACCTGGCTCAGCAAAACGTTCCAATGGGTCGTCGGTTCGGCCGCATGCGGCACGAAGCACGTCGATGTAGGCGCGCAGCACCTTTGTGCCATGGTCGTTTCGAAAAGAAACGCAATGACACGCCAACGTGGTGGTGTGGAGGGGCGACCCGTTCGAGCTGTCGACCATCGTGGAGCACGTGTTCGTACGCGGCCGCGAATATCACGACCGCTCGCGCCAGGATCAGCTAACGGAGCGCTAGCGCCACCTGCCGCGCACGAACAATTGAATCGTTCTCCAGCGGGCACCACGGATCGATGGAGGGCCCATGCACGACCGCACCATCGCAAACTACACCCGTTCGGAGTTCGACGTGCTGCGTAAGCGGCTGGAGGTTGCACGCGACGCACTCCGGCGCGAATCTTGCCTCCTGCAATCGGTTGCGAGAGCGTACTACGTGGTTTATGTCCTGGCTTCGTTTGCCGGCGGCAAGCATGGTGTAATGGCGACCCATACACGCGGCGGCGAGCGAGTAACCGATCAAGATTACAGCCATACGGAGTTTCCGGCGCTGGTTTACGCGCTTTATACCGGTCTGAAAAAGCAGACGATCACCGACCCGGGTAGCAGTCCGCGGATCGGCTCCGGCAACTACACCGAGCGTGAGGCGTACCGTCAAGCCGGTATTCTGGCTCAGATGCGTATGGAGGCGGACTACGGACCGAGCATAGCCGCGGAGCCGTACAGCGCCGCGGAGGCGGATGCGTGGCTGGCCGTAGCGAAGAATCTCACTGAGGACTTGGAAAGGGTACTATGACGATCACGCCAGGCTACGACGTGGGCGAAGAGATCGAGAGAGTGGGCCACCGCTTGGCGAAGGCGACGGCCGCCTACATGGTACGGCTCAAAGACATTGCGGACATTACCACGCTTACGACGGGCTCCCATGGTTACGACTACGCCGTAACGGTAAGCCACGCCGACAAGCCGGCTCTTCTGCCTCTTCTTTCGGACCTGACGTTCGATATCGAAGCTGAGTATGGCGTCGCAATCACGACACTTGCTGTTGCCGGCGGTCTGGGCAAAAAAAAGTCTACCGAGGAGGCCTAACCCCCGTAATCAGCGGCCTTCTTCGGCGTCCTGTTTGTCGAGGTGCGACTTCATGTCGTCCAGCACGTAGCGGTTCGCAGCTTCGCGCTGCGCGTCGGACACGTGCTCGTCGAAGTACTTCGTGAGGTCCGCGTCGCTCGCGTCGTCGCGGATCAGCTTGTCGAAATCGTCCACCGACACGCCCGCGCGGTCGAGAAAGCCCGTCGAGAGGCCGCAGTACGCGATGTACTCGCCCTCGGTGCCCGCGTGATCGGCGCGCACCTTGTCGGCGAGCCGCGCCAGCCACGCATAGCGGCCAAGCTTCTCGCGCCCGCTACGCGGCGGCGTGCTGGTGAGGTCGGGTGCGGTGACGTTCATACGGCGATTCTACCCCGCGAGCCGGACTTCAGCCAAGTCGGCCATCGTGCGACGCTCACGCGGGGCACGAAGCATCGCGCGTAGGGCCGCAACACGAGCGGCCTAAACGGGTTTGATTATGCCACGCCTCAGAAGCTCGTTCACAAGCTCGGCGCGGTTGCGAACATTGAAGGCGCGATAGACTTCCGTTACCGTGTTGGCGACAGTCTTCGGGGAGCGTCCGCGCTGAGCTGCTATTTCGTCAATCGTCAGACCCTTGCAGAGGAGGTGCAACACCTCTCTACGTGCCGTCGAAAGGCCACGAACGATTATGTCCGTTGGGAGGTTTTCGACTTGTTGACGGAGCCAGGATCGCGCCGGCAGGTGCCGCGTTGTAAGGTCCGCATACTCGAATAGCTCCGCCTCGTTCAGCAGCGCGCCCAGGCGAAGCGCAACGTGAACAGCTCGCCGCTTGTAATCAATTGCGCGGAAGCCAGTAAACGCTTCTAGGTACGCCCGTCGGGCGCGCGCTCTTTCCGTCGCTGATTCCGCTATGAACCCTTCGACAAGTCGTTCGAAGGCGTAGCGGGTCGGGTTCCCGGTTACGGCGAGCAATGGCGAGGTTTGCGGCTGGTGGCGGTAGTCTGTGAAAATGCGCTGCGCCTGCTCGACGCGACCAGCCAGCGACAGCTCCTTGGCGAGTACCAGCGGAACGAGCTTGTCGTGCTCGTCAAACTTCGCGGGGTCGAGCGTTGCAAACAACTCATAGGCTTCATCGGTATGGTCGCGCTGCGCGAGTCGTTCGTCGGCGCGTCCGGCGGTAGCAGCTCGGGCTGGATATGGCGGAGCGAGCGATGGCGGGCCGCTTTGGTTTTGATCGCATGCACGAAAATGGGCGGTCGTCCGACGGCAGCCTATGTGGGTGCGGGAGGCTAGCTCGCCGCGCGCTGTTTGGAGAGGATAGTGCCGGCCGCTACGCAGGCGAAAAAGATTTCGGCGTGGTCGGCGCCTGCCTCGAGATCCTCCGGGACTGAGGCGTGACGCCCTGAGACGATGGCCAACAAGAGGATCGAGACCAGGCCGTTCGGGCCGCACGACATTTCGTACGTGAGGAACGCTTGGCGCAACCTTCGCTCAGTTTCGGTTCGTGCGGCTCGAGTCCAGTCGATGTCGAACTCTGCAAACCTTGCCGGAGCTGCGAACGGTACGAGGTTCTTCATGGCGCGTCGGAATCGCGGTCGAAGCAGAGCATGCGGTACTGATTCGTCGCGATGGTTTCGAGGTAGAACCCGGCTTCGCGCAGCAGTGCGACGTCGCGGCGGAATGATCGCAGCGAGACGCCGAAGCGGCGGCGGTAGTCCGCGATGGTTACCGACTCGCGCCGGGCGAAGAGTGCGGTGAGCCAGATGACGCGGACGAGGCGGAAGGCGATGCCGTCGCGGTACGTCTGCGGGGGACGGCCGCCGCCACGCGGCCGGGTTTTCGACGCGGGCGCGTCGAATCGGGTGCTTGTCATTCGGTGGTGCACTCCATCGGGTGACGGGCCCGGTCGGTGTTGACGCACCGGCTGGGCCGCTTTGTTGTACGACGATGAAACGACGGTGTCGTTTCGTCGTGTGGCTATTTTACATCATGTTCGCCGTGCGTGCAATGCTGATGTCATGGTGAACATGTTTGTGACATGCGCGTTGTATGATTCTCGATGACGATTGTTATTCGGTGGCTCGTTTGGTGGCGCACCCTTCGACAAGCTCAGGGTGACACGGGGGCGGGGGCCAGGAGGTGTGGCGTTGGGCTCAAATTTCATTTTGGTGATGTCGTGCGCTGTTTGCCGATTGTTGTGACGCTGATCGGGCGCTTTGGGTTCGCGCTGTTCATCGTCGTGGCTTCCGCGTGTGCGCGAAGCGCCGTTTCGACGGTCGCGCAGCCCGAGCCGCAGCACTCGCGTGCGCCGCAAGCGTGGGAGGGGCCCGGCGAGACGACGCCGCCGCTGTCTATTGTGCGTGGGCCGGCGCTCGACGTTGTGCTGCCGAATGCTGCGCCGCGCGCGTTCGCGCTGCCGGTGTTGCCTGATGGTGCGAAGCTGGTTGCGAGCGCGGGCGGCGTCGCGTATTATTTCACCGGCACGGACCAGGCCGGAATCGTGCATGCGCTCGACCTCGTCACCGGTGTCGAGCGGTGGCACGCCGGCGGGCTTCGCGCGTACGGTGCGACGGCGTCGAGCGCGCTGTTGTTCGTCGGGCGCGCACAGCCCGACGTCTACGGCGGGACGGTTGCGCTCGACGCGCTGACCGGGCATGTCGTCGCGACGCTGCCGTACGTCGGCGCTGGTCATGTGCTGGACGGCTACTATTATGCGTACCGCTACAGCGGGCAGACCGCCGCGTTCGTCGCGTTCGACGGAACGTCGGGTCGCGAGATGTGGGAGAGCCTCGGCGTCGGCGGCATGAGCAGTCCCCCGGTGCTCGTCGGCTCGACGCTCCTGCAATCGTTCAGTGAGAGCGGCGCAATCACCATCAATGCGATGCACGGGTTCGACGTCGTCACCGGGCGCGAGCGCTGGGCGCACGGGTACGGACCCGCGCCGCTCGGGGTTGCGGGCAATCTGATCTATCTCGACTCGACGTGGTTTCCCATGCAGGGCGACAACTATTTTCCGCTCGCGGTGACGACGCTCGACGCGACGACCGGCACGGCGCTGCACGAATACGGCTACAAGCCTGATAAGGCGCGCAACTGGCCGCGCCAGCCGAACACGCCGTACGGCGCGACGGGCTCGCACGTCGCGGGCGGTTTCGTGTATCTGCAAGTCGCGGGCGCGTGGTATCGCTACGACGCGGATCGTCCGCCCGCGGAGGCGCATCCGGTGCGGCTCGACGGTATCGACGACATCGCGGCGTGGTTCGACGGCGGCGCGATGCTCGTCTCGAGCCGTGGCGAGACGGCGATCGCGCATTCCGCCGGCGAGCGGATCACGCTGGATCGCGTCGGCGCCGGCGTGCCGCGGTCGCGCGTCGGCGTGCGCGCGGACGGGCGGCGCTACGTCGTCGCGGGCGATGCGCTCTACGCGTTCGATCCGCGCGGCGAGCAGGCGCGGCGTTTGGGTGCGGTCGCGTGCGCTTCGCTCGACGACCTCGTGCTCTGGGACGCGCATGTCGCGGTCGTCTGCGCGGCGGGTTCCGGCGGCGCGCGCCGCGAGCTGCTTTTCGACGATCTGCCGGTGCGCGCCGTCGCTGTCGCGCCGCATCCGGCGCCGACGGCGCCACCGGCGTTCGCGCTGCGCGTCGTGCAGTATCCCGTGCCGCCCGCCGGGCCGACCCCGATGGACCGGCAATGGTGGCCGAGCGCGATCGCGCCGGGGCCCGGCGGCACGCTGGCGATCGCGCTGACGCCGGGTGGCAGGATCGATCGGCCGAGCGGGATCGGCCGCGTCGACGCGCAGGGACACGTCGCGGTTTCCATGCTGACCGGAAATCCCGCGCCGTGGCCGCGCGACGTCGCCGTCGACGCGCACGGAACCGTGTGGTTCAACGACGACCGCGCGGCGAACGTGCTGTCGATCGACCGTGGCGGTGCGACGCACGCCGTGCTGATCGGCGTACCGACGCCCGCGGAGCCGGCGGCCGCAGAGGCGACGGGCGCGCCGCGGAGACTACGCAGGCCGAGTTTCCTCGGCGCGATTCGGCTCGCGATCGGCCCCGACGGCGAAGCGTGGTTCGCGCGCTCGCATCCGACGCGCACGATCGGCCGTGTCGACGGAACCATCCACGTCGACGTGCCCGACGACGTGGGGGACGTCCTCGCGCTGCGCGGCGCGCGCGACGGGCTCTGGTTCGCCACGGCAAATGCGCTCGGGTTCGTCACGCGCGCCGGCGCGCTGCTGCGCGTCCCGCTGCCCGACGGTTTTCTAGGCGCGCGCATATGCGGCGCCGCGCCTGGCGGTCGCGCCCGACGGTACGGTGTGGGTAGGCGGCGAGAAAGCGGTGGCCCACGCCGATCGGCACGGCGTGCTGCGCACGGTGCGCCTGCCGAACGCGTCGTCGCGCCTCAGCGCGCTGACGGTGGGCTGCGACGGCACGCTGTACGCCGCCGATGCGCTGGGCACGCAGCTCGCGCGGATCTCGCCGGACGGCGCGCTCGAAGAGTACCCGACGGGGCTGTACACCATCGACGCGCTGACGACCGCGACGGACTGCCGCACGTGGTTCGTCGGCGGCTCCAATGCGCCGACGCAGCAGGTCGGGACGTTTACGTTTACCGTGCGAGCGCCGCAGTGACGGCGCGAGGTTCGTACTCGGAGCGTTCCCACGCGCCTTCGCTCGTCAGGCCGGTCATTTGGGCTCCCCGCCTATTGAGGCGCTAGGCGAGTCTCGTAGCTTTGGGTTGAACCTGATCGCAACCAGCCAGGGATCCGAGTGACTATGGCAGAAGGGCCATAATGCGTGAGATATTCGGGTGAGTCGCACCAGAAAGTGATCGAGTGGATCGCTTCAGCGAAGAAAGACCTAAAAGCGATGCCTGAGGAGGTCCAAGACGATCTCGGCTATGCGCTCGATCTGGCGCAACATGGCCTTCAGGCAGACTATGCAAAGCCGATGAAGGGCGATCTCCGAGACGTCCTGGAGATCGTCGCGGATAATGAGAGGGGCGACAGCACATTTCGAGCAGCGTACACGGCGAAGATCGGTGACGTCATTTACGTTCTCGACGCGTTCCAGAAGAAATCGAAGAAAGGCGACGAGACGCCGAAGCGAGATCTCGACCGAATCCGCGATCGTCTCAAGCAAGCACGGGAGCATCATGCGCAGCAGCAAAAAGGTTGAATTCGAGCGTGGCAGCGGAAATGTGTTCGCTGACCTCGGCCTTGCGAATGCGGAGGAACGGCAAGCCAAGGCACGGTTAATGTACGTGATCAACGATGAAATCAAACGCCGAGGATTGACTCAAACACGCGCTGCCGAAGTCACTGGGTTGAATCAGGCTGACATTTCCCGCCTTGCTCACGGACGAGGGTTGAAATTTTCCACTGACCGGCTGATCGACGTGATCCGACGGCTTAGCATGGATGTCGAGCTAACCGTTCGCCACCGGGAGAGTGGCGTCGGAACGTTTGAAGTGCGCGAACTCGTGTGAAGGTGCGCTGCAAGCCGCCATAGCAGCTCTCGTCGCGATCGTGGCGTACCCTTCGACAAGCTCAGGGTGACATGTGGCGACGATCGTCGCGGCTCGGCGCGCAACGCGCGCGGTCACTGAATAGACGTCCGGCCGTCGCACGGCGGTCTAGAGCGCTCGCTTCCGTGGGCGCACGTCAGCTGCGGGTCCCCCGGCCTTCGCACGCTTCGAGCCGGTTACCAGGTGGGAACCGTCCCCAAGCATATCAGAGCTAGGGGCTTGATCACTCCCAGGCTCGCACGCTCGCCCAATGAGAAAACGCCGGCGTGCCCGCAGCCCGAAGTCTCCAACCGTCAGTGATGCGCGAAGTCGATTACGACGGCAACGAGCCACATGCAGATGACCGCCAACCACAGGAGCGCGATCCGCCACCGCTTTTTCACGATTGTCGTGACGCCCCATATGAGATTGATCAAGGCGAATGTTGCCCAGATTGGCACGATGATGGCGGCCCAGATGTAAGGCTCGCCGGTGACCGCGTACACTCCGCGTTCTCGCTCTTGGGGTATGGCCCAGGTATACCGCGAGGACAAGTAGAGGTAAGCGGTGATGCCGAGAACGTTTGCTATGACGAGCCCCAGGTTTACCTTCGATGGCATATCGGCGCCTTTCCGCTCGCAGCCGTATCGTATCCGAGATTTCTGAGCGTGCTTTGTCCCTTCGCGCCCGCGTTCGATGAAGCAGCGGAAGCAAGAGCGTTCGAGATAGCGCTCGCGCTAGCCCTTAGATGGAGTGCCACCCTGATGTCACGCGATACTTATATAATCGACGTGCTCAAATAGAAGTTTGACAAGTATAACACTACGTGGTATAGTACCGTATAAGATGCGTGAGGCGGTGTGCGCGTATTCAAGACGAAGCGGTTCGCGAGGGACGCGCGAAAGTTCGGTGTACGTGACGCTGCCTTACTGGAGGTATTGAACAGATCGCTCGATGCCGATCTCGGTGGTGGTGTCGTGAAGCAACGCATCGCCCGCGAGGGACAAGGCAGACGCGGCGGCTTTCGCAGCGTAATTCTCTTGAAGCCTGGAGCGTCTGCATTTTTCGTGTTCGTATTCGCCAAGAACGCGCGCGATAACATTACAAACGCGGAATTGCTCGCATTCAGACAGCTCGCTCTCGCACTGTTCGAGCTCGACCAGGCCGCTTTGGACAAGGCGGTCGCGGCCGGTTCGTTGATCGAAATTCGCGGGGATACCAGATGAAAACGCCGGTGAAGAAAAAATACCGCAGCCCAGTAATGGCCGCGATTCACGAGACGGTGGAGAACCTCCACGCCGCAGGGGTGCTGGATAACACGACGTTACGCCGATTCGATGAAGCGTGTCTGACACCGGTACGCCCATTGAGTCCTGCGAAAATCCGGCGCATCCGCGAAAGGGCAGGTGCGAGCCAAGCAGTATTCGCTCGCTATCTCAACGTCAGTACTGGAATAGTCAGCCAATGGGAGCGCGGAGAGAAGTACCCCGCAGGAGCCTCTCTGAAGCTGCTCACATTGGTCGATAAGAAGGGATTGTCGGCGATCGCCTGACCGCCGCGTTGACCCTCTCGCGGATGCCATCCGCGGTCATTTCCGCCATAAATGGAGTTGTCGATCAGGCGCGTCACCGGTCAGGACAATAGCAGAAAGCCAAAGCATTGAAGATTTCCACCTGTAACGGCGTTTCTCGATTTGTATGCTTGTTTCGTGCTGCCGTGATTAGCACGGTTGCCTTCGCAGAAATTGCGGCAACGGCGTCGCACAAACCGCTGCCGTACGACGTCAATTTCTATCTTCACCCTCAGCGCCTCATCGACATCGGTGGACGCCGGCTGAACATTGTTTGCACGGGAAAAGGTTCGCCGACGGTGATCCTCGAGGCGGGACTCCTCGCCGATGCGAGCGCCTGGCGTCTCGTGCAACCAGCCGTTTCACGAACCACCAGGGTGTGCTCGTACGATCGAGCCGGTTTGGGCTTCAGCGATCCCGCTGGTCCTCCGCGGGATGCGGCGGCGATCGTGCGCGATTTGCACGCACTCCTTCGCGGAGCTGGAATCGCACCGCCCTACGTGCTCGTCGGATGGTCGAGCGGCGGCCTGTATACGCGCCTTTACCAGTACCGTTTCCCGAACGAAGTCGCCGGCCTTGTCGAGGTCGATCCAGATACCGAGTTTGACGCCGACTATTCGAAAATCGTCGGAGCCGTCATGAAAAAGCCGCCGCAGTGGTACCGCGAGAACATGCGCGGTATGCACGAGCAATTCGACAACTGCGCGGTAAACGTGTCACGAGGAACGTGCGCGTTCTTCGACGGCGGCCTTGCCGCGTACCGCCGGCGTCAGCGCGCAGCCGGCTGTCCGACCATTTCTCCGGCAGAATGCGCCGTGAAAGAAGTACGCGGAAGACACTTCAGCCGCGCGTCGCTTTGGAAAGACGAGGCGCTCGAGTTCGCGGCTGGCGAGAAAGGCGCCGCGGAGGTTCGCGCGGCGCAGCGTCCGTACGGCAATCTTCCGCTCGTCGTCCTGACGGATTCAGAAGAAGGCGACGTGGACAGCAGTGGTCCGATAACGGTGGCTGCCCAGCGCGCGATGTGGGTCGCTAAGGATCACGCCCAAGAGCAAGTTGCCAGGCTATCCGCGATCGGTGCGCATTTCGTCGTTACGGGTTCGCCGCATGCGATTCAATTGTCTCATCCGTGGGCGGTGATTTCCGCTATCGACGAAGTTGTCGATCAAGCGCGCTACAACCGTGGCTCTGAGGCACCGTTCTGAACCGAGAGCTCCCAGCGATATCCGTCCGGATCGTGAAACCACAGGCCCATATGCGGCGAGCCCGGCGCTGTGGGGCCGATCTCGTCGCCCGGATCTTCCAGTTCTACGCCGTTTTTCTTCAACGTCGCGAGCGCTTCGCGCAGCGCGCGCATACTGTCGAGGTGAAACGCGAAGTGGTCGATCGTCTCCGGATGTGGTGTGCCTTTGAAGAACCCGATAATAATCGCGTCGTTCGTCAGCGCGATGGCCTCATCGGACCGGAACATTTCCTGCAGATCGAAGTTCTTGGTCCAAAACTGCGCGCTCTTCTCCGGATCTCTAACGGCAAAGCTGAAGTGCCAGACCGCGGCAAGCTGTACTTTCACGTCCGTAGCTCCTCGTGACGCATCAAGTCGCGGTTGTACGCACGGATGATGCGATCGTAACGCGACTTTTGCAAAATGCCTCTGCGTTGTGGAATGGAATCGCGAGAAACCCGCGTCGAACGACCCGCGACGATCAACTCGCTCATCGTGCGGCGCTCGCGCGCGCGTGGCTTGCCAGCCAGGCGGACAGCGTGTCCAGCACGCGTGCGTCGATGCGCGCCGGGACGGTGAGGTATTGGTTCACCGCGGCTTGCGGGGTCTGCGGGCCGTTCGACACGATCGCTTCGAACAAGTGATTGTCGTTGGAGAACGTGCGCACGGTGACGTCGCGGTTCGTGGCGCGCGCCGCTTTCACGAGCCGCGGGAGATCTTGCGACGCCACCTGCGCGTCGCCTTCGCCCTGCAAGATCAGGATCGGCACGCGCACGCGCGCGATGTCGACGGCCGGATCGAGGTCCATCGACGAACGGTGCCATGCGTACTTCGCTTCGCTGCCGTGGCGTATCGCGTCGAGCGCCGCGAGCTCTTGCTTTTCGATCGCGGCCCGGTTGTCGGGCGACACGCTCGCGAGCGCTTGGCGCATCAACACCTGCCACAGCGGCAGCGACGGCGGCGCCATCAAGATGATGCCCGCGACGCCGCGTTCTTGTACGGCGACGGTCGGGACGAGCTCGCCGCCTTCGCTGTGGCCGAGCAGGTACACGCGCTTCGGATCGATCTCGTGCTGCGCGCGCGCGAAGCGGTACGCCGCCTTCACGTCGTCGAGCAGCTGGCCGCGCGCGCCCGTCGTGTTCCGCCCGCCGCTTTGCGCGACGCCGCGCTTGTCGTAGCGCAGCACCGCGTAGCCCGCGTTCGAGAGCGCGTTGCTCAGCTGCAGGAAGAACGGGTTCGGGCCGATCGTCTCGTCGCGGTCCATCGGGCCGGTGCCGTGCACGAACACGACCGCGGCGAACGGTGCGCGGCCGCGGTCGGGGACGGTCACGGTGCCGGCGAGTACGGTGCCGTCGGCCGAGGTGAAGTGCACGTCGCGGCTCGAGAAATGCGGCGTGGGCGTCGGCAGCGGGCTGGGCGGCGGTGCGGCGGACGGCGGCGGCGGCCGCGCCGGGCGCCGTCGTCGCCGTGAGGCGGTAGTCGCGCCTGCTGCGCCGGGATCGCGACGTCGTGCACGACGTACGTCGCCGGATCGTACCAATAGATGAAGCGGATGCCGGCGAGCTCGAGCGCGAGCTCGACGTCGGTCGCGGGGGCGAACGCCGGTCGGCTCGGCAGCGGATCGCTCACGACCTTGCACACCAGCGGCTTGCCCGTGCTCAGCACCGCGAGCGTGAACGTCTTCGCGCCGGTCGCATGCAGGATCGCGGGGAGCATGACGTAGCCGCCGACGAGGTTGTCGCCGATCAGCTCGAGCGGCGCCGCCGGGTCGGCCGGGATGTCGATGCTGGTGCCGTTCGGCGGCGTGAGCGTCATCGTGCCGGGCTTCACCGTGACGGCGGCATGCTGCGTAGCGCCGGCGACGACGGTGTCGGCGGTGTAGCCGGTCTGGTGCAGCGTCGCGGCGTCGTAGCGCATCGTCGTCGTCGCCGTGTAGTGCGGCACCGACATGCTCGCGCTCTCCTTGACGACGATCGTGCCGGGCGCCGAACCGTCGATCACGACGGTGCTGCTGCCCAGCGCGATGCCGCCCTGCTGGAGCGTATACGAGTACGTCGCATCCGGCGGGCGCGGCGGCGGCGAGACGGGCGCGGCAACGGCCGCGGCGAGCAAGAACGCAGCGTGAATCATGTGCGTCGTTACTCGCGCGACCGCATGCTGTTACGGATGCGGCGACGCCGCCGGCGCGGGCGACGCCATGACCGGGACGTCGACGACGTTGGCGGGATCGTTCCAGCCTTCGAACGTCTGCGTCATCGTCTGGAACGTGCACGTGCGCGGCAGATACGTCGTCTTGTCGTACGTGCACGTCAGCGGCGGCATCTGCGTGCTCGCGGATGCGCCGGGCGGCGGCGGCGGCGTCATCTCGTACACGCCGACGGTCGTGCCGTTCTCGACGCGGTCGGGCAGGATGCGAAATTTCGACGGATCGTTCATCGACTTGAGCGCCGCATCGGCGAAATTGCCGCCCTGAGGAGCATCGACGACGCGCCAGTCGGCGCCGTTCATGCGCGCGTACATCTTTCCGTCGGCCGACACCATCTCGCTCATCATCGGGCCCATCGCGATCACGGCCTTCGTGCGCTTCGCCGGGACCAGCACCGTGATCGTGCCGCCCATGCCGTTGGTCGAGCTGAGCTGGATGCGAAACGACGTGACCTTGGCCATCGCCGCCGTAATCTTCACGGCTTCCGGCGAGGGCGCGGTGGTGGCAGCGGGCGATGGTGACGTGGTTTGCGCGCCGGCCGGAGCGAGTCCGAACGCGAACGCGCAGAAGCATGCGAGCGCAAAGCGAGACATACGATACCTTTCACATTGGAAGAGCGACGCAATCGTCCGTGATGCGGCTGGCACGGTCCTGCGGACTCGATTCGTGTACTGTGCGAAACCGCGCGCGTTTCGGCGACGTCACAAGCGAACGATGTCCTCGCTGTTCTCCCCCTTGCGCCTGCGCGACGTAACCCTGCGCAACCGAGTCGCCGTGTCGCCGATGTGCGAGTACTCCTCCGACGACGGCTTCGCGAACGACTGGCACGTCGTGCACCTCGGCAGCCGGGCGGTCGGCGGCGCCTCGCTCGTGCTCACCGAAGCGATCGCGGTGACGGCGGATGGGCGCATCTCGCCGCAAGACCTCGGCATCTGGCAGGACGCGCACGTCGACGAGCTCGCGCGCATCGCGCGCTTCTGCGCCGGCCAAGGCGCCGCGTGGGGGACGCAGCTCGCGCACGCCGGGCGCAAGGCCTCGACGTTCCGGCCCTGGGACGACGGGCGCGGCGCCGTCGCGCCCGCGGCCGGCGGCTGGACCCCGGTCGCGCCCGGGACCGACCCGTTCGACCCGACGTATCCCGTGCCCGAGGCGCTCGACGAGGCCGGCATCGCCGCGATCGTTCGCGCCTTCGCCGACGGCGCGCGCCGCACGCTGGCGGCCGGCGGTACGGTGATCGAGATCCACGGCGCGCACGGCTACCTCGTGCACGAGTTCCTTTCGCCGCTGGTCAACCGCCGCACCGACCGCTGGGGCGGCTCGTTCGAGAACCGCACCCGGCTGCCGCTCGAGATCGTGCGCGCGGTGCGCGGCGTGTGGCCGGAGCGGCTGCCGCTGTTCGTGCGGCTGTCGGCGACCGACTGGGCCGCGGACGGCTGGGACGTCGAGCAGACCGTCGCGCTCGCGCGCCTGCTGCGCGAGGAAGGCGTCGACCTGATCGACGTCAGCTCCGGCGGCGCCGTGCCGGTACCGCCGGGGACCATCCCCGCCGGCGCCGCTCTACCAGACGCCGTTCGCCGAGCGCGTCCGGCGCGAGGCCGGCATCTCCACCGGCGCGGTCGGCATGATCACCGAGCCCGCCGACGCCGAGGCGATCGTCGCGGACGGCCGGGCCGACCTGGTCTTTCTCGCGCGCGAGCTGCTGCGCGACCCGTACTGGCCGCTGTTCGCGGCCCGCGCGCTCGGGGCCGATATCGCCTGGCCGGCGCAGTATCAGCGCGCCGTCGGGGACCGCGCCTCGATGCGGGTGCCGGCTCCGGTCTAGCCGTTCGGCCCTTCGGGTAGGGCGCGGCGGGCCCGTCTACCCGGTTTTGTGTATGGGGGTCTGGACTTCGGGTCGTTAGTCTCGTAGGCGAGAGGAGTTCGCCTGATGAGAATTGCGGTCTTGGCCGTCGTCACGGCTGTTTTCACGGCTTCCTGTTCGGGAGGCCATAGCGCGAGTACGATTCCGGCCGCCGGCGGTTCGGGGACGCAGAGCCCCATGAGCCTGACCGGCGCCCACACCACCCGGGCCAAGTCCGGGATTTCCGCGCCGGCCGGCTGGACGGCGACGGGGACCGGTGCGATCGCCTTGGCCAACGCGGCCGACCTCGGCGAGCTGGCGGCTACGCAGCCGGTCAGCGTCACGCTGGGGCTGCAGATGCGCAACGTCGACGCCGCGAAGGCCGCGATCGCGGCCGGGCAGGTGATGTCGCGCGACGCGTTCGTAAGCCAATACGCGCCGTCTTCCGATCAAGTCGCGGCAGCGACGGCATATCTCCGCGATCAGGGCTTTAGCAACGTCACCGCCGCGCCGAACAACATGCTCGTGTCGGCGACGGCCTCGGCCGCGACGATCGAGAAGGCGTTCAACACGACGCTGCACGGCTTTTCGGTGAACGGTGCGACGTACTTCGCCAACACGCAGCCGGCGTTCGTGCCGACGGCGCTGGGCGGCAACGTCGTCGCGGTGCTCGGGCTCACGAACTTCCCGGGCCTCAAAGCGAATCCGATCAAGCAGCAACCCGCTTCCGGCGCGCAGCCGGGCGTCTTCGACGCGAGAGGAAACCCCAGTCCGACCCCGTGTCTGAAGAACGTCAACGTGACCACGGGTGCGCCCGTGTGCCCGCGCTGGTACGATCCCGCGACGTTCAACATCGCGTACGACGCCGGCTCGACGCCGGCGGCGACGAACACCGAGGTCGCGATTTTCGTCGTCGGTAATCCCACCGTGGGCATCAGCGACTTCCGCTACGGCGAGACGCAGTTCGGCTTGCCGCGGGTTCCCATCAACGAGATCCACGTGCAGCCGCAGAGCGCCGACGCCACCGGGAACGGCGAGTGGACGCTCGACATGACGTACGCGCAAGGCATGGCGTACAACCTCAAAGCACTCGACTTGTATGAAGTCGCGTCGTTCTCGTTCACCGACATGACCGTGGCGCTCAACAAATGGGCCAGCGACGATCGCGCACCGATCATGAACGCGTCGGTCGGCGGCTGCGAAGTGTTCCCGTACCAGTCCGGCGACATGCTCGTCGCCGACATGATCCTGGTCGAAGCCGCCGCGCAAGGCCAAACGCTGTTCGCATCGACCGGCGATACGGGCGGGTATTGCGGCATCGCGGGCGTTCCGCCCAACGGCGGCGTCGGCGGCGTGCCGATGGTCGAGTTCCCCGCAGCGTCGCCGTACGCGGTCGCCGTCGGCGGCACCGACATCTTCAGCAACGTGGACGGCACGTATTTGGGCGAACAGGCGTGGCAATCGGGCGGCGGCGGGCTGAGCCAGTTCGAGTACTCGCCGTCGTGGGAGTCGCCGGCGCAGCCCGTCGGGACGACGCCCGTCGGCTACAGCTTCCGCGGCTTGCCCGACATCGCGTATGACGCAGGCATCGAAACCGGGGCGATTACGTGGAACGGCGGCGTGTCGTACGTCAACGGCGGCACGAGCCTTTCGTCGCCGATGGCCGCCGGCGTGTACGCGCGCATGCAGAGCGCGCACGGCAATTCGCTGGGCTTCGCGCCGCCGCTGCTGTACCGCGTCTACGGCCGCAGCACGCCGCAGCAGATCGCCGGGCCGCCGGAGACAGAGCTGATCGGACCCTTCCACGACATCTTGCAGGGCACCAACGGCTTATACACCGCGCTGCCGCACTACGACTACACGACGGGTCTGGGCAGCCTCGACATCGCGCGCCTCTATGCGGCGCTCGGACACTAGGAGCGCTACGATGAAAAAACTCCTCGGCATCGCAATCAGCACCGGCTTGCTCACCGCGTCGTGCTCGGGCGGGGGCGTCATGAGCCATCTGCTTCCGGGTGGGGCTGGCGGCGCGGCATCCGCGGCGCACGGGCGCGCTGCACAAGACGTCGTCGTCGCGCCGGCCGGGTGGTCGGCGACCGCGACGCGCGGCGCGACCATCGCAAACGGTACGGACGCGGGCGCGCTCAATCCGGCCACGCCGCTCACCGTGCGCCTCGGGCTCAACCTGCACAACGAAGACCAGCTCGCGTCGCTGATCGCGGCGCGGCAAACGATAACGCCGGAGCAATTCGCGGCGCAGTTCGGGCCAACGCCGTCAGAAGTGCAGTCGGTCGTGTCGTACTTGACTGCGCAGGGCTTCACCAACGTGCAGGCCGACACACAGCTCGTCAGCGCGGACGGCACCGCCGCGCAAGCCGCCAAAGCGTTCAACACGTCGCTGCGCGCGTTCTCGCTGGGCGGCGCGAACGTGTACGTCAACACGACGCCGGCGCTCGTGCCGTCGTCGCTCGGCGGCGTGGTGAGTGCCGTGCTCGGGTTGTCGAACGCGGCGAAGATGTCGCCGACGCCGGTGAACTGCCTCAAGGGTGCGGTCGCGCCGACGGGGCAGTGCGTTCCGCGGTTCGAAGCGGCGACCGTGCAGAGCTATTACGACGCGGGGGGCACGCCGACGGGTTCGGCGACGACCGTCGCCGTGATGGCCGAAGGCGACGTCTCGCAAACCGTCACCGACCTGCGCTTCGCCGAGGCCAAACAAGGCTTGCCGCAGGTGCCCGTTACCGTGGTCAAGGTCGGCTTATCCAGCCCCGACACCGCGGGCGTGGTCGAGTGGGACCTCGACACGCAGAGCGCGACCGGCATGGCGCAAAACGTGCGAAGGCTCTATATCTACGACACGACGTCGCTGACCGACTCCGACATCGCAAACGAATACAGCAAGTGGGTGTCGCAGAACGTCGCGAAACTCGGCAACTCGTCGTTCGGCGAGTGCGAGTATCAAGCATGGCTCGACGGCTCGATGAAGGTGGACGATCATCTGTTCATGCAGGCCGCCGCGCAAGGCCAGACGATGTTCGTCTCCACCGGCGACACGGGCGCGTCGTGCGCGCTGGCGCCGACCAACGGCGCGCCGATGTCCGGTCCGCCGATGGTGGAATATCCCGCCGTGTCACCGTACGCGGTCGGCGTGGGCGGCACGTCGGCGGTCGCGAACGCGTCCGACGGCAGCTACGTCGGCGAAGCGGCGTGGAACGCCGGCGGCGGCGGGCTTAGCCAATTCGAGAACGCGACCGAGTGGGAGAAGCAATCGCAGATCGTTCCGAGCGGACCGGCGGTGACAAACCTGCGCGGCCTGCCGGACATCGCGATGGCGGCCGACGCGGTCGCGGGCGCATACCGCGTGTACGGCACCAACATCCCAGGCGTCGGCGACTGCAGCAACGGCTGCGCGATCGGCGGCACGAGCGAAGCGTCGCCGCTGGCGATGGGATCGTACGCGCGCCTGATGTCGGCGCACGGCAACGCGCTCGGGTTCGCGGCGCCGCAGTTCTACCGAAACTACGTGCAGCACCAGAACAGCACGACGACGGTCGACGGACCGCCGCCGACGCAGACGCTGGGCGGGTTCCACGACATCATCACGGGCGGCAACGGCGCCTACACGGCCCTGCCGGGCTACGACTATACAACGGGCCTGGGGACGCTCGACATCACGGTGATGAACGGCCAGATCGGCCGGTAGCAGCACGTCCGGGACTCGGTTAACCTGAGAGGCGCGGTCCGCGAGGCCGCGCCTCCCTTTTCTATTTAGTGTGGGCAAGGCGCGCGGCCGGCTCGTGCCAGGGAATTGGCATTGAAAACCCCGCCGGAGCGGGGCTGAGACTGGAGCCGACGGCCGGACTCGAACCGGCGACCTGCGGTTTACGAAACCGCTGCTCTACCAACTGAGCTACGTCGGCATGCCGCGAGGAATGGCCCGCGACCGACCTGGGTTCGCGGACCGGACCGGCCACCCTCCCGTGACGAAACGTCGCGCTAAAAGTTCACGGTGATCATGAGCGAGTCCGCGTACGGGCCGGCGCTTACACGCTGTCCCGCAGGGATCGCCGCATACGCGCGAACCGGCACCGTAACAGGCACCGCCATGACGGTGAGCCCGACGGCAATCGTTGCGGTTCCCGACGTGCCGTCACCGAAAATCGCGCCGGACGGAGATACGTCGATGTTGTACGAGAGCGACGACGTTCCAGATCGCATCCGACGCGCTGCATAGGACCCGGAGCCCGTCGACAGGGCGAGGACGACGGGGATGCTCGAACCGACCGTTCCGCTTGCGATGAGTGATATGGTACCGGTCGCGAGCGTTGGGCCGGTTTGCGCGGGATCGTATGTGCCGAACGGAATGCTCGCGGCTGAAATCGCGACGCTGCACGTGACGCACAACGCCTGCGCCGGTGCCGGTACCGCCAGGAAAGCGCCGGCAACGCAGGCTGCTATCGACCCTAATCGCATCGGAGTGTACCGAGGTCGAGCCGCAGCGCCGAACGCTTGGGTACCGTCAATATGCCGCGGCATGCATACCACCCCGCGGTCACGATATATGGATGACTTCCCGCCTCGATGCCGTCGAGGACGAAACGCCCGTCCTCATCGAGCCGGCCATGGACCGGCGTTTTGATGCCGACGTCGATCGAGCCGTACGGGGAAAGCGCGAAACCGTCGCGGCGAACGATTCGTCCTTCGACAAGGCGCACGGTGTGCGCGGCAAATCGCGCGACGGTGCCGGCACCCCGGCCCACGCGCGCCAACAGCGACGTCGCATCGAGCTGCATGTCCAACGGCAGGCTGACGTAGTCGAGCGTCAGTTCGGCGGGAATTCCGGCGCTCAATCCAGGGATGAAAGCGAACCCTCGTCGGTCGATCCGCACGGCCGGCCGACGGTCCACGCTGACCATCACACCCACGAGGCCGGCTGCTTCGACCAATGCGAATCCGTCATCGACGTGCGGGAGCGCGCCGACCTGCCGGCCGATCGCGGCAACCGCACCGTGCGCTTCGAGCGCGACGGTCGACGCATGGCCGTATCGTTGGATCGTCGCAGCGAACGTCCCCACACTCGTCCGGGCAGCGTACGTCGCCGAATCCAGCCCTGCGCCGATACGTGTGCCGACGCGATATCCATACGGCGCTCCGCGGTCCGTCGACGCGCCGATGCTCGTCCCCGACGTTGCGGCAGTCCCTTCGATCGTACGAACGGGCTCGTTGTCGCCGCGACGCCCCACCCGCATCGTGAACGAGAGTCCCGTGCTCGTCGTCGAACGGCCCAGCCGGTCACGCTGGCGCTCTGCGAAGGCCGACGCCGTCCCGCGGTCGTCGAGCCTTCGCTGCATCGCGATCGACGTCGTCGCGAAGGCCGGACCGACGACCGGCGTGACTCGCTGGAACGAGGCCGACATCGACGCGTCCCGGCCAAGCCGTCCCGTTGCGTCGAGACCAACGGATTCGGCGACACGCGCCGCATTCGAGCCGATACCCGTTCCGAGCGGACGGTGCGTGACGTCCACGCCGACGCTCCCGTTCGAAAAGGGCAAGCGAAGCGACGCCTGCGCGCCCCGGCCCGTCGGTGCGATCGCGCCGGCCAATCGAACGAGCGCGCGGCCGACGCCCAGGTCCGCTGAGAGTTCGGCGACCGAGCCGGTCGGCTGCGCGAAAACGCGGCCGCCCAGCGTAACACGATCGGTCGCACCGATACGATACGACGCGTCTGCCACTCCGCCGTGCGTATCGCTTCGAACACCCGCTGCGTATTGATACGCCGTCGTCCCGCGCGCGAGCAACGCGGGGTCAGTGACCCACAACCGTTGCGTTTGCGACGTCGAGCCGTCGATGCCGTGCAGCACGACATCGATCCGGCCTCCGTTGGCCGACGTGGGGATGTCCCGCAGTTCGTACGCCCCCGCCGAGACCTGCACTGTTCGGACCAGCGCGCCGTCGACGTAGACATCCGCCGTCCCGGGAGCGGGCGCGACTCCCGCAATGCTCCCGCGCGGAAACGTCGCCTGGCTCGGGCGGAGCGATGCGTCGCGCTGCGCGGAGACGCCGACGATGGGAACGGAGTCGACCAGCCCGTCTCGCCCCGCAGCGGGAATCGACCCGGCGCGGACGGACGACGCGCGCCCGACATCGCCGAACTCGACGGCCGCGTCGCCGCTGTGGGCAAATCGACCGCGGGCGAGGTTCGCGACGACATGATAACGGCCGGCGCTCGCCGATGCCGCCAGCACGACACTCGCTCCGCCGGGACCGCCCGCCGCGGCGTCGTAATTGACGTAGGCGCTGCGTTGCGCCGGAGCCGCCGTGGGCACCGGTTCGGCGAGGTCGATGCGCTTCGCACTCAGCGCAACGAGGGTGAGCCGAAGCGTAACGGTTTGCTCGTCGAATGCGGATCGGATGCGAGCACCCAAAGCGGCTAAAGAAACGAACACCGCGTCGTCCTCCTCCAGCGTCTCTGCGTCCGACGGGACGTCAACGCCGAGCTCTCGCATTACCGAAGACTCAACGAAGAGCGCTCCGTTCCGCGTAACCATCAGCGCGGTACCGTGCGGCGTACCATCGACTTCGAGCGCAGCCGCGATCACATCACCAGCCTTCGCACCGCCTGTTGAGAACGATAACGCGCTGACAATCAGAGACGCGATTCCGGCGACGATCAGGAAGCGGCGGAACACTCGCGGTCCGGAGTGAGCATCCGTTCGACGACGGTCCCGTTATCATCGACGACGCGCAGCCGCACGCGCGCGATGCGCCGGCATGCTCCGTGCGGCAACGTCGTGCCGAAGCGCTGACCGGCGCCGCTCAAGACGTACCACCCTGGAACCGTGGTGGACGCGACGAGCGACCCGTCTGAACCATATGCCGAGATGTAATTTTGACGCACGAACGTGTGCCGCGCTCCGGCGGCGCGAACAACGAGACTCAGCGCATCGTTCTTGATCGAGACGGCTTCCGGGATTGGGCCGGCCGATTGCCCCGTTCCCGTCACGAAGACCGGCACCGAGAAACGCGTGGTAAATTGCAACGCCGACCTGGCGCCTATCGCTTCGCCCGGAAGCTGCACGATGCTAAGCCGATAGGCCCGTTCCACTTCGCCCGCCGCAAGCAGCGTACCCACGCGGAGCATGCGCTTTTCGCCGGGCTGTAACGTAAACGATCGTGGGAAGATCGCCATCTCCGGCGCCGGCTCGAGCACAATCGAACGGTTTTCGTTCTGCGTCCAACGCTGCGCGGATGCGATACAATCGACGACGACATCACCCGCGTTCGTGATCGTCACCGTGCCGTTGGTTGCACGGCCGCCCAAGTCGACGCGCAGCGGAGCGATCGCGAGCGCACCGGCCGCACGCACGGGAGATACCGCCGCGAGCGCCATGAATACGGCGATCGCGACGGCGACTGCCCCGCGCATCAAAATGAAACGGTTACGTTGACGGTATCCGAATACGCGCCGGCAGCGACGCTTGCGCCGGCCGGAATCTGCGCGTAGGCGGTGAGCGTACCGATCCCGGTCAACGTCATCGCTTGCGAGCCGCCGTTCGTGCCGTCGCCCCAGACCTGCGTGCGTGCTCCGTCTTTATAAATCTGATACGGTAACGTACTCGTTCCGAACTTCAGGGCGCGTCCGCCAAACGCCGTCGCGGAGCCGGCGTTTTGCCCGGCGTCCATCGTGACCGAAGCGACGGTGCCCGGGGTGCACGTGACGGCGACGGTCGATGTCGCGTTGAGCGCGGTGCCGACCGCAGGATCGTAATTGCCGAACGCCAGCGGCGCCGGAACGACGGTGAGACAACTTGAAAGAACGGTTGCGGAAACGACCATCGAGCCGGTGATCGATCCGGCCGCGGCGGGAGCGACGATCGCCCCGACGCCGACGGAAGACATGAGAAAGCCGACGATAATCGAACGCCGGCCGACGACTAGTGACACCCTTACCCCCAAGAAAGACGAACGCTTTTCCGTTCTATCGGCGATCGGAGCGTAATGCTGAGCCGCCGGGGCACACGCCACGCGCGAGGCTCCCGCTTCGCGGGCGGGGGGATCGGTCACCCTTCCAGGCCTTTCGGCCGAAATAGTCTATGTGACTCGCCGCGTCGCCGTTCTCGCCGCGCTCGCTGCTTCGTTTCCGCCGGTCCTCCGGCCGGCGGCGGGCCCGCGCACGCGGGGGCCGCGATGCTGACCGCGCTCGCCGCCCGCCGGATCGCGACCGTCCTGCGCGGCTCGCAGCCGCTGGCCGACGCGCTCGCCTCCGCCGCGTCCGAACTGCGAGACGACCTGGGCGCCGACGGCGTCGCGCTTGTTGTGTACCGCGATGGCCGCGCGATGCGCGGCCAGTCCGGCCCGCTCGGCGACGCCCCGTCCGAGATCCCGCTAACCGACATCGACGTCGACGGCACGCTGCTCGTCTCGGGCGATGTGCTCGTCGCCGACGATCTGGCACTGACCGTCACGCTTGCGCTCGCCGCGCGCTTCCTCGCCGAGTCCGCGCAGACCGACGGCCTCACGGGCGTTGCGAACCGGCGCACGTTCGACGACCGTTTGCGCGAAGAGTGGAAGCGCGCGGCGCGCGACCGCACGTCGCTGGTCGTCGCGATCCTGGACATCGATTATTTCAAAGTGTTCAACGACCGCTACGGCCACCTCGCCGGCGACGACGCGCTGCGCCGAGTCGCGCACGCGGCGTCGGCGACGCTGCAGCGCGCGGGCGACCGCTTCGCGCGCTACGGCGGTGAAGAGTTCGCGGCGATCCTCCCCGCGACGTCGCTCGAAGGCGGGATCGCCGCGGCCGAACGCATCCGCGCCGCCGTCGCGGCGCTCGCGATCCAGCATCCCGTCGGCAAAGCGGGCCGCCTCACGGTGAGCGTCGGCGTCGCCGCGACCGAGCCCGCCTTCGGCGGCAACCTCCAAGAATTGTTCGCTGCCGCGGACCGCGAGCTGTACCGCGCCAAAGCCGAGGGCCGCGACCGCGTCGCGGCCGACGGCTACGCACGCGGACACGCCGCCGACGACGCGCTGCCGCAACCGTTCTCCGCGCTGATCGGCCGCGACGAGGACGTCACGTCGGTGAGCCGCGCGATCGAAGCGCACCGCGTCGTCACCGTCACCGGCGCGGCCGGCGTCGGCAAGACGCGCCTCGCGCTCGCGGTCGCGCACGAAGCCGCCGCGCGCTTCGTGCACGTGCGCTTCGTCGACGCGCTGGGCGCGACGAACCGCGACGAGATCTTCGCGCGCATCGGCGCGGCGCTCGGCGTCACGGCCGTCGGCGACGTCGCGCACGCGGTCACGCACGCCGTCACCGATCCGACGCTCGTCGTGCTCGACGGCTGCGAGCGCGGCGCCCATGCCTGCCGCGACGTGCTCGACGAGCTCGCGGGCACGCCGCTGCGCTTCCTCACCACCAGCCGCGTCGCGCTCGACGCGTTCGACGAATCCGTCATCCGCCTGCAGGCGCTCGGCGAAGCGGCGTCGCGCGCGCTGTTCGCCGATCGTGCTTCTGCGACCGGCGTCGCCGCCGCAGCGGACGATCCCGGCGTCGTGGCGCTGCTGCACCGTCTCGCGGGCTCGCCGCTCGCGATCGAACTCGCCGTCGGCCGGCTCGCCGGCACAACCGCGCACGCCCTGCTCGAAGCGTTCGCCCGCGACGACGCCGCCGAAGCACCGAACGGCGCGAACTCCGCATCTGCGGCCGAATCCGGCGACCGCGCGACGTTGGGCTCGCTGCTCGCGAGCGCCGTCGGCGCGCTCGATCCGGACGAAGCGATCGTGTTCGGCGCGGTCGCCGCGTTCCGCGGCAGCTTCTCGGCGTCCGACGCCGCGACGGTGATCCCCGTCGACCGCATCGACGCGCGCCGCGCCGACGTGCTCCTGCGCGCGATGGCGGGCCGTTCGCTGCTCGACGCCGCGTCGCACGACGGCATCACGCGCTGGCGCATGATCGACCCCGTGCGCGACGCGGCCGACACGCTCCCCGCCGCCGCCGAGCAGCGCCGCGCCGCGTACGCCGCGCACGTGCGCTGGTGTCGGGAGCGCCTCGACGCGATCGCCGCGCGCTCGGGCACCGGCACCAACCGCGCCGCGCTGATGGAGAGCGAGACCGTCATCGACGAAGTCCGCGCCGCGCTCGACCGCGCGCTGCGCGACGACGATCTCATCGCGACGGGTGCCGAGCTGTGCATCGCCGCGGTGCGCCAGTGGTTCGCGGTGCGGCATCCGCACGAAGGCCGCGTGCGCTGCGAGCTGTTCGTGGAGCGCAGCGCCGGCCTCGCGCCGCTGCTGCGCGCGCGCCTGCACGCCGCCACCGCGCGCATCGCGTTCGTGCAAGGGGATCTCGCCGGCACCGAGACGCACGCGCGCGCCGCCGACGCGCTGCTGGGCGACCGCGACGTGTTCGAACGCGCGCCGGTGCTGAATTTCCTGGGCATCGTCGCGAAGTTCCGCGGCGACTACGACGAGGCGGAGCGCCTTTTCCGGCTCGGCCGCGAGATGAACGTGCGCATCCGCAACCGCCGCGGCGAAGCGATCGCGATCGGCGCCTTGGGCACGGTGGCGTTCGACTTCCGGCTCGACCACGACGACGCGGTGCAGCGTTTTCACGAAGCCGCGACGATCTTTCGCGAGCTGGGCGACGACTTGAACGCGCTGGTGATGCAGGGCAACCTCGCGGAGTCGCTGTGCGCGCGCGGCGAC
>CAWBTJ010000026.1:0-11737 GCA_963791645.1 Vulcanimicrobiota bacterium | reverse complement strand
TGGCGTAGCGCTTGACCAGGTCGCGCATCACGATGCGGTCGCTCACGGGCGGCTCCCCGACGTCACGCGCGCGTCGTGCAGCCGCACGTCCCCGTCGAGATGGTCGCCGTCGAGCCGTTCGCCGCTGGGGCCGGCCACGGCGACGTGGCCCTCGCCCTGGAACCGCTCGGTCCCGGCGTCGTACCGGAGTGTGTCACAGGTCAGAACGGCTCCCTCCGCGGTTCGTGCATGCACACCACCGGTCATAAAGACACTCTTGTCGCGTTGTTTCACCGTGGCCTTCGGCGCCTCCGCGACCGTGACCGCGCCGGAGCGGTCCACGAACGCGATGTGCGTCTCCAGCAGCACGGCGCTGCCGTCGCCGCCCGCGGAGTCGCCCTCGAACGAGGTCGAGCGGATGATGTAGATCCGGCGTCCGTGCTTCGTCCCCGTCAACACCGACGGGTTCTGCTTGGTGCCGAAGCCGCGGACGTGGACCGGGACGGGCGTTCCCGGCGCCGCGGAGCCCGGCGGGGCGGAGCCGTTCGCGGCCGGGGCGCCGTGCGGTCCGCACCCGGCCAGCAGCGCGGCCGCCAGCGCGCCGAGCCTAGCGCGGTGCACGGGCACCGGCCGTTTCCGCAAGCGCATCGGTCCGCGCGGCCGCCAGGGCGAGCGGTACGATCTGGAGTCCGAGCGCAAAGAAGATGCTGACGGTGTTGATGCCGACGTCGATCAGGAGCGCGAGGAGCGCGGCCGCCAGGCTGAAGCCTAGCGCGCGATTCAGCGCCGTGGAGCGCCGGGCGTCGCGCAGCACCCGGCGCAGCACGATCGTAAACGAAGCGATGAGCGTCACGATCGCCACGATACCTCCGTCGGCTGCGAACGCTATCGGAAGCGAATGCGGATCGAACGCGACGGCGGTGCGGGTGCCGGGGGCATCGGGAGGCCGGAGCACGTCGTAGGTCTTCGGGAAGGCGAGCGGTCCGACACCCAACAGCGGGAACCGTTCGAAGGTGGTCAGCCCCGTGCGCCAGGCGACGGTGCGCGCCTCGGTGTCGCGGGGGTTGTGGTGGCGGGCGCCGGCGACGGCGTCCAGGCTGAGCCCGGCGAGCGCGACGACGACTGCCGCCGCGAGCACGACGCGCGCCCGGGCGAGCAGCGCGTACACCGCGATGCCGCACGCGGCCGAAAACGCGCCCCAGCGCGAAAATGTCGCGCCGAGGGCGATGATGACCACGATCGCGGTCGCCGCCGCGAGCCGGTCGCGACCGCGCGACGCGACCGCCAGCGGCAGCGCGACGCCGAGCGCGATCAGGGCGTAGGCCGCGAGCTCGTTGGGGTTCAGAAACGTCCCGACCGCCCGGCCGTTGTCGTACGCATAGATCGCGACCGGGCGGTGCGCGACCACCATCGCGAGCGCGAGCAGCGAAGCGAGCGCCGCCGACCACAGGAACGCGCGCACGCAGAGCCGCACCGTCGCGGCGTCCGCGTCGCGCGAGAGGGCCAGGCCGCCGGCGCCTTGCGCGGTGACGAGGACGCCGAGCCCGATCCCCGTCAGCGGGTCGAAGCCGGTCAGCGCCGCGAGGATCGTCGCCACGCCCGGCGCGAGGAAGGCGAACGTGAGCGCATCGCGCCGTCCGGCGCGCAGTGCCGCCGGGACGACGGCCGCGAGCGCCGCCACGACGATCAGGGCGATCGCAACCGCAGCCCGGGCCGGGACCAGCGGCGGGATCGGCGGCGTCGCCGGATCGAGGACGGCGAGCGTGCCGTACAGCGGGACGACCGCGAACAGCACCGCGAGCGCGTAGCCCGACACGCGCATCACGCGGCGCCCGCCAGCGCGGCGGCGGCCTGCGCGATCGCGCGCGCGCCGCCCGGTCCGCCCATGCGCGCGCGCCCGACGGCGCCCATCCGCGCCCGCCGCTCGCCGTCGGCGAGCAGCGCCGCCACCGCATCCGCCGCGCACGCGGGGTCGCCCGGCACGATCAGCAGCGCGTCGCCGAGCAGCCCCATCTGCCGCTTGCGATACCACGCGTCGCGCGGCGCGTCGTCCAGCTCGAGCGCGACGACCGGCACGCCCTCGGCGGCCGCGGCTTCGTTGGCCGTCCCGCTCTGCCCGATCGCCAGCGTCGCGCCCTGGAGCAGCGCCCCCAGCGGTCCGGTCCACGCGCGCAGCGCGCCGCGTTCGAGCGCCGGCGCGAACCCGCGCTCGTCGAGGTTCGGCGCGACGGACAACACCGCGTCGAGCTCCGCGCCGCGCGCGCGCACGGCCGCGACCACGTCCGCGATGCGCAGCGCGTCGGCGTACGCGCGCTCGCGCGAGCCCGGCAGCAGCGCGAGCCGCACCGGCGCGCGCCAATCGACGCGCGCGTCGGTCGCGAGCAGGTCGACGATCACGTTCCCCGGCGCTTCCGCGCGCAGCCCGTGCGCGCGCAGGTCGTCCGCCGTCGCCGCGTCGCGCACGAACAGGCGCCGCGCGCCGCGCAAGACGATGCGCTCGCCCCGCCCGTAGCGCGCCACATAGACGCTCTTCGCGGTTCCGACGTACGCGAGCGGCGCGCGCGCGAGCCGCGCGAGCGCGCACGCGTACGTGTCGCCGACCGCGACGATCGCGGCGTAGCGCCCGCGCGCCGCGCGCAGGAACCCGATCTGGCGCGCGAAGAGTCCGAGAAAGCCCGCGCCGAGATCGTGCGCGAACGCACGCACGTTGCCCATGGCGACGAGCCCGCCCGACGGCATCGCGCGCTGCGGTCCGACGTCCGGAAAATCCGCGCCGCCCAGCCGCTCGCCCACGAGCGCGAAATGCTCGGTGCGCACGTGCGCGAGCGCTCGCAGCTCCTGCGCGATGCGCGCCGCGATGGCGGCTTCACCGTGCCCGTTCGTGACGAAGAGAACGGCGCGCGAAGCCGCCGGCGACTGCGCGCTCACGCGAGCGGTTCCAATGCGAAGTCCGCGATCACCGCGCGGCCCGCCGCGTCCTTCGCGAGCTCCGTGCGCGACGCGAACGCGCCGTACGGTCCGGCGTGCACGATCGGGACGCCCGCGACGACCTCGGGCGCGGAGAGCGTGTCGTGGCTGTGGCCGCCCAGGATCAGGTCGAGGCGCGGCACGCGTTGCGCGAGGAGGCGGTCGTGCCGCAGCCCCAGGTGCGAGAGCGCGATCAGCGTCGTCCCCGCCGGCGTCGTGTCGGCCATCCGCTGCGCGACGGCGATCGGGTCGAGGAAACGCCAGCCGAAAAAACGCTCGAGGAACGAGCCTTCGGGATACTGCACGACGAGCAGGCCGAAGAAGCGCAGCGACCACGGCGTCCCGGCGTCGTCGCGACGCAGCGTGACATCCGCGCTGAACGGCAGCGCGCGGCCCTTCGTGTCGACCAGGTTTGCGCACACGAACGGGTGCTGCATCTGCGCGGCGCGCGCGCGCACCGCGCCGAAGACGTAATGGAACTCGCGGTTGCCCATCGCCTGCACGTCGACGTGCGCGGCGTCAATCTCCGCGATGATCGGCTCGCGGCGGTGATACACCGTTTGCGAACCGCGCAGCGAGTCGCCGCAATCCACGTACAACCCCGGCCGCGCGGCGCGCAGCGCGTTGATCGGCGCCGCGATGTGCCGGCGATCGTGCACGTCGCTGGTGTGATAGATGCGCATTAGCGCTCTGCCACCGACGAGAGTACCCAGTCGGCGTTGCGCTGCAGCGCGTCCGGCGGGCCGAGCGCCGCGCGCACGCGCGCGTAGCCGTCGCGCTGCCGATCGGGGTTCGCGAGCAGCGCGAGCAGCGCGTCCGCGAGCGCCGCGGGCGTCGCCGCGCCTTGCAGCAGCTCCGGCACCACCGGCTCGTCGATCACGAGGTTCGGGAGCGTGACGTATTTCCCGCGGTAGACGCGGCGCGCGATCTTCGCCTGCGCTTCGGAGAGCACGTACAGCGCGACGGCCGGCGTTTCGATCAGCGCCGCTTCGAGGACCGCGGTGCCGGAAGCGATCGCGGCGGCGTCCGCGTCGCGCAGCGCGGCGCGCGCGTCGCGCACGATCTCCACGGGCAGCGGCGAGCGGAAGGACAGCAGGTGCGCGACGTGCGCCTGCGCGTCGTCGTCCGCGGCCACCAGCGACGCGCGCACGTCCGGGCGCACCTCGCGGATGCGCGCGAGCGCGTCGAGGAGGCGCGGCGTGTGGCGCGCGATCTCGCCGGCGCGGCTCCCCGGCAGCAGCGCGATCGCGCCGCCGCCCGGCGGCGGTGCGGGACGCGGTTCGCGGGCGGCGATCGTCGACACGAGCGGATGCCCGACGTAGCCGATCGGAAGCCCGAGCGTCCGGTAGAACTCCGCTTGGTGGCGGAAGATCGTCAGCGGATCGCACAGCGTCGCGACCGCGCGCGCGCGCTTGGTGCTGTCGAGCCATGCGGACGGCGGCGCGTAGTACACGATCGGTTTGGCGAACCCCAGTGCGCGCAAAATGCGCGCGAGCCGCAGGTTGAACGCGCCGAAGTCGACCAGCACGACGAGGTCGGGCGGATCGCGCCGCAGCGCCCACGCGATGCGAAGGCCCGCGCCCGCGGTGCGCGGCAGGCGCCGCAGCGCTTCGAACACGCCAAGCGACGCCCAGCCGCGGTTGCGCTGTACGATGCGCACGCCCGCGCCCTCGAGCCGCACGTCGCCGATGCCCTCCGCTTCCACCGGGACGCGCGCGCGCATCGCGCCGACCAGGTCCGAGGCGAGCAGCTCGCCCGACGCCTCGCCCGTCGAGAAGAAGACGCGCATGGTGGCGGGCGGCTCCGTTATTTCAAGATCCCGCGCTCGGATCCGGCTTCCAAAAACGCGAGCAGCGTGCGGCCTTCTTCGGTCTTGACCGTCTCGCGCAGCGCCGCGATCGCCTGCGAGACGTTCTTCTCGGAATGATAGATCGTCTTGTACGCGTCTTTTAGCTCGGTGAGCGCCTCGCGCGAGAAACCGGCACGGCGCAGCCCGACGGCGTTGAGGCCGTACACCTGAGGCGGGTTGCCGTCGCACAGAAAGTACGGCGGGAGATCGCGCCCCAGCTTCGCGTAGCCGCCGACGAACGAGTAGCGGCCGATGCGCACGAACTGGTGGACGCCCGCCATCGCGCTGATCAGCGCGTGGTCCTCCACGACGACGTGCCCCGCAAGCTGCGCGAGGTTCGACATCGTGACGTGGTTGCCGAGGCGGCAGTTGTGCGCGACGTGCGTGTACGCGAGCAGGAGGCAGTCGTCGCCGACCGACGTCACGCCGCCGGCGTCGGCGCTGCCGCGGTGGATCGACGTGTACTCGCGAATCACGGTGCGCGAACCGATCGTCGTGTAGGCGACCTCGCCTTCTTGCGCCTTGCGGTCCTGCGACGGCGCGCCGATGGTGACGAACGGATGGATCGTGGTGTCTTCGCCGATCGTGGTGCGCCCGGTGACGACGACGTGCGCGAGCAAATTCGCCCGCGCGCCGATCGTCACGTGCTCGCCGACTACGCAAAACGGCCCGATGTCGACGGTTTTACTGAGCTTGGCGTTGGGATGGACGATCGCGCTAGGATGGATCACAGGTGCAGCACCGACGAATCGTACGCGAACGCCGACGGATCGATGGAGATCGAGAACGTCAGCTCCGCGCTGACGACTTTCTTCCCTTCGACGCTGGCCTCGACCGCGACCCAGCCGATGTTGAGCTTGGTCTTGATGACGCGCGCCTCCATGTCGAGCCGGTCGCCCGGGACGACGGGCCGCCGGAACTTCGCCTTGTCGATCCCCGCGAGATACGGCACCTTGCGCGCCATGTCGCCGGGCTCGAGGATCGTCGTGCCGCCCAGCTGCGCCAGCGCCTCGATCATGTACACGCCCGGGAACAGCGGGTTGCCGGGGAAGTGTCCGGCCAGCATCGGCTCGTTCGCGGTGACGTTCTTGTAGCCGCGCGCGCGCACCATCGGCTCGAGCTCGGTGATGCGGTCGATCAGCAGCATCGGATAACGGTGCGGCAAGATCTTCATGATCTCGCGCACGTCGAGGATCGGCAAGGGAGTTCGCCTTCCTAGGGCGACTCTGAGCAGATGACGGTTCTCGGGCATCGTGCCAAGGGAAATCGCCCGAGAACGTACATCAAGATCAGATCGTCCTAACTAGCTGGTCGCGGAGACGGCCGCGGACGCCGTGCCGCCGCCGGCCCACAACTCGCGCACGGCCATGCAGTGGAGCTTGTGGCCGCTCTTGACCGCGATCACCTCGCATTGCGGATACGCCGCGAGCAGCGCGAAGTCGCCGATGAGATCGAGGATCTTGTGGCGCGCCGGTTCGGTCGGCGAACGCAGCGGCGCGAGCGGTCCGTCGGCCCCGAACACGACCGCGTTCTCGAGCGTTCCGCCCTGCGCCAGCCCGCGCTTGATCAGCGACTCGACCTCGTGCAGAAAACCGAACGTCCGGTTCGGCGCGATCTCGGCGCGATACGTCTCCGGCGTGATCTCGGTCTCGACGTACTGCGTGCCGACCGGCGACGCGTAGTCCACCACCATTCGCACCCGGAACGACGACGCGGGCGCGACGATCAGCAGCTTGTCGCCGTCGCGGAACACCCGCGTCGCGGTGGGGATCCAGCGGATGCGCGCGTCGTGCAGCGTCGCCAACCCGACCGCCTCGATGCCGTCGGCGAACGCCTTGGCGCTGCCGTCCGCGACCGGGATCTCGCCGCCGTCCACCGCGATCAGCGCGTTGTCGACGCCGCAGCCCAGCATCGCGGAGAGCAGGTGCTCCACGGTGGACACCCGGTGCTCGCCGATGCCGACGACCGTCGCGCGCGCGGTGTCGACGACGTAATCGGCGCGCGCGGGAAACTCCACCGCGTCGTTCACCCGAAAGCGGAGGCCGTGGCCGGCGGGGGCGGGGAGGATGCGCACGCGGACGGGAGCGCCGGTGTGGAGGCCGACACCCTCGAATGCGATCGCATCACGTAACGTCGTTTGGTACTGCACTTCAGCTCTGGTGGGGCTTCCGCTTTTCCAAGGCGTCGACCCGAGCGTACAATTTCGGCAGCTTTCGGAGATACGCCTGGAGCCGCACGTGGTCGCGATGGTTCTGGGCCGGCTGGCCGCCGATGAACGCGTCGTCCGGAACGTTGCCCCAGACGTGCGCGGCGGCGCTGATCGTGACGCGATCTCCGATCGTCGTGTGCCCCGGGAAGAGCACGGAACCCCCGATCCGGCAGTAGTCGCCGATCGTCGTCGTCCCCGCCATCCCGGCGAAGGCCGCGATCGCCGTGTGCTCGCCGATGCGCGCGTTGTGCCCGATCTGGCAAAGGTTGTCGATCTTCGTCCCGGTGCCGATCGACGTCACTCCGGTTTGCGCGCGGTCGATGCACGTGTTCGCGCCGATCTCCACGTCGTCGCCGAGCGTCACGATCCCGATCTGGGGGATCTTCACCAGCTGCCCGTCCAGGAACGCCCAGCCGAAGCCGTCGCTGCCCACCACCGCGCCGGCCTGCAGCACGACCCGGTCGCCGGCGACGCACGCGTCGGCGAGGTAGGCGCGCGGGTGGAACAAGCATTTAGAGCCTACGACCGCCCCAGCGCCGACGACGACGCCCGGCAGCAGCACGGTTCCGTCGCCGATGCGCGCGCCCGGGCCGATCGCGACGTGCGGGCCGATCCAGACGTTCTCGCCCACTTGCGCGGTCGAATGGATCGCGGCCGTCGGGTGGACGAACGGTCCCTGCGGGCGCGGCGGCTCGAGCGCCGCGAGCAGCGACGCGAGCGCGACTCGGGCCGACGGCACGCTCAGGATCGGCTTCGCATACGTCTCGCCGGGCGTCACGAGCGCTTCGTCCGTGAGCACCGCGGACGCGCGCGAGCCAAGCGCGGATCGCAGGTAGCGTTCGTCGACCGCGAACGTCAGCGCGCCGGGGCCGGCGTCGTCGATCGCGGCGATCCGCTCGATCGCGACGGCGGCGTCGCCGACGACGTGCCCACCGGTCCGCTCGGCGAGCTCGCCCACGGTCCCCATGAGGTTCACGCCGCGCGAACCGTCACGGAGCGGGGGTGCTCTTGTCCTCGATCTTGAGGATCTTCTCGACGTCCGCGGTGATGTCGACGCCGCCGAAGCCCACGTACTGGCGCGTGAAGACATACGTCAGGTGCTTGTCGGCGGCGACCTGCTTCGCCGCGGCGGTCACGTCGACGCTGAGTTCCGTCTGCGCCTGCGCGAAGCGCGCCTGCAGCTGCGCGCGCGCCTGCGCCTTGTCGCGGTCGGGCTTGCGCGAGCGCTCGATGGTCTGCGCGTCGTTCGCGAGCTGGTTCTGATAGTTCTGGAACTTCGGCCAGTTCTGCGAGATGCGCTGCACGTCGACCAGCCCGATGTCGGTGTTGGACGCGTCCTTGCCGCACGCGGTGAGCGACGCGAGCGCAACGGTGACGGCGAGCGCGCGCAGCGCAATGTTCGTGATCATCATTCGTGCAGGCTTTCGATGTCCTTGAGAGCATCCGGCGTGAGATCGACTCCGCCGGCGGGGGCGACGATGTTGGTGAGCACGACCGAGATCCCGCGCTGCTGCGCGATCAAGCGAACCTCGCGATCGATCTGCGCCGTGATCTCACCGTAGAGGTCTTCGCGTTTCTTGCGCAGCGACAGGATCTGCGCTTGCGCGCCCGCTTGCGACGCGCCGTCGACGCCGTGCAGCTGAGCATAGCGCTTGCCGAGATCCTGGCGCGTTTTGTTGAAATCCGCCATCGTCGTCTTCGCGTCTTCTTGGAATCGCTTCTGGTAGTCGTTGTGCAGCTGCTCGATGCGCGCTTTGAGCGCCGGCGGTAAGCTGTTGTTGACCTGTTGCTGGACGCGGCCGTTGACGACGGTGGTTTTCACGACGGGCCCGCCGACGTTCGACACTTGGCGCGTGAGGGTTTGCTGGCGCTGCGCGAGCGAGCCCAGCGAACGCTTGCGGATCGCGGCGACCTGTGCGTTGATATCGCCCTGCACCTGGTCCTTGAGCTGCGCCTGCAGCGCGACGAGCGTCTGCTGATCGCGGTTGCGCGCCGCGGCTAGCGCGTCGGCTTCTTTGCGATCGATCGCGGCAAGCTGTTTCTGCGCGTCCTCGCGAGCGGCGTCGTCGAGCGCGAGCGACGTGAGCTTCGTGCGCAGCGCGAGCCGCTGCGGCGCGTCCTCGCTTGCCATCTTCAGCGATAGCGCGGACTCCTTGGACTGCAGCTCTTCCGCCTTCGCGCGGTACGTGCGGTCGGCGCGCTCGGACAAGGCTTTGGACGCCGCGTTGATCTGCGCGGTGTCCTGTTTTTGCAGCGTCGAGCGGTATGCGTTGAGGTCGCGCTGCGCCTGCACCGCGACGCCGCTCTGCTGCTGGCGCGCGGTCGCGTTGACGGAGCCCGCGATCTGGGCCGCGCTCGGGCCGCCGGCGCCGGCGCCGCGCAGCGCGGCCGCGATCGCCGCGGACTCTTGTTGCTGGTACTGCTTCTGCTTTTGATCGATGAGCTTGCGCGTGCGGTCCACCGCGTCGTTGAGCTGCTTCTGGAGCTCGCGTTCGCGCTCGGCGAGGTGCGGATCGGTCGCGGCGACCTGCGGCGCGGTCGACGTCAGATCGAACGCCTCGATACTACGATCGTAGCGCGCTAATTGATCGTAGAGCGGATGCTTCTTGACGAGATCGTCCATGATCACATAGCCAACCGCGCCCTTTTCCGCCGGCGCAGGCGCCGTAGTCGCATGCGAACATCCGGAAAGCAACAGAAAAGCCAGCGCGCTTACGGTCAGCGTCAAGGCACCCAGGCCAGAAGCCAAGGCGCGCCTCGTTCCGCCGCAGGCGGAACTCGTCATTTCAGCTTGTCGGTGACGTCTTTGGTGATGTCGACGCCGCCGAAAACGATGTTGCCCTTGTCGATCACCAGGATCAGGCCTTTCGCCTTCGCCACGTCCCCGATCGCGCTGCGCGTCGAATCCACCATCGGCTTGAGCGTCTTGTTCTGCTGGTCGTCGAGCGTCTTGCGGTAGTCCTTGAGGATGTTGTCGCGGTCGGCGGCCGTCTTCGCGCCCTTGAGCTTCTCCGCGGCCGCTTTGTCCTGGTCTTGCTTGAACTTGAGAAATTCGTCCGTGGCCGACTTGACCTTGGACGTCTGGTCGATCGCCGACTGGTCGACGTAGCCCACCTTGGACGGCGGCGGCGTCGATACCGGCGGGACCGGGTCGCCGACGCCGGTCAGCAGGTCTTTGACGTTGTTGGTGATGTCCTGGCCGCCGAACACGACGATGCGCTTGTCGACGACGACCGTGAGGTTCTTCGACGACGCGACCGACGCGATCGCGACCTGCGCCCGGCCGAACAGCGGGCCGAAGAGCTGGCGCTGCTTGTCGGCCATCTTGCTCTGGAACTCGGCGGCGAGCCGCTGCTGCTCGGTCTGCGACGCGTGCTGCGCCCGCCCGACGTACTGCTTTTGCAGCGACGCGCCGTATCCGTTGAGCTGCTTGTTGGCGGCCTGGAACTGCGGGAGCGCCGCCAGCGCCTGCTGGTCGAGCGAGCCGATGTCGGTGACGTCGGTTGCGCCGATCGCCGGCGTCGCGAGGATCGCGGCGCCGAGTGCGAAGGCGAGCGCGACCGCGCGGCCGCGCGCGAAAGAATTGGTTCATTCCTAGAAGCTCTGTCCGATTCCGAACGACGTGTGCGTGCCTTGGCTTCCCTTTGCGAAGTCGAGCCGGATCGTGTGCAGCCCGAGTTGGGGGACGTCGAATCGCAAACCGAGCCCGACGTCGCTGTGGAAAGTGTAGCGGTTGAGGTCGAAGGTAGTCGTGGTCAGGCCGCTGACGTCGGTGGTGACCGATTTTCCGCCGCGGATGCGGGTGCCGCCGCTCTCGACGAACCCGACCACCGCGAACTTGCGGTCCTGCGTCAGCGGGACGCGCAGCTCGGCCTGCCCCAGCAGGATGTCGGTTCCGTAGAACGGGTCCGAATACCCGCGCAGATCCTGGTCGGAGAAGATGAAGAGCTTGTTGGTCGGGATCGCACCGGTCGAGATGCCGGCGCGGCCGTGGAGGCCCAACGTCGCGTTCTTGATGACGGGGAAGAACTTCGCGCCGTCGATCGTGATGAGCTGGTAGGTGAAGTCGGAGCCGAACGAGTGGCTGCTGAACTCGTCGTTGAAGCTCAGGCTGATCCCGTGGCGCGGGTTGAACACGTCGTCGCGCGAGTCGGCGCGCATCCCGACGAGCAGGCTGCGCACGCTGTACGGCCGGGTCGAGCTGATCGTCGCCAGCGACGGCGCCGTGATGCCGACGGCCGAGCTCGGGCTGTTCGGATCGCTGACGCTGAACGGCGACGAGGTCGAGCTCGGGAGCGGGTTGACGACGGGCGCGGTCGGGAACACGTAGCCGCTCGGCAGGTCGGCCGCCGCGGCGACCTTCTGTACGTTGACGCCGCCGCTGACCGTGATGATGTCGGTGAGCCGGCGGCCCACCTGCGCGGAGATGCCGGTCGCACGGGACTTGTACGTCGAGACCACACCGCTGATGAGCTGGCTGTTCGTGAGGTCCGTCGGGACGATCGTGACGGGGATGGGACCGCTCGCCGGGCAGTTGCCCGTCGTCGGCGGAATCGTGGCGATCGCCTGCGGGGCGCGCTGCGCGCTCGTTTGGCTGATGCCGGCCGTGCAGGCCTGGTAGACCGGATAGAAGTTCGTCTGCTGCTGGGTGAAGAGCGAGGCGCCGAAGCTGTACTTCTGCGACCGCTCCGTCTTGCCGACGTACGGGATCGTCACCGAGATTTGCGCGTCAC
>CAWBTJ010000025.1:0-7532 GCA_963791645.1 Vulcanimicrobiota bacterium | reverse complement strand
GGTTTCCTTCGGCGGGCCGGCGCCGTCGTCGTAGAGCGCGGCCATCTCCGCGCTGAGCTCCTCGAAGCGCGCGCGCTCGGCGGCGGCGTGCTCGAGCTGTTCTTCCGGCGAGCGGTCGCGTTTGCCGGCCCGCACCTTGAACCGCAGGTAGCCGACCTGCTGGTACGGCGGCAGCACGTCCGCGCGGATCTCGAAGCCCTCCTTGTGCAGGTTGAGCTTGAGCGCGACTTGCTGGATGCCGTGCAGCAGCGCGGTGGTGAGCGCTTCGTCCGCGACGCCCAGGTCCATGAGCGTGTGCATCTCGTTCTTGGGCGCGACCACGACGCGCGTGCGCCACGTGTGCTGCGGCGAGTCGTAGTCGTCCTCGACTTGGTGGAACGCCACGACGAGGTCGTCTTCGTAGACCACCTCGATCCCCTTGCTCCGCAGCTTCTTGCGCAGCGTCTTGTGGCGCACGCGCTTCGGCCAGCGCTCCGGCGCGACCGCCAGCACCTCCGTCAAGCGGATCGGCTCGGTATCCATGTGCGTCGTATACCCGAAGCGCGGGTACGTGTTCGTGGCCTTGAGCTTTCTGACCCACGTCATCTGCGACGACGAGCAGCGGCGCTACGAGAAACCCGATCCCGATCATACCTTCCGCGGCCGCCTCGACGGGACGCGCCAAAAGGCCGACGAGGTCGTGTACGAAGACGATCTCATCTTCGCGTTCAAGCACAACGTCGATCCCAGCCAGGAGCACTGGTGGGAGACGCACGTCGTCATCATCCCGAAGCGCTGGATCCCGACCCTGCTCGACATCGGCGTCGGCGACATGCGCGTATGGACGGCGATGATCGCCGGGATTCAGAAGGTCGCGCTGAAGCTGGGCCTGCACAAGACGGGCTTCATCGTGCGCTCGAGCGTGCTGCCGCCGTACCAGCACACCGAGCACGTGCACATCCACATCCTCGCAGGGGAGCACCGGCATCCGCACACCGACGGACCGCTCTCCGAACACCTCACGTAACGCGCCGCGCGCGTCGCTGATCGACGTCGCGCGCACGTTCGGAACGATCGCGGTCGTGTCGTTCGGCGGCGGTCAGAAAGCGGCGATCCGGCGTGCGGTCGTCGAACGCCGCGCATGGCTCGGCGACGACGACTTCATCGAAGCGCTTGCGCTAGCGGAGCTGATGCCGGGCGCGAACTTGGTGAACCTCGCCGTGTTCGTCGGGCACCGGATACGCGGCGCGCGCGGCGCCGTCGTCGCGATGCTCGCGGTGTGCCTGCCGCCGTTCGCGATCGCGCTCGCTGCGGCGTACGCGTACTTCGCTCGCATCGACGTGCCGCTGGTCGGCGCCGCGCTGCGCGGCTGCGCGGCGGCCGCGGTCGGGCTGACGATCGCGAATGCGATCGAGCTCACCGCCGAACGCCGCAGCGACGGTCCGCTCGGGCTCGCGCTGCTCGCTGCGACGGCGCTCGCGGTCGGTGTCCTCAAGCTCGGGCTGCTGCCGGCGTTGGCGGTGTTCGGCGGGCTCGGCATCTGGCTCGCGACGGCGCGCGCGCGGCGCGGCGCGGCGCGCTCTGCATGAAAGATCTGCAGATCCTGCGGGTGTTCTTCGTGCTGTCGGTGCTCGGGTTCGGCGGCGGCAAAGGGATCTTTCCGCAGATGCACGCGCAGACGGTCGACGCGTACCACTGGGTGACCGCCGCGCAGTTCACGCAATTCTACGCGATCGGCAAGCTCATCCCGGGGCCGACGACGATCGCCGCGGTGTTCATCGGCTACGCCGCCGAAGGCACGCGCGGCGCGGCGCTCGCGGCCGTCGCGATGTTCGTCCCCGCTGCGCTGCTGATGCTCGGCGCGGCGATGTTGTGGCGGCGGTTCCACGACTCACCGTGGCGCGAACGGATCGGTACGGGGCTGGCGCCGGTCGTCGTCGGCCTCACGTGGGCGAGCGTCTTGGCGTTCGGCAAAGGCGCGGTCGGCGGCGTCGCATCGATCGTGATCGTCGCGGTCGTCGCGGCCCTCGCGCTGCGCACGAAGCTGGACACGCCGGTGTTGATCGGGCTCGGCGCGCTCGGGGGCGTCGTCTTTCTGCGCTGACGCGAGGCGAGGCCGAGTCGCGGCATGCCAGCTTCAGCCGCGTTCGACGACGAAGTCGAAGCAGCCCCACGCGGGATTGCGTACGTGCACGCACGCCACGGCGGGGTCGGCGAACCGGCGCGCGAGCGTCAGCTCTGCATCGACTCCCTCGGCGAGCTCCGCGTCGTCTCTCTCGCCTTCGGCATCGTACGCGCGAAAGACCAGCCGGCGCGAACGAAAGTCGGGCGGAAACACGTCGCGCGCACGATAGGGTTCGCCCGCGTCGGCGTGTACGAACACGGGTCCGGTCTCGGCGTAGGGTTCGTCAGGCGCCGCGCTCGCGCGCGAGCAGCGCGCGTTTGCGCTCGATCCCCCAGCGATAGCCCGCGAGCCCGCCGTCCTCGCGGACGGCGCGGTGGCATGGGATCGCGACCGCGAGCCGGTTCGCAGCGCAGGCGGCACCGACGGCCTGTGCCGCCTGCGGGCTTCCGACGGCTCGCGCGAGCGTGGCGTAGCTGACCGGCTGGCCCGGCCGCACGGCGCGCAGCGCGTTCCACACGCGCTGCTGAAACGCCGTGCCGCGCACGTCGAGCGGCAGGCCGAACGGTGCGGCCGGATCGTCGACCAGCGCGACGACCGCGTCGACGGTCGGCCGCAGCGCGGCATCCTCGCGGCGCAGTTCGGCGTTGGGGACGTGGCGGCGCAGCGCGGCGACGACCGCTTCGTCGTCGTCGCCGAGCTCGATCGCGCACACGCCGCGGTCGGTCGTCGCGGCGAGCACACGGCCAAGGGAGCACGCCGCAATGGCGTACGTGACGCGCTCGCCGCGCCCGCCGGCCCGGTAGCGCGTCGGCGTCATCCCGAGCGCATCGTTCGCGTACGGCCGGCTCGCCGAACCGTAGCCCGCGTCTTGAAGCGCCGCGGTCACCGTCGCACCCGATGCGAGCCGGGTGCGAAATCGCTCGGCGCGGCGCGCGCGCAGGTACTCGCCGGGCGTGACGCCCGCGACCCGGCGGAAGACGCGCTGAAAATGAAACCGGCTCAGCCCGACCTCGCGCGCGACGGCGTCGAGCGGGGGCGCATCCTCGGCGTCGAGCAGCGCGCACGCGCGGCGGATCAGCCGCACGCGGTCCGCGTCCGCCGCGACATCGTCGGGCGCGCAGCGCTTGCACGCACGAAAGCCGGCTTGGGCCGCCGCGGCGGCGTCGCCGAACGCGACGACGTTCCGCCGGGCGGGCGTGCGCGACGGGCAGCCGGGCCGGCAATAGATGCTCGTCGTACGCACGGCAAAGACGAAGCGACCGTCTCGCTCACGCGACCGCACGGCCTCCCAGCGCACGTCGTCGATCGGTTCCATGACCATCGGTTCCATGACCCTACGCTAGCGGCTTCGGAGGCACCGCGCGCCCCGCGGATTGCTCCGACATGCCAGCCAGCCTTTCAACTCCCTCTGAACATCAAGTGAGCCGCAGGCGAACGCGGGGCTCGCTTTGGCGAGCCCGAACGCGGGGCGTCCGCAGACGCCCTATTTGCCGATGCAGAAGCGAGCGAAGACGCCGTCGAGGACCGCTTCGGTCGCCGCGGCGCCGGTGATCTCGCCCAGCGCCGCGACCGCCGCGAGCAGCTCCGGCACGATCAGGTCGACCGGCTCGCCGGCGGCCAGCGTTGCACGCGCGTGCGATAGCGCTTCGCGAGCGCGTGCGACCGCGTCGGCCTGACGCGCTGACGCCAGGTGCGGCCGCGCGAGATCCACCGACTCGCCGTGCCAGCCGGTCGCCGCGATCGCGCGCAGCACCGCGTCCACGGTCGCTTCGGTGTACACCGACCCCGACAAGGCATCGCGTTCCGCGGCGTCGCGCGCGTCGAAACCGGCCGTGCCCAGATCGCGCTTGTTGAACAGCACGACGCGGTCGCGGTCGCGCGTCGCGTGCAAGACGTCGCGCGCGTCAGCGTCCAGCGAGCGCGAGCCGTCCACCACGACGAGCGCGACCGCCGCCGCGCCCAGCGCGCGCCGCGCCCGGTCGATCCCGATGCGCTCGATCGTGTCGTCGCTCGCGCGCAGGCCGGCGGTGTCGAGCACGCGCACCGCCACGCCGTCGATCGCGAACGACTCCTCGATGACGTCGCGCGTCGTGCCGGCGATCTCCGACACGATCGCGCGCTCTTCGCCGAGCAGCGCGTTGAGCAGCGACGATTTTCCGGCGTTCGGCGGTCCGACGATCGCCAGCGACACGCCCTCGCGCACGGCGCGGCCGCGCTCCCAATCGCGCACCAGCGCGTCGAGCCGCGCGTCGACCTCGGCGACGATGTCGTGCACGCGCTCGCGCGCGGGTTCGGGCACTTCGTCGGGATAGTCGATCGCGCCGGCGAGCTCTTCGAGCACTTCAGACAAACGCGTGCGTGCGTCGTCGACCGCCGCGCGCAAACCGCCCGCGAGGTTCGCCTGCGCGGCGCGCGCCGCCGCGCGCGATTCCGCGTCGATCACGTCGGCGACCGCTTCCGCGGCGCTGAGATCGAGCTTGCCGTTGAGAAACGCGCGCCGCGTGAACTCGCCCGGCGCCGCTGCGCGCGCGCCGGCGTGCAGCAGCGCGCGCAGCGTCTCGCGCGCAACGACGGGGCTGCCGTGCACGTGCAATTCGACGACGTCCTCGCCGGTGACCGTGCGCGGCGCGTCCATCGCGAGCGCGAGCGCGCGGTCGATCACCGCGCCGTCGACGTCGACGATCTCACCGTACGTCGCGACCCGGTCGCGCAACGGCTCGCGGCTGCAAAACACGCGCGCGGCGATCGCGCGCGCGTCGGGACCGCTGCAGCGAACGATCGCGATCGCGCCCTTACCGGGCGGCGTCGCGACCGCCGCGATCGTTTCGTTCGTTTACTCGGCCTTCGGGAACACGACTAAACGGCGTTCGGGTTCGACGCCTTCGGACTCCGTGCGCACGAACGGCGAGTCGGCCAGCGCGAGGTGGACGATCTTGCGTTCCGACGGCAGCATCGGGTCCAGCTTGATCGGTTTGTTCTCGCGCACCACGCGTTCGAGCGTCGCGAGCGCGAGCGTCTTGAGCTGGTCCGCGCGGCGCGCGCGATAGCCCTCGGCGTCGATCGTGTAGTACCGGCGGTTGCTGCGCACGCCGGCGTTGATGATGTTGTTGTAGATCAAGTTGAGCGCTTCGAGCGTCTTGCCTTCGCGGCCGATCAGCGAAGCGAGCCGCGGCCCGCGCACTTCGAAGTACTCGCCCTCGCTGCGCGCGATGTAGACGATCTCGACGTCGTCGAGCCCCATCTTCGTCGAGGATCTCCTCGAGCAGCGCCCGCGCCGGCTTGGCCGCCTCGGGCTCGGGCGACGGCTCGACGTCGGCCATGGGCCGGTCGCGGGGCGGACCGGAACGCCGGGGCGGCGGACGGCGGTCGCCGCCGCCGCTGGGCGGGCCGGAGCGAACCGGCGGTTTATCGAGCGCGCGTCCCGCGCGGCGCCGCTGACCGTGGCCGCGTCGGCGGCCGCCTTCGTACTCTTCCATCCGTCCTTTATCTCTGAAGCGGCGTCAACGCCGCGCCCGTTTCTTCGGGCGATACGCCCGCTTTCCGTTCGTGGCCGCGGCCGTTCTCTGCGTGTCGATGGCTTTTTGGCTCTTCGGCGGGTCGGGCGGCAGCGGCGGCAGCACCGCGGCGGCGGCCTTGTTGGGGCCGATCAAGCCGTAGCGGCGGAACATGTACATCTGCTGCGCGACCGTGAACACGTTGGTCGCCAGCCAGTAGATGTACAGCGCGGACGCCCAGCGGTACTTGAAGCCGAAGAATGCGATCATCGCCGGCGACATGATCGCCATGATCTTCTGCGTCTGCGCCTGCTGCGGGTCGGTCGAGGGCGGGCTGCCGTAGCGCACCGTGAAGTACATCGAGATCACGTAGAGGACCAGCAGCGCGATGTCCGGCACGGCGAGGCTCTGGGCGAACACCGTCGGCCACTTGTCGGCGATCGACGACCCGATCCACAGCCAGTGCTCGTGGGTGAACTGGCCGATCTGGCCTTGGATCGCCCAGTACAGGCCGATCAGGATCGGAAACTGGATCAGCATCGGGACGCAGCCGGCCAGCGGGTTGACCTTGTGCTCTTTGTAGAGCGCCATCATCTGCGTGTTGAGCGTCTGCGGATCGCCCTTGTATTTGGCTTGGAGCTGCTTGACGAGCGGCTGGACCTTCTGCATCTCCGCCATCGAGCGGAACTGGATCTCGGAGAGCGGCCACAGCACGATGCGCACCACGAGCGCCAGCGCGATGAGCGCCCAGCCGTACGAAGGGATGACCCCGTGGATAAGGGTCAGGACCCCGCCCAGCGCATGGACGATCGGGTCGAAGAAGGGGTTGGCGGCGAGGAACACGAGCGTTCAGAGGGCCTTTCGAGATGGGACGGGGTCGTAGCCGCCCGGGTGCCAGGGTCCGCACCGGGCGAGCCGGCGCACGGCCAGCGTACCGCCGCGCAAGATACCGTGTTTCTCGACCGCCTCGGCGGCGTACTCCGAACAGGTCGGGGCGAACCGGCAGGCGGGCGGGAGAACCGGCGAGATGAAGCGCTTGTACAGGCGCAAGGTGCCGATCACCGCGGAGCGGGCGATCATGGTGCCGCCGGAAAGACGCGGGCGACTTCGTCGACGAGCGCCGGGTAGCGGAGCTCGCCGGCGCCGGGCCGAGCGATGAAGACGATGTCGCGCCACGGCGGCGCGTCGAGCGGTGAGAGGTCGAGGATGGCTTTGATCCGTCGGCGCAGGCGGTTGCGGACGACCGCCCCGCCGATCGACGCGCTGATCGTGATCCCGATTCGGGTGCGCCGGCGCCCGTCGGCGACGAAGCAAGTCAGGTAGGTTCCGGCGTACCGCCGGCCCCGCCGCGTGACGCGAGCGAAATCGCCGCGCCGGCGCAGGGGCTCGTACGCCCGCACGACCTTAAACCGACAGGCGGTGGCGGCCCTTCTTGCGGCGGGCCGCAAGGACGCGGCGGCCGTTCTTCGTGGACATGCGTTCGAGGAAGCCGTGGACGCGTTTACGGCGCCGATTGTGCGGCTGATAGGTCCGCTTCACGAGCGAGTTCTCCTGACTGGCGGGAGCGCCTCAGCGCGCCCTCGGGTGCGACAAGACAGTATACGGGCCCGCCGCCCCGAGCGTCAAGGAAAATTGCGAATCCGAGAATCGTTCCTGTCTTGTCCACAGCGGTGGACAGACCTGTGGATGAGACCGTGGTCACTTGGGCCGCCGACCCGTGTCCGGCGCGGGTTCCTGCCGCCATTCGTGTGGGCGGCAAAGTCGTGGATACGTTCATCCGGCCTCGTCGGAACGCGTGGGCGCCCCCTGTGGACAAGTGGATAACCCGGAGGAAAACCACCGCAGGAAGCCATCCCCTCCGGGCCAATCCCCATCGCTCATCTCCCCGGCGGGTACTCTGCTCGCCGGCTCGGGTTATGCGGACGGTAAACGGC
>CAWBTJ010000024.1:0-45935 GCA_963791645.1 Vulcanimicrobiota bacterium | reverse complement strand
AAGCGCTGGCAGGACGCGCTCGCGTTGCGTGACGCCGGCAAGTCGGTGCTCGGCGCGTTCAACGTGATGCATCTGGACACCGTCGCGCCGGTCGCCGAGCGCATCGTCGGTCATCCGGTTCGCGAGCTCGTTCCGATCGCGTTTCTGCGCAAGGCCGACCGCGTGATCGCGCTCGACGTCGCGCCGTCGATCTTGGAGTCCCGGCTTCGCACCGGGCGCATCGTGCGCGACGAGGACGTCGAACGCGCCGCCGCGGGGATCTTTCAGCCGAAGAACTTGAGCATGATGCGCGAGCTGCTGCTGCGCGTCGTCGACGAGCTGACGATCCCGGTCATCGCGCCGAGCAAAGTGTCCATCGCGCTCGCGGTGGTCGCGGGCGCGATCGACCCGGAGCCGTTTCTGCGGCGCGCCGCCGCGTTCGCGGACGCACTCGATCTCGCGCTGGAAGCGACGGCGTTGCCCGGCGCCGACGTCGAGCGCGTCACCGCGGCGACGCTGCGCGCCGACGGCGGCGTGATCCCCGTGCCGGCGAGCTTGGCACGCGGCGATCTGCGCGACGTGCGCGCGTCGCTGCTCATCGTGCCGCGCGGGCCGCTCGCGGACCGGGTCCTCGAACGGCCGCTCGACCGCGACCTGCTCGTCGTCGATCCGGCCGGGACGCCCGTGCGCTCGGCGTTCGCCGGCGGCCGCCATCCGTACGGCTCCGCGCTCGGCGACCGGTTGCGCATCGGCTACGGCAAGCTGACGATCTACCTCGGCTCGGTGGCGGGAAGCGGCAAGACCTACACGATGCTGGACCGTGCGCACCAGCTCGTCGACGACGGCGTCGACGTGGTCGCGGCGCTGGTCGAGACGCACGGCCGCGCGGATACCGCGGCCCAGCTCGCCGGGATCGAGCAGATTCCGCGGCTCCCCAACGGCGAGATCGATCTCGACACACTGCTTTTGCGCCACCCGCAGGTCGCGCTGATCGACGAGCTCGCGCACACGAACGCGAGCGCCGGCGCTCGCGCGAAGCGCTACGACGACGTGATCGCCGTGCTGCGCAGCGGGATCGACGTGCTCACGACGCTCAACGTACAGCACTTCGAAGGCGTCGCGGACGCGGTCGAGCGGCTGACCGGGACGCGCGTGCGCGAGACGCTCCCCGACACCGTGCTGGAGTTCGCCGACGAGGTGATCTTCGTCGACGTGACGCCCGACGTGCTGCGCCAGCGGCTGCGCGAGGGCAAGATCTACCCGCGCGAACGGATCGACACCGCGCTGTCCCACTTCTTCCGCACCGAAAACCTGGCCGCGCTGCGCGAGCTGGCCGTGCGCGAGATGCTGCGCGCGCGTTCCGAGCGCCGCCGCGAGCGGCCGTTCGCGCGGATCGTGCTCGGCGTCGCGCCGCGCGAGCGCGACGCGAAGCTCGTCGAACGCGCCGGGCGGCTCGCACGGCGGCTCGACGTCGACCTGCGCGTCGTCGCGATCACGACCGCGGACGATGCGGCGGCGCGCGCCGAGGTCGATGCGCTCGCCCGCGCGACTGCCGCCGTACGCGGCTCGTTCGTCGCCGACGTGGCGCCGGACGCGGCAGTGCGCATCGTGCAGTTGCTCGCGGAAGGCGACGTCCTCGCGCTCGAATCCCCGCGGCACCCCAAGCGCCGGTTCTTCAAAAAACCTTCGTTCGCCGTGCGCGCGCTCGCGGCCGGCGCGCGCGAGCTGCTCGTGCTCGCGCCGCGCACGCCCGGCGGAACCAGCGGCGACGACGAGCTTCAGAAGTAGAAGCTCGCGCCGAAGCCGACGGCGTTATACTTCCCGGTCGGCGGCGGTCGGCGACGTCGCGAACGATGCGTCGAGCTGCACGCGCGGGCCGAGGTCGCGGTACACCGCGAACAGGTACTGCGTGCGCGTCGGCGTCGCCGGCCCATTGGCGTGCGAGAACTGTGCGATCTCGGCGTTGAGTCCGGTCGAGTTCGGCAACGAGACGCCCAGCACGAGCGACGGTACGAACGACGACCAACGCTGCGGGCCGTTCGTGAGCGAGTTCGTCGCGAGCGTCGTTGCGAGCGAGAATACTGGGCTGAGCGTATACCCCGCGTTCAGCGCGTAGGTCGAGTTGGTGCCGTTGGCTGAAAAGCCGTTCGTGCCGGTCGGCGCGGTGAAGAACGCCTGGCCGCCCCAGTTGAATTTCGCCGTGTAGCCGAAGACGTATTTCAAACCGGCGCCCACGTCGGTCGTCCCCGTCACGATGCCGCCGGCGTTCGTGCGGTTGATGCCGGGCGGCGCGATTTGCAGCTCGAGCGCGGGGATCGCCGTCCCGATGCGGATCAACGGCTGCGGGTACGCGACCGTGTTGCCGCCGCCGGCGGCGGCGCTAGTGTTCAAGTAGCCGGTCTCGATCTCGACGTGGTTCGGGCGCACCGTGCAGACGGAGTTCGTCACCGACGGACGCGTCACGATCGCCGCGAGCGACGTGCACGGATCGTTGTTGCCCAGCGACGGCCCGATCGGATTGGGCGCGGCCGACGGCGCGGGCGACGGTGATACGGTTTGCGGCGGCGTTGCGGGCTCGGCGGCCGCGCCCTTCGACGGGCTGAGGCTGACACTGAAGGCGACGACGGCGACCGCGGCGAGGCAAACCTTTTTCACGATGTTCGCTTCGACGTTTACGGCTTTTGCGCCCCCGGCCGTTGCCGTTACGAGGGCGAATGCGGTTGACGAGGGGCGGATCACTTCGGGGCGGCTCCTTGCGCGTCGAGCGCGCGGTTGAGTTCGAGGACGTTGACGTGCGGCTCGCCGAGCACGCCGAGCTGGCGCGGGATCACGTGCTCGGCGACGACGGCGCGAACGGCGTCCGCGGTCATGCCGCGCGCTTTGGCGACGCGCGGTACCTGATACGCGGCACCCGCCGGGGAGATGTCGGGATCGATCCCGCTTGCGCTGAAGGTCACGAGATCCATCGGGATCGGAGCGGTCGCGTCGGGATTCGCTTTTTTCAGAGCGGCGATGGTGCTCTTCGTAGCGTCGATCAGCTTCTTGCTGGTTGGACCGAGGTTCGTTCCGCCGGTTGCGGTGGGATCGTAGCCCTTGCCCGCAGCCGACGGACGGCCCGCAAAGTATTGCGGCTTCGTGAAGTTCTGGCCGACGAGCTCTGATCCGATCACCGTACCCCCGGCGCCCGCAACGAGCGAGCCTTGCGCTTGATGATGGAACAAGAGCGTGCCGAGGCCCCAAATCAGCAGCGGATAGATCAGGCCCAGCGCGATCGCCGTCACGACGGTGTAGAGAGCAGACGTCGCGAGATGAGCGATCATGCTTTCGTTCCGCGGCGCCGGTACCGAGGGCGTCGTGTCGAGCGGTGGTCTCTGCAGTGTGGTTGCCATGACGCTAGTGCGCTCCCGTGAGATGTAAGCCGACGAGGATCGCGTCGATCGCTTTGATGCCGATGAACGGCACGATCAGGCCGCCGACGCCGTAGATCAGGACGTTCTCGCGCAGCACGGCGTCGGCACCGCGCGGACGGTACGCGACGCCGCGCAGCGCGAGCGGAATCAGCGCCACGATGATCAGCGCGTTGAAGATGATCGCCGACAGGATCGCGCTCTGCGGCGTTGCGAGGCGCATGATGTTCAGCCCGTCCATCGCGGGATATGCCGCGGTGAACATCGCCGGCAGGATCGCGAAGTACTTCGCGACGTCGTTGGCGATCGAGAACGTCGTCAGCGAGCCGCGCGTCATCAGTAGCTGCTTGCCGACTTCCACGATCTCGATGAGTTTCGTGGGATCTGAGTCGAGGTCGACCATGTTGCCGGCCTCTTTTGCGGCCTGCGTCCCGCTGTTCATGGCCACGCCGACGTCCGCTTGCGCGAGCGCGGGCGCGTCGTTGGTACCGTCGCCGGTCATCGCGACGAGCCGGCCTTCGCTCTGCTCGCTGCGGATGAGGTTCATCTTCGTCTCGGGCGTCGCCTCGGCTAGGAAGTCGTCGACGCCCGCCTCGCGCGCGATCGCGCTCGCCGTGAGCGGGTTGTCGCCGGTTATCATCACCGTGCGAATGCCCATTGCGCGCAACCGGTCGAACCGCTCGCGGGTGTTCGGCTTGAGAATGTCGCGCAGGTAGATCGCGCCGAGAATTCGCTGTCCGTCGGCCAGGAGCAGCGGCGTGCCTCCGGCGCGCGCGATGCGGTCGATGTCGGCGGAAAGCACGTCCGTCGCCCGGCCGCCGTTCTGCGAGACCCAAGCGCGGATCGCATCCGGCGCGCCCTTGCGTACCTTGGAGCCGTCGGCATAGTCGACGCCGGACATACGCGTGTACGCGCTGAACGGCACGACGATTGCACCCGCCGGCAGGGCGCCGTTCGTTTCCGCGAAGAGCACGATCGACCGCCCCTCCGGCGTCTCGTCGGCGAGCGACGCGAAGTATGCCGACCGGTACGCCATGGCCTTGTCGACCCCGGGCGCGAGCACGATTTCGGTCGCCTGCCGGTTGCCCAGCGTGATCGTGCCGGTCTTGTCGAGCAGCAGCGTATCGACGTCGCCGGCAGCCTCGACGGCGCGCCCCGACATCGCCAGCACGTTGCGTTGCAGGACGCGGTCCATCCCCGCGATCCCGATGGCGCTCAGCAGCCCGCCGATCGTCGTCGGGATCAAGCAGACGAGCAGTGCGATCAGCACCACGACGCTGGGTGCCGCGCCCGCATAGATCGAGAACGGCGCCAGCGTGGCGACCGCGATCACGAAGATGATCGTGAGCCCGGCGAGCAGGATCGAAAGCGCGATCTCGTTCGGTGTCTTTTGACGCTTCGCACCTTCCACGAGCGAGATCATGCGGTCGAGAAACGATTCGCCCGGATTCGCGCTCACCGTGTAGACGATGCGATCGGACAGCACGCGGGTACCGCCGGTCACCGATGAGCGGTCGCCGCCCGCCTCGCGAATGACGGGCGCCGACTCGCCGGTGATGGCGGATTCGTCGACGGTCGCGGCACCTTCGACGATCTCGCCGTCGGTCGCGATGACGTCGTTCACCTCGGCGACGACACGGTCGCCGCGCCGCAGCTGCGCCGCCGGTACGAGCTCTTCCCGCCCGTTGGCCTGGCGGCGCGCCGTCGTGTCGGTCTTGGTGCGGCGCAGATACTCCGCCTGCGCTTTACCGCGGCCTTCCGCCATCGCTTCGGCGAAGTTGGCGAACAAGACGGTGAACCAGAGCCACGCCGAGATCGCGATGTCGAACGACGCCTGGCCATCGTGCGCGTCGCGAAACGCGAACGCGAACGACACCAGCGCACCGACCTCCACGACGAACATCACCGGGTTGCGCAATTGGACGCGCGGATCCAGCTTGACGAACGAGTCGCGGAACGCCGGAACGAGAACTACGCGGTCGAGGAGCGAGCGGGAACGCGATACCATCAGAATTGCTTTCCTTGCGCGAGGAGCAGCTGCTCGACGACCGGGCCGAGCGCATCGGCGGGGAAGAACGTCAGTGCCCCGACGATGACGATCACGCCGATCAGCAGGACGACGAAGATCGGCGAGGTCGTCGCGAACGTCCCCGCGGTCGCCGCAACGGCCCGTTTACGGACAAGCGCACCGGCTAGGGCGATGACCGGGATCATGATGGCGATGCGGCCGAAGAGCATCACCACACCGCCGGAGACGTTCCACCACGGGTTCGGGCCAAGGCCTGCGAACGCCGATCCGTTGTTGTTGACCATCGACGAGTACGCGTAGAGGATCTCGCTGAAGCCGTGCGGGCCGGCGTTGTTGAGCGTTGCGATTCCGGCCGGCAGCACGGCCGCGATGCCGGCTGGAACCAGCCCGAACACGGGGACGACGAGTGCCGCCAGGATCGCAAGCTGCACCTCACGCCGTTCGATCTTTTTACCGAGGTACTCGGGGGTACGGCCCACCATCAGCCCGGCGATGAACACCGTCAGGATCGCGTAATAGATGATCCCGTAAAAACCGGAGCCGACGCCGCCGAAGACGACTTCACCCAGCTGCATGTTGAACATCGGGACCAAGCCGCCGAGCGCCATGAACGAGTCGTGCATCGCGTTGACGGCACCGCACGACGTGTCCGTCGTCATCGTCGCGAAGAGCGCCGACGCGGCGATCCCGAACCTCGCCTCCTTGCCCTCTAGGTTGCCGCCTGCGACCCCGAGCGCGTGCACCATGGGATTGCCGATCGCTTCCGCAGCGTACGCGGCCGTGAAGCCGACGACGAACAGCGCCGTCATCGCAGCGAACAGGACCCAGCCGTGCCGCTGGTCGCGAACGAAGCGCCCGAACGTATACGTCAGCGCGCCGCCGATCAGGAAGATGCAGACGAGCTCGATCAGATTGCTCAGCCCCGTCGGATTTTCCCAAGGCGAAGCCGAGTTCGCGTTGACGAAACCGCCGCCGTTGGTGCCGAGCTCCTTCATGATCTCCATCGATGCCATCGGACCTTGCGGGATCGACTGCGTCGCGCCCTCGAGCGTCGTCGCCGAGGCGTAGCGCGAGAAATTCTGCGGCACGCCTTGCCACAGCAGCAGCAGGGAGCCGACGATCGCGATGGGCAGCAGCACGTACAGCACGGTGCGGGTGAGGTCGACCCAAAAATTGCCGATCGTCGTACCGCTGCGCCGGGCGAGCGCGCGCATCAGCGCGATCGCGATCGCAATGCCGGTACCGGCTGAAACGAACATGTGCCAGCCCAGGCCGGCCATCTGCGTGAGATAGCTCATCGTCGACTCGCCGGAATAGAACTGCCAGTTCGTGTTCGTCATGAACGACACGGCGGTGTTCCAGGCGAGGTCGGGCGCGAGGTTCCCGAAGCCTTGCGGGTTGAGCGGCAAGAACGCCTGGACGCGCAGCAGCACGTACAGGTAGATCAAGCTCACGAGGCTGAACGCGACGACGGCGAACGCATAGGTCTTCCAGCCCATCTCGCGCGCCGCATCGATCCGGCAGATGCGATAGATTCCGCGTTCGACCGGACCGAGCACCGGAGAGAGCAACACGCGCTCGCCTTGAAAGACGCGCGCCATGTACGCGCCGAGCGGCTTGGTGAGCACGCACACGAGTGCAAAAACGAGGGCGGCTTGCAGCCACCCGAGGATCGTCATCGCAGCAAACTCCTAGAAGCGTTCGGGGCGCAGCATGGCATAGGTCAAATAGACGAGCGCGGCGACGGCTAGCGCCAGGCCGACCATGAGATCGGCGCTCATATGCTCTCGCACCCGACGACGTAGCGGTCGAGCAGCCAAAACGAAACGACGGTGAGCACGACGAGGCCGGCCTCGAGCACGAACGGGTTCATCGCGTCGCTGCGACCAAGATCTGCATCGCGATTCGCTCAGCCGCCCAGGCGATAACGGACACGCGGCGATGAGCACGACGAGGTACGACATCGCGCCGATCGTGCTCTGAAAACCGGCCTTTGCGTATCGGCCGGACGGATGAATCTTTCGGCTGCGCGCCGTTTGGTTCAGCCGATCGGCGGTTACCGCGCCGTCTCGGCGTTCGCTATGCTATCGCGATGAGACGTCGTCGCGTTTGGGCGCCGATGTGGGCGTTCTTCGCGCATCACCGTCGGAGCAATGCTGGCGGCCGCTCTCGAGAGCACCGCGGCGACCTAGCCGGCGTCGTCGGGGAACGACCAGCTCGCGGACGCGTGCGCACGCCGCCATTCAGCTAGGACGACCGGCTCCGTTCGTGACCGCTGCGTCACGCCGCGCAACGCTGCCGCCAGCTCGGCCTGCTGCTGGCGAAGCGCGTTCGCGATCTCTTGCGCCCGGCGCAGCCGTTCTTCGTCGCGGCGGCGACGGTCGTCGGTCATCCGAAGCCGCTTACCCCACGAGACGCCGGCGCCTGCAAGCGAGCGCTTCAGACGGTTAGCGTTGGCGCGAGTCCGTCCCCGTCGAGCGGCGGCGTGTCACCGGCAGCGTGACCGTGGTCGTGGTGCGGCCCTCGTGGTGGCGCACGCGAAGGTCTCGCCCGAACGCCGCGACCAGGAACAACCCGCGGCGCGATTCCGCGAAGTCGCCGGGGAGGTGCACGTCGTCGATCGCGTAGCCCGGTCCCGAGTCCCCGACCTCCAGGATCGCAACGAGGCCGTTCCACCGCAGCCGCACGTCGATCGCCCCCGGCGCGTGGCGGGCCACGTTCCCGAGCAGCTCGCCGAAGATCAGCTCCGCGCCGTCGACGTCCGAGCCCGTGTCGACCTGCGAGGTGAGATACCGCTGAAAGATCGTGCGCGCGTTGTTCGCGAGCGATGCGTCCGCGATGCGGAAGCTGAATCCGCTGCTGTCGGCCTTGAGGGTCCACCCAGCCGCCGGTCCCGGCGACCTCCCGTGCGGCGCGCGCTCCACGAGGTTCGTCTCTACCGCTTCGAGACGGGCCGATCCCGCTACGCCGCACATCCTGTTTCGGACCTGGGGCCTGCGTTAAGTCTCGGGCAACCCTCCAGGCAACGGGAGCAACCTCCCCAATTCTGTCTAATGCGTACGCTGTAGGGAGAAAATATTGGCCTACGAGGTGATCAAACGCGTCAGCGGGCGCGCCTACCGCTACCGGGTCGAGAGCTTCCGCGACCCGGAGACGCGTCGCGTGCGCGGCCGGTGGACGTACCTCGGGCGGGTCGATCCCGCCGATGCCGGGTTGCCCGAGCGCCCCACGAAGCGCAGCTCGCGCGACCGGCTGCTGGACGCCGTCGCACGGCTGCTGGCGAACAGCGACGCCGAAACGCTCTCGGCCGGAGCGATCGCGCAGGAAGCCGGCGTGGCGTACGGCACGTTCTACCGTTATTTCACCGACCGCGCGCACGCGGTTCGCGATGCGCTGCTGCGGCGCGGCCCGTCGCTGGGCAACGTGGCCGCGCGCTTCGGCCAGCCTGCCGGGACCCGCGAGAGCGAGCGCGAGCGCGTTGCGAGCTGGCTGCGTGAGGTGGCCGACGTCGGGCGCCGCGAGCGCGGCGTCGTGCGCGCGTGGCACGTCTACTCCAACGCCGACGAGGCCGTCGTCCGCGCGCGGCGCGAGGCCGTCGACGCGGCGGTCGACCGCGTCACCGCATACCTCGACGTGCTGCGCGAAGCGGGCGTCAGCGGCAACTCCTCGTCGCGCTTCGCCGCGTACGCGCTGGTCGCGCTGGTCGTCGCGCTCGGCCGCGACGCGGCGCTCGAAGGCGACGTCGGCGACGCCGACGTCGCGGGCATCATCACGCTGGCGCACGAGCTCTGCGGCCTGACCTAGCTCGCCTGTCCGCGTAGGACGCCCTCCCGCCGCACCGAACCGGCCGCGCATGCTCGCGCGCCGTCTTCTCCTCGCCGCCGCCCTGTGCGGTTCCCTAACCGCGCCGGCGTTCGCCGACGCGACCCGCTACCGCATGCCGGTCCCGGCGATCGAGGCCGTGCTGAAGGCCCCGCCGATCCCCGTCGTCGTGGTCGCGCCGCACCGCGACGTCATCGCGATCGAGACGCCGCTGCGGTATCCGCCCGTGGCCGACCTCGCGCGGCCGATGCTGCGGCTGGCGGGACTGCGCATCGATCCGGTGACGAACGGCATCCATCACGCCCCTGCGATGACGTCGCTGGCGTTCGAGCGCGTGGCCGACGGCCGCGTCACGCGCGTCGCGCTGTCCGCCGGCGCGCACATCACCGCGCTGCGGTTCTCGCCCGACGGCTCGCGCTTCGCGGTGACCAACGCGACGCCGCACGGCACCGAGCTGTGGCTCGGCACGACGGCGACGGCGCGTGCGGCGCGCGTCGCGAACCTCACCGTGAACGACGTGTTTCGCGACGCCGTGCGCTGGCTGCCGGACGGTGCGCACGTCGTCGTGCGCGCGGTCGACCGCAACGGCCCGCCGCCCGCGCCGGGTGTCGCGAACGGACCGGCCGTGCAAGAGACGGCGGGTGCGGCGGGCCAGATCGTGACGTACGAAGACATGCTGGCCAACGCGCACGACGAAGCGCTGTTCGCGTACTACGGCACCTCGCGCATCGAGCTCGTCGATGCGCGCAATCGCAACGTCGTGCGCACGCCCGCGCGCGGGATCTACACGCACGTCGCCCCGTCGCCGGACGGACGGTATCTGCTGGCCGAGCGCGCTCACGCGCCCTTCTCCTACTTGTTTCCTTACCAGCGCTTTCCGCGGACCGTCGACGTGCTCGACGCCCACGGCGCGCACGTGAAGACGATCGCCGACCTGCCGCTGGCGGATCGCATCCCCGCCGACGGCGTCCCGACCGGGCCACGCGACGTCGCTTGGAAGCCGTCGTCGCCGGCGACGCTGGTGTGGGCGGAGGCGCTCGACAACGGCGATCCGCGCCGCGAAGCCACGTCGCGCGACCGGATCGTGATGCTCCGGGCGCCGTTCAGCGAAATGCCGGTCGAGCTCGCGCGCACCGCGGCCCGCACGTTCGACGTGACCTGGCTGGACCGCGACGAGCGCGCGATCGTGAGCACGTACGATAGCGCCCAGCGCACGACGACGAAGTTGCTCGCGGATGCGGCGGGGTTCGACGGCCGCAGCGCCGTCGCGGCACCGCGCGTGCTCGGCACGCTGCGCGACGGCGACTACTACAACGATCCCGGCACGCCGCTCTACGCCACCTCGGCGAACGGCGACCTGACGGTGGAGCACACCGGCGACGCGATCTGGTTGCGCGGCGTAGGCTACGGCCCCGACGGCCGCCGGCCGTTCCTCGACCGGCTCGACCTGCGCACGAACGAGAAGACGCGCGTGTTCCGTTCGGAGCTCGCGCCGCTCGAGACGCCGTTCGCGCCGCTCGACCCCGACGCGTCGCGCATCCTCACGCAGCGCCAGTCGCCGACCGATCCGCCCAACTACTTCGTGCGCACGCGCGCGACCGGCGCGCTGCGCGCGCTCACCGCGTTCGCCGATCCCGTGCCGCAGCTGCGCGCGATCGGCCGGCGGCTCGTCACGTACAAGCGCCCCGACGGCGTCACGATGTCGTTCACGCTCTACACGCCGCCGGGCTGGAAGGAAGGGACGCGCCTGCCGACGTTCGTGTGGGCGTACCCGCTGGAGTTTCTCGACCGCGGCACGGCGTCGCAGAACACGAACACGACGCAAACGTTCGTCACCGTCGGCGGGCCGTCGGAGCTGTTCATGACGCTCGCCGGCTACGCCGTGCTCGACAACGCGTCGATGCCGATCGTCGGCGACCCCAAAACCGTCAACGACACCTACGTCGAACAGCTCACGGCCGACGCGAAGGCGGCGATCGACGAAGCGGTGCGCATCGGGGTGACCGATCCCGACCGCGTCGCGGTCGGCGGCCATTCGTACGGCGCGTTCATGACGGCCAACCTGCTCGCACACACGCGCTTCTTCAAAGCCGGGATCGCGCGCAGCGGCGCCTACAACCGCACGTTGACGCCGTTCGGGTTCCAAAGCGAACGGCGCAGCTACTGGGATGCGACGGACCTCTATACCAAGATGTCGCCCTTCACGTACGCGAACGCGATCAAGGACCCGATCCTGCTCATCCACGGCATGGCCGACGACAACACGGGCACGTTCCCGATCCAGTCCGAACGCTTATACGCGGCGATCCAAGGCAACGGCGGCACGGCGCGCCTCGTCATGCTGCCGTACGAAGCACACGGCTACGTGGGCCGCGAAACGGTCGAAACCGTTTTGGCGGAGATGGTGGACTGGCTCAACCGCTGGCTAGGCCCAGCGCGCACGGCGCGCGCCGGATACTAACCGCGCCGCACTTCGTCAGCCGCTGGCTGTGCGCGCCAGCCCTTCGCGGCGTGCGCGGGCCCAGCTCGCCCGCGTTAGCGTGAACAGCAAAACATCGACGTGCCGGCCGCGGATAACGGCGCCGCTGCGCAGCAGCCGCTCCTCGCGAAAACCCGTTCGGTCGAGCACGGAGCGCGATGGGCCGTTGTCGGGGATGATGCAGGCTTGCACCTCGTCGAGCTCGCCGGTCTCGAACGCTTCGTCGATCACCGCGCCGAGCGCTTCGCTCGCGTAGCCCTTGCCGCGCGCGTCCGTCAGCAGGCTGTATCCGACCTCGCCGATGCGCGGCGTGCGATCGTTCACGCGCAGCGAGATCCAGCCGATCGGCGCTTGCGGTTCGCCGGCTTTGAGCAGCCATTCGAAACGTCCCGTCGCGCCGCCGCGCAATTGTTTGGGCCGCGTGCGAACTTGGCGCTCGAACTCCTCGGCGCGCACGCGCGGGATGTCCTGGTACTTGCGCAGGTCGGGCGCGTTGAGTACTTCCCACAGCTCGCGCGCGTTGCGGCCGTCGACCGGCGCGAGCGTGACGCGCCGCGCGTGCAGCAATCTCATCGCGCGATGGATGCGTCGGTGAAACCGCGCACGAGCTGCGCGCCGCTCTCGTCGCGCGTCGTCTCGAAGCTCACCTTGTCACCCGAGCGCGCGAGCAGCACGTCGGGCCCCGCGGGATCGACGATCGTGAACACCCCGCGGCGGTCGCGCAGCGTGAACCACACGCGCCCGGCGGCGTACGCGAAGCGGTCGATCGTCCCGCTCACGCGCGGCGTGCTCGCGCCGCCCACGGAGCGATCGCCCAGGAACGCGCGGTACGACGCGAAGGCGTCTTCCGCAGGCGACGACGCGACGGAGCTGCCCACGACGACGTGGCCGCCGGCGGCTTGCACGAGCGCGAGCGTCTGGAACTTTCCGTTGTCGGCGACGGCGGGCACCACCCACGTATTCTGCCCGAACAGCACGTATAACACCGGTTGGGTGGGGAGCAGGCGACCTTGCTTGATGATCGGGTTCCCGCCGACCGCGTCCTCGGCCGCTTTCGAGTTGTACTCGCCGCCGCTGGACGTGTAGTACGTCAGCGCGCCCGTGCGGCTGTCGGTGTACGTGAATCCGGTCATCGACGCGTCGGTGCGGTTGGGCGACGTGTGGTCGACGAACCACACGAAGCGGCCGTCGGCGAGCAGGATGCCGAACACGTCCTCGCGCGCGGGCAGGTGCACGTCGCGCTTGGTGATCGCGGCGTTCCACCAGCCGTGCACGTAGCGCCCGAACCAGTCGTTGTACTTCACCACCAGATCGGGCGGGTACACGCGGCTGACCCAGGCCGGCAGCTTGTCGAACTGCTCGCGCGGGATGCGCTCCATCGCGCCGGTCGCCGGATCGACGATGACGACGGCGGTGACTTTCTCGCCGCTCCAGCCGATCGTGGGCCGGCCCAGCGTCACGAGATAGCGCGGGTTGCCCTGCGCGTCGAGCTGCAGCGTCTCTTCGAGCAGCAGTTCGGTGCCGTAGCGCAGCCAGACGTGGCGGCGCAGGTTCGCGTTGAGCAACGCGGACGGCACGTACGCGAGCGGTGCGCGCGCGCGCAACTCGGCGGCCTTGTCGGGATTCTCCGCGTCGACGATCACGACGCCGGGCGAGCTGCGGCGCGACAGCCATTGCACGGGGCCTTGGAAATCGAGCGGCGCGACCCACACCAGGCGACCGTTCTCCGACTGCACGTTGTACGTGCCGACGCGGTAGTACGCGCCGAGCTGGCCGACGACTTTCTCGCCGGCGAAGATCGCCGACTCCTCGGGCACGACGCGCACGTGGCGCGGGTCGGCCGCGGGCGCGCCGCTGGTCGACGTCGCTGCGCCGACGCGATCGCGCAGGCCGCTCGCGTCGACGATCGGCGCGACGACCATAACGAGCGAGAACAGCCCGACGGCGCCGACCGCCACGACGAGCGGCCACACCGGCGTGCGGCGCAGCGACACGATGCGCCGCGAGATCACCATCGTGCGCGCCGCGGTCAACGACGTGATCAGCACGTTGGGGACCAGCGTGAGCAGCAGCAGCGAGAACGCCTGCGGAAACACCAGCGGCGGCAGCGCGACGTAGCAATACGCGCCCGCGAGCGGGACGCCGACGGCGAGCCGCCGGAGCTGTCCGCGCCACCACCCGCGCGAGAAGTCCAAGTTGACGAGCCCCAGCGAGAGGAACGCCGTGCCGAGCAGCCAGATCACGCTCGCTCGGCCTACGGCGCGCCTGCTGTGGGCGCCTCCTCAGCCGCGGGCTTGCAAGCGCGGCCTCAGCCGCGCCGCTTGCCGCGCGCCCTTCGCGGAGTGAACGGACGGGCGGAGGTGACCATGCAGGTCCACTACAGCGGCACGGTGACGACGCCGCCCAGCTTCTTCCGCTCGAAGCACTCGCACCGCGAGCACGAGCAGTTCGACGTTCGCGCCGACGACGGCTCGGCGTTCCGCGTCGTCGACAACGTGACGATCGCGCCGCGCGTGCCGGCCCAGCCCGGCGACCGCGTCACGGTCGAAGGCGAACTCATCCGCTTTCGTCACGCGACGCGGCTGCCGATCGTGCACTGGACCCATCACGATCCACGCGGCCGCCACCCGGGCGGCTTCGTCGCACTGGGCGGCCGCGTCTACGCGTGACGCCGGCTAGCGGCGGCCCTTCTTCGCGGCGCCCTTCTTTGCCGCGCCCTTTTTCGCGCCGCCGGTGCTCTTCTTCGCGGCGCCGGCGGCCTTGCGAGCGGGTGCGGCCTTGCGCGCGGGAGCAGCCTTCGCGCTCTTCTTCGCAGCCGGAGCGGCTTTCTTGGCGCCGGCCTTTTTCGCGCCTTTCTTCGCGCCGCCGCGACCGGGCTTCGCCGTGCCGACGGCTTCCTTGAGGCTGCGGCCGGCGATGAACTTCAGCACGCGCTTCGCCGGCACGTTGACGGGTTCGCCGGTCTGCGGATTGCGAGCGACGCGCGCCGCGCGGTCGCGGATCTTGAACTGGCCGAACGGCGTGAGCTGCACGCGGTCACCCGATTTGAGCACCGAGGTGATCCGGTCGAGCAGCGCCTCGACGAGCTCGATTATCTGGCGCCGGGGAAGCTCGAACTCGTCGGCGAGCTCTCGGGCCAGTTCGTTCTTGGTCATGGGGTCCTTTCGTACGCGTTTTCGGCTCGTGGGGAAGCCGTGTTACCGGCAGTATACGCCCAAAAATCCGTATTTCCGGCTATTTTGGCGGAAAAAGCTCATCCAGCGTGACGAAGCGATAGCCCTGCGCGCGCAGCTTGGCGATCACGCGCGTCGTCAGTGCCGCTTCGTACGCGCGCGCGCCCGCATCGCCCAGCCCCTGGTCGCCGTCGTGGAGCACGACGATCGCGCCGTCGCCGACCTGCCGCAGCAGCTTTTCCGCGAGCGCGCCGGGCGGCGCATCCGGCGACGTCTCGTCGAGCATCGCGCTCCACAGCGCGACGCGCTGCCCGTGCCGGCGCGCCGCGTCGAGCACGGCGGCGTTGCGCGCGCCGAACGGCGGACGCAGCCAATGCGCGTGCCGTCCGGTCGCCGCGGCGATCGCGTCGTCGGCGTTCGACAGCTCCGCGTCGAGCGCGCGCGCCGATAACATCGCGTTGAGGTGCGGCGTGCGAGTCGGAGTGGTTCTCGATCTCGTCGCCGTCCGCGCGCATGCGGCGCAGCAACGCGGGTTCGCGGCGCGCGGCGCGCCCCACGACGAAAAACGTCGCCGGGACACGCTCGCGCTCGAGCACGTCGAGCACGCGATCGGTCACGCCGCGCGTCGGGCCGTCGTCGTACGTCAGCGCGACGACGTGGCCAGTCGCCGTGCGTGACGACGGGCGCGAACGCGCCGGTGCGCGGCGACTCGACCAGCTCGTACAGGCCGAACGACCCGGCGGCGAGCAGCGCCAGCGCGCCCAGGACGCGCAGTGCGCTCACGAGCGGCACCTGCGGGTGCTCACGAGCGGCACCTGCGGGTGCTCACGAGCGCAGGAGCTTCTCCCGCGCCGCGGCGACGGTCTTCTTGAAACGCGGCGGACCGAACGACGCGAAGTCGTCGACGACTCTTCTGATAGCGCGGATCGGCGACTCGACGTCGACTGCAGCGTCAGCAAGTTCGGCACCGGCTTGTTGCGGTCGAGGTGGATGTGGTACTGGCGCCCGGCCGCGATCGCGAGATAATGCGGGTCGGTGAACGTGAACTTGTGCGAGCCGCTGCGGTCGCCGGCGATCTGCGCGACGGAGATCGTGTAGACGTTGTCCGTCTTGCCCTTGAGCGGGCGCGTCTGCAGCTGCCAGATCCCGTCCTGCACGAGCTTTTCGAACGCGAACGTCACGTCGTAGCCCGGGGATCGGCTCGGTGAACTTCGCGACGCGCGAGCCGGCGCGGTTCTCCGCGGTGTACGTCGCGCTGCACTTGCCGTCGACGTTGTCGAGCCGCCACTCCTCGCGCGCGATCGGCCCCTTGTCGTGCGCGATCACTTCGCCGAAGTGCAGCTCCGAGCGCTGCTGGCGAATCTGCTGGACGGCGTGGAAACGCTGCGCCTCGTCGTGATAAAAGATCTTCCACCCGACGATCAGTCGCGATGACGGCGAGGATGATGGCGAACGTGGTCGTGGGGAAGCGGCGCATCGTCTTCTAGAACGCTTTGCGGCGCTGGGAAGTGTCAGCGGTGCGCATCGAGGACCTGATTGACCACGGCGTCGGCCGCCTTGTTCTGCTTGCGAGGGACGTGCCGCACGTCGACGTGCCCGAACTTGCGCAGCAGCGCCTTCGCCTCGGCGTGCAGCGGGATCAGTCCGGGATGCTTGACGCGGTACGCGCCGCTGAGCTGCTTGACGACCAGCTCGGAGTCGAGCCGCACGGCGAGGTCGTCCACGCCGCGCGCGAGCGCGGCCTTGAGCCCGTCGAGCAGCCCCGTCCACTCCGCGACGTTGTTCGTCGTGACGCCCAAGAACGTCCCGATCTCTTCGAGCACCTCGCCGTCGTCGGCGTACAGCACGGCCCCGGCCGCCGCGGGACCGGGGTTGCCGCGGGAACCGCCGTCGGCATAGAGCGTCGCTTTCACGAGGAAAGGGACAACCACACCGAACGGCACAATACCTCCACCGGCCTCCGTCGGGCAGTAGCGCAGCTTGGTAGCGCATCAGTCTGGGGGACTGGGGGTCGCAGGTTCAAATCCTGTCTGCCCGACCAACAGACGACGAGGGCCCGTAGCGATACGGGCCCTTGACGCCGGGTCCCGAACCGACGCTGTACATCCCAAGCTGCTCCGAGCCCGCATGAAGCGTCCCTGACAACGTCAACATCTTTGTCGCGCGTCACGACCTTCCCGCGCGATCAGTGTCTACGCCGCCGCAGCCGATGCGCAAGTGGCGTGCGTGCCGAAGTGGTCGTCCAATCTTCGCGGTCAGTTCAATATGCTCGTAAACGCCGCGGCAAACTTCAATTACGCGACCGATCTGTCGGTACGCTCGACGCGCTTCGATTCCGCTCGCGCCTACGGCGACCGAAGTCAAACGCCGTCTACAGGCGCATCCTGAAGTCGCCGGTATACGGATTCGACGGTATCACACGAGCTACGGTGATGGCGCATGATCGTGAACGACGATATCATAGCCGGCCGGCATGAACCGTCACCGGCCGCGCAGATCGCGCCCATAAAGAAAGGCCCGCACGCCGTGCGGACCTTTTCAATTCGCAGGTGTTGCGGCTACTGCTATTTGCGGTGGTGCAGGATGAACTGATTGCCTTCGGGATCTTCGCCGAACGCCATGTGGCAGACCGGCGTGTCGGTGATCTCGTCGTCGTGGAACTTCACGCCGCGCGCCTTCGCGTCGGCCATCGCTTGCGCGACGTCGTCGACCGCGAACATCGCGCTGCCGCCCGGGCTTCCTTCCGCGGTTCCGTACAGCCCGAAGCTCGCGCCGTCGGCGAACGTCCATTCCGCGACCGGCCCCATGCTCATCGTGGGCTCCGCGCCGAGCAAGCCGGTATAGAACTTCGTCAGCGCGCCGAGGTCCTTCGCCGTGTAGTAGACCGCGTCCATTCCGGTGACTTTCATCGCGGATTACTTCTTTCGTCCGGTCTTTTTGCGCCGCCGCGCTTCGGCCCGCCGACGGCGTCTTTCAAACCTTTGCCGGCGGAGAACGCCGGGACTTTGCGCGCGGCGATCTTGATGGTCTCGCCCGTCTGCGGGTTGCGGCCGGTGCGCGCCTTGCGCTCTCGCACGACGAAGCTCCCGAACGGAATCAACTGCACTTTGTCGCCGTCCTTCAGCGCGGACGTGATCTCGTCGAGGATCAGATCGACGATCTCACCCGCCTGACGCTTCGACAGTTCGTGTTCGTTGGCCAGCGAGTCGACGATATCGGCTTTGGTCACTGTCTGGTTTGCACCTCACGGGAACGTCGTACGAAAAACGGCGGCTTACGGTACGCGCCGCTCGCTCGGTGGAGTACGCTTGCACGCCGCCCGCTCCTTCCGCCTTGGCACGGAAAACACGACGTTCCGTCCGGTGCGCCGCAACGGGAAAAAGACGCGAACGGTTATCGGAAGAGAATGGATCGCATCATCACCGCCTCGGCCGCGCGCGGCACCGTATCGCTCGTGGCCGGGATCACGTCCGGGCTCGTCCGCGAGGCGCGGGAACGGCACGACCTCGCGCCCACGTCGAGCGCGGCGGTCGGCCGCCTGCTGACCGCCGCCGCGCTGCTGGGCGCGTCGCTCAAGGGCCGCGAGCGCCTCACGCTCCAGATCGTCGGCGACGGCCCGATCGGCAGCATCACCGCCGACGCGTGGAGCACCGGCACGCACGCGGTCGGCGCCCGCGCCTACGCGCGCAACGGGCGCGCCGACGTGCCGCTCAACGCGCTCGGCAAATTCGACGTCGCGCGCGTCGTCGGCGCCGGCAAGCTGCAAGTCACCAAGACGTACGAAGTGGGCCAGCCGTACAGCGGGATCGTTCCGCTGGTGTCGGGCGAGATCGGCGACGACGTCGCCGCGTACCTGGGAAACTCCGAGCAGATCCCCAGCATCGTCGCGGTCGGCGTGCTCGCGGACCCGAGCGGGATTCGCGCGGCGGGCGGCGTGATCGCGCAGGTGCAGCCCGGCGCGGACGACGCGACCGTCGCCGCGCTCGAGCGCAACGTCGCGGCGATGCGGGCGGTGACGACGCAGATCGTCGAGGGCGCGGAGCCCGGAAGAGCTCGTGCGCGCGGTCGCGGGCGACCTCGACGTGAAGCTGTTCGACACGTACACGGTCGCGTTCGACTGCCGCTGCACGCGCGAAAAGGTCGAGTCCGCGCTGCTCGGCCTGGGCAAGGACGAGCTCGCGAAGATCGCGCGCGAGCAGCCGCAGACCGAAGCGACGTGCGACTTCTGCGGCGAGCTCTACGTGCTCAGCGCCGACGACGTCCGCGGCTTGGCCGAACGCGCTGCGACCGGCTCAGCATGAGAGGCTAGTGGTGCTCGGCCGCCGGACCGGCGGCCGCCTCGGGCCCGTTGGTCGCCGCGCCGCCGATGCGCGGGCGGAACTCCTCGATGATGCGGCCGTGGCCGAGGTTGGTGTACCACCAGCCGCACTCGCAGCGCACCGGCGCGCCGTGGTCGACCGGGTACGGATAGACCCGCTCGCAGCGCGGGCAGGTGAACGTGGGGCCGTTGATCGCCTCGGCGGGCGTGTAGGTGATCGGGGGCTTCGAGGGGGCGTTGTGGGCTGCCATGAGTTTCGGTCGTATCTCCAGAATTCGGTGAGGCCCGATCACGACGGAACGATGCGGACGAACTTGCGGGAGCCGACCTGCAGGACCGCCGGCCCCGGCGCGGTCCAGCGGGCGCCGGGATCGGTGACCGGCGTTCCGTCGACCTTCACCGCGCCTTCGGCGATCAACCGCTGCGCGGCGCGCTTGGAGTCGGCGAACCCCGCGGCGACGATCAGCTCGACGAGCTTTGCTCCGGCCGTCGAGCGCCAGCTCCGGCATCTCCGCCGGGATCTCGCCGCGCTGGATGGTGCGCTCGAACCAGTCGCGCGCCGCGCGGGCGGCGTCGGGCCCATGGTACAACGCCACGATGTCCTCGGCGATACGCTTTTTCTCGTCCATCGGCGCGGCGGCGCCGTCGCGCAGCCCGGCGCGCACCCGGCTCGGCCGGCCACCACGCGGCCAAGCGCGCGTACTCCGGCATCGCCTCGTCCGGGATGCTCATCGTCTTGCCGAACATCTCGTTCGGCGCGTCGGTCAGCCCGATGTGATTGCCCAGCGACTTCGACATCTTCTTGCTGCCGTCGAGCCCGACGAGCAGCGGCACGGTGATGCAGATCTCCGGCAACTGGCCCGCGTGCACCTGATACGGCCGGCTGATCAGCAAGTTGAAGAGCTGATCGGATCCGCCCAACTCGACGTCGACTTCCAGCGCGATCGAATCGTACGCCACCGCGACCGGATACACGAACTCGTGCAGCGCGATCGGCGTCCCGCTCTCGTAGCGCTGCTTGAAGTCGTTGCGCTCGAGCATCTGCGCGACCGTCGTCTGCGAAAGCAGCTTGTAGATGTCGGTGAACGTCAGCTTCGAGAGCCACTCGCTGTTGTAGCGCAGCGTGACGCGCGACATGTCGAGCACCTTGCCGGCCTGCGCGGCGTAGGTCTTCATGTTCGCGTCGATCTGCTCGTCGCTCAGCGGCGGGCGCAGCGCGTTGCGCCCGCTCGGATCGCCGATGCGCGCGGTGAAATCGCCGATCAGCAAGATCACGTCGTGGCCGTCGTCGACGAAGCGCTGCAGCAGCCGCAGCACGACGGCGTGCCCGAGGTGCAGGTCGGGCGACGTGGGATCGAGCCCGAGGTACACGCGCAGCGGCCGCCCGCGCTCGATACGCTGCGCCAGCTCCGCCAGCGTCTCGACGTGGTCGCAGCCGTCGGTGAGAAATTCCGCGCGCTCGCGCGCGCTGCGCGCAGGTTGGTTCGTCATGCGGTGGTGATCATGAGGTCGGCGAGCGCAGTTCAAACACCGTGACGCCGCCGCCTCCCTCGTCGGCGTTGCCGTAGCGCACGTTCTGCACGAACGGGTGCGCCTTGAGGAACTGCTGCAAGCCTTTGCCCAGCAAGCCGGTGCCTTTGCCGTGGATCAGCCGCAACGGCGACTGACCCAGCATGATCGCGTCGTCGATCCAGCGATCCACGAGCGGCTCCGCATCGACGAAGCGTTTGCCGCGCACGTCGATCTGCGTCTGCGCGGTCGACGCCGCTTCGAGCGTCGCATCGCCACCCTGCTGGTTGCCTTTGCCACCCGGCCGGCTTTTCGCGTCACCCTGAGCCTGTCGAAGGGCCCCGCCGCGCCGCCGCAGCTCGCTCTTGGGCACGGTCAGCCGCATCGCACCGATCTGCACGAGCGCGCTGTCGCCGAGATCCTCCAGCATCGTGCCGTCCTGGTCCCACGACGCGACGTGCACGCGGTCGCCCGCGGCGACCGGCTGCGGCGTCTCGCCGTCGCGCGGGCGCTGCGGACGCTCCTCCAGGCCGAGCTCGCGGTGCATCTGATCGAGCGTGCGCGCGAGCAAGTCGGCTTGGCCCGGCGTCACGCGCGGCGCGCGCGCGCCGCGTTCGGTCCGTTCGGCGGCGCGCCGTTCCAGCTCGGCGGTGAAACGGCGCAGCGTGTCGGCGATCTCGGCGTCGGCGCGTTTGGCGAGCTCGCGCCGCTCGCGTTCCAGCGTCTCCGCGCGGCGGCGCGCGTTGTCTTCGAGCGAGCGCAGGTGCGCGCGCTCGCGCTCGAGCTGCTCGCGCTCGCGCGTCGCGCGAATCCGCTGCTCCGCGACGTCCGCGAGCGCGCGCTCGTAGTCGCGCTCCTGATTCGACAGCAGCGCTTCGGCGCGCGTGACCACCTCGCGGTCGAGGCGCATGCGCCGCGCGAGCGCGAACGCGAGCGACTGGCCCGGCGAGCCGACGTCGAGCTGGTACGTCGGCTCGTACGTTTCGGGATCGAAGCGCACGCTCGCGTTCGCGACGTGCGGATGATCCGCGCCGAACAGCTTGAGCTCCGTCGCGTGCGTGGTCGCGACGACGCGCGCGCCGCGTTCGAGGAACCGTTCGAGCACCGCGACCGCCAGCGCGGCGCCGGCGTTGGGTTCGGTGCCGCTGCCGATCTCGTCGATGAGGATCAGCGTGCGATCGTTCGCGGCGTCGACGATCTCCGCCAGCCGGCGCAAGTGCGCCGAGAACGTCGACGCGTTCTGCGCGATCGACTGCTCGTCGCCGATGTCGGTGCAGACGCGCTCGAACGCACCCGATCGTCGCCGCGGTCGCCGGCACGTGCATGCCGCACGCGGTCATCGCCACCGCCAGCCCGACCAGCTTGAGCGCGACCGTCTTGCCGCCCATGTTCGGGCCCGAGACGATCAGGATGCGCACGTCGTCGTCGAGCTTGACCGATTGCGGCACCGCGCGCTCGTCGAGCAGCGGGTGCCGGCCTTCGAAGATGTCGACGACGGCGGCGTCGACCAGCTCGGGCGCGATCGCCTGCATGCGGTGCGCGATCGCGGCGCGCGCGGCGGCGAGGTCGAGCTCGACGTAGACGCCGAGGTCGGTTTCGACCTGCGCCGCTTCCGCCTGCACGAGCGACGACAGCTCGCCGAGGATGCGCGCGATCTCGACGTCCTCCTGCACGCGCAGCGCGCGCACGCGGTTGTTCGCCTCGAGGCTTTCGAGCGGCTCGACGAACAGCGTCTGCCCCGACGAGCTCGTGTCGTGCACGATGCCTTGGATCTGGCCGGCGAACTCCGCCTTCACCGGCACGACGTAGCGGTCGTTGCGCATCGTGACGATCGCGTCCTGAATCGCCGAGGCGTAGCGCGAGGAGCGCACGATCGCCGCGGCGCGGTCGCGCGCGTCGTCCTGCGCCTGCTGCATGCTGCGGCGGATGCGCGCGAGCGCCGCCGAGGCGCGGTCGAGCACGTTGCCGCGCTCGTCGATCGCGTCGGTGACGCGGTTGACGATCGGCGGCAGCGCGCGAAAGGGCGCGCACCGCTCGCGCAGCAGCGGCACCTCGGTCTCCGCGTCGCGGATCGCGCGCACGGCGGCGTTGGCCGCGCCGAGCGCGTCGGCGATCGAGCGGAGATCCCGCGCCGCGAGCGATACGCCGCGCGCCGCCGTCGCCACCGCCTCGTCGACGTCGTCGATCCGCTGCATCGAGAAGCCGGCATCCTGCGCGAGCGCGCGCATCTCGGCCGTCTCGCCGACCAGCCGCCGCACGAGCGAGAAGTCGGTGGCCGGCTCGCAGTCCAGCGCGCGGGCGTACGACTGCGGCGCATGCGTCTGGCCCGCATACCGCTCCCGGATCCGTTGGAAGTCGAGGACCTCGAGCCCCCGCTCGTCGACCAGCGCGCTCACGACCGGCATTGCTTCGCCTTCAGGCACGGCGGCTCCGGCTCTGACCAGAAGACTCGCCGGCGCCGGTTCACGATCCGGCGCCGGCGAGCTTCTGTTACAGGACGCGCGTGACGTTGTTGTCGCTGTACGTCTGACCCGCCATCAAGCCGCAGGTCGATTCCAGCGCGGTCGCCGTGACCTTATACGCGCTGATCGAGACCACCGTGACGTCGATCTCCATCGTGGTTTGGCATCCGTTGGAACGCGTGATGCGGGAGTTGATCCCCCGTACGCGGTTGGGCGCGTAGTAGTACCCTTCGATGATCTGCGACCAGCCGTGATTGACGCCAACGAAGACGACGCGTTCCTTGGTCTGGAAGATCTGGAGCTGTTCGTTGGCCGAGTTCTTCCAGACGCCGGACAGATCGAACGTCGGGTTGGGGTTCGCCGACGCCGGAACGGCTTGGAACACGAGGCCGGCGACGACCGCGGACAGCAACGCAACACGCGCCGATTTGATCTTGGTGATGATGTTCATGATGCTTCTTTCATTGAGGACGGCGATGATGTGCGGTGAGAAGCACCGCGCCCCCAATGTAGCGGGAGCGATTTCAGCCGGCTTTCGCTGCGCCCGCTCCGGCGCGCGGCGACAGACCTTCGTAAGCGGCCGTAAGCGTCTCGTAGGTGCGCGGGGGTACGCTCGCCGCAGCAGATCAGGAGACTGCCGATCATGCGCGCTGCCGAGCTGGACGACGACGACCTCCGACCCGTCCGCATCCCGCTTTCCGTGAACGACCCGAACGCAGGCCGATCGCTCACGCGCTGCATCGACCGGATGTTGCGCGACGGCCGCACCCGCACGCCCGTCGTCGTGGAGCTCCACGGCACCCACCTCCCCGCTCCGCTCGTCGCCGCGCTCATCGGAAATCTCCGGCGCCTTCGCGAAACCGGCGGCGCACTCGCAGCAGTCGCGACCACGCCTGCGTTACGTAACGCCCTGGCGGTGCACGGACTGGACCGCGTGCTTGCGGAATCCCTCCGCGCGGCGGAGCGCAGGCCGCGCCGGCGTTCGGCCGCCGGGGAGACGGGCTGGCCCGTGTTCGCGATGCTGCTGCTCGTGGTGACGATCGCGTCGGTCATCGCCTTGCTGCAGCAAAGCCCCGGCTACGGCGGCATCTGACGCCCGCACAGCCCGCTCGAGCTGAGGACGCCGGCGCAAAGGCGCCGAACGTCGTGCCGGTGGTCGTAACGCGCGCGAATCTTTCCAAAGCCCTGCGGCGGCTCGGCTTGGCGCGATACGAAGCGGCGCTGTCCGCATTGGCGCGCCCGGCGATTCGCATGCGACCCGTCCCGTGCAAAGCCGACGACATCCCGCTGGGCGGCGCGCTCGCGAGTTCGATGGCGCGTGGCTGGTACTCCAGTGCTGATCGCAGCCCGACCGTTACGCTAGACGCTGTCGGAAGCGCGCGCTTCCGTGATCACGTCTTCGCGCGGGATCGTCAGCGCGTTGCCGGGGCTGCGCCGCGGCGGCACCTTCGGCAAGCGCGCGGGTACGCCGCCGGCCGCTTCGTCACCGTCGTCGTTTTCATATGGCTGCAGCAATTTCGGTCGCAAGCGCGGCGACACGCGCAGCAGCCCGAGCCTCTCCATCATCCGCTTGAACGGATTCATGCGCCCAGCTTCTCCTTGAGCAGCTCCTGCGCGAGCGTCGGGTTCGCCTTGCCGCGCGATGCCTTCATCACGGCGCCCGTCAGGAAACCGAACACGTTCGTCTTACCCGCTTTGTAATCGGCGACGACCTTGGGGTTCGCGGCGAGCACCTCGTCGACGATCGCCTCGACCGCGCCGCGATCGCTCACCTGCGCGAGCCCTTCGCGCTCGACGATCGCCTTGGCCGAGCCGCCGTCGTTCCACAGCGTCTCCAGCACCTGCTTCGCCGCTTTGGAGTTGATCGCGTTCGACTGCGTCAGCCCGACGAGCTCGCCCAGCGCGTCCGGCGTCACCTTGCCGTGCGCGACGTGCGTGCCGCTCTCGTTCGCGAGACGCGAGAGATCGCCGAGCACGAACGCCACCACCGCCTGCGCGTTGCCGCCGGCGGCCGCTACCGCGCGGTCGAACCACACCGCGAGCGCGTTGTCGTCGACGAGCTGCGTCGCGCGCTTCGTCTCGAGACCGTGCACGTCGACGTAGCGCACGTAGCGCTCGAACGGCGTCTCCACCAGCGTCGCGCGCACGCGCTCCACGACATGCGGAGTCACGTCGAGCGGCACGAGGTCGGGATCGGGGAAATACCGGTAGTCGTGCGCCTGTTCTTTCGAACGCTGGCTGTGCGTGACGCCCGCGGCTTCGTCCCAGCCGCGCGTCTCCTGAATCACGCGCCCGCCGCTCTCGACGACGCGAATCTGCCGCGCGATCTCCGATTCGGTCGCGCGCCGCAGGCTGCGGAACGAGTTGATGTTCTTGATCTCGGCCTTGGTGCCGTACTCGCTCGCGCCGCGCAGGCGCACCGACACGTTGGCGTCGCAGCGCAGCGAGCCTTCCTCCATCTTGACGTCGCTCACGCCGAGCTCGCGGAACGTGCGCGCGAGCGTCTCGACGAACGCGACCGCTTCGTCGGCGCTGCGCAGGTCCGGTTCGCTGACGCACTCCATCAGCGGCACGCCCGCGCGGTTGAAGTCGATCAGCGACGACGTGGAGCTCGCGAGCCGGCCGTCGGCGCTCGCGTGCGTCGACTTGCCGGTGTCCTCTTCGATGTGGATGCGCGTGAGGCGGCACTCGCCGCGCGTGCCGTCGTCGAGCCAGTAGCGCACGACGCCGCCCTGCGTGAGCGGCATGTCGTACTGCGAGATCTGATAATTCTTCGGCATGTCCGGATAGAAATAGTTCTTGCGGTCGAACTTCGAGTGCGGCGGGATCTCCGCGCCGAACGCGAGCCCCGCGCGGATCATGTGCTCGAGCGCTTTCGCGTTGGGCACCGGCAGCGCGCCCGGCAGCGCCAGACACACCGGGCAGACCTTCGTGTTGGGCTCGCCGCCGAACGCATTCGGACAGCCGCAGAACATCTTCGATACGGTCTTGAGCTCGACGTGGCACTCGATGCCGATGACCGCTTCGTACTTGTCGAGCAATTCGGACGTGAGTCCGGCCGGGATCTCGGAGGTCGTCATGCGTTGCAAATCTCGGGCGGGGCCAGTTTTTCGGCGTGGCGCGTTGCGCGTTCGTAGGCGTGCGCGAAGCCCAGCAGCGCGCGCTCGGTGAACAGCGGCGTGGTGAGCTGCAGGCCCATCGGCATCGGGCGGGTGCCGTCTTCGGGCACCGCGGCGCCGCACGGCACCGAGAGCGACGGCAGGCCCGCGAGCGAACCGGGGATCGTGTAGTAGTCCATCAGGTACATCGTGACGGGATCGCTCTTGGCGTTGAAGCGGAACGCGGGCGACGATGCCGCGGGCGCCGCGATCACGTCGCAGCGCTCGAACGCGCGCGCGAAGTCTTCGGCGATCCGCGTGCGCGCTTTCTGCGCCTTCAGATAATAGGCGTCGTAATAGCCCGACGACAGCGCGTACGTGCCGATGAGGATGCGCCGCTTCACCTCGGGGCCGAAGCCGGCCGCCCGCGTGCGCTCGTACATCTCGCCGACGTCCGCGCCGTCGGCGCGCAAGCCGTAGCGCACGCCGTCGAAGCGCGCGAGGTTCGACGAGCACTCGGCCGGCGCGATCAGGTAGTACGTCGCCAGCCCGTAGTCCGCGGTGGGCAGCGACACGTCGACCAGCTCGGCGCCCAGCCGCTCCAAATCGGCGTACGCCGCTTCGTAGCAGGCGCGGCTCTGCGCGTCGAGCTTGCCGAGCCCGAACTCCTCGACGATCCCGACCCGCACGCCGCGCAAGTCTTCGCGCAGATGATCCGCGGCCGGCTCGACCTCGCGGTCGACGCTCGTCGCGTCCAGCGGGTCCTTCCCGGCGATAACGTCGTACGCCAGCGCCGCGTCTTCCACCGTGCGGGCGAACGGCCCGATCTGGTCGAGCGACGACGCGAAGGCGATCAGGCCGTAGCGCGACACGCGGCCGTAGGTCGGCTTGAAGCCGACGACGTTGCAGAACGCCGCGGGCTCGCGGATCGAGCCGCCGGTGTCGCTGCCGAGCGAGAGCGTCGCGGCGAAGCCGCCGACGGACGCCGCGCTGCCGGCGGACGATCCGCCGGGCACGCGGTCGAGATCGTACGGATTGCGCGTCGCACCGAACGCGGAGTTCTCGCCCGACGATCCCATCGCGAATTCGTCGAGGTTGGTCTTTCCGATCGGCAGGGCGCCGGCGTCGAGCAGACGCTGCACGGCCGTCGACGTGTACGGGGCGACGAAGTTCTCGAGGATCTTCGAGCCGGCCGTCGTGTGGGTGCCCGTCAGGCACATGTTGTCCTTGAGCGCGACCGGCACGCCGGCAAGCGGCAGCCGCTCGCCCGCGGCGACTCGCTCGTCCACCCGGCGAGCGTGCGCCCGCATGAGGTCCGGCGTCAGCTCCAGGTACGCGCCGAGCTGCGTATCGACGTGCTCGCACGTGAGGGATCAGGCGCTCGGCGATCTCGGCAGCCGAGACGGCGCCGGCATTCACGTCGCGAGCGATGGCGCGCGCGGAGTCCTTGACCGGGTCCACGTCAGCCTTCCTCGGCGATGATGCGCGGCACGCGGAAAAACGGCCCCTGACGCTGCGGCGCGTTCGCGAGCGCGGCCTCGTGGGACAGGATCGTCTCAGATCGCAGGGCGTCGGCCCGCTGTACGTTGCGCGAGGGAACGACTTGAGCCGTCGCCGCCACGTCGTCCGTGTCGAGCCCGGCGAGATCGTCGACGTGCGTCATCAAGTCGCCGAGCTGCGGCCCGAAGGTGGCGATCTCGTTGTCGGTGAGCGCCAGCCGCGCAAGGCGGGCGACGTGGCGGATGTCGATCCGGTCCGATGGCATGACCCGCCACGATTCGCGTCTACCGGCCCGAGGTCCGTCCGCCGATAGAGACGAGGTACGCCGCGAAACGCCGTGCACTTTCTTTACCTTGCCGGACTGTACCGGGAAGGGTTGATCGCTTCGAGCGCGCTATCTTGCTCGAGGCTTCTTCAGGGGTCACTTTTTGTCGAGAGTTTGCACCCGTATGCCGCTCGCGGTATTCGCGCATTCACCTCTAGCCATCGAGGCGTCATCACGATGAACACGCGTGCCGTAGCGTTCGGCTCGGTCCTCCTCCTGGTCGCGAGCGGTATCGCCGCGTGCAGCGGGGGAGGCAGCGGTGCCACGACGCCGGTGACGGCGCCGACGACGTCCCCGCTGCAGGGTCCCACCGGGACGCTCACGCTGACGATCCCGCGCAACAGCGACGCCGCGCACCGTTCGCCGCGTTTCGTGTCGCCGAACTCCGCGTTCATCGTCGTGACCGTCAAGACGGTCAACGGCCAGCCCCCGACGACGACCCAAGTGCCGGTGAACCCCACCACGATCGCGCTCTCGACCGGCGCGGGCGGGAACTGCGTCGTCGCCCCGAGCGGTGAGGTCTGCACGGTCACGATCCCGGCGCCCACCGGCACCGTGGTCTACCAGTTCGACCTGCTCGACTCGGCGGGCCACAAGCTGGCGACGAACACCGTCACGTTCCAGATCCTCCCGGGCTCGACCAATCCGACCTTGACGGCTCAGCTCGACGGCATCGTCGCGACCGTGACCGTCACCGCGCCGCATCTGCAGCCCGGCACCTCGTTCTCCGGGCCGATCACCGTTCAGGCGTTCGACGCCAGTGGCGCGCTGATCGTCGGGAACGCACCGTACGCGTTTTCGTTCACGCTCACGGACAACGACGGCACGAACCACACGAGCCTGACCGACAACGGCACCACCGGCAAGACGGTCACCGACAACGGCCCCAACGACGTCGTGATCTTGAATTACGACGGAGCGAACATCCCGTCGTTCACGATCAGCTACACGCTTCAGGGCGGCAGCCAGATGAGCGGCGGCAACGTCCAGGTCGGCACCAACCCCACGCCGACGCCGACGCCCTCACCGACGCCGTCACCGACGCCCACGCCGGGACCCACCGCGACGCCCACCGCGACGCCGACGGCGACCCCGACCGCAAGCCCCACCCCGGTCCCCGGCGCGCTCGCGGTTACTCCGAGTACCGTCAACGTCGTGGGCTTCGGAGTCGCGAGCGAGCAGACCGTACACGTCACCGAAGCGGCGTACACGGGTGGATTCACGGAAAACGACACGTGCGGCGGCGGGGCAACCGTGACGAGCACCTCACCCGTCGGCCCCGATGCGCCCTACACCGTCACCGGTTTCGCGCCGGTCATCTGCGACGCGACCTTCATGGACACGCACGGGCAGACGACGACCCTCCACATCACCGTCACGTCGACGACCTTCAACCTCCAAAGCCACCGGCGCAAGTGATAGCCTCAACCACCTTCCTCGCAGGAGCGAATCTATATGCGTAAGATCCTTTCTCTCGTAGCCCTGATCGCTCTCGCAAGCTGCGGTGGCGGTGGCGGCAGCGCCGGTACGCCCGGCGGCCCGACGATCGATCCCCCGAAACTGGCGCAGGCGGTCTTGAGGATCTCCTTCCCCGTCGGGACGAGCACGTCGTCGGCGGCCCGCAATCCGAAGTTCGTGTCGCCGAACTCCAATTCGATCAAGATCACGGTGAACACGGTCAACGGCGCGGCACCCGGCTCGTACGTGACGCCGAACCCGTTCGTCGCGCAGCTCACGACGACGGGCGGCAGCCCGAACTGCGTCGTGACGAGCGGCGTCGAAACGTGCACCGTCACCAACGTCACCGCGCCGCCCGGCACCGTGAACTACACGCTGGCCGTGTACGCGAGCACCGACGGCTCGGGCACGCCGCTCGCAGAAGCGACCGTGAACGAGACCGTCGTCCAGGGCACGCTGAACACGTTCAACGTGACGCTGAGCGGTGTCATCAAGACGCTGGTCATGCACGTCACGACGACGGCCTTCACCGCGAACACCCCGGTCACGCAGAACGACATCGTCGAAGTCGACGATCCGTCCGGCGCGCGCATCATCGGAACCGCCCCGTTCGACGCCGGCGGCACCGTCACGGTGACCGACAACGACGCCAGCCCGGAGACCTCGCTGGTAGCGGGCTCGGGCGGCGGCAGCGCGACGGTCTGCGCGGACTCCAAGCATTGCACGCTGAGCCACGGAGCGGACACCGTGAACCTCGTGTACACCGGCAAGGCCGCGTCGGGCACCGGCGGTCCTCCGCCGGTCGACAGCTTCACGGTCACCGCGTCGAGCGGCGTGGCCGGCGTGTCGACCCAGACGACGAACGCGAGCATCACCAACCAGCTCATCACGTTCGACGTCACGACGCTCGACGACACCGCGCACGGCGGCCAGGCAGGCGACCCGAACTACAACCAGCTCACGCTGTTCTTCGCGGCCACCGGCGTGACGCAGAACTTCACCGCCGCTGAGCTCGGGTGGAGCAACGCGCCGTACAGCCAGGGCTTCACGACGGCGTTCGATTCGACGACGTGCGGCACCGGCGCCAGCGCCGTCGCGACGATCGCCGTGGTGGGCGGACCGCCGAACGTGACCTTCGCGGTGACGTCCAAGAACCCGGGCGTCTGCAAGCTCACGGTGTCCGACAGCGTCGGACAATCCAAGGTCCTCTGGATCTCGGTTTCGACCGCGACGTTCAACGTCAACTGATCTCGGCTCACGCCGCGGTCGATTGACCGAAAACAGGCACCCGTACCGGTCTCCCGCTCGCGCGGGAGGCCGGTACCCCGGTCTTCACATCATTCGAGAGGCGACTCCATTCATGAACACGCGCACGACGGCCGCGTCCCCCCTGTTTCACCGAATCCTCGCCGCTGCGGCGTGCTGCGCTGTGCTCGCCGGCTGCGGCGGCCGTGGATCGCACGCCTCGCTGCCCGCGGTTCCGGTCGGCGGGCCGGGCTCGTCGGCGAGCGCCGTCGCCTCGGCGTCCGCCACGTTCGCGTTCACCTTCCCGAAGCCGTCGGCGGCCTCTGCGAAAAAGCGCAACCCGAAATATCTGTCGTCAGCCACCGCCTCGATCAGCCTCCTGCTCACCGATACCAAGAGCCACGGCACGGCGACGGACATCTTCGCCACCGTTCCGGCTGCGCTCAAGGCGCAACAGAATTTCAATCCCGCGGACCTTGCCGGCAATCCGGCCACGCCCGGCCAGTGCGGCACCGATCCCGGCAACGCCGGTAACTTCAAGTGCACCGCGGTCTTTCAGCTGCCGATCGGCGACAACACGCTCACGCTCTCGTCGTGGAGCGCGGCCAGCGGTGGTGGCAACAAGCTCTCCCAGCAGATCGCCACGGTCTGGACTCAGCAGGGCGTCGCGAACGGGCCGACCGGCCAATACGCCATCAGCCTCGACGCGAACGCCGCGACGATCACCTTGAACGGAAGTCAGCCCTGTCAGAACGGAACCGTCGGCAGCGTGTTCGGATCGGTCGGCACGACCGCGGTCAACTTCAGCGCCGCGTACACCGACCTCAAGGGGAGGACCATCGTTGCGCCGGGGCTGCCGCAGCTTGCAATCCAGGCGAACCACGCCGGTGACACGGCCTATCACACGGACGCCGGGACGATCGACGACGGGCACGGCAATACCGTCGGATTCACGATCAACCAATCGACCCAGACGTTCACCCTGACGCCGAGCAGCAGCTCGGTGAACGGCGCCAACATCAACGTCAAGGCAACGCCGGCGAGCGCGACCGACGGTTTGAGCTTCACGCAAACCCATACGTTCGCGTTCTCGACCGGCACGGCGCCGCCGACCAACGCCTTCTTGGCCGTCGTCGAGCAGACCGGCGCGAACTCCGGCCAAGTCGATTTCTTCCAGATGTCGTTGGGTGGGAGCGGCGGTCCCGACACGTTCGGTACGTACGCGACCGCGCCCACGCTCGCCGTCACCAACTCGAACGGTGGCTCGGGTCCGCCCGACGTCGACAACCCGCTCCAGCTCGCCTGGGACACCAACGGCGATCTGCTGATCGCCAACGGCGGGACGACGGTCGGCGGCGACGTCGGCAACCTCGCGTGCGTGCCGATCGGCGCCATCGCGACCGGCGCCAACACGTCGACGACCACCACGTCCGACGTCAACGATCCCACGTCGATGGCGTACAACCCGACCAACGGCAACGTCGCGTTCGCGGACACCGGGTCGTCCGCTACCTATGATTTTTCGGAGTACACGCTAACCGGAAACTACACCGAGGTCACCGCCGAGCGGATCAGCGACGCGTCCTGCAACTCGACGGGGGTCGTCTCCCTGCCCACGCTGACCGCCGGAACGTTTGCCGTTTCGCTCGTCTGTCCGAACAGCGCCTCATTGCTCGAAACCGACTCGACACACACGACGCCCAACCCCGGCGCTCATGCCAAGGTCGAGATCGTTTTTCCCACCGGCTCCCCGACGGTCATCCAAGACGACCAGTCCGCGCAGAACTTCGCCATGGATAACATTCAGGCTCTCGCCTGGGATTCGTTCAACAGCCAGCTCGTCATCGCGAACGAATCGTCGTTCCACAAGACCGTCAGCTTTTACACCGTCTCCCCAGTAGCGCAGCAAAAAGTCATCAATACGACGCAGCGGAACTACATGCTCGCGGCATCAACCGACGGGCACGTCGCCGTCGCCGGGCTCTCCGCGACCGGCAGCGGGCAAACCAAGATCCTGATCTATGCCAACGCCAGCGGGACGACGCTCCCCACCCTCGTGAAAGCGATCCCCTTCAACTACACCGCTACGCAGTGCGCCGCCGACTATGCGTACGGTACAGAGGCCGTTCGTTCCATGACTTGGCTGTCGAACACGAAGCTGCTCGTCGCCCTGCAATCGTCGATCTCCGCGAAGCAGGGACTCTACATCTTCGACATCAGCGCCACTGGGACACCGACTGGGTATGGCGACGAGTCGGGCTGTCCGGCGGAGCCGGTCGGCGGAATCTCACTCGCGGCGCAAAGCGGTTTCAAGCAGTTCACCAACGTCGTCTACGGCACCGCCTACAAGCCGTAACAACAGAGAGGAGACCATGGCTCAACCATACGTCGGCGAGGTCCGCATGTTCGCCGGCAACTTTGCGCCCGCAGGGTGGATGTTCTGCCAAGGCCAGTTGCTGCCGATCTCGGAGAACGAGACGCTGTTCAACCTCATCGGGACGACTTACGGCGGCGACGGGCAGTCGACGTTCGCGTTACCGGATCTCCAAGGCCGCGTCCCGATCCATCAAGGCCACGGCGGCGGTCTGCAAAACTACACGCTCGCGCAGCAGGGCGGCGTGGAGTCGGTAACGCTGACGACACAGCAGATCCCAATCCACTCGCATCCGTTCATCGGCGACGGCAACCCGGGCAGCACCGGCGCCCCGCAGAACGCGTACTTCGCGAAGACGGGGTCGGTCACAGTGTATACCGTTCCCAACGATCCGAACAATCCCGATCCGCCGAACTACCGCACGATGAACGCGGCGGCGTTGCTGCCGCAGGGCGGTAGCCAGCCGCACAGCAACCTGCAGCCGTTCTTGGTCCTGAACTTCATCATCTCGCTCTTCGGCATCTTCCCCAGCCAGTAAGGATTGAGAGCATGGACCCATTCGTAGCCGAGATCCGCATCTTCCCGTTCAACTTCGCCCCCAAAGGCTGGGCGTTCTGCAACGGGCAGATTATGTCGATCTCGCAGAACACGGCGCTCTTTTCCCTGTTGGGCACGACATATGGGGGCGACGGAAAAAGCACCTTCGCCTTGCCGAATCTCCAGGGTGCCGTTCCGATGTCGGCCGGCCAGGGCAACGGCCTTTCGCAGTACTTCCTGGGGGAATTCAGCGGCACCGATGCCGTTACGCTGCTCACGTCGGAGATACCGAACCACAATCACACCGTGCAACAGGACTTCGACAACAACAACGCGAGCGCAACCTCGCCGGCCAACGCGGTGCTGGTCAACGCCGGAACGACGTTCACGTTCTCGGTCAGCTCGACGCCCCAGCTCCAGATCATGAACCCGGCCATGGTGAGCGTCGCGGGCGGAAGTCAACCGCACAACAACCTGATGCCGTACCTCACCCTCAACTATTGCATCGCGCTGCAAGGGGTCTTCCCACCGCGCACGTAGGGCGCTCAAACGACACCGCTCGAGGAGCAGAAAGCAAAAGATGGCAGAACCATTCCTAGCCGAGATCCGCGTCATGTCGTTCGGCTTCGCACCGCAGGGCTGGGCCCTGTGCAACGGTCAGCTCCTGCCGATCAATCAGAATCAGGCGCTCTTTTCGCTGCTCGGCACGACGTACGGCGGCGACGGCCGCGTGAACTTCGCGCTGCCCGATCTGCGCGGGCGCGCTTCGATGCACATGGGCCAAGGGTTCAATCTCGGGCAGCGCGGCGGCGAAGAAAACCACACGCTCATCATGTCCGAGCTGCCGGCGCACATTCATCCGGCGCAAGCGGACGGTAAGGCCGGTAACGCGACGGCAAACAATCCCTTCGGGGCGTATTTCGCCAACGTCGCGCCGCTGCAGATGTACTCGAACGGCAGCAACAACATGACCGCGATGAATCCCGCGATGGTGTCCACCATCGGCGGCAGCCAGCCGCACCCGAATCAGCAGCCGTACACGGTGCTGAATTTCTGCATCGCGCTCCAGGGAATTTTCCCGAGCCAGAATTAGCGGTTCCCAAACCAAGACCGGGGTGGCTTTCACCAACGAATCCCTGAAGGACCTGACAATTGAAGCGCGCCCCCTTTCTTGGGGCTACCGGTGCCGTACTACTGTCCGGCTGCGGTGGTCATCATGTGATGAGGGCGCTCCCGGGTGTAGCGCCGTCCTCCACGTCGTCACAACAAAACTCGAATCACGGACGGCTCGTCCCAGAACTCGCCGAAGCAATCCCGGACTCAGTGCTCAAAAACCCGATCGTCGGCGAAGCGCGCCGGTTCGACGGAGCAATCGCCCCCGCGGGTTGGGCGCTCGCGCAAGGCCAGGCGCTCCCGGTTTCCGGTAACCGGTCCCTCTTCTCCGTTCTCGGGACCAGCGCGGGCGGTGACGGCAAACAAACGTTCAAGCTGCCGAATCCGGGCTTCGGCGCGATCGTCGCCGTCGGCGGATCGTCGGTGACCAGTCCGTCGATGCTCGCGCAAAGCGGACGGCACATGACACCGCAGGATTCGCTCGGGCCAGGCGCGATTCGCGCGCCCATCCGGATGCCGGCTCCGCTGCCGGCGCAGGTCGTCGCGTCCCACCGCCTCATCGCGTCGTCGATCCGGGTCGGGCGGCCGACAAGCGTTCCCGTATCGCGCGAGCTCGCCGCGCGGATGCGGCAAGCGCATGCGGATGCGCGGACGGCCGCGATCGAGCAGTTGAGCCCGACCAATCGCGCGCGTCTCGAAGCGGCGATCCAAAACGCGGTCGCGGGGCGGATGCAGCCGTACGGCGTCGTGACGGAGATGATACCGGCGCTCACGAACCAGGAAGCGAATGCACTTCTCGAGATCAGCGACGCGATGACGCGCGCGTTTCAAGACGGTCCGTCCATCGAGCCGCACGTCAATCCGCAGCTCGAAGCCGCGCGGTTCCTCACGTCGGTCGCCATCACGCGCGAGCAGATGCGCACGATCTTCGCCCGCCAGCGCATGACGGAACGGTAGGCGTGGGAAAGATCGTGAACTTCCACCTGCCCGCCGACGACGTCGAGCGGGCGGCGAAGTTCTACCGCGACGTGTTCGGCTGGGAGTTCGTCGCGTTCGCCGGCTCGCCGGTGCCGTATCTCACGCACACGCCGGTCGCCGGCGACGGCGCCGGCATCCCCGGCGCGATCACCGCCCGGCAGGCCGTCGTGAAGGCGCCGACGCCGACCATCGAGGTCGAGCGGATCGACGAAGCGATGACCGACATCGCGCTCAAGGGCGGCCAGCAAGGCCACGTTCAGGACATCCCCGGAGTCGGCCGCTTCGGCTACGCGGTCGACTCCGAAGGGAACATCATCGCGCTGCTGCAGCGCTCATGAGCCGATCTGGTCGCCCATCAACGCGATGTCGAACGTTCCCAAGCCCGTCGTGTAGTCGTATCCCGGCAGCGCGGTAAAGCCTCCGTTCGCGCCCGTGATGATGTCGTGGAACCCGCCCAGCGCCTGCGTCGGCGGCGGACCGTTCACGGTCGTCGCGCTGTTCTGGTTGTGCAGGTAGTTGTAATAGAACTGAGGCGCTCCGAAGCCGAGCATGTTGGTGGTGTACGACATCATGCGCGCGTACGCGCCCATGGCAAGCGGCGACGCTTCGCTCGTTCCGCCGATCGCGCAGCCCGCGCTGCAGTCGCCGACGCCCGGCACATTGGAGCCGTACACGTTGTACGCGCCGGAGAAGGCATCGGCGGCCATCGCGATGTCGGGCACTCCGCGCAAGTTCGTCGCCGCGAGGCCGGTGCTCGACGGGATGACCGCGCGCTGCCAGCTCGTCGAGTTCTCGAACTGGCTCAAGCCGCCGCCGCCGGCATTCCACGCCGCCTCGCCGACATAGCTCGCGTCGGCTGAGTTCGCGACGACCGTGGTTCCGCCGACCGCGACGACGTACGGCGACGCCGCGGGGTACTCGACCATCGGCGGTCCCGATCCCGGCGCGCCGTTGGTCGGCGCGAGCGCGCACGACGAGCCCGTGTCACCGCTGGAGGCGAACATCGTCTGACCTTGCGCCGCCGCCTCCATGAAGAGGTTGTCGTCGACCTTCATCGCGCCGTCGAGCCACGCTTGGTACTCGCACTCGCCGAACGACGAGTTGCCGAGCCGTGCCACGTCCTGCGTGACCCACTTGCTGTATGCGTTGGCGATGTCGGAGTCGCTGAGCGAGGTCGTGGCGTAAAAGTAGAGCGCCTGCACCGTCTGCGCCATCCCGGTCGAGCTCTGCGAGTCGAGATCCCACTCGGCCGCACCCGACGTGTCGGAGCTCGGCAGACCCACCGTCACGACGTTGACCGGGACTTGGGGCAAGTGCTGTTTGGTTTCCGCGTACCGAAGGTCCGTGACGCTACCCGAGACGTCGCCGGCCGCGATGACGGCCACGGTCGTCGCCGACGCCGCGGGAATGTACTGCACGTCGTAAAAACGCTGGACGTCGGCGGCGTCGAACGACGGCGCGCACTGGCCGGTCGGTGCGGCGGTGATCAAGCACGACACCTGGCCGCGCGTGAACCGCGGGCGCACCGTCATCTGCGCGGCGTTCGAAAGGCCGAGGACGGCGCTCACGACGCCGCCGAGCGATGCCGGCACCAGCGCCGGCTGCGTATTGACGTACACGTTGGCGCCGCCAAGCGCGAACGATTCGAGCGATGTGTTGAACGCTTTCGCGGCCTGCGCCGCCGTACCGTCAGCGCTGACGAGCTGCGTGTCGGCCTGCACGTTGTTGAAGCCTTGGGCCTGCAAGTACGAGACCACCGACTGGACCTCGGACTTCGTCGGGCCGTACTGCGCGGCGAATTGCGCGGCGGACATCGGCGTCCGTTTGCCGGGCGCCGCGATGGCCGACGCCAGCTGGTCCACGTTGTGGAGGTTGAGCCCGACGCGGATCGTGAGCGGCGTGGACGGCGCCAGCGCGCCGCGGTCCGTTCCGCCGGGGATCGTCGCGCCGCGCGTCGCGGTGGCGGCCCAGCCCGGCGGAGCGCTGATGACGTCCGAGGCGTGCGCGCCGCGTGGCGCCACCGAGCCGCCCGGAAGGAAGCTGCCGGCACCGTGCCCTCCCGAGCACGACGCGCCGACAACCCCCATGACCACCGCCAGAACCGCAAGCTTCTTCGTCAAGGCACTCCTCCTGGTGCCAGGATAGGGGCCGGGCGTCAACGACCCCATACACAAAATCGGGTAGAGGGCCGGGGTGGGACCGATCCTGATCGGTACGAGCGGCTGGACCTACCGCGACTGGCGCGGGCGCTTCTACCCTCAGAAGCTCGCCCAGCGCGAGTGGCTCGCCTACTACGCGGAGCGCTTCCCGACGGTCGAGCTCAACGTCACGACGTACCGGCTGCCCAAGGAGCACGACCTCGCGCGGTGGACCGCCGTGCGGCCCGGCTTCGTGTACACGATCAAGCTCAGCCGGCTCATCACGCACCGCAAGCACCCGGGCGAGCCGCGCGCGTTCGTCGACAACTACATGCGAGCGATCGCACCGCTGGAACGGCACGTCGCGAACGTGCTCGCGCAGTTCCCGCCGTGGTTCGCGCGCGACGACGACGCGCTGCGCGGGTTCCTCGACACGCTGCCCGCGCACCACCGCTACGTCGTGGAGTTCCGCGACCCGTCCTGGTACGACGAAGCGGTCTACGAACTGCTCCGCGAGCGAGGGATCTCGCTTTGTCTGCACGACTTGCGCGGCAGCATCGCACCGGTCGCGGTCACCGGGCCGGTGCTCTACGTGCGGCTCCACGGCCCCGTCCGCGCCTACGCGGGCTCGTATTCGCGCGCGAAGCTCGAGACGTGGGCCGCGACGATTTGCCGCCTCGCGCCGCAGGTCGACGCGACGTTCGTCTATTTCAACAACGACGAGAACGCATACGCGCCGCGCAACGCGCTCGCGCTGCGGGAGATCTTGGGCGTCTGAGCTACCGCGTCGTGAACGAGCCGAGCGGCTGCGTCACGTTCGCCGAACAGTTCGGCGGGACGCCGGTGAAGCTCTGGTACGTGTAGGTCACGCCGTACGTCGTCCCGGGCGCCAGTTGGCCGACCGTCGCCGCGACGTAGAACGGATTCGGACCGAATCGTTGTGGCGGCGGCGTCACCAGCGGTGACGGCAGCGGCGAGGGTGCCGGCTGCAACGGTGACGTCGCGACGGGCGCGCCGGCCGCGGTGCTCAGCTGCACGCCGGAAGCGCCGCCGCCGGCGAAGACGAGCTCGCCGATCGTCGTCGGCACGTTGGTCGCGCCGTCACCCGGATAGGCAAAAAACAGGTTCGGGGCGGGGACCGGCGGCGGCGGCCCGCACGTGCCCTTGGACTGATCGAAGCCGAGCAGCTGCGCGGCGCCCCCGCAGCCGGCCAGCACGACGAGACCGATCAGACACCACCACAAACGCAGCATGAGACCACTATGCCTTGCGCCGCAACGGCGCGCTAGCGGTACGAGTGTACCGCGCGCTTTCGGCCGAGCCAGGGTAAAATGACGGTGATGCTGACGTTCGTGGGTGCCGTCGTCCTGATCGCCGCGCTCGGCGCCGAGCCCGCGCCCACCCCGTCACCGGCCCCCGGCGGGCTGCCGGAGATCGGCCGCGTGAGATCCGCGACGCCGGCGTGCGCCGTGATGCGCGATCTGGTGATCCCGTCGTTCGCGGCCGCCCGCCGCGGGGACGCGCGCTTCGCGGAGACCCGGAAGCGACTACCCGGCTTCGGTGAGCTCACCGCTGACGCGCGGCCCGACGATCCGATGCGGCAATCCGCGCTCGCGAAGCTCGATGCCGACGCGACGACGTTGCTCGGCGAGGCGCTCGTCATCAACCGCGCGCTCGGCGACCCGCGGCTGGCTGCCGATGCAACGGATCCCGTCATACGCGAAGAGCGGCGCCAGCTCCAGCAGCTCTACGACACGCAAAAGACGCGCGCGAACATCCTGTGGGAGTTCGTCATGCGCAAGAACATCGCGATGTCGAAGGCGCAGTTCGCGGCCGACACCACGATCGCCGGACGGACCCCGGCGCTGCCGCAGAACGCGGACGACGCACCGAACCGCGATCTCGTCGTTCTGCCCGGGATGCCCACGGAGAGCCGCATCGGCTTTGCGAACAGACAGCGCTTCGACGAGTGGGGCGCCGCCATCGCCGCGGGGATTCGCATCAGCGAAAACGCCGCCGCAAAGGCGTTCATCCCGATCGCGCAGCGCTGCATGTAGGTCAACGTCACCCTGAGCTTGTCGAAGGGTGCGCCACGATCGCAAACCGGCTGACGATCGTGGCGCATGCTTGACGAGCTCAGCATGACATGAGGCGCGGCTACTGCTCGACGAAGTCCGGGTACTCCGTCTTCGCGTAGGGGTCGTCCGACGGCCACTCCGGGATGCGGTCGTCCCACGGCGTCGCTTCGCGTTCGGGCAGCACGATCTCGGGTCGCACATCGGCTTTGTGCAAGGTCGCGAGCGTCTCGACATGGCCCGTCTGCGGGAACATGTCGAACGGCTGCACGACGCCCAGCGCGTACCCGCGCTTGGCGAGATACGCGAGGTCGCGCGCGAGCGTCGCGGGATTGCACGACAGATACCACACGTCCGCGACGCCGGCCGCGCGCGATCGCGTCGAGCGTCGCTTCGTCGCTGCCTTTGCGCGGCGGGTCGAGGAACACGATGTCGGCGTCTTCGAGCGCTTTCTTCCCGTCCTTGTGAACGATCGCGCCTTCGACGCGGCCTTCGACGAACCGCACGCGGCTCTCGACGCCGTTGAGCGCGGCGTTCTCGCGCGCCTCGCGCACGGCGGCGGGATTTTCTTCGATACCGACGACGCGCGCGCCGCGCGACGCGAAGAAGATCGCGAACGTGCCGGCGCCGCAGTACAGGTCGACGACGGTGCGGTCTTGCGCCAGCCCGGGCGCGAGGAAACGGAAGATGCGCCCGACCATCTCGCTGTTGACTTGAAAGAACGACGCGGGCGAGACGCGGTAGCGCACGCCTTCGATCGTCTCTTCCATCTCGCGCTGGCCCCACACGTAGAGCATCTTGCGCCCGAGAACCGCGTTCGCCGTGCGCGGCTCGAACGAGTTGGAGATGCCGACGACGCCGCGCACGCGCCGCGCGAGCGCCGGCGCGCGCTCTTTGATCGCGGCCGACTGGCGGTCCGTCGTGATCGACAGCACCGCCTGGCCCGACGCCGCGCCGGCGCGCACGATCGCGTGCTTGGCGCCGGCGAACGCGTCGCGCGCGTCGGGTGCCCGTGCCGCGTCGTAGAGCCCGGCGATCGCCGCGTCGAGCTGCGGCAGCACGACGGGGCACGAATCGATCCGCACCAACGCGTGCGAGCGCGCTTGGTAGAACCCGAACGACGTGCGCCCGCCGGCGGCGTGGTCGACCACGAGCGCCATCTTGTTGCGGTAGTTGCGCGGGTTCGTCATGCCGACCGGCCGCCGCACGTCGGCGTGCGCGAAACCGCCGATGCGGCGCAGCGCGCTGCGCACGATCTGTTCTTTCCACGCGAGCTGCGCGGGGTACGCGAGGTGCTGCACCTGGCAGCCGCCGCACACGCCGAACACGGCGCAGAACGGCTTGGCGCGCATCGGCGACTCCGACTCGTACGCGACGACGTCGCCGACCGCGTACTTCGGCTTCACCTGCGTGACCCGCACGCGCGCGCGCTCGCCGGGCAGCGGGCCGGTGACGAACACCACTTGGCCGTTCACGCGGCCGACCGCCTGACCGTTGGCGAGCAGGTCGGTAAAGCGGACCGATGCGACAGCGCCGGGCACCAGGCCGGGCGTCGCGCGCCGGCCGGGGGCGGTGGACACTTAGGTCTGCTTCTTCTCGTCGAGCGTCTTGATGAGGTGGTTGGCCTCGTCGATGAGGGCTTGGATGCGGTCGGCCGTCTCGTCCGACGGTGCTTCACCCCGCAGCGCGACGCGCACCGCGACGATGCCGACCGCTACCGATACGCTGGCGATTCCGAGGCCGATCCCCACCCACATGAGGGTGCGGCCGACCGGTGAGCGCCGGCGGTTCGGTTCGCTCGCGTTCGCGGCGCTCGGGGCGGTCGTGGAATCGGTCACGCCGGGACGTTTCGGCGGGGCGCGGTGTTTTCCGTCAGGCGGCCGCGGCGGCTTCCGCGTCGGTTGCTTCGAGCTCGCGCTTCTCAGCGCCCGAGATGATGCGGCCCAGATCGAGCAGGATGATAAGGCGGTCCTCGATCTTGCCGACTCCACGGATGTACTCGGTGTCGACGCCCGTGAGCATCTCCGGCGCGTCCTCGATCTGGTCGACCGGCAGGCGCAGCACTTCCGACACGGAGTCGACCACCATGCCGACGCGCTTGGCGCCGATCTCGGTGACGACGATGCGCGTGTTCTTCGTGTGCTCGGCGCGCGGCATCGCGAAGCGCGTGCGCAGGTCGATGATCGGGATCAGCTGGCCGCGCAGGTTGATCACGCCCTCCATGAACTGCGGCGCGCGCGGCACGTGCGTGACCGCGACCATCCGGTTGATCTCCTGAACTTGCGCGATGTCGACGCCGTACTCTTCGGAGCCCAGCTTGAACGAGACGACCTGAATTGTTTCTGCCATGAGACTTTCCTTATTCGGACCAAGCGAAGCTTGGGAGAGGGTTCGCGTCTGCGAAGCCTAGACTCCGGAAAATTCGGCGCGGGTGACTTTGCCCGTGCCGCGCGCGGCGGCGACGAGCGAGTGGACGTCGATGATGAGCGAGATCGAGCCGTTGCCCAGGATCGTGGCGCCGGAGATGCCGGCGATGCGGCCGATCACGTCGGAGAGCGGCTTGATGACGATCTCCTGCTCGCCCTGGAACGAGTCGACGACGAGCCCGACCTGGCGGCCCTGCAGCCCGACGATGACGATCATGACCTTGTCGGGATCGCGCGGCGCGTCGAGCCGGAAGAACTCCGCGATGCGGATCAGCGGCACGACTTGGCCGCGCAGCGTGATGACCTCGCCGCCGTGCACCGTGCGCACGTCGGCCGCGTCGATGCGCTGCGACTCGATCACGGCGTCGAGCGGGATCGAGTACAGCTCGTCGGCGACGCGCACCAGCAGCGCTTGAATGATCGCGAGCGTCAGCGGCAGCTTCATCGTGAACGTCGTGCCTTCGCCCGGCACGGAGTCGACGTCGAACACGCCCTTGAGCCGCAGGATGTTCTTCTTCACCACGTCCATCCCGACGCCGCGGCCGGAGACGTCCGTCACCTGCTCGGCGGTCGAGAAGCCCGGGCGTGAAGATCAGCTCGATGATCTCGCGGTCGCTGAGCCGGTCCGACTCGTCGATCACGCCGAGCCGCACGGCCTTGGCGCGCACGCGCTGCCAGATCGATCCCGCCGCCGTCGTCGGAGATCTCGATGATGACCTGATTGCCTTCGTGATAGGCGTTGAGCTTGATCGTGCCGTGGCGCGGCTTGCCCCGCGCCTCGCGCACGTCGGGCGGCTCGATCCCGTGGTCGACGCAGTTGCGCACGAGGTGCATCAGCGGCTCGCCGACTTCGTCGACGATCGTCTTGTCGAGGTCGGTCTCCGCGCCGGCGATCTCGAGGTGGATGTCCTTGCCGCGCGCCTTCGCGAGGTCGCGCACCATGCGCGGAAACCGGTCGAACACCTGGCCGATCGGCACCATGCGGACCTTCATGATGCTCTCTTGGATCTCGTTGGTCGTGCGCGCCAGCAGCGCGGACGACTCCGAGAGATCTTTCGCCAGGTTCGCGACGCCGTCGTCCGCGCGCGCGCCGTTGCCGAGCTGGCGCCCCAGCGTCGCGGCGATGTCGGAGATGCGCGTGCGGTTGATGACGAGCTCGCCGACGAGGTTCAGCAGCAGATCGAGCCGTTCGATGTCGACACGAATCGTCTGGTTCTTCGCCGCGCGCTTCACATCAGGCGCAGCCGCGCCGGCGCGCACGGCGCGCTTTGCGCGCGCGGCACGCCAGCGGCCTGCGGCGCAGGTTGCGGCGCAAGCGCTGCGAACGCGGCGCGGCGGCGCCGCATCCGGCGCAAAGAACGCATCGACCGCGGCTTGCGCCGCATCCACGTCGACGGCGGTCTGCGCCTGCCGCGTCGAGCGGCGGCGCGACGGCCTCCGCAGCGGCGGAGGCCGCGCTGGCCGAGTAGCCGTTCGACTTCGGCTTGGAACGCGGCGACTTGCGCGTCGTCGAGCGGGGTGAGGTCTTCGTCCGCGTCGGCGTCGGCGCGCGGGCCCTCGATCGCCTGCGCGGTGGAGTCGTAGATGCCGGCGAACGCGTCGAGCCGCTCGACGTACTCCTCGACGCCGCTCGGCGGCTCGCCGCCGGCGACGGCGGCGCGAACCAGCGCCGTGAGGACGTCGCGCCCCTCGAACAGCAGGTTGATGCCGTGCTCGGTGAGCGGCATGCGGTCCTTGCGCAGCAGGTCGTAGACGTTCTCGAGCTTGTGCGCGATCTGCTGGACGCCGGCGAACTCCAGCATCCCGGCACTGCCCTTGATCGTGTGCAGCGCGCGGAACAGCGACGCGACGATCTCGGCGTCGATCGTGCCGCTGTCGACGAACCGCTCGAGCCGCAGCAGATCCGCGTCGATGGACTGCAGCAGCTCCTCGGTCTCGTCGCGGAAGTACTGGACGAACTCGGACCGGTCGAAGAACTCGTCTGACGAAGACACGCCGGTCCTCGGGCTCCTACTCGACGCCGAAGACGGAGAGCAGCGGCTCCAGCGACCCGGTCTCGGGGATCAGGATGAACTGGCCCGACACGCGCGGTCCTTGTCGAGGAACTGCGACTCGATCAGGAACACGTCCTGATCGGGCAGGATCGACATCAGCGTGCGGAACGCGGCCTGCGATCGTGCCGTACGAGAGCGTCGGCACCGACGGCAGCAGGTTGATCCCGGTCAGCGAGATGAGCGCGGTGAGGTACGAGCCGGCGATGATGTTGCCCAGCTCCTTGAGCGTGGAGTCGACGATCGAGTCGAAGAGCTGGATGTCGCCGATGATGCGCCGGATGAAGACGTTGGTGAACTCCATCGCCTGATCGCGGTCGAACAGCACGACCATCTGCCCGGGCGCGTCGCCGCGCACGTACATGTGCAGCGCGGCGATCTGCTTGTCGACGGCGCCGATGCGGGCCGAGAGGTCGCGGAACTTGAGCACGTCGATCGTCGGCTCGGACAGCTTGATCGTGGTGTTGAGCAGCTGCGAGAGCGCGGTCGCGGCGTGGCCCGCGCCGATGTTGCCGACTTCCTTGAGCGCGTCGCGCTGGAGGTCGTTGAGCGTCAGCGTCGGCACGTCAGGCGAGCACCTTCTGGATCGTCTCCAGGATCTTCGGCGGCTGGAACGGCTTGGTGATGAACGACTTCGCGCCGGCCTGGATCGCCTCGACCACCAGCGCCTGCTGGCCCATCGACGTGCACATGATGATGCGCGCGTCGGGATGGCCCGCGACGATCTCTTGACCGCCGTGATCCCGTCCATCTCCGGCATCACCATGTCCATGGTGACCAGATCGGGGATGAGCGAGCGGTACTTCTCGACCGCTTCGACGCCGTTCTGCGCCTCGCCGACGATCTCGTAGCCGTTCTTGCTCAAAATGCCCTTGATCATCATCCGCATGACGACCGCGTCGTCGACGATGAGAACTCGCTTCGTTGCCATGCCGTTCCGTGTGCTCCCTAAGCCAAGCCGCGGTTTCGCCGTTCGGCTTGCCGCTTGTTGATGAACTCCGTGATCGCCCGGTCTTCCGCCGGCTTCACCGCGTTGAAGCGAAGGCCCAACGATATCTTCTTCGACGATTCGATACCGGAACTTCGCATGACCTCACCGAGCAGCACGAGCGGCGGGTCCACCGGGCTGACCGCGAAGCACGTTTCGAGGTACGTTCCGCGCCTGATCTCGCGGTCGACGATCAGCGAGGCGCCGGTCCGGCTGATGTCGGTGAGCGACGCGCGCGCGAACTCGCCGCTGCCGCGGCCGCCGGGCGCGAAGCGCCACTGCGCAGCGACCGTCGCGTCGAGCCGAACGGCGCTGCGCTGCTGCGCGCCCGCGAAACCTGCAGCGCCTCGATCCGCTCGGGGATCGCGAACGCCGCGATGCGTCGCGCAGCGCGATACACTTCGAAGCGAACCGGAAACGGCCGACGGCGTTCTCGTAGGTGAAGACGCCG
>CAWBTJ010000023.1:0-11210 GCA_963791645.1 Vulcanimicrobiota bacterium | reverse complement strand
TCGTGCGCGCGCCGCTCGGTCAGCGTGACGCAGGCGACGCACCGTACGTGCCGCCGCATGGTCCGCGCGCCGCCATCGTCAAGCACACCGTGCCGTGCGGCGTCGCGGAGCGCGGGGCGGTCGCGGACGCGGTGCGCGCCGCGCTCGACGCGGACCCGGTGTCCGCGTACGGCGGCATCATCGCCGTCGACGACCGGCTCGATCTCGCAGCTGCGGAGCACCTCGCCGAGTTCTTCCTGGAGATCGTCGCGGCGCCGGCGTTCGACGACGACGCGCTCGCGCGCTTGCGCAAGAAGAAGAACTTGCGCATCATGCGCTACCGCCCCGGCGCACCGGAACGCATCGCGCGCGAGCTGCGCGTGCGCAGCGCGCTCGGCGGCGTGCTCGCGGAAGACGACGATCCGCAAGCGCCGCCCGAGCGCTGGAGCGTCGTGTCGAAGCGCGCAGCCGTCCCACGAGCAATGGCGCGACCTGATCTTCGCCTGGGACGTCGTGCGCCACGTGAAATCGAACGGCGTCGTCGTCGCGCGCGACGGCGTCTCGCGCGGCATCTGCGCCGGCCAGACGAACCGCGTGAGCGCGGTGCAGATCGCGGCCCACCGCGCGCACGCGTTCGCGCAGGCGCGGCATGCGCGAGCGACGGTTTCTTCCCGTTCGCCGACGGCCTCGTCGCCGCCGCGGAAGCGGGCATCACCGCAGTCATCGCGCCGCAAGGCTCGATCCGCGACGCCGAGGTGATCGCCGCCGCCGACGAGCGCGACATCGCGCTGGTGTTCTCCACCTACCGCTACTTTCTGCACTGACGATGGCCGGCTTCGTCATCCGCCTCGTCTGCTACGCGCTGTTGTTGGGCATCTGCGCGTACGTGTTCCAGACGTGGTGGTCCGCCGACGGCCTGGACGCCGTCGGCGCGCTGCGCTCGTTCCACGACAAGACGATCCTCGGGCTGCGCGTCGCGCCGCTCGTGCTCGCGCTCGTCGGGATCGGCCGGCTGCGTTCGCTCGCGGTCTTCCTTGCGTTCTCGCTCGCGGGCGCGGCGTTGACGGCGCCGTTCGTGTGCGCCCGGCTCGCTTCGGCCGCGCTGACCCGATAGCGGCGGTCGCCGCATCCGCGCGCGTTCGCGCGGTGTCTCGTGAAGGTGCCCCGCTCCGCCCAGAACGTCGTCTTCATCCTGGTCATCGGCCTGGGCTGGGGTTTGCTCGGGCCTGCGAGCAAGGCATTGTTCGCTGCCGAACCCGGCACGCTCGACGGGGTCACCGTCGCGGTCGCGCGCGCGGCCTGGGCGCTGCCGGTCTGCGTGGTCGCGCTCGCGGTCGTGTGGCGGTTCTCGCCGCCTCGGCTGGATGCGCGCCGCTGGCTCGCCGTCGTGCTCGCCGGGATCTTGTTCGGACCGTTCATCACCGTCGTCTTCTCGGTCGCCGCGCAGCACACGTCGGTCGCGCACATCTCGTTCTTGTTCGGACTGTCGCCCGTGACGAACACGGCGCTCGCCGCGCTGGTGTTTCGCACCGCGCTCGACCGCCGCGCGGTCGTGGCGCTCGTGCTCGGCATCGCCGGCGTCGCGCTGCTCGCCGCGACGCACAGCAGCGACAAGTCCGCGTTCGTCGGCGACCTCCTGATGATGTTCTGGCTGCTCGGGTTCGCGGTGTATGCGTGCTTTCTGCGCTACGTCGGCGTGCGCATCAAGCCGCCGATGCTGATGTGCCTGGTCGGCACCATCGCGATGGCCGCGTTGCTCGTGCCGGGGATCGCGTTGGGATACGGCGGCGCGATCGCTCACGTCGCCGACACGCCGTCGACCGCGTGGTGGTTCTTCGGCGAGGTCCTGCTGGGGTCCACGCTGATCGCGCAGCCCGCATACGCCGCCGCCGTCCGGCGCCTCGGCGTCGCGCTCGCGACGATCGGCGCGGAGTACACGGCGCTCGCAGTGGGCGTCGTCGCGTCGCTCGTGGCCCACGAGGCGTGGACGCCGCTCACCGTTGCGGGCGGCGTGATGCTGTGCTTCGCGCTCGCGGTGACGTTCGTGCCGGTGCCCGGCGTGTTCGCACCCGCCCGCCGCAGCGCCTGACGCCGCTGTTGCAGGGCGTTCGCTGCTGCGATAGCGTACCGTAGCGGCATGCCGCGTTATCTGCACACGTCCATCTTCGTCAGCGACATGGACGCGTCGATCGACTTCTACACCAACAAGATGGGCCTCAAGCTGCTGGGCGGTCCCCACCACTATCCGGGCAACGCCGACATGGCGTTCGTCGGCGCGAGCTGGGATTCGTACATCGAGCTCGTGTACGATCTCGAGGACCATCCGCCGTACGAGCTGGGCAACCGCTACGAGCACCTCGCGCTCGAGGTCGACGGCGATCTCCCCGGCGTGATCGAGAAGCTGCGCGCGCAAGGCGTGAAGATCGTCAAGGAGCCGAAGAAGTCGCCTGGCGGCAACCGCGCGATCGCGTTCGTCGAAGACCCCAACGGCATCCCGGTCGAGCTGCTGGAGCCGCGCGAAGGCCCGGTTACGTAGCGAGCACGCTTGGGGCGAGCGCCTCGTTGCCGTACAGCGAGCGCGGCGCCGGCTCGAGCCGCAGCACGGCGAGGTGCAGCAGTTGCGCTTGCATCGCCGGCGGCAGCGTCTCGGGCGCAAAGACGTCCGACCAGCTTTGCAGGGCGTGGTCGTTGGGGCAGACGCTCGTGATGACGAACGCGAACTCGCCCTCGCGCACCGGCAGCGCAGGGAAGTCGTTCGCGCGAGAGTCCGTCACGAAATACGACGTGTCGCCTGCGTGGGCGGCGAGCTGTGGCAACAGCCCGGTTTCGAACGCCGTGACGAACGCGTCATCGGCCGCGCGCGCGAGCATCAAGACGGCGACCGCAACGGTATTCGGCGCGCCCGTCCGCGTACCGGCGGGTCGTGCGAGCCGGCCGACGTCGAACCCGCTGCCGCGACACGCGTCACGCAACAGCAGCACGTCGTCGTTGTCGAGCAGCGCAGCGTTCGCCGCAGCGCGGTGGTCCTGCCAGGCCTGCGACTCACGGTAGAATGCCGTGAGCGCGTGCGCGCGACGATCCGCGTGCGCGAACCCGCGAAACCACACGAACCCGCGCGGGTCGTCGCGGTCGCGAAAGTGTCCGACGGGCACCATGCCGCACGCTTCCTGCGCTTCGGTGAACTCGCGGTCGAAGAGCGCGACGAAATCGTCACGCCGGTCCGGTTCGACCAGATAGCGCCGCAGCTCGATCAGCTCGAACGCTGGTTCATGCACGCGAGAACTCCATCGTCCAGTTGCATGTCCACGTCGCGCCGCCGTCGTTCGAGAAGTTCTGCTCCCAGTACGGCCGCTCGGTGTGGACGTCGCGCCAGACGTAACACGTCTTGACCGGGACGCCTTGAAAGAGCTCGTCGGTGACGATCAGCATCCCGTTCTCCAACGCGAAGCCACCGACCGCGAAATCAAAGAACGACGCGTCGAGCGGCGGCCCGTGAGGGCGGTGACGTAGCCGGAATCCATGCCCGCAGGATAGCGGGCCGTCCCGGTGCGGGAAAGTACCAGATCCGGCGCGCGCGAGGGAGCCATTGCCGCTCGCGCACGGTGCGAAGGCCCGCCGACGCAGAGGCCGAAGCCGACGGGTCGACCGTGAATCCGATCAGCGCCCCCCGCGGCACGCAAGACATCCTCCCGCCCGAATCCGCGCGGTGGAGCCGGCTCGAATCCGACTGCCGCGAGATCGCGTACCGGTTCGGTTACGGCGAGATCCGCACGCCCATCTTCGAGGCCACGGAGCTGTTCGCGCGCGGCGTCGGCGAGACGACCGACATCGTCGAGAAAGAGATGTACACGTTCGTCGACAAAGGCGAGCGCAGCATGACGCTGCGGCCCGAACTGACGGCGGGCGTCGTGCGCGCGCTGCTGGAGCACAAGCTGCTCGCGCAGGGGCCGCAGCGGCTGTACTACGTCGGCCCGTTTTTTCGCTACGAGCGCCCGCAAGCGGGGCGCTATCGTCAGGCCAACCAGTTCGGCGTCGAGTGCTTCGGCGTCGCGGGCGCGGAGGCCGACGCCGAGGTGATCCAGATCGCCGCACTGCTCGCTCGCGCGCTACGGCATCGGCGACGCGGTGCTCAACGTCAACAGCGTGGGCGACGCGAACTGCCGGCCGCATTACCGGCAGGCGCTGCTCGACCACTTTCGCCCGCATGAAGCGGAGCTCAGCGCCGACTCGCAGCGCCGGCTCGAACGCAATCCGCTGCGCATCCTGGATTCGAAGGATCCGAAGGACCGGCCGTACGTCGATAGCGCCCCGGCGATGCTCGACCTCCTGTGCGATGACTGCCGCGTGCATTTCGCGGAGCTTTGCGGCGCCCTCGATGCGCTCGGGATCGCGTTCGTCGTCAACCCGCGCATCGTGCGCGGGCTCGACTACTACACGCGCACGGTGTTCGAGTTCGTATCGTCCGCGATCGGGGCCCAGGGCACGGTCTGCGGCGGCGGCCGCTACGACGGGCTCGTCGCGGAGCTCGGCGGACCGCCCACCCCCGGGGTCGGGTTCGGGTTGGGCATCGAGCGCTTCTTGATGGTCGTCGCCAAGCTGACCGGCGAGCGCGAGCCGCCGCGGCGCGGCATCCAGGCCGTCGCGCTGGGCGAGGCGGCACGCGAGCGGCTCGTGGCGATCGTCGGCGCGCTGCGGGCGGTCTCGCCGGAGCCCACGTTCGCGGAATGGCTGCCGCGCAAGCTGACCGCGCACTTCAAGATCGCCGACCGCAATCACGCCCGCTGGGCGCTGATCCTGGGCGACGACGAGCTGGCCAAGGGCGAGCTCGTCCTGCGGGACCTCGTGGCGCGCGAGGACCGGCGGCTGCCGCTCGGCCCCGCCGCGGCGGAGGTCGCGCGCATCCTCGTCGAAGCCACGGCGTGATGGATCAGGACGAAGCGGCACGCGTCCGCGCGCTCGGCGAGATCGCCGCGGAGTTCGATCTGGACGCGATCCGCGTCCGGACGGGCGACACCGAGATCGAGATCGTGCGGCGCGACCCGGCCGTACACGCGCCCGCGCCGGTGACCTACGCCATGCCGCCGGCCCCGGGCGTCCCGGCGGCGGCCCCGTCGCCGGGGCCGACGCGCCCGCGCCCGCCGCGGCCGCCGGCGGCCAACGTCCGCAAGGTGACGGCGCCGGTCGTGGGCGTGTTCTACCGCTCGGCGAACCCGGACGCCGAGCCGTTCGTCGACGTCGGCAGCCGGGTCGCCGCCGGCGACACGCTGTGCATCCTCGAAGCGATGAAGATGATGAACGAGATCACGACCGACTACGCCGGCGTCGTCTCGCGCATCCTCGTCGAGAACGGCGAGCTCGTCTCGCTCGGTCAGGAGCTGTTTTGGATCGAACCGTAATCGAGGGGCGCCGCGCGTTCGCGGAGCTGCTCGCCGACCGCAAGGGACAACTCGACAAGCCGCACTACGCCGAGCAGGTCGCGGCGATCGTCGCCGCGCTGACGCTGACGTTTCGCAGCGGCAACAAGGTGCTGTGGTTCGGCAACGGCGGCAGCGCCGCCGACGCGCAGCATCTCGCGGCGGAGTTCAGCGGACGCTTCTTGCGCGAGCGCGGCGGCTTGCCGTCCGAAGCGCTCACGGTGAACACGTCCGCCGTGACGGCGATCTCCAACGACTTCGGCTACGAGCAGCTTGTTCGCGCGCATGGTCGAAGCGCTCGCGAAGCCGGGCGACGCCGTGGTCGGCATCACCACGAGCGGCACGTCGAAGAACGTGGTCAAGGGGCTCGAGGTCGCCAAGAAGATCGGCGCGACGACGATCGCGTTCACCGGCAACGGCGGCGGCACGGTGGCGGACGTCGCCGATCTGATCCTGCTCGGTCCCGACGGCTACAGCGCGATCGTGCAAGAAGTGCACATCACGATGGGCCACATCATCTGCGATCTCGTCGAGCAGGAGCTGCTGTTCGCATGATGATCGCGGGCGCTCTGCGGCCGTGACTGGCGTTCCGCGACCAGACATGCGCCGGCCGGCCGTGTTTCTCGATCGCGACGGGACGATCATCGAAGACAAAGGCTTTCTCGACGATCCGGGCGGCGTCGAGATCTTGCCGACCGTCGTCGAGGCGCTGCGGCTGCTCGGCGAGCGCGGTTTTGCGACGGTCGTCGTTTCGAATCAATCGGGGATCGCGCGCGGGTATTTCGGCGATGACGCGGTGCGCGCCGTGAACGGCGAGATCGCGCGCAAGCTCGCCGGCGACGGCGTCGCGATCGACGCGTGGTACTGGTGCCCGCACTACGACGAGGACTGCGACTGCCGCAAGCCCGCGCCGGGCTTGGTGACGCGCGCGCTCGACGAGCACGGCTTCACGCTCGACGGCGGCGCGGTGGTCGGCGACCGCGGCAGCGACGTCGCGCTCGGCCACGCCGTGGGCGTACCGGGCATCTTGCTGCCGGGCCCGTATCCGTACGACGGGCCGGAGCCCGATCTGCGCGCGCAAACGCTGCTCGAAGCGGCGGAGTGGATCGTGCGGCGTGGCTGAGCTCATCGCTGCGCCGCGGGCGACCGAGCTGCTGGCGCGCATGACGGGTCGGCGCGTCGTCGTGATCGGCGACGTGATGATCGACGAGTGGATCTGGGGCGACGTGTCGCGCATCTCGCCCGAAGCGCCGGTGCCGGTCGTCGCGGTGCGCGAGCACACGTTCACGCTGGGCGGCGCGGGCAACGTCGCGAACAACCTGCGCGCGCTGGGCGCGCACGTCGCGTTCGTCGGCGGCGTGGGTGACGATGCGGAAGGCGCGCGGCTGCGCGCAATGTTCGACGACCTCGGCGTCGACGCGCGCGGGCTCGTCACGCTCGCCGATCGCCCGACCACGCGCAAGACGCGCGTCGTCGCGCACAACCAGCAGGTCGTGCGCGCCGACTGGGAGTCCACCGCGGCGCTGCGCGACGACGACCGCGCGCACGTCGTCGACCGCGTGCGCGCCGCTGTTCGCGACGCGGACGCCGTCGTGCTGAGCGACTACGCGAAGGGATTTTTCCACCGCGAGATCGTCGAGGCCGCGCTGGCGGCGCCGGTCGTCGTCGCCGATCCCAAGCCGCCGAACCTCGGCATGTTCTCCGGCGTCACGTGCATCGCGCCGAACGCCGGCGAAGCGTCGCGCGCGAGCGGGATCGCGATCGTGGACGACGCGACGCTCGACGCGGCGGGCCGCGCGCTGCTGCGGCTGCTCGACTGCCGCTGGGTGCTGATCACGCGCGGCGAGCACGGCATGTCGCTGTTCGGCGCGAACGGCGAGCGGTTCGACGTCCCCGCCGTCGCGCGCACGGTCTACGACGTCTCCGGCGCCGGCGATACGGTGGTCGCGGTGCTGACGCTCGCGCTGGCCGCGCAGATCCCCGCCGAGACGGCCACGCAGCTCGCGAACTTCGCGGCTGCGGCGGTCGTCGAGAAGCTCGGCACGGCGACGGCGACGCCGGACGAGATCGTCGCGCTGATGGAGCACGCGTCGACAAGCCCAGGGCAGCCCTATGGCCGCTGACGACTTCTCCGGACTGGTGCTCGACGTGGCTGCCGCCGTCGCGTGGCGCGAGGCGCAGCGCGCCGCGGGACGCAGCGTCGTGTCGACCAACGGCGTCTTCGATCTGCTGCACGCCGGGCACGTCGCGTACCTCGCGTGGGCGCGCGCGCAGGGCGATGCGCTGATCGTGCTGCTCAACGAGGACGACTCGGTGCGGCTGCTCGGCAAAGGACCGGATCGTCCGCTCGTGCCGTTCGCGGACCGCGCGCGCGTCGTCGCCGCGCTGCGCAGCGTCGACGCCGTCACCGGCTTCGGCCAGCGCACGCCCGAGACGCTGCTCGACCGCATCCGGCCCGACGTGCACGTGAAGAGCGCGCAGTACCGCATCGAGGAGCTGCCGGAGCGGTTCGTCGTCGAACGGCACGGCGGGCGCATCGTCCTCGCGCCGCACCAGCCGGGCCGCAGCACGACGGACCTGGTCGCCACGATCCGTTCGAAATAGTCCATGCGCATCGCGATCACGGCGAACGGGCCCGGCGAGTTCGCGGGCTGGGTGCGGCCGCTCGTCGCGGCGCTGCGCGCGCGCGATCCCGCCGTCGAGGTGCACGTCATCGGCGTGCCGGACGACTTCGCGACCGGCCGCGAGGCCGCGTACGTCGAGGGATTGTTTCCCGGCGTGCGCGCGTACCCGCCGGCCGCGTACGTGCGGCTCGCGCTCGGGCGGCGCGCCGACGGGCTGCCGCAGCAGGTCGACCGCGTGCAATATCTGGGCGGCGATCTGTCGCACGCGGCGCGCGTCCACGCGCGGCTCGGCGGCACGGCGACCGCGTACAAGTTCTCGCGCAAGAAGTACGCGAGCACGTTCGCGCGCGTGTTCGCGGTCGACGCGGCGAACAAGACGCAGCTGGTGGACTGGGGCACGCCCGCCGATCGCATTCGCATCGTCGGCAACCTCGCGATCGACGGCGCGCTGGGCGAGGCGTCCGGCGCGTACGGCGACCCGCCCAGCGACGCCGCGCGCGACGGCATCGTGCTGTTCCCAGGCTCGCGCAAGCACGAGGTGGACAACGTGTTCTCGCTGTTCGTGCGCGTCGCGCTGAACCTGCGGCGGATGCTGCCCGGCGTCGCGATCGCGTTCGCCGGCTCGCCGTTCGTCCCCGACGACGTGCTGCGCGCGGCGCTCGCGCGCGGCGGCGATCATCCACTGTCGTACGGCGCGCCGGCCGAGCTCGCCGACGGTGAGATCGTCGCGCAAGGGCAACGCTTCCCGCTCGTGCGCGCGGCGATGCGCGCGGCGGCGAACGCGCGGCTCGCGATCACGATCCCGGGCACGAAGGTGATCGAGCTCGCGGCGCTCGGCATCCCGGCGGTCGTGTGCACGCCGTTCAACGCGCCCGAGCTCGTGGTCATCGGCGGGCCGCTGCAGTACGCCGGCAAGCTGCCGCTGATCGGAACGCCGCTCAAGCGCGCGGCCGTCGTGGCGTTCGCGAAGCGCTTCGCGCACTTCGCGCAGCCGAACATCGACGCGGGGAAAGAACTGGACGTCGAGATCGCGGGCACGCTGTTGCCTTCGCAGGTCGCGCACACCGCGGCGGAGCGCTGGCACGACGCGGCGTGGTGCAGGACGACGGGCGCGGAGCTGGCGGCGCTGTACCGCCACCACGCCGGCGCCGCGGAGCGGATGGCCGGGTTTCTTCTCGAACCGGTACGCCCGTGAAATTTTCCGTCGTGATCGCGACGAAGGACCGCGCGCCGCTGCTCGACGGCGCGCTGGCGTCGTTGCGGGCGCAGGAAGGCGCGCCGGAGTACGAGCTGGTCGTCGTCGACAACGGCTCGTCCGACGCGACGCCCGCCGTCGCGCGCGCGCACGGCGCCGTCTATGCGTTCGTCGCCGAGCCGAACCGCGGCAAGGCGCGCAACGCCGGGATCGCGCGCGCGACCGGCGACGCGATCCTGTTCGTGGACGACGACGTCGTCACGCCGCCGCACTTTCTCGCCGCGCACGCCAAGGCGCACCGCGACGAGATCTTCCCGCTGGCCGTGTCGGGCCCGATCCTCAACGTGCCCGACGCCGCGCACCGGCCCGAGCCGACCGCCGCGAACTTCTCGCGCGCGTTCTTCGTGACGTGCAACGTGTCGGTGCGCGCCGCGTCGCTGCGCGCCGTCGGCGGCTTCGACGAAGACTTCGACCTGTACGGCTGGGAGGACACCGAGCTCGGCGCGCGGCTGCGCGCGCACGGCGTCCGGCGCGTCTTCGCGAAGGCCGCATATCTCTGGCACATCAAGCCGCCGACGCCGGAGTCGCTCGAAGACGCGCTCGACAAAGCGCATCGAAAAAGCGCGCATGGCGGCGCGCTTCGTGCGCAAGATGCCGACGGCGCGCATCAAGCTCGCCACGGGTGCGTACGCCTTCAACCTGGCGCGCGCGCGCGTGCTCGCGCCGCCGCTCGCGCAGCCGTTCTTCGCAGGCCTGGCGTCGTCGACGCGCATCCCGTCCGCGCTCGCGCAGCTCGCGCGCACAGCGTTGCTGGACAGCGTCTACACCGAAGAGCTCGAACGGCAGCTCCGCGGCCGCTGACATGCGCGTTCTGCTGATGCGGCTCGACGGGATCGGCGACGCCGCCGTGTGCACGCCGCTCGTCGTCGCGCTGCTCGACGCCGGGCACGAAGTCGGCGTCGCGCTGACGACGCGCAACGCCGGGCTGTTCGCCCCGCGCGCGATCGTTGCCGAGCACGTGCTCGAACGCATCCCGTGGCCGGCGCACGGCTCCACGCCCGAGAGCACCGCGCGCGCGAACGCCGAGATCGCTGCGATGCGCTACGACGTCGCGCTGATCGCGAGCGAGGAGCCCGAAGCGTTCGTCCTCGCCGCACCGATTCGCGAGCGGGTCGGCTTCACCACCGATTGGGCGCGCCCGCTCAAAACGCTGTGGGTGCGCTCGCGCACGACGCGCACGGTGAGCCGCTCGCAGCGCGCCGGCGGCGAGGCGGCGCACGAGGCTGAGGTGCTGTACCGGCTCGGCGCCGGGCTCGTGCGCGACGACGCGCCCTCCGCGGACCGCTGGCGGATGCGCCCCGCGCTGATCGAGGAGGTGGACGCGCTACAGCACGGCGACACGAACATCATCGTGCAAGCGGGGCCGAAGTGGCTCGACGCGGGCGTCGGCGCCGCCACGCTGCGCGACGTGCTCGAACGGCTCGCGCCCTACGCGCGCGTCGTCGCGGCGCCGGCCGAGGCGAAGGCGGTGTACGAGCTCACGGGCGTCACACCGCAGACGTTTCCGACCCTGCGCGCGTGGGTGGAAGCGCTCGGCCGCGCCGATCTCGTCGTGTCGGTCGACACCGGCGCCGCCCACGTCGCCGGCATGCTGTGCGCGCGCGTCGTCGACGTGTTCCCGGACGAGCACTTCGACGCGCAGGTGACGCGCTGGCGGCCGTGGGCCGCGCCGTACCGCGCCTTTCGCGCCTCCGAGGTGAGCGGCGGTGCGGGCAGCGGGTTCATCGAAACGATCCTCGATGGGTTCTGAGCGCGCGCTGCTGGTCGCGGCCGGCGGGGGGATCGGCGACACCCTGCTGGCGGGCGTCGTCGCGCGCGCGCTGCGCTCGCGCTTCGCCGCCGTCGACGCGGTCGTGCTCCCGGCGCACGCGGAGCTCGCGTCGCACGTGCCGTCCCTGGAGCACGTGTTCCCGCTGAGCGCGCGGCTCGCCGCGCGGT
>CAWBTJ010000022.1:0-80908 GCA_963791645.1 Vulcanimicrobiota bacterium | reverse complement strand
CAGCGGCATCGCGCTCGACGCGGACGGCCTGCGCGCCGCGGCGCAGCGCACGTGGGAGCGCAAGCGCACGATCAACGCGCGGCTAGGCTGGAAGCCCGACGACGACACGCTGCCGGAGCGGCTCTTCGCCGAAGCGATCCCCGACGGCCCCAACGCGGGCCGCCGCGTCGAACCGGAACGGCTTGAATCGCTGCGCGCGGCGTACGAATCCCTACGGCGCGGCGCGTGCATGCCTGTGGCTGTCGGATAGCCAATCGCGCTGGCATGCGTCATCTCCTCGCGCTGCTCGCGGCGCTCGTCTGCTGCGCGCTTCCCGCTGCTGCGCGAACGCCGGTTCCGATCGGCAGCTTCACGCCCGGCGCGGTGGACGGCATCACCGACGTGGCCGGCGTCCGCGTGGGGCACGTCACGAAGGTCGAAGGCACGGACGTGCGCACGGGCGCGACCGGGATCATCGCGGGCGACGACGTCTGGAACGATCGCGTCGCCGCGGCGACGTTCGCGCTCAACGGCAACGGCGAGATGACGGGCGCACACTGGGTGAACCAGTCCGGCTTCTTGGAAGTGCCGATCGTGCTCACGAACACGCTGAACGTCGGCCGGGTAGACGACGGCGTCGTGTCGTGGCTGATCGGGAAGCATCCGCAGATCGGCGTGCGCGAAGACGTGCCGCTGCCGGTGGTCGCCGAGTGCGACGACCAAGGCATCAACGACATCCAAGGCCGCCACGTGCATGCCGAAGACGTCGTCGCGATGCTCGACGCGGCGAAGGCCGGCGATTTCGCGCGCGGCAACGTCGGCGCCGGTACGGGGATGCGCGCGTTCGGCTTTGCGGCGGGCATCGGCTCCGCATCGCGCGTGCTGCCCAAGGCGCTCGGCGGCTACACCGTCGGCGTGCTCGTCAACGCGAACACCGGCTCGCGCGCGGAACTGCGCATCGACGGCGTCCCGGTCGGTCGCGCGTTCGCCGGCGAATTACTACCGATTTATCCGCGAACGGCAGGCTACGTCGCGCCGGACCACGGGCGCGCGGCCGACGGCAGCATCATCATCGTCGTCGCGACGGACGCGCCGCTCGATCACAACCGCTTGCACGACATCGCCGAACGCGCCGGCCTGGGGCTCGCGCGCACCGGCGCGACGTCACACGTGTCGAGCGGCGATCTCTTCATCGCGTTCTCGACGACGCACCGGTACCCGCGCGCGGGCGGGATCACCGGCCCGCCGCTCGAGAGCGACGAGGACCGCGTCGACGCGCTGTTCAGGGCAACGGTCGACGCCACGGAGGCGGCTATCGACGACGCGCTGTTCAGCGCGCACAAGGTCACCGGCCGCGCCGGCGTGACCTATTTCAACTTACCGTCCGAACGCGTGCTGCCGCTGCTGCGGCGGAGCTGAATCGCCGAGATCAGGTCCAGCTCGACGTGCCGGCGGACAGCCCGGCGCCTGCCGCGTCCGCGGCGCTGCGCAGCGCGGCCAGCTCGGCCTCGCCGACCAAGTCCGCGGCGCGCTCGTAGACCGGCGCCGTGGCGCGCACGAACGTCTGGCGCTGCGCCTCGTCGAGCGTCGTCACCGTCATGGAGCGGCGGAGCTGCGCGAGCGCTTCCACGTCGAACTTCGCCGCGGCGTCGCGCTGCCACGCGATCGCATGCTGCGCAGCCTTTTCGATGATCGTCCGCCGCTCGCCCAGCGATGCGAGCATCTCCGGGTTCGCGATGAGGATCTGCGGCGTGTACGTATGCGCCGTCAGCGTGAGGAAACGCTGGTGCTCGTAGAACCTCGCGCCGACGATGGTCGGCAGTGGGTTGTCCTGGCCGTCGATGCGCCGGTCGCGCATCGCGTCGAACACCTTGCCCAGCGGCATGGGGTACGGCGTGAGGTCGAGCGCGCTGGCGACGTAGAGGTGGACGGGGCCTTCCAGCGTGCGCATCCGAAGGTCGCGCATGTCGTCGGCGATGTGCACTTCACGCACGTCGTTCGTGTAGTGCCGCACACCGTTTTCGCAGAAATCGAGGAAGGTCAAGTCGACGCTCGCGCCGCGCGCGAGGAGCGCCCGCCCGTAGGCGCCGTCGAACATCGCGAAAGCGTGGCGGCGCGAGCGGAAGAGATAGGGAAGCTCGAGCAGTTGCGCGGGCGGGAGCAGGCTGCCGACGAGCGAGGCGTTCAACGCGCCCAGTGCAAGGTCGCCGGTGCGCAGCTCGATCATCAGCTGCGACTGAGGCTTCTCGTAGGGGATCACGAGCTCGACGCGCAGTTGCCCGTCCGAGAGCTTCTCGACTTCGCGTTTGAACGTCTCCAGCATACGTGCGGGCAGCGACTCCGGCGCCGTCGCACACCCGACGCGCAGCGTACGCACCGGCGAGTGCGCCGTCACCGTCGCGCCGTCGCGCCGCTGGTTGATCGCGGTGAGCTCGTGGCTCTGGAATTCGACGTTGCCGGTCCACAGCTGCGCCTCCGCGGTGTCGGCGAAGTGCTCGCGCACGCTGCGGAGCAGCGATCCGGCCGCGGAGCCGTATTGGTCGGCGGCGGCGATCTCGCTTTCGACGAGCCGTTCGACGCCGGCGAAGGTCGCAACCACGTCGGCGACCGCCGCTGAGATCGCGCCGAGTGCCGTGCGCGCGCCGTCGGCGGAGCGTTCGCTGCCCGTCACGGCTTCGTCGAGCGACGCCCCGAACGCACTCGTCGATGCGCCGCGCGCGGCGATCTGCCGCAGCAGCTCGTCCATGTCGCGCGTCGCTTCGCGCGTCGATGCCGCGAGCTTACCGACCTCGCCCGCGACGACGGCAAATCCGCGCCCGTGCTCGCCGGCACGTGCGGCCTCGATCTTCGCATTGAGCGCGAGCAAATTGGTGCGCTCCGAAACTTCGCGAACGAAATCGACGATGCCGTTGATCTTCTCGGTGAGCGCGAGCAGTTCGCCGATCGATGCGAGCGCGCTCTTCGTGACGGACGCCAGCTCCCCCGACGCCGCGGTGAGCTCTTCGATGCCGCGCTCGGCGGAATGCAGCTGCTCGTCGGCTTCCGTGGTCCGCACGCGCGCGTTCGCGACGGTGCGCCCGGCACCGCGGACGCGCTCGGTGGATTCGCGCGCCGTCCGCGCGACCTCGACGATCGCGGACGTCTGGGCGATGGCATTCGCGGTGAGGCGGTTCGACGCCGAACGCAAACGCGCGATCGCCTCGGCCGTCTGCCCGGCAACCTCTCGAACGCGAAGTCCCCGCCGCGAATCGTCGCCCGAAGGGACGCTCACGCCGGACCCCGCTGCAGCCTCCGTGCCCTCCGCGACCCCTCCGTGCCGAACACCCGCAACCGGAACAAGCCCTTGTTGCTGCACTATAGCCGGGTTCGGCCGAAACGGACCCGTCCGTTAGGCGGCGGTGATCGCGCCGGTCAGGATGGAGGCTCCGGAGAGGGGGAGATTCGAACTCCCGATACGTTTTACCGTATGCTCGCTTTCCAAGCGAGTGCATTCAACCGCTCTGCCACCTCTCCGCGGTGAGCTCATCGTGAGCTCGAAGGACGCCGATTCACGGCCCGGCGGGCGCGGTCCCGCCGCGCGAAATCAGATCTTCGCGGGGTGCCAGATCGTCTTGAGCTCGGTGAACGCGAGCACGCGCTCGAGATCGTCGTAGTCGCCGGCGAACCAGCTCTCGCGCGGCGGAGCGTCTTCGAAATGCGTGCGCTTGACGTTCTCCGCGGCGAGCTCGCCGAGTTTCTTCTGCGTCGCGGCGTCGAGGCCGAACCCGCCGAGCGCGTTGACGTCCATGTGGCCGGCGAGCACGGGCGCGAGCTCGGCGCGCGTCCCCGTCAGCACGTTGCACGCGCCGCCCGGCAGGTCGCTGGTCGCCAGGCACTCGGCGAAGACCACGGCGCTGCGCGGGTCGCGCTCGCCGGCCACCACGACGACCGCGTTGCCGCTGACCAGCGCCGGGAGCACCGCGGTGACCAGCCCCAGCAATGCGGGCTCGTCGGGGGCGAGCAGGGCGACGATGCCGGTCGGCTCCGGGGTGGAGAAGTTGAAGTGCGGGCCGCCCACGGGGTTGCGCGTCGACGCGAGGGCGAGGTACTTGTCGCACCAGCCCGCGTACCAGACCGTGCGGTCGATGGACGCGGTCACCTCGCGCTCGGCCTCGTCCGCTGCTACGGTGCCGCCGATGACGAGCTGCGCCGCCAGCTCGGCCTTGCGGGCCTCCATCATCTCGGCCAGCCGGTAGAGCACCAGCCCGCGCAGCGCGGGCGTCTGCCCGGCCCACTTCTCCTGCGCGGCGCGGGCCGCGACGACGGCGTCGCGGACGTCTTTGCGCGACGCGTGCGCCACGTTCTCGCCGTCGATCTGGTCGCTGCGCCCCGACTCGCTGCGCGCGAACGCGCCGTTGATGTAGAGCTTGTACATTTTGCGGATGGCGACGCGGCCGTTCGGTTCCATGCACGCAAGATTCCGGCGACCCGGCGGCGGCCCTTGCAGCTGCGGCACTCCGCAGGGGCTCGCTTGGCTGGAGCGGGCACCGGACGGGTAAAGAAGACGTCTACATCGTTTTCAAGACGAACCGGGAGAACCGCGTTGTGACCACCACGAACACCGAGCAGCCGTTCCTGACCGATATCCAGGAGTTGCGCCGCCGCGCCCGCGAGCAGATCGACAAGGGCGCGCTCACGCAAGACTACGGGCTCGACCCGAAGCAGGCGATCGACCTGCTCCAGAGCGCCCTCGCGACCGAGATCGTGTGCGTGCTGCGCTACACGATGCACAGCATCGCCGCGACCGGCATCGCGAGCCAAGGCCCCAAGGACGAGTTCGCTCAGCACGCCGACGAAGAGCGCGAGCACGCCGGGCGCATCGCCGAGCGCATCAACCAGCTCGGCGGCACGCCCAACTTCGACCCCGAGGGCCTCGCGATGCGCTCCGCTTCGCAGTACGGCGAGAGCGAGCTCGACCTCGTCGGCGATGATCAAGGAGAACTTGATCGCCGAGCGGATCGCGATCGAGCACTATCGCGAGCTGATCCACTTCTTCGGCGAACGCGATTCGACGACGCGCACCATGCTCGAAGAGATCCTCGCGGTAGAAGAAGAGCACGCCAACGATATGTCGCGACCTGCTCGTCTCGCACGGAGGGAAGTAGCCCCTCGGGCCGTCATACCGTCCGCGTGCAGCTCATTTGCGTCCGCCATGGGCGGACGGCTTGGAACGCGGACAAGCGGTTTCAGGGACATACCGACATCCCGCTCGACGACGAGGGCCGCGCGCAAGCGACGGCCCTCGCCGCGCTGCTTCGCAACGAGCGAATCGACGCGGCCGCGTCGAGCGATCTCGCGCGCGCGGCCGAGACGGCGCGCATCGTGCTCGGCCCGCGCGACGTCGCTCTGCGGCTGGATCCCGACTGGCGCGAGATGCAGTTCGGCGACTGGGAAGGGCTGACGTGGGAGCAGATCCTCGCCGCGAACCCGCAGCTCGATGCGACGCAACGAGACGGCGGTGAAAGCCTACACGCCGGGCGGCGGCGAGACGTTCGACGCGCTGTGCGCGGCGCGTCGCGCGCGCCGTCGAGCGCGTCGCCGGCGAGGTGCCGGATGACGGCGTCGCGCTGGTCGCGACGCACGCCGGCCCGCTGCATGCGCTGCTGCGCGTGCTGCTCGGCGACTCGGAGCTCAAAGTTCGATTCCTAACCGCCTCCGTCACACGCTTCCGCCGCACGAACGGCGTGTGGACGCTCGCCCGCTTGAATCAGACCGCGCACACCGCATAGCCTGGTTCCGATCTCCAGGCGCACGCTCATGCGGTGCGGAATGTTGCGCCGGTGAGCCTCGCCACGCGCCAAAACCGCCTCAATCTGCCGCTAGGCGACCGTGCGCCCGATGAGATCAACGTCATCGTCGAGATTCCGAGCGGTTCGCGGAACAAGTACGAGTACGACAAGGCGCTCGACATCTTCCGGCTCGACCGCGCGCTCCACTCGCCGATCTTCTATCCGGGCGACTACGGTTTCTCGCCGCGCACGCTCGCGCTCGACGACGACCCGCTCGACGTGCTGATCCTGGTGTCGGAGCCGACGTTCAGCGGCTGCCTCGTCGCGGCGCGGCCGATCGGATTACTGCGCATGATCGACGACGGGAAGGAAGACGACAAAGTTCTCGCAGTTCCCGTGGGCGAGCCCGACTACGCCGACGTCCACAACTACACGCAGATCTTCCCGCATCAGTTGCGCAAGATCCAGCACTTCTTCGAGACCTACAAGATGCTCGAAGGAAAGCACACGAGCACCGCAGGCTGGGACGACGCCGCGACGGCGCGCCGGATCATCGTGGAGTCAGCGCAACGCTTCGAAGAAAAGCCCGCGTAGCCGGCTCGAGATCACCGGCGATCGCCGCCGCGAACAGCTCCGCGGTGTCGACGAGCCGCGGGCCCGGGCGGTTGACGAACGCGTTGCCGTCCATCGCGTAGGCACGGCCCTCGCGCACGGCGCGCAGCGCGGCGAACGCCGTCGCTGCCGCCGCAGGGAGCGCGGCGATCTCCTGCTCCGCGCGGTCGAGGTCGAAACCGCACGGCGCGACGATCACGACGTCAGGGTCGGCGGCGGCGATCTCGTCCCACGTCAGCACGCGGCTGTTCGCACCGGGATTGCCCAGCACGGGCTCGCCGCCGGCCAGCTCGACGAGCCCCGGCGTCCAGTGCCCGCCGCTCATCGGCGGATCGGTCCATTCAAGCACGAGCACGCCGGCGCGTGCGCCGCCCTCGCGCGCCGCGACACGTTCGCTCAGCGCGTCGACGCGCGCGCGCAGCTGCGCCAGCAAACGCGCCGCGCCGTCGCGCGCATCGACCAGCTCGCCCACGAACGTGATCGTGGAGAAGACGTCTTCGAGCGACGACGGTTCGAGCGACACGACCCGCGGATCGCCGCGCAGCCGTTTGGCGGCGCGGTCGACGATCTCGTACGACACTGCGCACACCGCGCACAGCTCTTGCGTGACGATGAGATCGGGTTCCAGCGCGGCCAATGCGACGTCGTCGAGCCCGTACAACGACGAGCCCGCGTGGACGCTCGCGCGCACGTGCCGGTCGATCCCGGCGGCGTCGAGCTCGGCCGGCAGCAGCGACGACGTGAGGTGCGGGCGGGTGCGCGCGTCAGCGGGGAAGTCGCACTCGTGCGTGACGCCGACGACGCGGTCACCCGCCCCGATCGCGAACAAGATCTCGGTGGCCGACGGCAAGAGGCTCACGACGCGCATCGGTGCGGTCTTCCGTGCGCGCCGCGAGCCCGCCCGCCGCGGTGCGAAGGATCAGGCCGTCGCGTCGCTCTCGGCGGCCACGCCCCAGCCGAAGTATGCGGCGACGACTGCCGACAGCGCGTGCAGCCAGATGTCGTGGCTGAACAGCGGCGCCAGACCGAACAGCGAGCTGAACGGTGCGATGAAACCGCAGATCGCCAGCACGCCGTAGATCACGGCGATCGAGCGCGCGTACGTGCGCGCCTGTGCGAACGATCCGGCTGACGCGACGCCCCAGCCGCCGATCAGGATGTGCACGATATTGTGGATCACGTTCACCGGGAAGAGGCCGAGCAGATGTCCGTACGACATCGCGATCGTGACGCCGTCTTCGGGCGGCATCATCGCGTTGATCCCGGGGATGAATCCCAGGATCCCGACCAAGACGTAGATGATCCCGAACCAGCGGGCAAAGAGACGAGCCATAGCGTCCTCCTTACAAAGGGAGCCGTTGCGACCGGTGCCGCGAAAATCCGCGATCCGCCATGAGACTTCCTCGCTCGGTGGGGCGACCGAGCGCCGCGCACGGGGCTCGCCCCCCGGGGACGCGGCTGCGGGACGCGGAACCATCCGCCGTCACGCCCTCGCACGCAGGAGTATCCTCCCTGAATAAGATCAAGGTCCGCAACCCCGTCGTCGAGCTCGACGGTGACGAGATGACCCGCATCATCTGGCACTTCATCCGCGAGAAGCTCATCCTGCCGTACCTCGACATCGACCTGAAGTACTACGACCTGGGCGTCGAGCACCGCGACGAAACGGACGACAAGGTCACGCTCGACGCGGCGCGCGCGATCAAGCAGTACGGCGTCGGCGTGAAGTGCGCGACGATCACGCCCGACGAAGCGCGCGTCGAAGAGTTCAAGCTGAAGTCGATGTGGCGCTCGCCCAACGGCACGATCCGCAACGAGCTCGACGGCACGGTGTTCCGCGAGCCGATCATCTGCCGCAACGTGCCGCGCCTGGTGCCCGGCTGGACGCAGCCGATCGTCATCGGCCGCCACGCGTTCGGCGACCAGTACCGCGCGACCGACTTCGTCGTGCCCGGCGCCGGCAAGCTGGTCGTGAAGTTCACGCCGGCCGACGGCAGCGCGCCGATCGAGCGCGAGGTGTACGAGTTCAAAGGCGGCGGCGTCGCGCTCGCGATGTACAACGTCGACGAGTCGATCCGAGGCTTCGCGCGCGCCAGCATGAACTACGGTCTGCTGCGCGGCTACCCGGTGTATCTGTCGACGAAGAACACGATCCTCAAAGCCTACGACGGGCGCTTCAAGGACCTGTTCCAGCAGGTGTACGACGAAGAGTTCAAGGCGGAGTTCGAACGCCGCGGGCTGACCTACGAGCACCGGCTCATCGACGACATGGTCGCCGCGGCGCTCAAGTGGTCGGGCGCGTTCGTGTGGGCGTGCAAGAACTACGACGGCGACGTGCAGTCCGACACGGTTGCGCAAGGCTTCGGTTCGCTGGGCCTGATGACGTCGGTGCTGATGACGCCCGACGGCAAAACGATCGAAGCCGAAGCCGCGCACGGCACGGTGACACGCCATTACCGCGAGCACCAGAAGGGTCGCGAGACGTCGACCAACCCGATCGCGTCGATCTTCGCGTGGACGCGCGGGCTCGCGCACCGCGGCAAGGTCGACGGCACGCCCGACGTGACGCGCTTCGCTGAAACGTTGGAGAAAGTGTGCGTCGACGTGGTCGAGTCCGGCAAGATGACGAAAGATCTCGCGATCTTGATCGGACCGGACCAGCCGTGGCTGACCACGACGCAGTTCCTCGACGCGCTCGACGCCGAGCTGCGCACGCGGATGGGAGCCGCGACGACCCCCGCGGCGGTGTGAGGACGGGCGTGATGCACACGGACGAAACGCTCGCGATCCTGGTCGGCGGCGGGCCGGCGCCCGGCATCAACGGCGTCATCGCGTCGGCGACGATCGAGGCGCGCAACCACGGGCTGCGCGTGCTCGGCATCTACGAAGGCTACCGCCACCTCGTAGCGGGCGACACGTCGCACGTGACCGAGCTGCAGATCGAGGACGTGTCGCGGCTGCATTTCTCCGGCGGCTCGATGCTGCGCACGTCGCGCACGAACCCGGCGAGCGATCCCGACTCGCTGCGCCGCTGCATCCGCTCGCTGACGATGCTGGGCGTGCGCTACCTGATTGCCATCGGCGGCGACGACACGACGTTCGGCGCGACACGCATCGCGGCGGAAACGAAGGGTCGCATCGGCGTGGCGACGGTCCCGAAGACGATCGACAACGACCTGCCCCTGCCGGACAACGCGCCGACGTTCGGCTTCGAGACGGCGCGCGCCGTCGGCTCGGCGATCGTCGAGAACCTGATGGAAGACGCGCGCACCGCGTCGCGCTGGTATCTCGCCGTGACGATGGGTCGTAAATCGGGCGCGCTGGCGCTTGGGATCTGCAAGGCGGCGGGCGCGACGCTGGCGCTCATCCCAGAAGAGTTCATCGGCGAGAAGATCGCGCTGGACGACGTGGTCGACACGATCGTCGGCGCGATCATCAAACGGCTGGCGTCCGGGCACGACCACGGCGTGGCGGTCGTCGCCGAAGGGATCGCCGAGCGGATCGCGCCCGAAGAGCTCGCCGCGGTGTCGACCGCGACGCGCGATGCGTATGGTCACGTGCGCCTCGCCGACGTCCCGCTGGGCAGCGTGCTGCGCGACGCGGTGCGCGCGCGCCTCAAAGAGATCGGCATCGAAGCAACCGTCGTCCCGAAAGACATCGGCTACGAGCTGCGCAGCGCGAAGCCGATCCCGTTCGACGCAGAATACACGCGAACGCTGGGCTACGGCGCCGTGCGCTATCTGCTGAGCGGCGGCAGCGGAGCGCTGATCGCGCTCGCCGGCGGCCGCATCGTCCCGGTGACGTTGGACTCGATGCTCGACAAAGCCACCGGGCGCGTCCGCGTGCGCATGGTGGACGTCACGACCGAGTCCTACGAAGTGGCGCGCAAGTACATGATCCGCCTGGAAGCGCAGGACCTCACGGAGCCGCGCCTGTCGCGCCTGTCAGCGCAAACGAACCTCGATCCCGAAGCATTCGAAGAGCGTTTCGGGAAGCTGTTCGCTACGGGGTAGATTTCGGCGTCAGCGGCGCGTCGTCGGAATCGTCGAAAGGCGCTGCTCTAGCTTTTTGAGTCGGCGTTCAATCGCGTCGAATCGGTCGGACATGCTAAATCCCTCACCGAGCGCGAGATAATGGGGATCGACTTTGAGCTGATCCGCCAAGCGCAAGCCGAGATGAAAATTGGGCGACTTTATTCGGTTCGACTCGAGTTGTCGGATCGTGCCTTCCGCCGCGCCGGCGGCCGCCGCCAACTCGACCAGAGTCAATCCGCGCTCGGTGCGGAGCCGGCGGATGCGCTCTCCGAACGTCTCGTCGCTCACGCCGAGCGCGGACCCCGGAAGAAAGCTGACGCCGGGACTCTAGGCGCCAGGATTCGCACGGCTGGAGGTCGCACCATGCTACGTTGGAACGCGCGGATGGTTGGTATGCCTCGCATCCGGCGATACCGCGGAGGCGAGACTGATATGATGAGTTTAGAAAACATTGACGTGAGGGTGAGCTTGGCGTCAAGCTCGGTGGCAACAGCGTGCAGTCAAGGGACTGAGCGTAGCATTCTACGAGTTGAGTCGATAATCCCGTTTCGGTTGAGTCGTCGGCCACTTAAAATTGCAGTACGCATTGCGGTTTCGGACGGTGCAACGACCGGGCTCGACCTTATTGTCGAAGACTGAGCGAACCACCGGCGGACGCGGTAGCCGCGTACGCACGCAGAACCGTCATGGCGTGCTCGGCATGTGCTCCGGGGACGAGCAGATGGTCGTGATGGTACCCTGCAATCACGTTCGCCGGGATGCCTGCGTCCGCCAGCGCACGCGTCACCGCGGCGATGAAACCGACCGCATTCAGGCTCGAATGCACGCTTAGGGTGATCGCGCGAAATGCGTCGTCGCCGGCGGGTTCCCAGCCGGGCTGGTGTTCGACGACGACGGTGAGGCCCTCGTCCTCGCGAACCGTCGCGAACGGTGCGATCCCGGGGGTAGCGACTGACCCGGCGGCAGCGTCCAGAACACGTACGTCTCCGGCCGCAGCGTCGGCGTCATGCCGGCCAGCAGCGCACGAAGATTCGTTTCGCCGGGCACCATCAGACGCGCAGCGGCGCGAGCTGCGACTCCGTGCGCACCAGGGTTCGGTCGAAGGCGTCGGCGCCGTTGCGCGCGAGCGTGTCGTAGAGGGCGAGCGCCGTGTTGCGGGTGAGGATCATCGCGCGGTACCATGGGAACGTCGGGGCCAGCGTCCGGAGGCCTTCCTGGCGCGACCAGCGCTGCTGCAAGCGCGCGGAGATCACGTGCATCGCGTGTACCGACACGACGTAGTCGTGGTCGCTGAGGTGGTTCACGAACGCCTCGAGCGGCACGGGGTCCGCCGCAAGCACGAAGTTCGTGCCGTCGCGCTTCACCAGCCCGAAGGCGATCGGATCGACGTTCGCAACGATGGCGGCCGCGCGACACCACGCGACGACCTTCGTTTCATCGCCGAGCGACGGCGCCGCATGCGCGGACAGCAGCGTCGTGACGAAGCGCGGATCGCGAGCGCGCGCGATCGCTTCGGCGCCGGAGAGGATGTGATGCGCGCCGGTGCCGGCAATCGTCAGCTCCTCGAACACCGTGCCGTCTTCGTTCCAGCCGAACACGACGGTCTTCATGATGTCGTGGTACAGCGCCGCGGCGACCGCCGTGTCGCGCGAGACCGTCGGCCGCCCGCCGAAATAGTGCGTGTCGTACTGCGACGCGAACGCGGTCGCCATCGCCGCGTTGAACGACTCATGCACGGCGAGGCCGCCGGGATAGTCGTGGTGCGAGCCTTCCGACGAGCCGGGCGCGCACCAGAACGGCTGCACAGCCGTCGTCGCCTCCGGCTCGGTGCCGGGCGGGAAGATGCCGCGCACCGGCGCGGCCGGTGCGACGAACCCTTCGCGGGCCAGCGCGTCGCGCACCGCGAGCCGTGATGCCGGCGTCGGGTGCCGCTCCGCGTAGAGCGGGCGCGGGTTGCGGATCAGGTCGAGGACGTCCGTGCGCAGCGTGACGTCCTCGACCGAGCTCGCCAGCGATTCGACGCGCGCGTACGTCGCCGTGACGAGGTTCGCGCCGCGCGCGAGGGACGCGGCCGCGGCGTTCGCGCGCGTGAGCGGCAGCCGCGGCTCCGGCAGCGGCACCCGCGGCACGCGCTCCGCGGCGGCGGCCTGCTCCGCGCCGCCGACGCCCGCGACCAGCGGTGCCGCGGCGCCCGCGAGCATCCCGAGGAACGCGGGCCGCGAGAAGAATGCCGCCCGGCCTTCAGCGACGCACATGGGGGCCTGTTCTGCAGCTGCGCGGCTTCTCTCTGCCTCAGGTTGTGATTTGCGGACCTGATGGAGCCGCGCCTGTCACGCCTGTCGGCGCGGACGAACCTGGACCCCGTGCATTCGAAGAGCGTTTCGCTGTTGGCGGCTCCCTCATGAAACGAGCGCGCTCTTCGGATTCAAGCTCTGGATGTGACCGCTCTCGGTGCCTGCGGTCGGATCGATCACCGCGTTGATCAAGGCAGGCTTCCCGGAGGCCAGCGCGTCGCTCACAGCCTTCTGCAAACTCGCCGTGTCCGTCGCGTGCACGCCCACGCCGCCGAACGCTTCGATGATCCGCTCGTAGCGCGCGCCGGCGATGAAACCGGTCGGCGAGGGCGCTTCACCCACCGGATCGCCGCGATAGATCCCGTTGTTGTTGAAGATCACGGTCACCACCGGCAGGTTGTACCGGCAGATCGTTTCGATCTCCATGCCGGAAAAGCCGAACGCCGAATCGCCTTCAAGCGCGACGACCGGCTTGCCGCTCTCCACCGCGGCGCCGATCGCATAGCCCATCCCGATGCCCATGACACCCCACGTTCCGCTGTCGAGGCGATGGCGCGGCTCGAACATGTCGATGATGTTGCGCCCGAAATCGAGTGTATTGGCACCTTCGTTCACGACGTAGACGTCGGGCCGTCCGGCCAGTGCGTCTCGGACCGCGCGCAGAGCGCTCGAGAAGTTCATCGGGCTGGGCTCTGCCGCGAGGCGTGCCGCCATTTTCTCGACGTTCTTTTGCTTGCGCGAATTGATGTCGTCGATCCATTTCTTGCTGGGCTTGATCTGCCCGGGCCGGAGTGCGGCGTTGAACGCTTTCATCGCCGATGCGATGTCGGCGACCACGGGCGCCGCGATCGCGCGGTTACTGTCCATCTCGGTCGCCGCGACGTCGATTTGGATCAGCTTCGTGTCGTCCGACCAGAGCGGCGCCTTGCCGTGCGAGAGGAGCCAATTCAGGCGCGCGCCGACCACCATGACGACATCGGCCTGACCGATGGCGAACGAGCGCGCCGCGGCAGCCGATTGCGCATGGTCGTCGGGCAGCAGTCCCTTCGCCATCGACATCGGGAGGAACGGGACGCCGGTCGTCTCGATGAACGTCCGGATCTCCGCGTCGGCTCGAGCATAGGCTGCACCTTTGCCGAGAAGCACGAGCGGCCGCTCGGCCGAGGCCATGAGCTCGAGCGCGCGCGTCACCGCTTCGGGCGACGGCGTTTGCGCCGGTGCCGGATCGACGACCTTGATCAGCGATTTACGCGCCGTCTCGATGTCGAGCACCGAGCCCAGCACCTCCGCGGTGAGGTCGAGGTAGACGCCGCCCGGCCGCCCGGAGACTGCGGCGCGGATCGCGCGCGCGACCCCGAGCCCGATGTCCTGCGGGCGGTTGACTCGATATGCCGCCTTGCAATGCGGCCGAGCGACGCTGAGCTGATCCATCTCCTCATAGTCGCCCTGCTCCAGATCGACGATCGCGCGGTCGCTGGAGCCGCTGATCAGCACCATCGGAAAGCAGTTGACCGTCGCGTTCGCAAGTCCGACGACACCGTTGAGAAAGCCCGGCGCGGAGACCGTCATGCAGATGCCGGGCTTGCCCGTGATGAAGCCGGCGATCGCAGCGGCATTTGCCGCAGATTGTTCGTGACGGAAGCCGATGTAGCGAAAACCTTCGGCCTGCGCGAGCCGGAGGAGATCGGTGATCGGAATCCCGGCGACGCCGTAGAGGTTTTCGACCCCGTTCAGTTTGAGGGCGTCGAGGACGAGATGAAAGCCGTCGGTCTGCGTTTGCCCATTCATGCCATCGCTTATACGCTGCGTTCGGCACCGCGCCCGCTTGGTTTATCGCACACCAGGCGACCGCTTCGCGCGGCCGCGCGGCCGTGGGCGGCCCAGGAGTCGCCGCGGGAGGAGTTCCGTTCCCCGGCGGCAATCCGCGGCTGGTATACTGCATGCCAGAAACGAAAATGACGCGACGATGGTCGCGCTAGGCCTCGTCTCGATCCGGCCCGAGGCCAGCATCTCGGTGCGCGTCTACGAGGCCATCCGAGCGGCGATCATGGCGACGAACCTATATGAGACCGATGGATCGAGCTTGCGGCTCGACGAGCGCGAACTTGCCGGGAAGCTGGGCGTCAGCCGAACGCCTGTCCGCGAGGCCCTCGTCCGCCTGGAGCACGAGGAACTGGTCATCAGCTTACCGCGGCGCGGCTACTTCATCGCGCGCAAGAGCAAGATAGAGCTGCTGGAGATCATCACCGTCTGGGCCGCGCTCGAGAGCATGGCCGCAAGGCTCGTCGCGCTCGGCGCGAGTGCCGCAGCGATAGCCTCACTGCGTGAGATCTTCGCGACCTTCGACGGCGACCGCATCGCCGCGAACCTCGACGAATACTCGGACGCGAACCTCCGCTTCCACCAGCGCATCATCGAGCTCTGCGGCTGCGAAACGCTGCGGCGCACCGCCGACGGCATCATGGTCCACGTCCGGTCGATCCGCCATCGAACGATCGGAGAAAATGAGCGTTTCGCCCGGTCCATCGTCGATCACATGCACATCATCGAAGCGCTCGAAGCGCGAGATGCTGACCTTGCCGAGCGCTTGGTTCGCGACCATGCGCTCGCGCTTGCGGCACACGTCGACGCCAACGACAACGACCTCTGAAACTCCGCGACCGCCTTCCAACGCGAGCACATTCATGGGAGAGACGACCATGGCCAACTGCATGATGAATTCGACGATGGACAAGTGAGCCGCTCATGAGCACCAACGGCGTTTCCTCGAGCGGCGCACCCGACGGTCAGCCGATGCGCAAGGCGCTCGACGGGATCAAGGTGCTGGACATGACACACGTCCAGGCCGGCCCGTCGTGCACGCAGATCCTCGCGTGGCTCGGTGCCGACGTCATCAAGGTGGAGCTGCCGGGCCGCGGCGACATCACCCGCGGTCAATTGCAGGACATCCCCGACGTCGACAGTCTGTACTTCACGATGCTGAACTGCAACAAACGCAGCATCACGCTCAACACGAAGACGCCCGACGGCAAAGCGATCTTCTCCAAGCTGATCGAGCACTGCGACGTGCTGGTGGAGAACTTCGGACCGGGCGTGCTCGACCGCCAAGGCTTCACGTGGGACAAGATCCGCGAGATCAACCCGCGCATCTCGTACGCGTCGATCAAAGGTTTCGGCCCCGGCAAGTTCGAGGATTTCAAAGCGTACGAGACCGTCGCGCAGGCGATGGGCGGCGGCATGAGCACGACCGGTTGGCCCGAAGGTCCACCGACGAGCTCCGGGCCGCAGATCGGCGACTCGGGCAGCGGTATCCACATGGTCGCCGCCATCCTCGCGGCGCTGTACCAGCGGACTCACACCGGTCGCGGCCAGCGCGTGTCGGTCGCGATGCAGGATGCGGTGCTGAACCTCGTGCGCGTGAAGATTCGCGACCAACAGCGCCTCGCGCACGGCCCGCTGCGCGAGTATCCGAACAAGACGTTCTCCGACTACGTGCCGCGGTCGGGCAACGCGTCCGGCGGCGGCCAGCCGGGTCAGGCGCTCAAATGCGCGCCCGGCGGCGAGAACGACTACGTGTACGTGATCATCCAGCCGCCGGTATGGGCGCCGCTCGCGAAGCTGATCGGACGTCCGGAGCTCGTGGACGATCCGAAGTTCGCCACGCCGGCCGCACGGTTGCCGCACCTCGACGACGTGTTCGCGGTGATCGAGGAATGGACGAAGGGCTTCACCAAGTTCGAGGTGCTCGAAAAGCTCAACGCGATCGACGTTCCGTGCGGCCCCATCCTGAGCACCAAGGATTTGATCGAAGACGAATCGCTGGCGGCGCGGGGGATGATCAGCGAGGTCACGCATCCGGAACGCGGCACGTTCAAGACCGTCGGCTGCCCGCTCGTGCTCTCCGACACGCCCGTGGAGATCACCAGCTCGCCGCTGCTCGGCGAACACAACGAAGAGATCCTCGAAGAGATCGGCTGGGACGGCAAGAACGCGCGCGAGCTTCACGCCGCCGGCGTCCTGTAGGAGAACGAAAGGCAACATGCTGCTCGAGCGTCAGACCCGCGACAAAGCCGCGGTGCGTGCGGTCCTCGACCGCGTCAAAAAAGAGAACCGCACGTCGCTGAGCGCGCCGGAGGCGAAAGAGGTCGCCGACGCGTACGGCTTGCCGGTCCCGCAGGAAGGGCTCGCGACATCGCCCGACGACGCGGCGCAGCTCGCGCAAAAGATCGGCTTCCCGGTCGTCCTGAAGATCGTCTCGCCCGACATCTTGCACAAGACCGAAGCGGGCGGCGTGCTGGTCGGTGTCGGCGACGCGCAGGCCGTGCGCGCCGGATACGACACGATCGTCGCCAACGCGAAGAAGTACCAAGCCGACGCGAACATCAGCGGCGTGCAGGTGCAGCAGATGCTGCCGACCGGCGCGCAAGAAGTGATCGTCGGCGCCGTCACCGATCCGAGCTTCGGCAAGCTCGTCGCGTTCGGGCTGGGCGGCGTGCTCGTGGAAGTGCTCAAGGACGTCACGTTCCGGCTCGCGCCGGCGTCGCGCGACGACGCGCTCTCGATGCTGGACGGAATTCAAGCCGCCGAGATGCTCAAAGGCGTGCGCGGGGCCGAGCCGGTCGACCGCGACGCGCTCGCATCGATCATCGAATCGGTGTCGCAGCTGGTGAGCGATTTCCCCGAGATCAGCGAAGTCGATCTCAACCCGGTGTTCGCGACGCCCGGCGGCGCCACCGCGGTCGACGTGCGCATCCTGGTGGAGTTCGATCCGCCGGAGCAGCGTTATCGTCCCGCGCAAGACGAGATCGTGCGCGCGATGAACCGCATCATGCGCCCGGACTCGGTCGCCGTGATCGGCGCGTCGAGCGAAGAAGGCAAGATCGGCAACTCCGTGATGAAGAACCTCGTCAACGGAGGCTATCAGGGCAAGATCTACCCGATCAACCCCAAGGCCGACGAGATCCTCGGCTACAAAGCGTACCCGTCGGTCAAGGACATCCCCGGCACCGTCGACGTCGCGGTGTTCGCGATCCCCGCGAAATTCGTCGCCGCCGCGCTGGTGGAGTGCGGTGAGAAGGAGGTCCCCGGCGCGGTGCTCATCCCGTCCGGTTTCGCCGAGACGGGCAACGAAGAAGGCCAGCGCGAGATCCAGGCGATCGGGCGCAAGTACAACGTGCGCCTGATGGGGCCGAACATCTATGGCTTCTACTACACGCCCAAGAACCTGTGCGCGACGTTCTGCACGCCGTACGACGTGAAAGGCAGCGTCGCGTTGTCCTCGCAGAGCGGCGGCGTGGGCATGGCGATCATCGGCTTCAGCCGGTCGGCGAAGATGGGCGTCTCCGCGATCGTCGGGCTCGGGAACAAATCCGACATCGACGAGGACGATCTGCTGACGTTCTTCGAGCAGGACGACGCCACCAAGGCGATCGCGATGCACATGGAAGATCTCAAGGACGGGCGTTCGTTCGCCGACGTCGCGAAGCGCGTGTCGAAGAAGAAGCCGGTGATCGTGCTCAAGGCCGGGCGCACGGCGCTCGGCGCGAAGGCCGCCAGCTCGCACACCGGCGCGCTGGCCGGCGACGATAAAGTGTACGACGACGTCCTTCGCCAGAGCGGCGTGATCCGCGCGCGTGGCCTCAACGAGATGCTGCAGTTCGCGCGTGCGATCCCGGTGCTCCCCACGCCGAAAGGCGAGAACGTCGTGATCATCACGGGCGCGGGCGGCTCGGGCGTGCTGCTCTCGGACGCGGTCGTCGACGCCGGGCTGACGCTGATGAAGTTCCCGCCCGATCTCGACGAGGCGTTCAAGAAGTTCATCCCGCCGTTCGGTGCGTCGGGCAATCCCGTCGACATCACGGGCGGCGAACCGCCCAAGACGTATCAGAACACGATCCGGCTGGGGCTCGAGGACGACCGCATCCACGCGCTGATCCTCGGCTACTGGCATACGATCGTCACACCGCCGATGGTGTTCGCGCGGCTCACCGCCGAGGTCGTCGAAGAGTTTCGCGCGCGCGGGATCGACAAGCCCGTCGTGGCGTCGCTCGCCGGCGACGTCGAGGTGGAAGAAGCCAGCGAGTATCTCTTCGACCACGGCATCCCGGCCTATCCGTACAATACGGAAACGATGGTCGCGGCGCTCGGTGCGAAATACCGCTGGGCCCGTGGGGCGGGACTGCTTTGATGCAGTACGCTGCGCCAAGGCGCAGCCCTAATATGGAAGAATGTTCCTTCACCGCGCCCCCCAGTCCATTGGAGGTGAGTTCATGACAGGTACCATGGCGATGGCGTCGATTCGTCCGCCGCGCTATCGTTGGGTTCAACTGATCCTCGGCATCATCGCCATGATCATGATCGCCAACTTGCAATATGGCTGGACGCTGTTCGTCAACCCGATCAAGGACCAGTTTCACTGGTCCACGGCCGCGATTCAAGTGTCCTTCACCACGTTCGTCGTCGTCGAGACGTGGCTCGTCCCCGTCGAAGGTTACATCATCGACCGCTTCGGACCCAAGGTGATCACGGTCGTCGGCGGCGTGCTCGTCGCGATCTCGTGGATCATGTTCTCGCAGGCGACGTCGATCTGGACGTTCTACATCGGCTCGGTGATCGGCGGCGTCGGCGCCGGCATCGTGTACGGCTGCACCGTCGGCCAGGCGCTGAAATGGTTCCCCGACCGCCGCGGCCTCGCGGCCGGTTTGACGGCGGCGGGATTCGGCGCGGGATCCGCCATCACGATCGTCCCGATCGCGCAGATGATTCTGCACTCCGGATACCAGCGCACCTTCCTCACCTTCGGCATCATCCAAGGCGTCGTCGTCGTGATCATCGGCTTCATGCTGCGCGCGCCGCGCGCCGGCGAAGTGCCGCAGGCCGTCGCCAGTGTCGCCCTCAAGCAGACCATCCGCGATTTCAAACCAGGCGAGATGCTCAAGACGCCGCTGTTCTACATCATGTACGCCGCGATGCTGTGCGTCGCGTTCGGCGGCGTCATGGCGACGGCGCAGCTCGCGCCGATCGCCCGCGACTACATCGTGGACGAGGTCCCGATCAAGTTGTTCCTGCTGTTCACGCTGCCCGCGCTGCAATGGGCGCTGGTGTTCGACCGCGTCCTCAACGGGTTGGCCAGACCGGCGTTCGGCTGGCTCTCCGACCGCATCGGGCGCGAAAACACGATGTTCATCGCGTTCGGCAGCCAGTGCTTCATCATCTTGATCTTCATCAAGGTCGCCGCGAACCCGCTGCTCTTCGTGATCATGTCGGCGCTCGTGTTCTTCACCTACGGCGAGATCTTCAGCCTCTTCCCGTCGCTGAGCGCCGACACGTACGGCCGCAAGTTCGCAACCACGAACTACGGCTTTCTCTACACGGCAAAGGGAACGGCGGCGCTGCTCGTCCCGTTCGGCAACCTCATCAAAGACAGCACAGGGAGCTGGGTGCCGATCTTTCAGATGGCAGCTGCGTTGAATCTGTGCGCTGCACTCATCGCCATGTTCGTGATCAAGCCAATGCGCGCCCGTAAGGCAAGACAAGAGGCCGCTCTCCCGAGCGACCCCGGTCTCGCCGCGGTCTCCCCCACATAAGGACAGGTACGCAAATGAAGTTCCTCATCCGATCCGCGGTCATCGCATCGGCGTGCGCCCTCGGTTTGACCACGCTGCCCGCGCCCGCGCCGGCGGCCGACAAGGTCACGCTGACCGCTGAAGTCGCGTCCAGTGTCAAAGCGCCGTTCGAGCAATTCATCAAGATCTACGAGTCCAAGCACCCCGGCGTCACGATCTCGGCGAAGTATCTGGGCGGCGGCGTCATCCAAGGCGACGTCGAGTCCGACAACCCGATCGACATCGTCGTGGTCGGCAAGAACCAGACCGACAAGCTGCTCTCGCATATCAACACGCCCGTCGCGGTCCTCACGAATCGGGAAACGCTCATCGTGCGGACGGGCGAGACGAAAGTCAAGGGTCTCAAAGACCTGGCGAATCCGGGTGTCCGCGTCGGCATGGCGAACGGCCAGGGCTCCGCGGTCGGCACGCTCGCGCGCCAAATGCTCAAGAAGGCCGCCGACGATCCCGCCTTCGGCGCCGATTTCCCCGTGAAAGTCCGCGGCAACTCGCCCGCGTACTTCGAGAAGCTGCAATCGGAAGACGACGTGGTTCAGGGCTTGCTCAAGGGTGAGGCCGACGTGATGATCGGCTTCGTCTCATCCGTCGAGCCGCCGCGGCTCCACGGTATCGCCATCCCGGACAAGTACAACGTCGACTCGGTGTACTACATCTTCATCCCGAAGTCCGCAAAGGACGCGAAGGACGCGCAAGACATGGTGAAGCTCATGTCCGGTCCGCAGGGTCAGGCGATTCTCCACAGCCACCGCTACCTGCCGGCGCCCAAGGGCGCCTACGTGCCGCCGCCCAAACCCTGATCGGCTACGAGTCGTACGCGCGGCGGAAGGCCGCGTCCATGTACGGATAGTCGACGTAGAACCAGTTGCGGAACGAGCGCCGCACCAGTGACGAAGCGGTCACCGGTGCGGCGCCTTTCATCACGTAGTGCATGCCGTCGAAGAAATCGGCGGAGTACAGCGGGTACGACGCCATCGGCTCGAAGCCCGCGAACGGCGCGAACGTCGTCGACGTCCACTCCCAGCCGTTGCCGACCAGATCGTGCACGCCGAACGCGCTCGCGCCGTGCGGCGACGAGCCGGCCGGTTCGGGATCGAAACGACGCCAGCCGAAGTTGCCGTGGCGCGCGGGATTCGGTGCGTCGTCGCCCCAGGGGTGCGCGCGCTCGTCGCCGGCCGGCGTGCCGTACGCGGCGCGATGGTACTCGGGTTCCGTCATCAACCGTGCGCCGCTCCAGCGCGCGAACGCCGTCGCCTGCTCCTGCGTGCACCACACCGGCCACGACAGCGGCAGCGGCAAATCCTCGAACATCGCGCGCAGCATCCACGCGCCGTCGCGCTCGAACCAGTTGACCGGCACCGGGCCGCCGTCGCGCACGAACGCCATGTACTCGCCGTTGGTCACGTCGTACGCGTCGATGCCGAAGGCACCGACGTCGACGACGTGCTCGCCGAACTCGTTGTCCCAGCCGAAGCGGATCGCGTCGCGGCGCGCGCCGAGCGTCGCGCGGCCGGCCGGGATCGCGATGGGATCGCGCTGCGGCGGCGCGACGTCACGGTGTTCGGCGAGGATGCCGCGCTGCTTGTCGCGTGCGAGCCGGTGGATGATGTACGTGAGCGTCTCGTGGTGCATCTCCTCGTGCTCGAGGATGTTCCACGCGGCTTGCGCGTGCACGAGGTTGGGATTGGCCGGATCGTCGAGCTGCGCCGTCGCGTACGCTTCGAAGATCGCCGCGTCGCATGCCGCGGTGAACCGCTTCACGGCCGCGCGATCCGGCCACGCCGAGCGCGCGTACCGCGCGGCGACCGTTGCGTCGCGGGGATCGATCCCGCGGTTGAAGAGTTTTTCCAGCTCGGGATCGACCGACGGGCGTTTCAGGGCGTCGCGGACGAGCGTGATGAAGGCGAACGCGGGGATGTGCCCGTCGTAGAACACGAACGGGTGGCGAAGCGGCAGTGGCCGGTCTTCGTACGCGTCCGGCGCGATCGTCGCGAACAGGCCGGCCGTCCGGCGGCGGTTCGCGCGATAGCGCGACGCCATTGCCTCCCGGTCGACGGTGTGGGCGGGAGCGAGCGTGTCCACGCCAGCGATCTTACCCGACTGCGGCCCGATTCCCGCGCCGAGCGAGGAAGCCCTCGACGTCCTCGGCAGCCATAGGCCGGCCGTACAGAAAGCCCTGGACGCGGTCGCAGCCTTCCGCCCGCAGGAACGCGAGCTGTTCGCGCGTCTCGACGCCTTCGGCGCACACGTCCAGGCCCAAGCTGTGCGCCATCCCGATGACGGTGCGCACGATCGTCGCGTCGTCGGGCTCGACGAGGACCTCGCGGACGAACGACTTGTCGATCTTCAGGCTGTCGAGCGGGAAGCGCCGCAGATATCCGAGCGACGAGTACCCCGTGCCGAAGTCGTCGACCGCGAGCCGCACGCCCGCGCGGCCCAGGTTTTCGAGGATTTGGATCGAGATCGCCGCGTCGCTCATCGCGACGGACTCGGTGATCTCGATCTCGAGGTGATCGGGTCGCAGCCCGGTGCGTGCGAGCAGGTCGCGGATCTTTTCGCTGAGCGCTGCATGGTGGAACTGGCGCGCCGACAGGTTGACCGCGAGCCGCAGCCCCGGCACGATCGCTTGCCATTCGCGAATTTGCCGGCAGCCGGTTTCGAGCACCCAGTCGCCCAAGCCCACGATCAGCCCGCTCATCTCCGCGCTCGGGATGAACTGGTCGGGGCCGATCAGGCCGAGCTGCGGATGCTGCCAGCGCACGAGCGCCTCGAGCGACACGAGCCGTTCGTCGTCCAGCTCGAACTGCGGCTGATAGTGCAGCACGAACTCGTCGCGCTCGAGTGCCTTGCGCAACGATTTCTCCTGCGAGAGGCGCGAGCTCAGCGCCGCGGCGAGCGCCGGCGTGAAGAACTGATGCGTGTTGCGCCCGCGTTCTTTCGCGCGGTACATCGCGACGTCGGCGTGCTTGATCAGCGTATCGGCGTCATCGCCGTCGCTCGGAAAGACCGCGATCCCGATCGACGTCGTCAAGAACTGCTCGTAGCCGTCGATGACCAGCGGCTCGTCGATCGCCGCGATGATGCGCTGGGCGAGCGCCTCGATGACTTCGGTCGGGGGATCGCTGCTGAGCAGCACGATGAACTCGTCGCCGCCCATTCGTGCGACGAGCCCTTCGCTGCCGACGACCGCCGTGAGGCGGTCGCCGATCACGCGCAGCATGCGGTCGCCCAGCGCGTGCCCCAGCGAGTCGTTGATGTCCTTGAAGCGGTCGAGGTCGAGGAACATCACCGCGACGCGCATCGTCGCCGCGCGCGCGAGCACGAGCTCGTCGCGCAAGCGCTCGACGAACCACGCGCGGTTCGGCAGCGCGGTGAGCTGGTCGTTGTACGCGAGGTGCTTGAGCCGCGCGCGCGAGTGCCCGCGCTCGATGGCGGAGCTGACGAGCACGCCCATCAGCTGCACCAGATCGCGGTCGCTCGGCGTGAACGGCTCCGCGCGCGGCTCGTCCGCCGCGAACGACAGCGAGCCGTAGCGCACGCCGCCGACCTCGATCGCCGTTCCGACGTACGCGCACGGCGGTTGCTCGCCGAACTCCGCGTCGCCGAGATACGGCACGCCCCGCAGGTCGTCCAGCGCGAGCGCGCCGTCCGTAGCCAGCGCGAGCCGCGCGAGGCGGCGCGGGATCGGGTTGCCGACGGTCGACACGCTGCGATCCGCTTCGGCGTCGTAGAGCGAGCCCGCCGTCATCCCCAGCAGCCGGCAGCCGGCGTCGATCGTCGACGCGATGAGCAGCTCCGGCGTGGAGTCCGCCGTCGCGGCGACGAGGTATAGCTCGCGCAGCCGCCCGCTCTGCACGGCCACCTCGCGTTCGGCGCGGCGCACGGCGGTGAGGTCGCGCGCGACGAGGTGCACGCCCGTGATCGCACCGCGGAAGACGATCGGGATGAACGTCACCAACACGGACACGGGCGGGCCGTGCGCGCGCAGCGCGAGCGCTTCCAGCGTGACGGCCGTGCCGCGTGCCGCGGATTTGAACGCCCGGTTCGCGTCCTCGATCTGCGACGAGGTCAAGAAGTCGCTCGCCGGATGCCCAAGCAGGTCCTCGATGCTGCCGCCGTACTCGCGTGCGGCTGCGGCGTTCGCCCGCACGATCGTGCCGTTCGGCAACATCGCGAGCATCGGCTCCGGACTGTAGTCGAAGATCGAGCGGAATCGTTCCTCGCTCGCCTCGAGCGATTCCGTCGCCCGCACGACGTCCGTCACGTCGTCGACGAGCGACACGATCTGGAAGGACTCATCGATCGGGATCCGCGAGCTGAACCAGCGGCAGTACAGCACTCGCCCGTCCTTGGTGACGTTGCGGTTCTCCGTGACGTTCGCCGTCGCCGGCCCGCGCTGCATCGTGCGCCCGGTCTGGGCGACATACGTCGTATCGGCGAGATACACCAGGCCGATGTCCTCGAACGTCCGCCCGCGCACCTCGTCGAACGTCCAGCCGAAAATCTCCGCCGCGCGCGCCGACCACTCGACGATGCGCAGTTCGTGGTCCCAGCGGATGAAACCCAGCGACGTGTTGTCGGTGTACGCTTGCAGCAAGCGGTTCGCGAACGCGAGCTCGCGGTGCGCCCAGCCGTCGTCCGTCGGCCAGTTTCCGTCGCGCTCGCGGTGCAGCGTGAACGCGATCGTGTCGTCGCCCAGCAGGCGATGCGTGATGGCGCTGAACGGTTCGTCGCCGGCGAACGGGCGCAGGTCGCTGGCGAACACGTTCAGCTCGTCGAACGCGCGCGCCACGAGCGGCTCGAGCACCGTTGCCGCCGCCGGCGCGATCGTGCTCATGCGGCGGCCGACCAGCGCGTTCGCATCCGTGCCGAACAGCGCCGCGGCCGGCGCGTTCACCGCGACGATGCGCAGCTCACGGTCGAAGGCCAGGAGCGCGTCGTGCCACCCGTCGGCGAAACGCTGCCAGAGGTCCACGGGCCTCAGCCGGTCCTAGGGCGCTTCGGAACAAGGCGCCGTTGTCGGGCATCGTGGCGAGGGAAATCGCCCGAGAACGGACACCTTATCAGAATCGTCCTAGGGCGACAGATACGAGCGCAGTCCCGCGACGCCGCCCTCGCGGCCGAAGCCCGATTCACGATAGCCCCCGAACGGCGAGCTCGGGTCGAATTGGTTGAACGTCGAGCACCACACCACACCTGCTTGCAAACGCTGCGCGACGTACATCGACTTCGCGCCCTTGTCGGTCCACACCCCGGCGGACAGCCCGTACGGCGTGTTGTTCGCTTTCTCGATCGCTTCGTCGGCGGTCCGGAACGTCATGATCGATAGAACCGGGCCGAAGATCTCCTCGCGCGCGATGCGGTGCGACTGCGACACGCCGGTGAAGAACGCCGCGCGGTGAAAGTATCCGCGCTCGGGCAGCGCGCACGACTGCTGGTAGAGCACCGCGCCTTCGGCGACGCCGCTCTCGATGAGCTCGCTGATCTTCGCGTGCTGCGCGGCGGAGTTGATCGCGCCGATGTCGGTGTTCTTGTCGAGCGGATCGCCCAGGCGCAGCGTCTCGATGCGCGCCTTCAGCTTCGCGACGACCTCGTCGTGCACGTTCTCCTGCACCAGCAGCCGCGATCCCGCGCAGCACACGTGGCCTTGGTTGAAGTAGATGCCGTTGACGACGCCTTCGATCGCTTGATCGAGCGGGGCGTCGGCGAACACGATGTTCGCGGCCTTGCCGCCGAGCTCGAGCGTGAGGCGCTTGCGCGAGCCCGCGACCGTCTTCTGGATGAGCTTGCCGACCTCGGTCGAGCCGGTGAACGCGATCTTGTCGACGCCTGGATGCGCGACCAGCGCCGCGCCGGTTCGGCCGTCGCCCGTGATCGACGTTGACGACGCCCGGCGGCAAGTCGGCTTCTTCGCAGATCTGCGCGAGCAGCAGCGCGGTCAGCGGCGTCGTCTCGGCGGGCTTGAGCACGACCGTGTTGCCGCACGCGATCGCCGGCGCGATCTTCCACGCCGCCATCAGCAGCGGGAAGTTCCACGGCACGATCGAGCCGACGACGCCGAGCGGCGCCGGATCGGTGACGCCGTTGATCGCGTAGCGCAGCTTGTCGGCCCAGCCGGCGAAGTAGAAGAAGTGCGCCGCGGCTTGCGGGACGTCGAAATCGCGCGACTCCTTGATCGGCTTGCCGCCGTCCTTGCGTTTCGAGCACCGCGAGTTCGCGCGAGCGTTCGGTGATCGCGCGCGCGATGCGGTAGACGTACTTCGCGCGGTCGGCGGGCCGCATCGGGCGCCAATATCGCTCGTAGCCTTCGCGCGCCGCGGCGACGGCGCGGTCGACGTCCTCGGCGGTGCCGGCGGCCACCTGGGCCAGCTCGTCCTCGGTCGCGGGGTTGGTCGTCGCGAACGTCTCGCGGCCCGACGACGGCGACCCAGCGGCCGCCGATGAAGTGACCGTACTTCGAGGCGATCCGGACGGGCGTCGATTCGATGCGAGGGCGCGTAGGCGAGAGCCATGCTGGGGGATTCGCCGCGCGCGAACGGACCCCTCAGCCGAACAGCCGATTGCCGTCCGCAAGCAGCGTAAGCGGCCAACTGATGGCTCAGTCTTTAGCGATGTAGTCCAGCGAGCCGTAGCGGCCGGTCGCGAGCTTCTCGCGCTGCATCAGCAGATCGTCGAGCAGCGCGCTCGCGCCGATGCGGAAGAGGTCGGGCGAGAGCCACGGGCGCCGAGCGTTTCGTCGAGCAGCACGAGATACGCGATCGCGGTCTTCGTGTTGCGGACGCCGCCCGCGACCTTGAGTCCGCGCCGTTCGCCGGTGCGGCGCTCGAAGTCGCGGATCGCCTCCGCCATCACGAGCGCCGTCGCGAGCGTCGCGGACGTGCCGATCTTGCCCGGTCGACGTCTTGATCGAGTCGGCGCCCGCTTCGAGCGCGAGGTCGCTCGCGCGGCGGATCGCGTCGTACGAGCCGAGTTCGCCGGTCTCGAGGATCGCTTTTAGGTGCACCGGCGCCGCACAGCTTCTTCACGGCGGCGATCTCGGCGAAGACCTTCGACTCCTCGCCGGCGAGAAAGGCGCCGCGGTCGATCACCATGTCGATCTCGTCCGCGCCGGATTCGAGCGCCGCTTCGGTATCGCGCAGCTTGACGTCGAGCGACGAGAGCCCGCTCGGAAACGCGGTCGCGACCGAAGCGACCTTCACGCCGGTACCGCGCAGCGCTTCCTTTGCGACCGCGACCAAATTCGGATAGACGCAGACCGCGGCGACGCGCGGGGGCGCCCGGCGCGGGGTAGGCGGCCTTCGCGCACAGCGAACGCACGCGCCCCGGCGAGTCGCGGCCTTCGAGCGTCGTCAGATCGATGCAGCTGATCGCGAGGTCGATCGCGGCCAGCTTCGCCGCGTTCTTGATCGAGCGTTTGCGCGAAGCCAGACGCGCGAGCTTCGAGCATCACGGCATCGACGGTCGGCGACGCGCCGAAAGGAGAAGGGGCATGGCTTCCCACGTTCGAGAAGCTCGCTCGGCGTGACCTCGTATCCGGCGCCGCTTGACGGCATTCGCGTTCTGGAGCTGGGCTCGTCCGTCGCCGGGCCCGCGGCCGGGCGGCTCTTGGCCGACCTCGGCGCCGAGGTGCTCAAGGTCGAGCCGCGGCGAGGGCGACGGGCTGCGGACGTGGGGGGCGCCGGCGCCCGACGGGACGTCGTGGTGGTTCAAGTCCCACAACCGCAACAAGCGGTTTCTCGAGTTCGATCTGCACGATGAGGGCGACCGCGCCGACGGTGCGCGCGATCGCGCTGCAATGCGACGTGCTCATCGAGAACTTCCGGCCCGGGCGGCTCGAGGCGTGGGGGCTCGGTTACGACGGCTTGCGCGCGGAGAATCCGCGCATCGTGTACGCGTCGATCAGCGGGTACGGCCAGGACGGTCCGTACCGCGACCGCGCCGGCTTCGGCAACATCGCCGAGTCGATGAGCGGGCTGCGCTACGTGACGGGTTTTCCCGACCGGCCGCCGGTGCGCGTCGGGTTCTCGCTCGCCGACGAGCTCGCGGCGCTGTATTGCGTCGCCGGCGTGCAGGCCGCGCTGTTCGCGCGCGAGCGCGACGGCGTCGGCGACTATGTCGACGTGTCGCTGCTGGAGTCGTCGATCGCGCTGACGCAGGGGATTCTGCCGGAGTACGATGCGCTCGGACTCGTGCGCGAGCGCTCCGGCAACGTCATGGGTTCGGCCGTGCCGTCGAACGTCTACCCGACGCGCGACGGCAAGTGGATCGCGATCGGCGCGAACGCGAATTCGATCTTCAGGCGCTTCGTCGCGGTGATGGGCAGGCCCGAGCTCGCCGACGAACGCGCGTTTTCGCGGCAATCGCGAGCGATCGGAGAACGCCGCCGAACTCGACGCGCTGATCGCCGACTGGACGCAGGTCGGTCGACGCGGCGGACGCCGCGCACGCTGCTCGCTGATGCCGGCGTTCCGGCGGGGCCGATCTCCTCGATCGCGGACATCGTCGCCGACGAGCAGGTTCGCGCGCGCGGCGTCGTGCGCCATCTGCCTGACGACGCGGGCAACAGCGTCGCGACGACGGCGCCGGTGCCGCGCTTTCGCGCGCACCCGACCGTCAGCGATCATGCGGCGCGCGCGATCGGCGCCGATACAGCCGACGTGCTCGCGGAGCTGAAGATCGGAGCCACCCCATCGCGCCGGTGATCGCGTTTCGCGACGTCACCAAGACGTTCGAGACCGGTTACACGGCGCTGCGCGACGTCGATTTCGCGGTCGAGCCGGAGCGCTTCGTCGCGCTCGTCGGTCCGTCGGGCTGCGGGAAGTCGACGACGCTTTCGCTGATCTCCGGGCTCGACCGCGTGTCGAGCGGCGTCGTCGAGGTGCGCGGCAAGCCGGTCGACGGGATCACCGACGGGATCGGCTTTTTGTTCCAGCGCGACGCGCTCATGCCGTGGAAGACCGTCCGCGACAACGTGCTGTTGCCGTTGCAGCTGCGCGGCGTCCCGCGCAAGGCTGCGCTGAACCGCGCCGCCGAGTGGATCGCGCGCGTCGGGCTGCGCGGTTTCGAGGCGTCGTTCCCGCACCAGCTTTCGGGCGGGATGCGCAAGCGCGTGTCGCTCGCCCAAACGCTCGTCTACGATCCCGAGATCCTGCTCATGGACGAGCCGTTCTCCGCGCTCGACGTGCAGACGCGCAACCTGATGGAAGGCGAGCTGCTCGATCTGTGGCAGGGCTCGCGCAAGACGGTGATCTTCGTTACGCACGATCTCGAAGAAGCGATCGCGCTCGCGGACGAGGTGATCGTCATGACGAGCGGTCCGGCGCGCGTGAAGGTGCGCTACGACGTCCCGCTGCCGCGGCCGCGCGACATCGAGAAGGTGCGCTTCGAGCCGCAGTTCACCGAGCTGTACTCCAAGATGTGGAACGATTTGCGCGACGAGGTCCTGGAGAGCTATGCGCGAGCAACTACGGCCGGTTGACCGCCGGCTCGTGCTCGGCACGCAGCTCGCGCTGACGATCGTCGTGCTCAGCGTGTGGGAAGCGGGCGGCCGAGCCGGCTGGATCGACAAGGTCTACTTCTCGAAGCCCAGCGACATCGGGCTCCAGATCGCCGACTGGTGGCGGCACGGCTACATCGTCGGCGACGTGATCACGACGATGTCGGAGACCATCGCCGGGCTGATCGTCGGCGCGCTGGCCGGCATCGTGCTGGGCATCGTGCTTGCGTCGAACCGGTTTCTCGGCGCCGTGTTCGAGCCGCTGCTGGTGCTGCTGAACTCGATCCCGCGCGTCACGCTGGTGCCGCTGTTCATCCTGTGGTTCGGCTTCCAGTTCCAGTCGAAGATGGCCAGCGCCGTCGCGCTGGTGCTGTTCGTCGTGTTCTTCGCCACCTACGCTGGCATCAAGGATGTCGACCCCACGCTGGTCGCGAACGCCCGCGTGATGGGCGCGAAGCGGCTGGACGTCATCCGCCACGTGCTCGTCCCGTCCGCGCTCACCTGGATCTTCTCGTCGCTGCGTTCGGCCGTCGGCTTCGCGCTGATCGGTGCCGTCGTCGCCGAGTACTTCGGGGCGAACGCAGGCGTCGGCTATCGGATCGTGTACTCCGAGTCGAACTACAATACCGCCGGCGTCTTCGCCGGCCTGGTCATCCTGATGGTCCTGGTCACGCTGGTCGACACGTTCATCCGCTGGGTTCAGCGCCGGTTGATTCTCTGGAAAACCGCGCTCTAAGGAGAGTCACGCATATGTCCGTCAATCGCCGCACCTTCATCGCCGCATCGAGCGCGCTCGGCGCGTCCACCGTGTTCGGCGTGCCGACCGTCGTCATCGCTGCGGCGCCGAAGGAGAAGCTCACCATCGCGGTCGGCTCGGAGCACGCGCTGGTGTATCTCGCGTGGGACGTCGCGAAGGCACTCGGCTATTTCGATCAGGAAGGCCTCGACGTCAACTTGATCTACACCAAGGGCGGCACCGAAGCGGGCCTCGCGCTCATCTCCGGCAACGTCGACTACAGCGGCAACGCGATCGACCATGCGATCGCCGCGGCGGATCAGGGCAAGAGCCTCGTGATGATCTCGGATTTCATGGACCAGCCGGGGATCACGATCCTCACCAAGCCCGCGAACAAAGGCAAATTCCCCAACGGCGCATCGCTCAAGGGCAAGACGATCGGCATCACGTCGGTCGGCTCCGCGACGGACGTGATCGCGCACTGGGCGGGCCATCGCAACGGGCTGAGCAAGGACGACGTGAAGACCGTGGGCGTCGGCGGCGGCGCGACGGTGATGGCCGCGCTGCAAGGCGGACAAGTCGACGTCGCGCTCGCGAACGATCCTTACGCGACGCTGATGATCCGTCAAGGCCGCGCTGTTCCGGTCGCCGAGCTCTACACCGCGAAGGCGACGCGCGAGTGGCTCGGCTTCAGCTCGTGGTGCTTCACCGGCGGACTCACCCGCGCCGACGTCATCGCGAAGTACCCGGAGCGCACGCAAAAAGTCGTCAACGCGCTGGTGCGCGCGATGAAGTTCATGGCGCAGAGCTCCGGTCAGAAAGTCGCCGCCGCGTTGTCTGACGAGTTTCGCGGCGGCGCGAGCGCATCGGACTGGGCGATCGCCTTCGGGCACTCGCGGCCCGCATACACCACCGTCGGGCGCATCAACCCCGACGCCGTGCGCAACGTGATCGAAGCGAACGAGTTCTTCCTCGGCAAGAAGCTGACGGCCGACCCGGCCAAGCTCTACGACAACAGCTTCGTCGACAAGGCGGCAAGGTCGGTCAAGGTCTAAGCGCGGCTACGCGGCCCCGTCCCACAGCGCGGCAAGCCGCGAGACGAGCGCCGCGTCGTGCGGCTGCAGCCCGGTGCCGCTGCACACGCGGCACGGCGCCGGCGCGCATTCTTCGCACTCGCCGCTGCCGGTGCAGTGGCGGCAGTCGTCCTCGGGCGAGCGGCGGCGGCGGCGCTTTGGCGGCAGCGCCCAGCGCTCGGCGTCGTCGCGGGGTTCGCCGCGGCGCTGTCCCTGGTGCTGCTCCGTCTCCCGGAGCACGGCGTAGACGCCGAGGACGGAGATGCAGGCGATCGCGCCGGCCATGAAGTCGGCGAAGATGCGGTCCCTCATTACGTAGGGTATCGGAGCGCCGGGGCCGCGAGTTGAGAGCTCGCTAGCGAGCCACCTCAGAGGTTGCCGCGCTTGGCCTGCTCCTGCTCGATCGACACGAACAGCGCTTTGAAATTTCCCTTGCCGAACGAGAGCGATCCCCTGCGCTGGATGATCTCGAAGAACAGCGTCGGGCGGTCCTGCAGCGGCTTGGTGAAGATCTGCAGCATGTAGCCCTGATCGTCTTTGTCGACCAGGATGCTCAGCTCGCGCAGGATCGCGACGTCCTCCTCGATGGCACCGACGCGCTCGCCCAGCGTGTCGTAGTACGACGACGGCGTGTCGAGCAGCTCGACGCCGTTCGCGCGCAGCGCGCGCACGGTGTCGACGATGTCGCCGGTCGCGATCGCGACGTGCTGGATGCCCGGTCCGCCGTAGAAGTCGAGATACTCCTCGATCTGCGATTTCTTGCGGCCTTGCGCCGGCTCGTTGATCGGCAGCTTCACCTTGCCGCTGGGGCTCTGCATCACTTTGGAACGCAGCGCGGTGAACTCCGTGGAGATGTCCTTGTCGTCGAAGCCGATCAGCTGCGTGAAGCCGAGCGCGCGCGCGTAATAGTCGCACCAGCGGTCCATCTCGTCCCAGCCGACGTTGCCGACGCAGTGGTCGATGCGCATCAGCCCGACGGAGTTCGCGGAGCGCTGGTCGTGCGTCCACGCCCGATAGCCGGGCAGCCACGCGCCGCGGTACGCCGTGCGCTCGACGAACGAGTGCACGGTGTCGCCGTACGTCGCGATCTGCGCGCGCGCCACACGTCCGTCCGCGTCTTCGACGACCGACGGCTGCGCGAGCGCGTGCGCACCGCCCGCAACTGCGATCTCGAAGGCCACGCGCGCGTTCGACGTGCGGAACGCCACGTCGCGTACGCCGTCGCCGTGCCGGCGGACGTGGTTGGCGATCGCGTCGTCGGGACCAAGCGTCGACGTGAGCACCAGCGTCAGGTCGTTCTGCCGGACGACGTAGGACGCGCGTCCCTTCACGCCGGTTTCCGGACCCGCGTACGCGACGGGTTCGAAACCGAACGCGGTGCAGTAGTAGTGGGCGGCTTGCTTGGCGTTCCCGACCCAGAGTTCGAGGTGGTCGAACTCCAGCGTGTCGAGCGCGGCCGCGCGCCGCGGCGACGTCGTGCTCACGCTCGTCCGGTTACCCTGATCGCGCAAACGTTCCCTGTCGGACGATTTCGAATTCGTTCGGGAGTGCCTCAGGCGAGCGAGCCTTTCGCGCGCCGGTGGGTATGACGTGGTCCGACTCTTCTCAATCCGGCGAGGGATGGTATGCAGACAACGGACGTCCGCGAAACGGCTCAGAACGCGGTCAATCAAGGGAAATCGTTTTTGGGTAAACAGGTCGACGAACGGTCGACCGCGATCGGGCAACAGATCGGTTCGCTCGCGCGAGATTTGCGCAGTGCCGGCGACCACCTCCGCGAGAGCGGCACGGTCGGCGGCGCCGCCGGCTACGTCGACCAAGGCGCCGACCTGATCGACAAGCTGGCGCAGTATCTCCAAGACGCCGACAGCGAGCGGCTCGTCGGCGATCTCGAGCAGTACGCGCGGCAGCAGCCGTGGGCGATCGCCGGGGCCGCGCTCGTGCTCGGTTTCGCGGCGTCGCGCTTCCTCAAGACGTCGAGCGTGCGGCGGTACACGTCGGCGTACGGGGGCGGGCAGTATGCGTCCTGACGCTCCGCGCGAAGCGGACCGCCCGATCGGCGAGCTGCTGCGCGAGCTCGGCGACGAGATCTCGACGCTCGTTCGCCAAGAGATCGCGCTCGCCAAAGTCGAGATCGCCGAGAAGACGAAGCCGGCGGTCGCATCCGCCGGCATGTTCGGCGGAACGGCGCTGCTCGGACTCGGCGCGTTCGGCGCGTTCACCGCGTTCCTGATCGCCGGGATCACGGCGCTGGGGCTGCAGGTCTGGCTGTCGGCGCTGATCGTGACCGTCGTGTACGGCGCCGTCGCGTACGTGCTCGCGCAGACCGGAAAAAAGAAATTGCATGAAGCCGCGCCGCTCATCCCCGAGCAGACCGCGCAGACCGTAAAGGAAGACATCGAATGGGCAAAGACTCGAGCGAAATCCGGCGCGAGATAGAGCAGACCCGCGCCCGCATGGGTGATACGGTCGAAGCGCTCGGCTACAAGGCGGACGTGCCGTCACGCGTCAAGGAAGCCGTGCACGATAAAGTCGACACCGTCAAAGGCACGATCGGCGGCGTCGTCGACGGCGTGAAGGACGCGCTCAGCGGCGCGACCGGCAAAGTCGGCAACGCGCTGGGCGGCGCAAAGCACACCGTATCGGACAAGGTGGGAGACGTGACCAGCAGCTTGACCAGCAACGTGTCCGAGGGCGTCGGCGGCATCGCCGACAAAATTCCGAGCGGCGCGGACGTGAAGTACGCCGCCCAGCGCGGGGTCGGCATCGCCGCGGAGAACCCGCTCGGCCTCGCGCTCGGCGCGCTCGCCGTGGGCTTCCTCGCGGGACTGCTGACGCCGGTCACCGACTACGAACGCGAGAAGGTCGGCCCGATCCGCGACGACTTGCTCGACCGCGCGCAGAGCGTCGGCAGCGACGTGCTCGAGCACGGGAAGCAGGTTCTCCAGGAGACCGTGCAGAGCGCGGTGCAGACCGCGCAGCAGTCGGCGCAGACGCACTCGCAGCAAGTCCTGAGCGAAGCCGGCGGCTCGGCGGAGCACGGCGGAAGCGGGAACGGCGCGCAAGCCGGCACCTACGCCAGCGCGACATCGTCGCAATACGGCGTGATGCTCGACGACGCCGAGCGCGATACGCTCGAACCCGGCGCACCCGGTACTGCTTCGCCGTAACGGCGGTTAGCGTCGGCGCGATCGTGGAAAGGCCCGGGCAAATTCGCCCGGGCCTTCATCGTGCGCGGTGGACGTTACGGCAGTACCGTGACGGGGATCTTGATCGCGGCGGACGCTCCGTCGGCGCGCGTCGCGGTGACGAGCAGCTGCACGCCGCCTTGCGGCGGGGCCGCGCCGCTCGCGGTGAAGTTGTATGCCGACTCCCAGCGCCCGGGCGCTGTCTGCGCGATCGACGTCTCGAAACCGGGGCGCCCGATCGTCAGCCGTGCGACGTTCGTGGTCGTGATCGCAGCGAAGCGCACGGGCGTGCCGTTGCGCACGACCGTTGGCGCGAACGTAACGGAGAAGATGCGGACGGGATCCGTAGGTCCCGCGAGATTGCTCGCGGGCGGCTGACCGTACGTGAACGCGTTCGTGTCGGGGAGCGGCGTCGCGGGCGCCGCAAGCCCCGGCGCGGGGCCCCCCGCGGTCGGCGGTGGCGCAACCGGCGCGGCGACGGGTGGGAGCGGCGGCCGCACCGGCGGCGGAGCCGGCGTTTGGCGTGCGCGCGGGAGCACGGTCCCGGGGGCGAGCGTCGGGAGCGCCGCCGCAGCGGGGATCGCCGGCAGCGGCGGCCCCGGCGACACGTACTGCGTGCCAGGCGTGACGATGTGCGGCGTCACCGTGATGATGAGCTCGTTGCGCGAGCGGTTCAGCGTTTCGTTGCGAAAGGCGCGGCCGACCAGCGGCAGGTCGCCGAGCAGCGGGATCTTCGTGTCGAAGCGCGTCGTCGTGTCCTGGATCAGGCCGCCGATGACGAGCGTCTCGTCCTCGCGCATCGCGACCGTCGTCTGCGTGTCCCGTGTCGCGATCTGCGGGATGCCGTTCGAGATCCCCGCCAAGCTGTTCACGGTCGGATGCAGCGCGACGGTGATGAAGTTGCCCGCGTTGACGACCGGCGTGATGTCGAGCGTGACGCCGGTTTGAAACGTCTGGAGCTGCGTCGTCGCGACCGTGCCCGTGCCGCCGCCGGTCGTCGTGAGGATCGCGATATTGTCACCAGCGCGAATCGTCGCCGTGCGCCCGGAGATCGTCGTGATGCGCGGATCGGCGAGCACGCGGCCTTTGCCGGTCTGGATCAGCAAGTTCAGGCTCAGCCCGAACGACAGCGGCGAGCGCCCCAGCGGCTGGAACTTCAAGAACGGCGGCGGCGTGCCGCCGTCCGGCGAAGTCGGTGTTACTTCGGTGAACGTGCTGCTCACGACCGGCGAACTGAACGTCAAGCCGAGGTTCTTCGCCGCACTTTCGTCGACTTCGAGGATCTCCGTGTCGAGCACGACGAGCTTCTGCTCGACGTCGAGCTGCTCGATCAGCCCTTTCGCCAGCCGGATCGCGTACGGACTGCCGGTGAGCACGAGTTGCGTGGCATTGGGCGGTACGGTGATGCGCAGATCGGGCGCCTGGCCTTGCAGCGCTTGCGTGACGGTGGTCGCGATGTCGGTCGCGGACGACGACGGCGCGCCGTTGAGCCCGGGCGCCGCCGCCTTGAGCGAGATCACCTCGATGCCGCCGGCGGCCACGTCGACGCTGCTGCCGGGCTGCTGCACGGGCGGCCCGTTCGCGCCCACCGTCGCGGCATTGCGTCGCGTCGAGCTGCGCGAGCGCGTCGGCGATGCGCTGGTGCTCGGCCGTCGTCGCGACCACCGACAGCGCGTTGAGCGCCGCATCGGTCGTGACTTGCGCGTCGCGGAACGAGCGCGCGATCAGATCGCCCGCGGAGCGCGCGTCGATGAACCGCAGCCGGTAGACCTGCGTGTAGCGCACGCCGGCCCGCGGCTGGTCGATGAGGGCGACGAGCGCCTTGGCTTTCGCGACGTCGTCGGGCGGCCCGCCGAGCAGGACCGACTGTCCCGCGACGCTCGCGCGCACCGTGCGAAACTGGTGCGCGATCGCGCGCGCGACATCGCGCGGCGCGGCCTTGGTGACGCGCACCGCTTCGACCGGCGCGGCGGTCGGCACCGGCGTCGCGGGCAGCGTGTCGATCGTCGCGATCAGCACTTTGATCTGCGCGAGATCGGCGGGGTTCGCTTCGACCAGCAGCGTCTTGTTCGGCGCCTGCGCGATGCGCGCACCCGGGTACAGCGCGTGCAGCCGCGCGGACACCGTGGCGGGATCGGCGTGATGCAGTTGCACGGCGTCGCTGGCCGGCCGCGTCGGATTGCGCACGTCGATCCCTTGCAAGACCGCGCGCATGCCGGCGACGTCCTCCGGCGGCGCGACGACGACGAGCGCGTTCGCGCCCTGATCGACGGTGATGCGGTCGCGCGGATAGAGCGCGCGCAGGACGGCCGCCGCGCGGCCCGCGCCGATCACTTGCAGCGCGAGCACGGCCGGTGCGAACGGCTTCGTGACCGGCCGCGGTTGCGCTCCGGCTGATAGTTCGCTCGTACTAAGCGCGAGCAGCGCTGCGAGTGCGATGCACTTCACAGAACGCGATCCCGGGAGCTTTCTCACCCTGCGATACCTCCGTCGTGCGTTGACGTTCCCTAGCCTGTTCATGCTACCTTTGTGAACGGGTCATGATTTCCGAACGAGTCGTCTCTGCGTACGGGCTCGCCGAGATCGAGCAGCTGGCGGCGGTGATCGCCGATTGGTCGGCGCCTGACTACGTCACCATCCGCGCGATCGTGGCGGCGGGAACCGACGCGGACGAGCGCGCCGCGCGGTTGACCGCGATGGGACGCGAGTTCGTCGTCGACGTCCGCCGCCGCATGCGAAACGACGGCGCCGCGGCGCTTGCTCGCAGCCCCGCCGACGCCGCACGAACGTATCTTGGAGAATGCGACGCGGCAACTCGCCGCTTGCGGCGGGCGCAAGCCGTTGACGATGCAGCGGCTGTCGCGCGAGACCGGGATCCCGCGCCGCACGCTGTACAATCTGTACGCGGCGAACGATCTTGCAGCGGCGTGCCGGAGGCGCGCTCAGACGATCTGGCGCGCGCACTTCGAGTACGGCGTGCTGGGCGCAAGCAAGCGATACGAAACGCCGGCTGTTCGCGGTGATCGAGGCGATCGATGCGTGGGTCGGCTCCGACCGGTTTCGCGCGGACCAGCTGCTGTGCGTCGCGCGCGTCGTTCAGCGATCGGCCGCGCGACGACGACTTGCGCGAGCACCTGACGGAGATCGAACGCTTCGCGACCGGCGCTTGCGTCGGCCGCGCGGCTTGCGTCGCCCGGCGCGTTCGGCGCGTTCGTTGCGACCAGCGTCGCCGGCGCGGCGGCGTGGTTCGACCGCCGCGCCGCGGCACGCGCCGCCAGCATCGGTTTCGTCGAACGCGAGCTCGCGCGGCGGCGCTGAGCGCGCGATTTCAGCGCACTGTCGCGCGCCGCGCAGCAGCAGGCGCACTTGCGCTCGATTTAGTCTAGCCATATCTAGCCAGGCGCGCTCCGCGGCGCGCATGATGAGGCGGCTCGACGACGTCCCGCCGACGCGAGGACCGGACGAGATCCGAAACGGGGGGTGCCATGTTCGGACGCTCACTCGGCCGAGAACTGCTCGGCGCGTCGTTCGTCGTGCTCGCCACGGTGGCCGCGGTGCCGGCTCGAGCCAATCCCGCGGTCACCGTGCGCGTCACCAACGCTTCCACCGCATTCGATCTCGCGTACGCTGCGAGCGCATCGACCCTGGGCGGTTACGTCACCTCGGACAACGCTCCGCTGGCGACGATCCCGCGCCAGACCGGCGACACGTACACCATCACGTCGGCGAGCCCCAAGGCGATCGCCGGCGAGCTGTTCTACCGCGCCGCCGGGGACCCGACCCGCGAGTGCACGTTCCGGTACACGCTCTCGTACGCCGGTACGAAGTTCGTGCTCACCGCCGACGCGCGCGCAAGCTGGACGGGCCAGGTGCGCTGCGTTGCGACCACGTCCGGCCTCGACAAGACCAAAGGCGACTTCACCGTGACGCTCACGATGCAGTAGCGGCCGCCGTACGAGCGACCAACTTCCAAGAGGTACCATCATGAATCGAATCACGTCATTCCTCGCGCTGAGCGCGATCGTCATCGCCGGCGCGTTCGCCGGCACGGCTGCCCAGGCGTCCGCATCGAACGTCGTCCTCGATTTCACCGTGCACAACGGCGACGCGTCCGCGAGCATGATCCGTTCCAGCTCGCTGCCGGCATCGATCGAGCGGGCTGATCGCTCCGCCCGCCTCCATCGGACCGGGCGGCAACGATCCGTCGAGCAGTTTCGCCGTGTTCTCGGGATCGGTGCCACCGATCGGCGGCTACGTCCAAGGATCGGTCACGTACGCCAACGCAGCCGATCAGCTCAGCAACGCATGCACGCTCAACATTCGCATCACGCATGTCAGCGCCCAGGTGTTCAGGGCGCACTTCTGGGTCACCGAGAGCGGAACCAACTGCACGGTTCCGGGCGACGCGACCAACTCGGACGGTCAGTTCACGACGACGACCTACACGTTCGGCTGGAGCACGTAACCCCACCGCGAAGGCTCGGGCCGGCTTTCCGGCCCGAGCGCCCGCGGTGGCGCGCATCAATAGGCGTACGGCTGAACCGTCGTTGTCTGGGAGAAGAACGTCGACGGCGTCTCTTGCCCGCTGGCTGCCCCGGTCCGCGTCGCGCCGTTGACCCCGTTGAACACTACCGTCGGTATGTCGTCTGAGAACAGGCCCGGTACCGTCTTTGCGAGCCGGCCGGTTTCGTCGTACTCGTTCAGGCAGACGCGGGCGTTGATGTCGAAGTCGCCGATCACCGCCGGGCAGAGCATCGAGCGCTGCAGGACGAGATGGTTGACGCTGTCGATGCCGATGACCGCGGAATCACCGCCGAGCATGAGACCTCCGTGGAACGCGTTCTCGTGATTCAGCAGATGCTGGAACACGCGGGCGGTCGTTCCCGTCGCGAGGTTCAGCAGCGTCAGCTCAGTCCGGTTTTGGCCGATGGCGGCTACTTGACAGCTTGTCGCGATCGCGGCGACTTGCGTACCCGGATCGATCGCCATCTGATAGAAGCCGTTCGTGTCGCCCGCGTTGATGCCGAGACTGCGTGCGCTCGCCGCGCCCGTCCCGAAGTCGATCGTGACGAGTTGAGGCGACTGCTGTTCGCATGGGACGGTCTGGTCTTCGGCGAACAGGTATGCGCGATCGGTCGACGGATCGTACGCGAACGTCGTCGTGCCCACCGGGTCGAACGTCGGGGCGAGGACCGGGCTGATGTCGATCCCGTTCGCGAAGCCTGTTCCGGTGGTGATGTCGCCGCGCGTCACGAGGTAGTCGCCGGTCGCGAGATCTTGCGCGATGTACGCGGACTGCGTCGAAGACGAGTTCGCCGCCGCTTGGTACACGAACGCCGTACTCGGGAGGCTTCCGGCAGGAAAGGTGAACCGGGCGAATCCGGACGCAAGCGGGGAGGCGCGGTAATAGTCGATCGCAACCCCGTCCGGCGAGGTGGCCGCGAACGCGGTGTCGTCCTGCACGAACGGATACGTGCCGACGAAACTCGTCCCGAGCGCGAGCGGCGGCGCACCGAGCGCCGCCGACGGAACGTCGAACGGTTCGACGAGGGTGAAGTTCGCGTTCGACTGCTGATTTCCGATCAGGCCTACTTCGGCCAGGACGCCGTCGCTGCCGTTCGGGTTCGCGAACACCGCTTGAATCGGGAGACCGGCCGCGCCGGAGAGCCCGTCGTATTGGACCGTCCCGGCGTCGCCGGCTTCAGCGATGGGGCCCGTGCTGCCCGCGGGAAGGACGCGCACGTTTACCGTCGTCGTCGCGGGGATGTTGGCAGCGACCGGATCGATCGTCACCGAGCCCGTCGTGCCCGAGGTGCGAACGTGGTACAGAGAGCCGGTGATCACGCCGTCGTCGTCCAGCGCGTTTCCGTTCGGATTGCGGAACGTGTTGTAGCCGCCCGAGATCCCGCGATAGAAGATGGGTGACGGCGGCGGCGCGGACAGCTCCACGATCGCGCCCGATGCGCCCGGCACGTGCGAGACGTCGTACGACACCACGAACGGCGATTTGTACGGCACGACGAGCGTGTGCGACGGGGCCGACGTCGAGTGCGGCAGCGACAGCAGCGGTGCCGGGGGGCGAGCGGTGCCGGCGTCGACGCGGGTGAAGGCGAGATCGCTGATGTCGGATTGAAACGCGGTCGTGCCGGGCTGCAAGTCGATCCATATGGTGTAGGTGCCGGCGCCCGCGAGCGCGGAGACGGGCACGTTCACCGTACCGTTCGTCGCCGGCAGCGGCACCGAATAATACGGGTAGAGTCCAGCGCCGCGGAATTGGAAGCTGTCTTCGCCCGGGAACGACACGTTGAGCGCCGGCGCACGCAACTTGTCCGCGGGGTACCCGCGCACGTCGTACGTGACCGGGATCGTCGAGCCGCCGACGACGGGCGGAACGACCGGCGCCAAGACGAGCCGCGAGCTCGGCGGCGGGCGGGCCGAACGTCAGCGCAAACGTCGACTCGGCGACGGCGTGCAAGCCGACGGACGCGCTGTACGTGAACGAGATCGTGCGCGAAACACCCGGCGTGAGCGGGACGCCGGCCGCGGCGAAGAGCTGCGCCGGCAAGAGCCGGACGTACGGCGTCGTCGCGATGACGCGGGACGGCTTTCCGGCGACCGTGAGGCGATAGGCGGCGTTGGGCGGGATCCCTTCCCAGTCCGGCGCGATCGTGACGTACGAGTTGAGGTCGGCGCCCGTATCGCTGCCGGGCCACGAAACGGCGTGCTGGTTCACGGCCCGCGTAAACGGCCCGTCGAGCTTGATGAACGACGGGTCGAGTGCGGTGGTGTAGACGGCGTCGTTCGGGAAGCGCTCGTTGAGCTGCGCGATCACGTTGCCGCTTCGGCGGCCCTGGATCGCGACCCGCGCAATACCCGGTTGGACCGCGTGGCCGGAGGCTGCGAGCAGCTGCTCGACGACGCGCCTCACGTTCACTTGCGGGCCGACGTTCAGCTGCACGTCCGATTGGGGCGGATTCGCGACGGGGGTTCCGGTCGCCACGAGCAGGTCGCGCACCTGCGCCGCGCTCGTCAGCGGGTGCCCGGTCAACCGCGCGACTTGCAGCGCGACCGCGGCGGCAGCCGCGACTTCGGGTGCCGAGGCCGACGTGCCGCCGGCGTTCTCGAGCCCGACCGCGTCGAACGTCGATCCGGCGAGGTAGAGCGCGTCGACGTTGTCGCCGGGAGCCGACACGTTCACGCGGCTCCCGAACCCGCTCGCGAAACCAAGCCCGCCGTTGTACCGCGTCTCCGCGAACGCTTTGACGTTTGCGAACGCGGCCAGCGCCGGATCTTGCGGGTTCGCGGAGGAGATGTCGTCCAGTGTCGTCGCCCCGACGTCGATCGCGCCGCTGTCAGGGACGACCGAGGGTGCCGTGGTTAGGTCGATGTCGTCGATGTTCGTCGTGCCGGTCGTGCCGGCGTTGGTGGGCGCGCTCCCGCCCGAGGGCCCGATCGCCGCGCTCGTGATCAGCCGCGTGCCGTCGTTGGCGGCGATGCAGACGACCACGTTCGAGGCGACGATGCCCGCGACGATGCTCTGCGCGAGCGGATCGTCTTCCAAGTAGCGGCTCGGGAAGCCGTACGAATCGGTGCCGAACCCGATGCTCGCCGTGATGACGTTGGGGGCCGGCTGCTGGCGCGCCGCGCCGAACAAAGCGGAGAGCACTTCGCTCGTACCGACGACGCCGTTCGTACGGCCGGGGGCGACCCAGCGATACGATGCGCCCGGCGCGATTCCCAGCAAGTCCATCGCGAACGGCGCAGTCTTGCCGGGCCGTTGCAGCGCGTCGGGCAGCGGCGCCATCACCGAGAAGTCCAGCCCCACCTCGCCGAGCTGCGGATCGACGTCGCACACCTCCGCGGTCGGCGAAAGATCGCCGCTCGCGTCGGACACCCACACCGGGATCAGCGGGAGTGACGGCCAGTCGAGATAGCGTTGTCCGCCGATCATGCGCGTGGTGGCGCCGCCGCCGCTGACGGCGGCGTTGCACGGGTCGTTCGGATTCGCGCCTGCGGAAGCGTCGTCGGCGTCGCCCAGGCTGACGTTGGTGATGATCTCGCCCGCGCCCGGCAGCTGGTTGAAGCGCGCGCCGATCTCGTCGAACGCCGCGACGGCGTCCACGCCCGGCGCGTTGAGCAGCGCTTGCAGGTTCAGCGATACCGCGGTGTTCGACGGGATCGTGACGGCGGACGTCGCCGAGCGCATCGCGCGGCCGAACGTTTTCGCGGACCGGTGATAGCCGGCGATCTCGCGCAGCGTTTCGTCCGGGAGCGGCCGGCGGTTGGCGATCATGGAGCTCACCGCACGATCCGGTGCGGCGTACGTCACGCCCGGCAGCGCGCGCAGGCGGCGCACGGCCGCGGCGACCGACGCCGCGCCGACGTGCAGCACGAACGTGTTGTCGAACGCGACGAGCGGGCGCCGCACGCGCGCCTCTGCCCGCGCGCGCAGCGAGCTCAGCGAGCCGCGGTCGACGTGGCCGAACAGACGGTCTGCACGATCGACGCCCAGCGACATGAAGGCCTCGTTCGTGCGCTGGTCGTTCGTGAACGGATGCGGGGTCAGCCCGCGCCGTTTCGCGAGCGCGGCGCCGCGCAGCGAGCGCGCGGCGGACGGCGAGAGCGCGTCGGAGTCGCGCGGCATCGTCACGCTCGGAGTGAACGTGACGATCACGCGCTCCGGGACGAAGCGCTGCGGCGGGTGCTCGAGGTCGAACAGAATCTGACGCCGCAGCGCCGCGGGCACGTCGCCCTCGAGCGAACCGTAGCGGCCGGGCGCGATGTGCGCGCGCGCCGGAACTCTTGCGAGAAGCGCGCGCGGCGAGCGACCGCGTGTGACCGCGCCGGATGCGGCGCGCGGGGGTGCGATCGTCACGGCGCCGTCGCTGTAGACGGTTGCGACGCGGCCGTCGCGCAGATAGCCCATGAACGCCACGCCGTGCGACACCGGCAGCTGCGGCACGGCGGCCGTGCGGCGGGGTGCACGTGCGTCGCCGGCGCCGGTGGTCGCGCCGAACGAGAGCGCGAGCAGCAGCACCGCGCAGAGCCTAGAAGACATCGCAAACTCCTTGGGGTTGGGTGAGACCGAGCGCGACCGGCGTCGCGAACGAGCGCGTCGCGTCGATCGCGCTCAGATCGTCGAGATAGGTGGTGACGGCGCCGGCCGAACGCTCGGCGACGAGCGGCATGCCGAGGTTGAGATCGACGGCGATGCCGAACGGCGCGCCCGCGTCCGCGGTCGACGCGACCGCCGCGCCGAACGGATCGAGCGCCGCGACGCCGGTCGCGCTCGTGACGTAGATCTGCGCGGTCGTTTGCGGCGAGCTGCCCGGCCCGATCGGCGGTGCGTACACGATCGCGATCGGCGCAGCGGCGAGCGGCTTCGAACCGAGCGCGCCGCCGTTCTCGGTGAAGATCGACAGCTTCGGCGGTGCCGACGCGGTGCCGACCACGATGCGGTTCAACGGGCCGTTCGGCGACGCGCCGACGAAGGCGATGCCGTGCGCGTTCGGCGCCGGAAACGACGCCGGCGTCGTCCCCAGCGGCGCGCCGCCGTTGGGCGCGAAGGCGGTCACGCCGGCGCTTCCCGATGCGTACACGTTGCGGTCGTGCGCATCGTACGCGACACCGTTGACGCCGGCGACCGGCACCGCGGTAAAGCCTGCCACCGGCGCGCCGTTTTCGTCGAACGCGAGCACCTTGCCGAGCCCCGCGTCGGCGACGAAGATCGCGCGGTCGTCGGGATCGTACGCCGTCGCTACCGGGTTCACGAGCCCCGCGAACGCGCCGGACGGGAGCGCGAAGACGGCGCCGTGCGGGTCGAAGCGCGCGACCGCGGGCGTGCCGCCGTTCGCGTACGCGATGTAGACGGCGCTCGTGACGTCGACGATCGCGGACGACGTCGCGAGCGCGCCGCCGGCGTCCGTCGCGGTCGCGACGAGCGAGGTCGGATACGTCGTCGCGTTCGGCGCGACGGCCTGCACGGTGAAGCGATCCGTCGTTCCGCTCGACCGGCGTGACGGTCAGGACGCCGGTCGCGCGCACGTTCGGCGCCAGCGCGATCGCGACGGGCGCGTCGGGTTGCACGATGACGTTTCCGCCGGCGTCCAGCGGGGCGACGGCGAACGTCGCGGGCGCGCGGCCGACGAGCTCGTACGCGCCCGGGTTGCCGGGTTGCGGCATGACGTTGGGCTGGTTCGGGAGCGGCCCGATGCGCACGCTCGCGACCGTACCGATCACGGTCGCGTTCAGCGTGTTGAGCGTGTTCGCGACGATCGTCTGCGCCACGCGAACGCGGCCGAGCTCGTTGCCTGCGGCACTGGTCTCGCCCGGCGTCTGCGCCGTGTCGTATAACGAGATCACGAAGACGTCGGCGCCGACGGGCGCGTCGATCGCGACCGTCGACGTGCCGCCCGCGATCGCGGGGTTGTTCGCGAACGTCACGGGTCCGGGCGCCGCGCCGTCCGGATTCACTTCGACGACGACGCTCAGCGCCGACGGCGACACGAAGTGCGGCGGGCGTGAGGAGCGGGGTGCGCGATCGGGCCAGCGCAGCGTGAAGCTCACCGGCGAACGCGCGGTCGCGAGCGCGTGCTGCGCGCCGGGTACGATGCGCGCTCCGCCGCCGCAGCCGCTTGCGAGGAACGCCAGCGCCGCCGCGGCGAACGATCCGCGCGCCGTCACTTGACGACCCCTTGCGTGAGCGTGACGCCGACCGTGACCGGCGCGCGCTGGCCGAACCGGTCGACGAACGCGAGCGTGCACGCGCCGGCGCCTTGCGCGGTGATCGTGTACGTCGCCGGCGCCGTCTGCTGCGATGCGGGCGTGACGCTCGCGATCGCCGCGCAAGGACCGGCGTCGAACCCGATGTTGCCGGCATAGCCGGGCTCGGCTGATATCGACGGTCGCCGACTGCCCTTGCGCGGTGAACGCGACGGAGCTGCGCGACGCGCTCAGCGGCCCGGCCGGCGGCGGCGTGGGCGACGCCGTCGGTTGCGCCGTGACGAGCGGTGCGGAGGTGGCCCGCCGCCGCCGCCGCCGCAACCGGCGCCGAACGCAAGGACCGCGCAGAAGAAAATGAAGCGTCGCATGTGCACCATCGTCGCGGGGTACGCGCACGACGCTGCGTCCGACTTGTTACCGTGGCGTTTCGCAGATCGACTTGGCCGAAAGGTACATGCTTTGCTCACGCGACGTCGAGCCGGCGCGCAAGCGCGTACGCGCGCGTGAGCGCCTCGGTCGAACCGTAGCGCTCGGTGAGCGCGAGCGCCTCGCGCATGTGGCGCTGCGCTTCGCCGCGCCGGCGGCACCCGAGCGCGACCGCGGCCAAGCTGCGCGCGGCCGCGCCGCGCAGCCGGCCGTTGCCGACATACTCCGCGTCGGCATAAAGCGACTGTGCGAGCGCGCGTGCGTCGTCGTACCGGCGTTCGTCGATCGCGGCGTTTGCGAGAACGCAGCGCGTGCCCAAGGCGATCATGTCGCGCGCGGGGACGATACTCTCCGCGAGCCGGGCGCTCGCGGCCGCGACGCACGGATTCGATTCGCATTGCGTGACGAGCTGCGCCGCCCAGGCGAACGTCCGCGCCATGGTGCGGCGCTCGGCCCCGCCGAACGGCTGCAAGATCTGGTCGAACAGCGGGCCGACGCCGGCGGGCTTCGCCAGCGTCTCGCCGACGATTCGCTCGGAACGAGCGGCGAGCATCGTGCGTACGTGGCCGCGCGCAGCCGCCAGCTCCTCGATGATGCGGAAGCGATGACGGTCGGCGCCCCGTCGCGCGCGTAGTCCGAACAAGTGCGTATCCGCCATCATGATCGCCAGCCGTTCCTTCGTGCGCGTCCGGTGGAGGGTGGGCTCGACGGCCAGCGCGCGCCGCACCACGGCGCAGCCTTGCTCGTGGTCGCCGACCTCGCAGCGCTGCATCGCGTACGCCGCCGCCGCGCGCACGAAGAGCGCGCGGCGTGCTTCCGGCCGCGCGCGCGCGTCGCTCGACGGCGCGATCGCCAGCGGCGGCTGCGTCGCGAGACCGGAACAGATCGCCGTGCGCCAGCGCAGCATCCACGCGACGAAATCGACGTGCTCGTCGGCCGCGCACGCCGCCTCGTCGTCGAGCTCGCGCATATGGCGCGCGACGAGGCTGCGCGCGTCGGCGATGTGCGCGGCGGCGGCGGCGTGCCGCAGGCCGTCGAACTCGGCCTCCGCGGCCAGACACGCCGCCTCGATGCGCAATGCGGGCGTCGGCGCGCCGGCGACGATCGACGCGAACGCGGACTGCGCGAGCGCGCTCTGCCCGAGCTCGTGCAGCTCGACGGCTTCCGCGAGGCGCACGGTCGCGACGTCGCAAACCGTCGCCGTTGCCGGCCCCTCGCTGCGTAGCGCGCGAAACGCGCCCGCGAACGCGTCGTGCGCGGCGCGCCGTTCGCGGCGCAGCTGCCGCTCCGACAGCCCGAGCTCCGCCGCGACGGCGGGCAGCGGCTGGTCGTCGATGTCGCAGCGCAGGAGCGCGGCGTGCATGCGACCGAGCGTGACGTACGTGCAGCGCCCCGCATGATCGCTGCAGCCGGCCAGCGACGCGCGCACGTCGTCGCGGATGCGCTGGAGCGCGTCGCGGTCGGCGGCCGCGTCGCGCCGCCGCGACGCGCTGCAGGCCGCCGGGAAATACTCCCGGACCAGCGGATTGCGCCTCAGCTCCGCGGCATCGTCGAGGTTGCGGAGCAGGTGGCGTGACGCGCAGTAGTCGGAGCGGGTGGGATCAGCACGCGGCATCGCGGTCGATCCGACGGAACGAGGGGCGGTACACGATGCTTCGGCCTCCAGAGCCGAACGGTATCGCCTACACCCGGTTTGCTAGGGACGATTCGTAGTATGCTGTAGCAGATTCCTGCTAGGCCGGCGGCGAGCATCGCCCCGCTAACGCCCCCCGAGCCAGCGCAGCGCCTTGAGGCTCGGCACAAAGAAGTACGCGCCGCCGCGCAGCGTGACGAAGCACATCATGTTCTGCACGCGCTTGCGCACCGGTTCGGCCTGGATCGTGAACACGGCGTCCCCCGCCGTCTGCGCGCCGACGAGCGGGTCGACCTCGCCGACGAGCTGGCCGAACACGGGGTTGTTGAGCCACGTCTGCTGGACGAACTCGAACTGCCGCTCGATGTCCGCGCAGAGGCAGATGAAGTGCAGACCGCGCTCCGCCTTGTCGTCGACGTGCGGGTCGGCGATCCGCGGTCCGTACGAGCGCCCGCGGCGCAGCAGCCGGTGCCGCGCGACGCGCTGCACCGACTCGGCGGCCGTGCCGCTGGTGAGCATGCCGTCGCGCGGGTTCGAACGCCGGACGTGAGCCCCGAACGGGCACGCGAGCCCCTTGGGATCCTTGTCGTACCCGAACGCGTCGGTCGGCATCTTCTCCGGGTCGGCGTCGGGATCCGGATCCTTATCCGGCGCCAGCACGAGCGGCGCACCGCTCTTCCAGCGCCCGACGATCTTCGCGGCGAGCAGCTCGCGATCGACGCGCACGCTCTTGGCCGCGTCGTCCACGAAGTGCCAGAAGCCGGCGACGTCTTGGGTCGTATGGCGGAAGACGAGGTACGTGCCGTTCTTGCCGAGTTGCTTGTCGGGCCCGAGGTCCGGTGAGTCCGAGTCGAAGCCGTACTCGTTGCGATATCCGAGCACGAACTCGCCGTCGCTCACGACGTTCCCGTCGCTCACGTCGTCCTTGTCCTTGCGCTGCGATGCGAGCACCGGCTGCGCGATGCCGTCGGAAAACCCGAAGTGCTCGTTGCGGTCGTCGTAGATCTGCGCGTTCAGCGCGACCACTTCGGTCAAGCCGTGCGCGGTGGCGCCGGCGCGCAGCGTCGCCAGGAGCGCGTCGAGCTGTTCCTGCGTCGCGGCGAACGCCATCAGCAAGACGTCGACCGGGTGTTGCGCGCCGCCCCACCACCAGTGCGACGAGTCGTCCAGCTCGTTGTCCGTCAAGATGTAGGCGCGGCGCTTGGACGCCATCCCGTCGCTGAACGCGATCGGAAACGTTGCCAGCGTCGCGTCGTCGAGGCCGAGCTTCTGGAACGCGGTGAAGGTGAGCGCGACGTTGAGCGAGTCGCCTTCCCGCTTCTTGCGCGCCGTCGTCACCTCGTCCGCGAGCGCGCCGAGCCACGCGCGCGCGTCGGCCGGGCGTGACGGGTCGATCGACAGCAGAAGATATGCCGTCTTACGGAGGTGGACGTAGCCGCTGAGCACGATCCCTTGGATGTCGTCGCGCTCGAGCGCTTTGGTGTTAGGGCGAGTCTGATAAGGTGTCCGTTCTCGGGCGATTTCCCTCGCCGCGATGCCCGAGAATGACGCCTTGTTCAGAGGGGTCTTAGCCACGGTGCGTACCTCGCGTCACAAGCGTTGGAGCCAGTCGCCGAGCGCCGCGTCCGGCGGCGGCGTCGCCAGGCCGTCGCGGATCGTGCTGTTCAGGTCGATGCGCGGCACCGTCAGGTCGCGGTACGCGCTGTACCACACGTTGGAGAGCAGCTGCGACTCGCGCGCGATGTTCTTGAAATTGCGCTCGTCACGGGCGCCGCCGAGCACCAGGAACGACGTCTTCGGAAAGTTCACGAGCGGCCCGCGCACGGGCGGCGTCGTCCGCACCGGCAGCTTGGAGTTGCTCCAGATGGCGGTGAGGCCGACGGACGCCTTGTCGATGAAGTCGTCGAGATAGTTCTCCCAGCTCCCGTCGTAGTTGGTGAGGAAGAGCATCCGCCGCCCCCCGTCGATGAGCACCCAGTGCGCGAAGTGGATGTTGTTGAGGTTGCTCAGCGTGCCGTTCACCGACAGCGCCGCCGCGCGGTTGGCCAAGAACAGGACGAGCCACAGCGTGAAACGCCGAAACACTCCGGGCTTCACGTCGACGATGCTCGCGAAGTGGTTCTGCAGGATGTTGTCCTCGCGCTTGGTGACGGTCGCCATCTGGTCGCGATCGGGCGGCGGGATCTCCGAGCGGTCCAACATCTCGTGGATGCGCAGCACGATGAAAAAGAGCACGACGAGCGGGATGAGGACCGGCAGCGTCACGAGCGCGAGCCAGAGCAGCACCCAGACCGGTATTTTCCGCCGGAGCATCTCGCCTGCCGAGAGACGACCTTGCGGTTGGAGCGCCCACGGAAACGTCGTTTCGACGTGCGCGCGGACCTGCGCGTACACGGCGGCCGGCGTCGCGCCCAGCGTGCCTGCGTCGCTCAGCGCGTCGAGATGCTTCTCGATCTCCGTGCGCACGTCGTGCTCGGCGTTGATGCGGCCGACGTCGCGCCCGACGTTGCCGACGAACGCCGCGCTGGGCCGCACGACGTGCGTGCGCAGGTACGCCCGCATCCGCCCGCGGTCGAACCCACCGGAACCGTCGTAGCCGTCGCAACAGGAGTAGAGTGCGTGCAGCGCCTTCGGCGCGACGTCGCACAACTGCTCGATGTATGCGCCGATGGTCCCGTCGATGTTGTTCTCGAAGACGAGGTAGTCGCCGTAGCGGTCGTCGGGCACGATGACGAGGCTTGCGTAATGAACTTTCGTCAACGTCGGAAACGGAAGGTCTCCGGATGTCCCCGGCTGGCTATGCGACGGCAACTCATCGTGGAGCTTGTCGAGGTACGCCGTGAGCGTGTCCCGCTTGCCCTCGGCGATCTTCGTCTGGAACGTGAAGATGGTATGCATCAAGCGAACTCCACCAGCAGCCGGTCCGGGAACGGGCCGTCGAATCGGATGCAGCCGTCCGAACCGCGCGCGAGGCGCAGGTTCTCGAGCTGGAGCAGCCCGGCGGCGAGCTGCGGGATCTGCACGCTGTTGACGTCGAGGCCGATGCAGCGGTGCAGCGCGTAGCCGAAGTGCAGCGACGCCGAGTCGTGCTCGATGCGAAACGAGCCCGGCTCGTCGAAGCCGTCGGGATCGAACATCGCGGAGATGTTGCCGAGCAGCATCGTCGTGCCGGCGCGAATCTTCCGCGCGCGGCGCGTCCCGGACGCGAGCTCGGTGTCGCGCGGCGCGTAGCGGACGAGCAACGGCGTATGCGGATCGAACCGCGCGGCTTCGTAGATGTACCGCCGCACCGTCTCGGTCTCACCGGCCAGCGCGGCGGTCCGCGCGCGCCCGGCTTCGGCGCGCCGTTCCAAGAGCTGCGGGAGCGCCAGCGTGACGAACTTCGACGTCGTGTCGACCGCGCCGACGATCATCCCCGCGAGGTTGCGGCGCACCGCGTCGTCGTCGAGCCACGGGTTGTCCGGGCCTTGAAGCGCGAGCAGGCGCCCGAGGACGTCGTCCGGCGGCGTGCTCGGCGGCGGCGCGGCCTTGCGCTGCGCGATGACGGTATTCATGTGCGCGCGCAGCGCCGCGCCGGACCGCGCCGCGTCGTCGCGCACGGTCGCCGAGCCCGTCGCGTCGGCGAACACGAAATGGAAGATGTCGCGTAGCCAGCGCATCATCGTCGGCTCGTCCGGGCCCGGCATCCCGAAGTACGTCGCGACCACCCGCACCGCGACGACGCGCGCGTACTCGTTGACCACGTCGATGCGGCCGCGCGTCCGCGCCGCGGCGATCTGCAGCGCCGCCTGCTCCGCGACGAATTGCCGGATCCGCTCGAGGTCGGACCGCAGCAGCACGCGGTGCAGCAGCGCGAGCTCGCGGTCGTACTGCGGGCCGCGGTCGAGCCCGAGGATGAACGGTCCGTCGAGCCGGTCGATCTTGGGGCCGTTGAGCTGCGAGAGCGTGAAGTCGGTGTCGCGCGAGAGCACCTCGACGACGTCGAGGTAGCGCGAAATCACGGTCCGGTTGCCGACCGTCAGGATCGGCGCGACGCGCCTGAGCACCGCGAAGACCGGGCGCAAGAAACGCGGCCCGATCAGAAACGGCAAGATCCCCGGAAAGCAGAACCGCACGAACGCGCCACCCCGCGAAGCAAGAGTGCCGAGTATAGACGATCCGCCGGGGCTGCACAAGCAGCCCCGGCGCAAGCGCCGGGTGCTAGCGCTGCGTCGTCTGCGGCGGCGTGATCCCCAGCTCTTGGTAGAACGCGTTCGGGTTCATCGGGCGGCCGAGGAACGTGCGGACTTCCTGATCGGGTTCTTCGAGACGCGCCGGCGCGAGGATGTCGTTGCGGTACGCCATCCCGGCGACGGGGCTGGTGAGTCCCTGCGCCTTGAATCTCGAGAACATGTCTTGCGCGTACACTTTCGACCACAGGTAGCCGTAGTAGCCCGCGTCGTAGCCGCCCATCAGGTGGCCGAACTCGGACTGCGGGTGCGTGCCGTCGACGAACCCGTTAGGCGTCGTCGCACCGACCGTCGTCTTCCACACGGCCGTCGTGTCGACCGGCGGTTTCGCCGTGTGGTATTTCATGTCGACGGTCGCGTAGAGGATCTGCTGCGTGGTCAGCAGCGCGTAGTGGACGTAGCGCGCGGCGATCATCTTCTTGATCAAATCGTCGGGTAGCGGTTGGCCCGTGGTGACGTTGGCGCTGACGCGCTTGAGGATGCCGGGATCCCACGCCCAGTTCTCGAGCATCTGCGACGGCGCTTCGATGAAGTCTTGGCGGAAGCCGTTGGTGAGCGTCTCGTACGGCTCGTTCGCGAGCACGGCGGCCATGTTGTGACCGAACTCGTGGAAGAACGTCTCGACGTCGCCGTGCGTGAGCAGCGCGGACTTGCCGGGCGCGGGCTGCGGCCAGTTGCCGACGATCGCGCTCTCGGCGAGCCGGATGGTACCGTCGGGCAGCACGCGGCGCGGGATGACCGGGAAGTTCGCGAAGTGGTCGTATTTACCGGGCCGCGGAAACAAGTCGAGGTAGAAGCGTCCCAGCGGCTTGCCCGACGCGGCGTCGTTGACGTCGTACGCCTGGACCTGTTGCTGCCACACCGGGACGTTGACGCGGGTGAACTTCACGCCGAGCAGCTCTTGGTAGATGCCGAGCACGCTGTCGACGACTTTCTGCACGGGGAAGTACTGCTTGATCTCGTTCTGGTCGACCGCGTACTTCGTCTTGCGCAGCTGGTTCTCGTAGTAGGTTTGATCCCATTGGTCGAGCGGGCTGCCCTTGAGCGCGGCGTCCTCGTCGCGTTCCTGGCGCGCTTTGGGAAGAATCGCGGCGTCGATCTGCGCCAGGAAGCCTTCGACGCGCGCCGGCGTGGCGGCCATCTTGTCGGCGAGCACGTACGCGGCCCAAGTCGAGTAGCCCATCAGGTGCCCGAGCCGGTCGCGCGTGGCGATCGCGTCCTCGAGCAGCTTCACGTTCGCCTCGCCGCCGCGGTTGTTGTATGCGATGTAGAACGCCTTGCGCGCCGCCGCGTCGGTCTCGTTCTGCATGAACGGTCCGATCGTGGACTCGTTGACCGGCACGGTGTAGCCCCCGTCGGCGGTTTTCTTGAGCGACGCGGCGACGAAATCCGGCGGCAGCGGCTGCGCTTGCGCCGCGGTGATCGCGATCGTCGTCGCGTCGTCGCCGAGGTTCGCCTGGAATTTGTTCTGCTCGGTGGTGAGCTTCTGCTGGAGCGTGACGAACTCGCGCCGCTGCACGTCGGGCAGGCCGGCGCCGCTCCGCTTGATCGCCGTCAGCCATAGCTGCGTGAGCTTCGTCTGCGGCACGCCCTTGACGGTGCCGCTCGCCTTCGCGTCGGCGAGCGCGCGGTACAGGTCGGGGCGCGCCGCGATCTCGCTCAGGACGTTGCCCGCATCGGTCGAGCACTTCAGCGACGCCTTGCGGACCGCGGCGTCGGTGGAGACGTTGTAGAGGAAGCCCTGCGCCGCGAGGTCGTCGTTGAAGTCCGCCGAGGCGTTCTCCAGCGGAACCACGACGCTCGTGAAGCTTCGAACCTGCGCCGAGCGCACGATGCGGTCGACGCTGTGCCGCAAGGTCGTGATCGACGTCGCGCACGACGACGCGATCCGGGCCGGGCTCAGCGTCCAGTCGATCGGGAGCACCGCGGCGGCGGCCGCCTTGGCGGGCGCGGCCGCGGCGGCGCCGGACAAGGCCGGCGCAAGTGAGGCGAGGAGAGCGGCGCTCAGGACCGCGGCGCAGCTACGCGAGAATACGGACTTCATCGTAGGCTCTACGTTCGCGGACGCCCCCCGCGTTCCGTCAGCGCCGCTGCCGCTACGGTTGCGCCGAGGGCGACGGCGCCGGTTGGGCGCCTTGGCGGCGGGGGATTTCCGTCAGACGCGCGATTTCAGCGAGCGCCTGGTCGGCCGATGCGACGATCTCGCGCGCGGAAGCGCGGTACATCGACGGACGCCGGTCGCCGGCGATGGTCACCGCGAACCCGTTCACGTCGGCGCTGTTGAACGCTTCGGTTTCGGTGATCCAGTCGGCGACGTTCTGGGCCGCCGCGCGATCCCGCTGGAGCTCCGCGCGTGCCTCGTCGTACCGCCGCATCGCGATGAGCGCTCGCGCGGCGACCACGCCGAACTGCGCGCTGCGCACGTCGGCGTAGTGCTGCGCCTCGCGAAAGCCGTACGACAGCTTCTGCCCGGAGCACGTCGCGTATGCTTTCGACGCCGCGTGCGCGGCCGCGTAGATGCGATCCGGCGGATCGTCGACGCGCAGCTTGCCGACCTCGAGCACGTATTGCGTGCCTTCGGGACAGATCGTGTCCTTGAAACCGGGGACGGCGGCGGACCCCGGACCGGCGACGGTCACGGACAGGAGAAGCGCCGAAAGCGCGGCGAGCACAACGCGCACGCGGCGAGAGTTCGCGGCAGGCCCGGTCCGTTCCGCCGGTGGAACGAGTGTCATGCTGTTTCGTTCGCTCCTTCGCGCGGCCGCGGCCGTCGCGTTCGCCGCGCTGCTCGCGCCCGCCGTGCCGTCCGCCGCGCCGCCCCCGGGCCTCGCCTACGACGAGATCGTGCGGGTCGTCGTCAACGCGACGCCGCCGCCGCCGGGCAACTTCCAAGCGGATCTCGCGGCGCTGACCACCGCGGTCGCCGCGTCGCCGACGCCGGCGCCGAAGAAGCGCGGGATCAGCATCGGCGCCATCGCCGGCGCGATCGCCGGGGGCGGCGGTGCCGGCGGGGTCGCGGGCGCCGTCGCGGGCGACCTCGTCTCGAACGCGATGGACAACGCCGTGCAGCAGTCGCTGGGGGCGCAGTTCGGGGCCCTGGCCGCGATGGCGCGCGGTTTCCTCCAGCCGCACCTCATGCGCTACGCGTACCTCAACGGCTGGGAGCGGGTCGAGGACGTCACCGCTCAGACCGCGACGATCCGCAAGTGCGACATCGGCCAAGTCATCCGCCTCGACCTCGCCCGCAAGACCTACACCGTGTACGACCCCAACGCCGAACCCACCGACGCCCCGGCCGCGCCCGCGCCGGCGCGGCAGCGCGGGCGGTCCGCGCCGCCGGATCCCCAGCAGCCGGGGACCGCGGTGGCAACCCTGACGTCGACGACCAAGGCGCTGGGCCCGCTGCGGATCGAGAACCAGGCGACGACCGGCTACGACTCGACCACGAGCTTCGCGATGACTCAATCGACGGGCAGCTGCCGCGACGGCGGCGGTTCGATCGAGAACGTGGAGTACGTCGCGCCGATCACCCGGCCGGGCGTGACGTCGTGCCCGGTTCGCCGCCGTCCCATCCCCGAGACCGCGGACGCCGCGGTCGCGGCACCGCCGAGCGGCGGCTGCCGGCCGGCGTTCGCGATGCGCCGCAGCGGGCCGACGCCGCCGTCGAACCGGCTGGCGCTGTACTCGCTGGTGACGTTCGGCACGGCCGGGGCGGCAACGCCTGCGCCCGCCGCGAGCCCGGGTGCCGGGACGGTCGGCTTCCTGACCGAGCGCGGTAACCTGAAGACCCTGGGCCAGGCCGATACCGGACTGTTCGCGATCCCCCAGGGGTTCACGAAAACGCCCTAGACCGCTATCATAGGCGAGCCTCGACGAGGGTTTGGGCCTCGCGCAACGGTAATCCGTGAACCCCGCCAGGCCCGGAAGGGAGCAACGGTAAGCGGACTATCCCGTGTGCCGCGAACCACCTGGCCCTCGTCCTGGCCTTTCTTTTGTATGCAGAACTTCTTGATAACGGCCGTGCTGACCGGGTTGGTGAGCGCGCTCGTCGTGACGACCGGCTACCATCTGCTCGTCGCGGCGCCGCGCTTGCGCAAGCTCGCCACGGTCACCGACACCCATGACGGACTCCTCGGCGGCGGCGCGAGCCGCGCGACCGACCGGCTCGCCACGCTCGAACGCGACAACGCCGCGGTCGCGAGCGCGCACGACGCTGCCGCGCGCCGCATCGACGCGCTCGAAAAGGTCGCGCGCAGCGAGGTCCCGCGGGTCGGCTTCGTGCGCTACAACTCGTTCGACGACGTCGGCTCCGACCTGTCGTACGCGCTGGCGCTGCTCAACCGCGACGGCGACGGCGTGGTGCTGAGCAGCATCTACTCGCGCGAGGAGACGCGGACGTACGGCAAGGCCGTGGCCGGGTTCAAGCCCGCCACCGAGCCGTCGGACGAAGAGCTGGCCGCCATCGCCAAGGCACGGGCGGTGACGACGTGAACGACACGCGCAAGACGTTCCTGCTCAAGATCATCCCGCCCGACGGCTACAGCGTGTACCGGCTCGCGTTCACCCGCCGCCACCTCGCGGCGCTGGGGATTCTGATGCTGATGGCGTCGCTCGCGGCGGTCGGTTTCCACACCTATCAGCTGCACGTCGCCGCGGCCGACGTGCGCGCGCTGCAAACGCTGACCGCCGAGCAGCAGACGAAGCTGCAGACGATCGACAAGCAGGCCGACGCGCTCGCGACGCAGCTCAAGAACGTGCAGAAGGAGAACGCCGAGATCAAGCGGCTGATCGGCGCGGATCGCGGCGGGCGCAAACAGCACGCCTTCGCCGCGCCGCCGAACGCCGCGCGCGCGACCGACTTCACGGCGGTGCAGACGCGGCTGAGCGAGCTCACGCGGGCGTCCGACGCGACGCGTTCCGATGCGCAGCGCTTGCAGCGGCTCGCGATTCGCGTGCTCAACTTGCGCCGCATGGCGTCGATCGCGCACGAGCGTCTGCTCGCGGCGATCCCGTCGCTCAACCCCGTGAACGGCGGCATCGCGGCGTCGTTCGGCTGGCGCACGAATCCGTGGCCCGAGTTCCACAAGGGCCTCGACCTCGAAGCGAACTACGGCACGCCGGTGCACGCGACCGCGGCCGGCACCGTGGCGAGCGCGGGCTGGGACGGCGGGTTCGGCATGAAGGTGGACATCGACCACGGCAACGGCTATCACACGTGGTACGCGCACCTGTCGCGCGCGAACGTGAGCGCCGGCCAGCGCGTGACGAAGGGCCAGCTCATCGCGCTGAGCGGTTCGAGCGGCTCGTCGACGGGCCCGCACCTGCACTATCAGCTGATGTACGACGGCCAGCCGATCGATCCGGAGCCGTTCTTGCGCGGCGTCCCGGAGAAGGTGATCGCGACACTTCCCGACTCGCCGGGCGTATAAGGAGCATGTTTCCCTGTTGGCTGTGGGACGTCGTCTCCAAGTTTTTCGGGCTGTACCTGCTGCTGATGCTGCTCTACGCCGTCGTGTCGTGGGTGCCCAGCTTGCGCGGGCGCTGGAGCGATTACTTGGCGATGGTGATCGAGCCCGTCCTCGTCCCCGTCCGGCGCATCATCCCGCCGCTGGGCGGCCTCGACTTGTCGTTCATCGTCGTGATCATCGTGCTTCAGATCGTGATGCGCATCGTCGCGAACGAACCTTGTACCTGAGCGCTTGATTCAACGCGAATCGGCCGTCGCCACGAGCGGCCCCGCCCACGTGCGGAACTTCTGCATCATCGCGCACATCGACCACGGCAAGACGACGCTGTCGGACCGCCTGCTGGAGTTCACCAAGACGGTGCAGCGGCGCGAGATGGAAGAGCAGCTGCTCGACGCGATGGACCTCGAGCGCGAGCGCGGCATCACGATCAAGATGCACCCCGTGACGCTGACGTACACGGCGCACGACGGGCAGACGTACGAGCTGAACTTCATCGACACGCCGGGCCACGTCGACTTCTCGTCCGAAGTGTCGCGCTCGCTGGCCGCGTGCGAGGGCGCGCTGCTGGTGATCGACGCGGCGCAGGGCATCGAGGCGCAGACGCTCGCGAACTACCACCTCGCGCTCGCGCAGGATCTGACGATCATCCCGGTCATCAACAAGATCGATCTGCCCGCGGCCGACGTCGAGCGGGTGAAGCACGAGATCGAAGAGCTGCTGGTCATCGAGGGCTCCGACGCGATCCCTGCTTCGGCCAAAGAAGGCATCGGGATCGAGGAGATCCTCGAAGCGATCGTGCACCGCGTGCCGCCGCCGCGCGGTTCGACCGACAAGCTGCGCGGGCTGGTGTTCGACGCGCAGTTCGACACGTACCGCGGCGTGGTCGCGTACGTCCGCATCGTCGACGGCGAGCTCAAGGCGGGCTCGCGCTTCATGTCGATGGCGCACCGGCGCGTGTACGAAGCGACCGAGGTCGGCGTGTTCAAGCCGGAGATGCGCAAGACCGACTCGCTGTCGGTCGGCAACGTGGGCTACGTGATCGCGAACATCAAGTCGCTGGGCGACATGGACGTCGGCGACACCATCACCCTGGCGGACGATCCCGCCAGCGTCGCGCTGCCGGGCTACAAGCCGATCGTGCCGATGGTGTACTGCGGGCTGTATCCGAACGAAGGCGTCGAGGTGTCCGACCTGCGCGACGCGCTCGAGAAGCTCGCGCTCAACGATTCCGCGCTGCACTTCGAGCCGGAGTCGTCGATCGCGCTGGGGTTCGGCTTCCGCTGCGGATTTCTCGGGCTCTTGCACATGGAGATCGTGCAAGAGCGGCTCGAGCGCACGTACAACCTCGACCTGATCGCGACGTCGCCGTCGGTGGTCTTCCGCGTCACGCGCACCGACGGGACGGTCGAGAACATCGACAACCCGGCGAAGCTGCCGGCGCGCGACAAGATCTCGGTGATGGAAGAGCCGTACGTCAAGGCGACGGTGATCACGCCGCCCGAGTACGTCGGCGCGATCATGGAGCTCACGCAGAACCGGCGCGGGATGCTCTCGAACATGGAGTATCTGGTCGACGGGCGCGTGATCCTCAGCTACGAGATGCCGCTGATCGAAGTGATCGTGGACTACTTCGACCAGCTCAAGTCGCGCACGAAGGGCTACGCGTCGCTGGACTACGAGGTGATCGGCTACCGCGAAGGCGATCTCGTCAAGCTGGAGATCCTGCTCAACGCAGAGCCGATCGATGCGCTGTCGTTCATCGTGGCGCGCGACAAAGCGGCGTCGCGCGGACGCGCGCTGACGGAGAAGCTCAAGGAGCTGATCCCGCGCCAGATGTTCGACGTGCCGATCCAAGCGGTCATCGGCGGCAAGGTCGTCGCGCGCGAGACGGTGAGCGCGATGCGCAAGAACGTCTTGGCGAAGTGCTACGGCGGCGACATCACGCGCAAGCGCAAGCTGCTGGAGAAGCAGAAGGTCGGCAAGGAGCGCATGAAGCGCGTCGGCCGCGTCGACCTGCCGCAGGAAGCGTTCATGGCGGTGCTTCGGCTGGACGAATCGTAGCTCGCATCGAGGGCGACGGCGAGAATGGCGAGCACGGTGGCGGGGACGGCGAGCACGGTGGTGGCGGCGGTGAGCACGGTGGTGGCGGCGGTGAGCGCGGTGGTCGCGGCGGCATGACGTTGTACGTGGCGACGAAGAACGTCGGGAAGCTGCGCGAGCTGGAAGCGTTGTTCGCGGGGGCGCTCGTCGGCGGCGCGACGGTCGCGCTAGCGACGTACGATGCGTACGAGGATCCGGTCGAGGGCGATACGTCGTATGCCGACAACGCGGCGCTCAAGGCGCGCGCGCTGCGCGCGCAACTGCGCGACGCCGGGGTGGTCGGCGACGTGCTGGCGGATGACTCGGGGCTCGAAGTGCTCGCGCTCGGTGGGCGGCCCGGCGTGCTGACCGCGTACTACGGCGGTCCGGGTCTGACATGGAGCGAGCGGCGGCGTGCGCTTCTCGACGAGCTGGCTGGGTGCGGTGGCGGGGCTGACCGGCGAGCGCGGTTCGTGTGCGCGCTGCATTTCATTGACGGCGGCGGCGCCGAGATCGCAACTTCGGGGACGGTCGACGGCGAGATCGCGTCGGAGGAGCGCGGCGAGCTTGGGTTTTCGTTCGATCCGGTGTTCTTTTATCCGCCGGCAGGGCGAACGTTCGCCGAGCTGAGGGCGGACGCGAAGAATCGGGTGAGTCACCGAGCGGTCGCGGCGGCGGCGCTGCAGGAAGCGCTCTTACGCATAGGTGGCGGCTCGTAACAGCACCCTTCGCCTAAAATGCGAAGACGGCCGGTCTTGCGACAGCCGTCTCCGTTTATGGTGCACCGCGAAGGACTCGAACCTTCAACCAATTGATTAAGAGTCAACTGCTCTACCATTGAGCTAGCGGTGCGGACGATGGAAAGAGTACCCGCTTGAGCCGCCCCCGTCAAGGAGGCGGCTGTCGCGGAGCTGGTGCGCCCGGTGGGACTCGAACCCACGGCCAATGGCTTAAAAGGCCACTGCTCTACCGACTGAGCTACAGGCGCGCGCTCGGCAAGAACGCCCGGCCCGCCGAGCCGAAGTTCTGGGGTGACTGACCGGGTTCGAACCGGCGACCTTCCGAGTCACAGTCGGACGCTCTAACCAGCTGAGCTACAATCACCATGCGGGACCGGGGATAGTCGGCCATCGCGAAGTGCAAACCCTGCTGAAAGGCGCGCATTCCCAAACCACAATGCCTGCGCGGTACGCCGGCGATGGCAGTTCGCGCACCGTACGACACATTTCTCTATCTCTGCGAAAAGCGCTTGGACTCGTGCTCCGGAGCGGATGAGGTCGCTGACGGAACATCGCTTGGCTCCTCGAACATGATCGAACTCGAGCACCACAGGATCCATCTCGCCGCAGTCCGCACACGGGTGCTCGCAAAGATAGGCGACTACGAGCGCTTGATTTCGGGCGCGATATCCCGTTACACGCACGCGTCGGCGTTTATTGAACGCGTCAACGTCCTTTCGATGATACCGCCGTGAATAGCCGCGTCGACATTCGCGGCAAACGCTGTGGACCCGCCCGGTTCGCTTATCGCGTAGACCGAATTCGCTTTCGTCCTGGGCAGTGCCGCATGATCCACAAACCCGCATGAAAAGAATCATACCGAACATGTATGCCAGCATCATGGCATGCTCGGAGGTGTGGCGCGCCCGGAGGGAATCGAACCCCCATCGTTCCGCTTAGAAGGCGGATGCCTTATCCATTAGACCACGGGCGCCGGGCGGGTGACTTGGTCGGGATGACAGGACTTGAACCTGCGACTTCTGCGTCCCAAACGCAGCGCTCTACCAAGCTGAGCTACATCCCGCAGGCCCCATCGTACCATGCGGGCAAAATGTGCTCGCAATTCCTTCGGAGGTCCGTTTCAGGAGGCTCTCGTTTGCGCCGTCCCCTCGTCGTCGCGGCCGCCGCCGCTGCTGCCGCATCGGTCCTGATCGCCGGGCCCGCCTTTGCCGTCAAGCAACCGAGCCAGCGCGTGCTGGAGGAAAAAGACCTCCGCGCGCTCGTCGCGCTGCTCGACCCGCAGATCGCGCCCGACGGCAAGCACATCGCGCTGATCGTGCGACGGCCGGACTTCGTGAAGAACAAGTACCGCAACGAGCTCGTGCTGGTCGACGCGCGCAACGGCGCGACGCGCACGCTCGTGCGCGAGCGCGACGACGTCTCCAGCTCGCGCTGGTCGCCGGCCGGCGACCGGCTGGCGTTCGTCGCCACCCCGCCGAAGGACCCGGACGACAAGGACGAGCCGTCGCCGCAGCTCTACGTGCTGCGCATGGACGGCGGCGAGCCCGCGCGCATCACCGACGCGAAGAAAGGCGTCGAGTCGTTCGCATGGCGGCCCGACGGCCGCGCGTTCGCGTACGTCGCGCGCGACGAGTCGCCCGACGCCGCGCGCATCAAAGCGCACGACGACTGGTTCGAGGTCACGGACAATGCCTGGACCTCGCGCGCGAACAGAGCGCCGGCGCATCTCTGGACGATCGACGCGAACGGCAAGAAGCCGCACCGCGTCACGCAGGGCACGTGGTCCGTCGAGAGCGAGCCCGCGTTCGCGCCCGACGGCCGCCGCGTGTACGTCACGCGCACGCCGCGCGCGTCCACCAACCACTACCGCGCGCGCGCCGTCGTCGCGATCGACCTCGCCACCGGCACGTTACGGACGATCGCAAGCGCCCCGAGCAGCGACGCGCCAGCGGTCTCGCCGGACGGCAAACACCTGATCTACGGCAGCGAGCACCCGCAGGCGTTCGCGCAGTCCGAGCTCTTCGCCGCCGACCTCGACGGCGCGCACGCGCACGACGTCTCCGCGCGGCTCGACCGCAACGTACAGTTCGGCGTGTTCGCGGCGCCCGGCCGGATCGTCGTCGGCGCGAACGACACGACGCGCGACCGCCTCTTCGAGCTCGAACCGGACGGCACGCCGCACGCGCTGCCGCTCGGCGACATCGATCTCAACGGCGGCGCCACGCGCCGCACGCGACGGCACGCTCGCGTTCATCGGCGCCGCCCCCGCGCACCCGTCCGAACTATACATCCTGCGCACCGCCGCGGCGCCGCAGCGACTCACGCACTACAACGACGCCGTCGCCGCGCACGCGCTGGGGCGCACGCGCACGCTGACGTGGCGCAGCGCCGACGGCTTCGCCGTCGACGGCGTGCTCACCGAACCGCCCGGCGGCATCGCGCACGGCAAGAGATATCCGCTGATGGTGCTGATCCACGGCGGCCCGACGGCGACGTCGCTCGAAGCGTTCAGCTCGCTCGCGCAGCTGATGGCGGCGCACGGATGGCTCGTGTTCCAGCCGAACTATCGCGGCAGCGACAACCTCGGGCACCGCTTCGCGATGGCGACGGTGCCGCACATCACCAGCGCGCCGGGGCGCGACGTGCTCGACGGCGTCGATGCCGTGCAGAAGCTCGGCATCGTCGATCCCACGCGCATCGGCGTGTCGGGCTGGAGCGAAGGCGGCCTGCTGACGTCCTGGCTCATCACGCAAGATCACCGCTGGCGCGCCGCGATGTCGGGCGCCGCGGTCAACGACTGGACCGGCTACGCCGACATGACCGACGCGCAGGATTTCGCGCCGTCGTTCATCGGCCCGTCGCCGTGGACCAGCGAGAAGATGCGCGCGCTCTACGCGGCGGAGTCGCCGCTCACGTTCGCGGCGAACGTCAAGACGCCGACGCTGATCCTCACCGACGCCGGCGACCAGCGCGTCCCGACGCCGCTCTCCTACGAGTTCTACCACGCGGTCCGCGCAACGGGGACGCCGGTCGAGATGATCGTCTTCCCGGTGAACGGTCACAACCCTAGCGATCCGCTCCACCGCGAGGAGCGCACGCACATCTGGATCGATTGGTTCGCAAAGCACTTCTGATGATGATTGCAACGCTCGTCGCCGCGGCGCTCGCCGCGGCCTCCCCGACCCCGGCGACAACAGCACCGGCAGCCGCAAGCACCTCGCCGGCCGCCGCCGCGACGCCGAAGCCGCTGACGCTCGAAGCGCTGCGCCAAGCGGTGAGCGTGCGGCAGCCGCAGATCTCACCCGACGGCAAACGCGTCGTCTACGTGCGCGGCATCGGCGACTACAAAGCCGACGTCGAGAAGACCGAGCTCGTGCTCGTCGACGTCGCCGGCGGCGCGCGGCGCGTGCTCACGCAGGACCGCGACGACGTGTCGAACCCGACGTGGTCGCCCGACGGCACGCGCATCGCGTTCCTGGCCGCGCCGGGCAAGGACCAGCCGCCGGAGATCTACGTCATGACGCTCGACGGCGGCGACGCCAAGCGCATCACGCACGCGGCCGGCGCGATCTAGGGCGTCGCGTGGCGCCCGGACGGCGGCGCGCTGGCATACATCTTGCGCGACCCGCCGCCGGGCGCGGGCAAGCCGTCCCCGTCGCCCGCACCGGCATCGAGCACGCGTCGCCCGCACCGTCGCCGTCACCCACGGTGACGCCGAAACCGTCGCCGTCGCCGTCTCCCACGCCGAAGGGCTACGTCGAAGCGTTCACCGTCACCGACGAGCATTATCTCACGCGCGCGCCCGGCCGTTCGGCGCATCTGTGGATCGTCGACGCCGACGGTGCAAAGCCGCACCAGATCACGCACGGCACGGCGAGCGACAGCAGCGTCGACTGGTCGCGCGACGGCAAGACGATCGCCGTCCTGCAGCAGCCCGACGCGGTGTTCGCGCACTTCACGAAATCGCAGACGGTGCTCGTCGACGCCGCGAGCGGCAGCGTGCGTCCGCTGCGCGCCGGCACGACCGACGGCGGCGGCGTGATCTCGCCCGACAGCACGCGCATCGCCGTCACTGTCCCGCGGCACGGTTCGATCTATTTGCACAACGACGTCGTGGTGCGCCGTTTGAGCGACGGCGCCGACGTCGCGAACAGCATCGCGCTCGACCGCAATCCCGCGTGGCAAGACTGGCTCGACGACCGCACCGTGCTCATCGGTGCATCCGAGGGCGTGCGCACGTGGCTGTGGCGCATGCCGCTCGACGGCGGCGCGCCGGCCCGCTACGACCTCGGCGACGTGGATTTCGGCCAGGACGCGACCGTCGCGAAAGACGGCACGATCGCGTTCGTCGGCCGCCTGCAAGATCGTCCGGGCGAGATCTACGTCATGCACCGCAACGCCAAGCCCGTCGCGCTCACGGACGAGAACGCGTGGACGCGCGGCTACGCCATCGCAAAGTCAGAGCGGCTCGACTGGACGTCGGACGGCCTGGCCGTGAACGGCGTGCTGACGTACCCGGCGAACTACACAGCCGGCAAGCAGTACCCGCTCGTGCTCGTCATCCACGGCGGCCCCGTCGCGACGTCCACGCGCACGTTCAGCTCGCTCCCGCAGATGCTCGCCGCGCACGGGTACCTCGTCCTGCAGCCGAACTATCGCGGCAGCGACAACTCCGGCGACGCGTTTTTGCAAGCGATCGTCGGCCCCGTCACCAGCGGCCCCGGCCGCGACAACCTCGCGGGCGTCGAAGCGGTGAAGAAGCTGGGCATCGTCGATCCCGCGCGCATCGGCGTGTCGGGCTGGTCGGGCGGCGGGTTGCAGACGAGCTGGCTCATCGGCCACGCGACGTTCTGGCGCGCGGCGCTCAGCGGCGCCGCCGTCAACGACTGGTTCGAGCAGGCGACGCTCGCCGACATCAGCGAGGAGTTCGCGTCGGTGCTCCTGGGCGGCGTCACGCCGTGGACGCCGGAGGGCCGCGCGAAGTACCGTGCCGAGTCGCCGATCACGTACGCGGCCGACGTCAAGACGCCGACGCTGATCCTCACCGACGCGGGCGACCAGCGCGTGCCGATCTCGCAGTCGTTCGCGTTCTACCGCGCGCTGCAGGCACATCACGTGGACGTGCGCATGATGGAGTTCCCGCGCAACGGGCACAACCCGACCGACCCCGTGGGTCGCGAAGCTCGCATTCGAATCTGGACCGAGTGGTTCGACAAGTGGATGAAGTGATGCGCCGTGTGATTCTGTCGTCCGCCGCCGCCGCGAGCGCGGCGCTGCTGCTCGGCGCCGCGCCGCGCCCGCTGGAGCTCAGCGACGTGCGCAAGATCGTCACCTACAATGCCGTGTCGATCGCGCCCGACGCGCGCCGGCTGGTCGCGGTCGAGCGCCGCGCCGACTACAAGGAGAACCGCGCGCTCACGCACCTCGTGCTGATCGATCTGAAAACGCGCGCGAAGCGCACGCTGACGCCGGATCGCAAGAGCGTGCAGAGCCCGATCTGGTCGCCGAGCGGAGACCGCATCGCGTTCATGAGCGCCGGCGGTGAGAAGAAGACGCCGCAGGTGTGGGTGCTGCCGGTCGACGGCGGCGAGGCCGAGCGCGTCACCGACGCCGAACGCGGCGTCGGCGGCTTCAACTGGCGCCCGGACGGCCGCGAGATCGCGTACCTCACGGAAGACGAAGCGCCCAACCACAAAGCGATCGAGGCGCACGACGACGCGTTCGACGTCACGCAGGAAGCATGGACCGCGCGCGCGGCGTCGCAGCCGTCGCACATCTGGCTCATCGCCGCGCACGGCGGCAAAGCGCGCCGGCTCACGTCGGGCACCTGGAGCGCGAGCGATCTCGAATACCGGCCCGACGGTCGCGCGATCGCGTTCACCCGCGCGCCGGACGGCACGTTCAACACGCTCCTGCGCACGCAACTCGCGATCGTCGACGTCGCGACGCGCACGGTGCGCACGTTCGGCGAGACCGGCAGCAACGGCGCGACGTTCGACCGCACCGGCCGCACGCTCGCGTACGCGCGGCCCAATGCCGTCGCGAAGGTGCAGAGCGACGTCGTGCTGGCGGACGCCGACGGCTCGCACCCCATCGATGTCGGCGCGCGGCTCGACCGCGATGCGGGCGGCGGGGCGTTCCTGCCCGACGGCGGGTTCGTCGTCGACGCGACCGACGGCACGCAGTCGAAACTGTTCGTGCTGCGGCGCGACGGCACGGTCGCGAACCTGCCGGCCGGCGACGTCCACCCCAACGGCGTGTCGGTCGCGCGCGACGGAACGCTCGTGTTCGGCGGCGGCACCGCGAGCGATCCGTCCGAGATCTACGTGCTGCGCCCGCACGCCGCGTCAGCGGAGCGCCTCACCTCGACCAACGCGTGGCTCGCGTCGCGCGGGATCGGCACGAAGCGCACGATCGCGTGGCGCGCCGCCGACGGCACGCCGCTCGATGCGGTGCTCACCCAGCCGCCGGACTTCGTCAAAGGCAAGAAGTACCCGCTGGTGCTCCTCATCCACGGCGGCCCGACGGGCTCCACGCGCGCGACGTTCAGCTCGCTCCCCGCGCTGATGGCGGCCCGCGGCTGGCTCGTGCTCGAGCCGAACTATCGCGGCAGCGACAACCACGGCGCGAAGTCGATCGCGACGTCGCTGGGACACCCGATGTCGGTCGCCGGCCGCGACATCCTCGACGTCGTCGCGCTGGTCGAGAAAGAAGGCAGCGTGGACGCGAGCCGCATCGGCGTGTCCGGCTGGTCGGCGGGCGGCATGATGACGTCGTGGCTGATCACGCACGACACGCGCTGGCGCGCGGCGCTCGCGGGCGCGCCGGTCACGTCGCTGCTGGGCGTCGCGACGATGAGCGACGTCGACAGCTACGCGCCCGCGCTGCTGCGCGGCGACCCGTGGGCCGACCCCGCGGTGATGGCACGCACGCTGGAGGAATCGCCGCTGACGTACGCCGACCGCGTGAAGACGCCGACGCTGATCGTCACCGACGCGGGCGACCAGCGCGTCCCGACGCCGCTGTCGTACGAGTTCTACCACGCGATCCGCGCGACGGGCACGCCCGCGGAGTTGCTGGTCTATCCGGTGAACGGCCACTTCCCGGGCGATCCGCTGCACGCCGAAGACGTCAACCGCCGCTGGATCGACTGGTTCGCCAAACACTTCTGAAAGCAGCGCCGCGCATGCCGATCAATCACATCGTCGTCCTCATGCTGGAGAACCGGTCGTTCGATCACATGCTCGGCTTCATGAAGTCGCCGGACTGGCCGATCAACGGGCTCACGGGCACGGAGTCGAACTTTCTCAATCCCCTCAATCCCACCGGCACGCCGGTGCCGATGAAGCCGGACGCGACGTACGTGCCCGACGTGGATCCCGACCCGGCGCACGAGCATTCCAACGTCGTGCGGCAGATCCACGGCGCCGTCCCGGCACCCACGCCGCCCAAAGGCAGCAACATCGGGTTCGTCGCCGACTACGCGACGGTCACGGACGCCGCACGCGCGGGCCGCGTGATGACCGGCTTCGCCGACGGCAAGCTGCCGGTGATCGGCACGCTGGCCAAAGAGTTCGCCGTGTGCGACAACTGGTTCTCGTCGCTGCCCGGCCCGACGTGGCCGAACCGGTTCTTCGTGCACTGCGCGACGGCCGGCGGCTTCGTCGACGGAGCCGTGCGCAACTACCCCATGCGCACCCTCTACGAGAACCTCAGCGACGCGCGCGTCAACTGGCGCATCTACTACCACGACATCCCGCAGTCGCTCGCGCTGCAGAACCAGCGCAAGTTCTTCCACTCGCAGTACGAGGTTTTCAACCAGTCGTTCGTGCGCGACTGCAAGAACGGGCTGCTGCCGCAATACAGCTTCATCGAGCCGCGCTACTTCAACGAGGGCGCCTCGCGCGCCAACGACCAGCACCCGATCCACGGCGTCGTCGGCGGCGAACTCCTGATCGCGGACGTCTACGAGGCGCTGCGCGCGTCACCGAACTGGAACGAAACGCTGTTCATCGTGACGTGGGACGAGCACGGCGGATTCTACGACCACGTCCCGCCGCCGGCGGCGACGCCGCCCGATCCGCCCAACCCCGCGCAGCAGTTCGACTTCGCGTCGTACGGCGTGCGCGTCCCCGCGATCGCCATCTCGCCGCTCATCCCCAAGGCGACGATCGAACGCAGGCTGTTCGACCACTCGTCGATCCCGGCGACGGCGAAGAACGTGTTCAAGCTGCCGTCGTTCCTGACCAAGCGCGATGCCGCCGCCAATACGCTGGAGCACCTCTGCTGGCTGGGGACGCCGCGCACCGACGCTCCGATGACGGTGCCGCGCCCGCAATTGCTCGCGCGCGCGCTCCAAGCGATTCCCGCTTTACCCGAGCGACCGAACGACCTTCAGAACGAGCTGCTCGCGCTCACCCGTGAGCTGGGCCTGCCGGTCAACCTGGGGCAGGTGCAGTCGATGTCGCGCGCCGCGAGCGCGGACGAGGCATTCAAGGAGTCGCTGGCGCACTTCAACGCGTTTGCCGACCGTCTCGCCGGAAAGCGGAGCGTGTAGATGATCGCCGGTTCCAACCCGCCGGAGTACTACCACCCGATCGAATTTCGCGTCGGAAGCGCGATGTCGCGCGGGTTCGAGGTGCTGTTCGGCAACTTCTTCGTGTTCATCGTCATCAGCGCGATCGCCTCATTGCCGCTGTTCCTCTTCGCGCTGGCCCCGGTGACCGGGTTCAAGTCGGTCGCCGCGATCGTCGGCGTGCTGCTGCACTTCGTGCTCTCGGCGCTGTGCCAGGCGATGATCGTGTACGCGACGTTCCAGGCGCTGCGCGGCCGCCCAGTGCGCGCGGGCGAGTCGATGACGCGCGGCCTTCAGCGCCTCGGCGCCGTCCTGCTCACGTCGATCGTCACCGCCATCATCGTCGCGCTCGGGACCCTGTTGCTGGTCATTCCGGGCATCATCGCGTCCGTCATCATGTGCGTGGCGATCCCGGCGTGCATCGTGGAACGGCTCGGCCCGGTCGAAAGCATCGAGCGCAGCTCGTATCTCAGCCGCGGGTACCGGTGGCCGATCTTCGGCGCGTTCTTCGCGATCGGGATCGCCGAGATCGTCGCCAACGCGCTCATTTCCGGCTTGACGAAGGGGAGCGAGCTGGTGTGGCTGGACCCGGCGATCTCGCTGGTGTGGAACACGCTCGTGACCGCTTACCAGACCGTGCTCGTCGCCATCATCTACCACGACCTGCGCGTCGTCAAAGACGGCATCGACCTCGAGCACATCGCGGCGGTGTTCGACTAGCGCCGGTAGAACTTGTCGGTGCGCTCGTCGCCCAGGTGCTTGCGCAGCTCCAAAAACGCGCGCTGCGCGGCGTAGAAGTCGCGTAGGAACGTCCACGCGTCGCGGTCGGCGACCGCGGTCGCCCAGCCGATCTTGCGCCGAATCTTCACGGCGACGTCGCGCACGAGCGGGTCGGTCCCGAAGGCGCTGGTCCGGCGCAACACGTCTTCGAGCACGTGCAGCTCGAGGATGCCGTAGCGCTGCAGCTGCTCGTCGCTGAACGTGAACGTGCGCCGCTCGGCGACCAGCTCGTCGAGCAGCACGCGTTTTGGCACAGCGATCACGATCGTGCCGCCGATCAAATCTCCGGCGCGCAGACGATCGCGGTTGGTCAGCGGGAGCGCGGACGTTAGCAGCAGCCACAGCCCAACCGGCACGACCTCCCAGCCGGGGCCGATCCCGTCGGGCGACTGCAGCACCATCGCCAGCGGAAAGAACGTCTCCATCTCGCGCGAGAGGTTGCGCGCGACGACCGCGGCCGGGGTGAGGGCGCCGCCGTGCCGGTCGATCACGCGCAAGCCGGTGAGCCGTTTACCGGGCGTGACGCCGGACCGCACGAGCTCGAAGTACACGAAGTACGCGTTGCGCACGACGAACGCCGCGAACGTCGCCGCGGGCAGCGTGATGCCGCCGATGCCGCCGAACGCGAGCGCGAACGCCGCGAGCAGCAGCAGCCACGTGACGCCGATGATGAACGCGAAATCGAGCGTGAACGCGGCCGCACGCTCCGTGAGCTCCGCGACCTCCACCCGCAGCGGCACGCCGTCGGGCGTGACCAGCATCCGAATGCGCCGCCAGCTTCGCCCGAGGATCTGATCCGCATCGGCGCCGGTGCTCATCGCGCGGCCCGCCGTCCGCTGAACGCGAAGTACGCGGTCCATCCCAGCAGGCTCAGCACCGCGATCGCCAGCCGCGCGTCGGTGCTCTGAACCGCCGCGCGAAAGTAGCCTTCGAGCACGGCGGCGACCGAGAGCATCGCGACGGCGCCGGCGGCGACCTTCGCGGCCTGCGGTCCGTGCACGGCGAACGCGTCGGCGCGCGAGAGCTCGCGCGGGAACACGAGGATCTCGCCGATGCGCAAGCCGGCCGCCGCGAACAGCAGCAGCGCGAGCAGCTCGGTGACGCCGTGGATCCCGACCCACCCGGCGAACGCGACCGCAAGACCGCGATGGTAGTGCAGCGCGACGAACGCGCCCAGGATCACACCCTGATACGCGGTCAGCAGAATCGACGGGATGCCGGCGAGCATGCCCAAGCCGAACGTGAGCAGCGCGATGAGCGTGTTATGAGAGAACAGCACGTTCGCGATCGCGTCGAAGGGGTTGGGCGGCACGGGCGCCGCGATCTCGGTCTGCATGAGCTCCGCCGCGGTGCTCGCCGGTCCGCGCCCGCCCGCGAGCCCCGCGGGCACGAGATCGGTGAACCAGCCCTCATGGCCGTTGACCAGCACGAATCCGGAGATGGTGCCGACCAGCAGGGCGAGAAACGCGATCGCCAGATGCGGGCGCAGCGCGCGCACCGCGCGCGGGAAGCCGTTGCGCAGGAAGCCGCGCACCGTCGCCCCGAGATCGAGCGGCGGCGTGTAGAACGTGAGGAACGACCGCAGCGCCAGGTTGTCGAGGTAGTCCACGAGCGCGCGGTCCAGCGCGATCGCGCGCGCGACGGACAGCGACGACAGCGCCGAGCGGTGCAGCAGCGGGAAGCGCTCGAGCTGATCGGACGACAGCGACCGGATCCCGTGCTCGCGCACCTGTTCGATGAGGTCTTCGAGCTCGAGCCAGCTCTCCTCGCGCTCGCGCCGGAACCGCAGGCTGTGCATGACGGGGACGCTGCGCGCGTTCACAGCAGATCCCGCTGCTTGATGAGGATGTACTTGTTGAGCAGCGCCATCGAGAGCCGCGCCGCGGAAACGTCCAGAACGTGCACGCCCAAGCGATTCAGCCGCTCGAGGACGACGCTGCGGTCGCGCAGCAGGTCGTACGCGATCACGGCGCGGGCGACCTGACGAACGCCCCCGGGTGGCGCGCCGAACGTGTCGGCGAGCAGCGCGTCGCGCAACGCGACGAACACCACGAGATGCTGCCGTGCGAGCCGCTGCGCGTTCTGCACCAGCAATTCGGCGGTGACCGTGTCGACGAAATCGGTGAACAGCACGATCAGCGTGCGCCGGTCGAGCTGCGCGGACAGGCTGGTGAGGCCGAGCGTGAAGTTCGTCTCGTTCGTGCTGTAGGCCAGGTCCGCCGACACTTGCTGCAAGGAGCGAAAGCGCGTCATCCCGCGCGTCGGCTTCACGAACCGGCCCGGCCGCGCGTCGAAGCTGTACTCGCCCACGAGATCGCCGCTGCGCAGCGCGAGCCACGCGAGCAGCAAGCCGGAGTTGATCGAGTGGTCCAACCGCGCGAGCCCGTCGACCGGCTCGCGCATGAGATGGCCGGTGTCGTACGCGAGCACGACGGGGTGGTTGCGCTCGGTGCGAAACTCTTTCGAGAGCAGCTTGCGGTGGCGCGCCGAGTGCTTCCAGTCGACGAAGCGGATGTCGTGTCCCGGCGCATACTCGCGCAGCGCCTCGAACTCCGAACCTTCCCCGCTTTGCAGCTGGACTTTCAGCCCGAGCAGCGCGTCGCGCGTGAACAGCTCGAACGCGGCGGTGCGCGACGCATGGATGCTCGGAAAGGTCTTGATGCTGCGGTCCAGCGCGAACGTGCGCGAGTGCTCGATGAGACCGAACGGTCCGCGCCAGCGCAGCCACACCGCGTCGATGCGCAGGATGCCGCGCCGCTGCGGCACGACATCCACCGTCAGCCGGCTCGCGCGCCCGTCGAGCGCGTAGACATCGTGCGCGAGCGCCGGCTGCGCGTCGCCGCTCACGTCGAACGCCACCTCGAACCGGGCGGGCGTCCTGCGCGTCCCCGTCGCGAGCACGATCGTCGCGGCGAACGGCTCGCCGACGAAGCCGGCTTCCGGCGCGATCAGCTCGACGCTCAGCTGGCGGCGCGGATACGCCAGCGCGGCGTCCGTCGCGACGACGATCAGCACCAGCGCGCTCGCGTCGAACGCGAACGGCCACAGCCCGGGCTTGAAGATCATCAGCAGCCACGGGATCGGCAGCAGCCCCGCGAACACCAGCACCGCGGTGCGCGTCGGGCGGATCATCGCGGTGCGGTCGTCCGGTCGAGCGTCTGGCGCAGGATGCGGTCCGTCGTGAGGCCTTCGATCTCCGCGGCCGCGTTGGGCACGACGCGGTGGCGCAGCGTCGGCAGCGCGAGCTCCTTGACGTCATCGGGGATCACGAAGTCTCGGCCGTGCAGCACGGCGTACGCGCGTGACGCGGCGGCGAGCATGTTCGCGGCGCGCGGCGACGCGCCGACTTGCAGGCTGGGATGCTCGCGCGTCGCGCGGACCAGGTCGACGACGTACTCCACGATGGGCTTTGCCAGCGTGACCGCCTCGACCGCGCTGCGGATGTCGCGCAACGCGGCGAGATCGGCGACGGCGCGCACGCCGAAGCCGTCGAGCTGCGGCATCGCGGAGCGGTTGCCGTGCCGCCGCACGATCTCCAGCTCGTCGTCCCGGCCCGGATAGTCCACCAAGATCTTGAACAGAAAGCGGTCGAGCTGAGCCTCGGGCAGCGGATATGTGCCCTGCTGCTCGATGGGGTTCTGCGTCGCGATCACCATGAAGCCGTCGCCCAGCGGATAGTCGCGGCCGTCGATCGTCACGACGCGCTCGTTCATCGCCTGCAGCAGCGCGGCTTGCGTCTTGGGCGGGCTGCGGTTGATCTCGTCGCCGAGCAACAGCTCGGTGAAGATCGCGCCCTTCGTCAGCACGAACTCGTTGGTCTGAAAGTTGAACAGGTTGGTGCCCAGCACGTCGCCCGGCATCAAGTCCGGCGTGAACTGGATGCGGTTGAACTTCAGCGCGAGCGCCGCCGCGAACGACTGCGTTACGAGCGTCTTCGCCGTGCCGGGTACGCCTTCGAGCAGGATGTGACCGCCGACGAGCAGGCTCGCGAGCATCAGCTCGATGGCGTCGTCCTGGCCGACGATCACCTTGCGCACCTCGGCTTTGACCGCGTCAGCGACGCTGCGTACGTTGTCCAGATTCATCGAGGACGTCATCCCTCCAGCGGTACATTGCTTCAGCGGTGGCGGTTGTGGCGGGCACCGGACGCCCCGTGCGGGCGAACCAGGCGACGAGCTCCTCGCGCCCCAGACCGCGCGGGGCGTTGACCGCTTGCGCCGTCTCGCGCAGCACGGCCTCCGCGTAGCGCTCGATCAGAAACGAAAGCTGCGCCGCGTATTCCAGCAGCCGCGAGCCGCTCTCGATCAAGCTGCGCTTGCCCAGCGGCAGTGTCGCCTCGCGCGGCCGCGGCGCGCCGAAGCGCACGCCGCCCGACCACAGCAGCAGCGCCGTGGCGAGCACGACCTGCACCGTCACGAGCACGAACGGAAACCCGAACAGCAGCCGCAGCGCGCTGAACGGGCGCGCGATGATGCCGTGCCCCGTTTCGTCGAACACGACGCGTCCGCGGCGTGCGCCGCGCAGGTTGCGAACGATCGACACGGCGACGAGCGCGTTGTCGCCGCGCGCGATGCCGTGGTTCTCGAAGATGTCGGGATCGGTCACGACGACGACGGGGCCGCCCTTGTCAGCGATCTCGCCCACCAGGATGCCGTCCCCGGACTGCACCAGTGGCCGCATCCGCGTCGACCGCGCCAGCTGCGGCCTGGTGAGCTGCGGTGCCGCCGTTACCGGGCCGCGTGCGTTCCACAGCGTGTTCGTGCCGTAGCGGTCCAGCGTCGCGCTCTCGTCGGCCAGCGCGAGCACGTCTTTCGCGCTGCGCAGCGGCAGCAGCGCGTCGTTTCGCAAACGATCGTGCCGCCGCGGATCGGCTTCGCCGGTGCGTTTGGGCAGCACGAGCAGCACCGCGGGCGCGCGCCGCAACTCGGCGCGCACGCGCGCCAGCGTGCCCGCGTCGGCATAGGGCTCCGCGATGACGACCACCGCGGTGTCGGCGGGCAGACCGGACGCAGAGGTGTTGTCGACGACCGGAATCCCAAGCCGCGGCAGCATGTGGTAGAACGTCGAGTACCCGAGCGCGGAGTTCGAGTAGATCGTCGGCCCGCTGTCGTCGGCCTCGTGCCCCGATCCGCCGCCGCGCGTCATGAAATAGAAGGAGAACGCAAAGGTCAGCGCAGCCGCGGCGAGCCAGCCTGCTGCGAGCCGAACGGAGAACAGCGGCGGCACTCTCATCGGCCCGCCGCACCCGCGGCAACCACCGCGAAACTTGCACGAACCGCGTGATAGTCGTCGACCGCGGCGCGCCGCTGCGCGAACCACGTCTGCTCGACGCGCGCGATCATGTCGCGCAACGCATCGTGCTCGGCCTGCCGCAACGCGAGCGCCCGCAGGATCTCGCGGCTCGTCAACGCGTCGGAGATCTCCGCGGCGAGCCGCCGCCGCAGCGCGGCGACGGTATCCTGCAGCAATTGGTGCATCGCTTCGGTGTAGCGCCCTTCGGCAGCCAACTCGTCGGCGGTGATGAGACTCGCGCGCGGCCCGGATGCGGCGCCGGCTTCGGTTGTGCCGGCCGCACGCTGCTCGCGTGTCCGTTGCAGCGCGCCCCCGGACACGGACTCCGCCAGCATGACGATCAGGAAGACGACGCCGAACGCGCCGGCCACCCACAACAGCACCGTCCCGAACTCACTGCTGACGGGGATGGCAGCCGCGGGCGCGGATTCTGACGGTGACCACCCGCCGCCGGCCACGCGCTCGCCGCCGGGCGCGGACTGTTCGCTCGGCAGCCGGTCCTGCACCCCCAACTCGCGCGCAACATCGCGCGCCACGGCCCGCGCGTCGGGCCCCTCGGGCGCCGCGTTGCATGGCAGAGCGAACGCGACCACCATCGCAAAAAGCGCGCAAGCAAATACCCGGGATCCCCCCATCACCGCCCCACGTACGACGCCGGTCTCGTCAAGGCCTTAGAGGGGCGCCTACGACTCGAAGTCGTCGCTGTCGAGATCCATGTGCCCGTGAATCAGTCGCTCGATGACGACGGCATGCGCCCCGTCGTCGACGACGTAGAAAACGATGTACGGGTGTACCGGCCAGGACCGCAATCCCTCACGCAACTCGGCGCGCTCTCGGCCGATGCGTGGATGCTGGGCAAGCAAGTCGCGTGCCTTTTGAAAATCTCGGAAGAATCGGTTTTCACCGGCAGGATGACGCTCGGCATACCATGCGGCAATTTGCACTAGGTCGTCATCGGCCGAATGCGTCCGCTCGACCGTATATCGGCGCGCCAGAGGTCAGCGCTTTCGAGCGGCTCGCCGTTCGGCAAGGCGCCGTCCGCGCTGGGCAATATCGCGCAGGACGTCATCGGTCAGCGGGCCACGCTTTCCAGCAACGTTCTCGGCATGGCCGCGGTCAAGCGCGGCCATGAGAGCCTCGCGATTTCGATCTCGAGCGCGAAGCAAGCGAAGCCCCTCGCGTACGACCTCGCTCTGATTCGTGTAACCACCGGCCCGGGTCTGCTCGGCAACGAAATCGGCGAGGTCATCGGAAAGGTTGACGTTCATCGTCCGCATCGCGGATAGTCTACCAGGTTTGGCAACGTTTGCCAACCCGATCGCCGGAGACTTATGCTTGTCGCGTGTAGCCCTCGATCCGCTCTAGCCCGTCGCGGTCGCGGATCGCGTTTACCATGATCGCGCCCTGTTCGATCGCATCGTCCAGTGCGACGTGCGTGTGCGGCGTCTCGGGATCGAACCAGTCCGGCGGATACGTGCTCTTGCCGAGGCTGCGATATCGCGTCCCCGGCAGACGGCCCATCGCGAACGACTTCAGATCCAGCGCCGCGAAGCCGAGCTCGGGCACGTCGCCCACCGCGTACGCGAGATACCAGTACAGCCACGCGCCGTAGTCGTACGCCGCGGGCGCGCCGACCGCGCACGGCTTGCCGTGCGTCTTCAGCGACGTCACCCACGCGTCGCACGCGAGCATCGACTCGCGCACCGGCTGCACGTCCTCGCGCGTGCGCTCGTACGCGGCCCGCAGCGCGTTCGTCGAGCGCCACCACTGCATCACGCGCGGATGCTGCGCCGCGCCCGGCAGCAGCTCGAGATTGCGCGTGAACGTCCCGAGCAGCACCTTGTCGATGGAGAACGCCGCGATCCCGAACGACAGCATCGAGTACGGCCCGGGTATCGGCCCGTCGGCCTCGACGTCGATCGAAAGATAGATCTCGGGCGTGCGCGGTTGGGGCGGCGGTTGCTTGCGTGCCACGATCGTCATGATACCCCAGGGGAGACGCCCGGCGTCGAGAAGCCCACTGCCTTCGCTCAAGCAAGGAGTTCGCTCATGGCCTCATCTCGTGGTGCATTTCTCGCCGGCACGGCGGCCGCGGCGGTCGCAGCGCCGACCATGATCGCCGCGGCGAGCGCCGCGGACGTGGCCGCCGCGACCCGCGGCATGACCCTCACGACGCTGCGCGACGGCACCGTCGACCACGTCGGCGTGCGCACGCCGCGCGGCATCGTCGACGTCGCGCGCGCCGCGAAAGCGCTCGGCGTCGCGTCGCCGCCGCTCACCGTGGACGACGTGATCGCCGGCCGCGGCGACGTCGCCGCGCTGCCGCGCCTCGTCAAGGACGCGCCGGCGAGCGCGATCCGCAGCGAGGCGTCGGTGCAGTACGGCCCGGTCGTCACCGCGCCGCCGAAGATCGTCTGCGTCGGTTTGAACTACCGCGCGCACATCGAGGAGACCGGCGAGAAGGCGCCGCCGTTCCCCGACCTCTTCAACAAGTACAACACGTCGCTCAACCGCCACAACGGCACGGTCGCGGTGTCGAAAGTTCCCGCGGTGAAGTTCGACTACGAGTCCGAGCTCGTGATGATCGTCGGCAAGACCGCGCGCAACGTGTCCGAAGCCGACGCGCTCAACTACGTCTTCGGCTACACGACCGGCAACGATTTCACCGCGCGCGACCCGCAGCAGCGCGTGTCGCAGTGGATGACCGGCAAGACGCCCGACGAGTTCGCGCCGCTCGGCCCGTGGCTCGTCACCGCCGACCAAATCCCCAACCCGCAGACGCTGCAGATCCAGACCTGGGTCAACGACGAGAAGACGCCGCGCCAAGACGCCAACACCGCGCAGATGATCTTCAACTGCGCGCACATCCTGAGCTACACGTCGACGTTCATCACGCTGGTCCCCGGCGACGTGATCTTCACCGGCACGCCCAGCGGCGTGATCACGGGCTATCCCAAGGACAAGCAAGTCTGGCTCAAACCGGGCGACCGCGTCCGCACGACGATCTCGAAGATCGGCGAGCTCCACTTCACGCTGACCTGACGATCCGCGCATGACGGCCGTCGACCCTCACGGGCGCGCTGCGGGCGACAATCCATTCGTCGGCCTGCGCGCGTTCGGCACGGGCGACGCCGGCGTGTTCTTCGGCCGCGAGACGCAGGTCGCCAAGCTGCTGGTGCGGCTTCGCGACACGCGTTTTCTGGCGACGGTGGGCGCGTCGGGATGCGGGAAGTCGTCGCTCGTGCTCGCCGGCTTGATCCCCGCGCTGCTGCGCGGTGCGATCGAGCGCGCGGGCGATTCGTGGCGGATCGCCGTGATGCGGCCGGGGACTGCGCCGACGGAGACGCTCGCGAGCGTGCTCGCCCGAACGCAAGTGCTCGGCAAACCGGCGGACGATCCGGACGAGCCGCGCGCGGCGATCCTGCACGGGCTGCAGCGCGGCGAGCTCGGCCTCGTAGACCTCGTCTACGAAGCGCGGTTGCGCGCGGACGAGAACCTGCTCGTCGTCGTCGACCAGTTCGAAGACCTGTTCCGCTACGCGTCCGACGGCGAGCCGGCGGAGGGCGCGAGCGAAGCCGCCGCGTTCGTCAAGCTGCTGCTGACCGCGGCGTCGTGGAAAGACCTCCCGATCTACGTCGCGATCACGATGCGCTCGGATTTCATCGGCGACTGCGCGCGGTTTCGCGACCTGCCCGAAGCGGTGAACGACGGTCTCTTCCTCGTGCCGCGCCTGACGCACGAGCAGATGCAGCGCGCGATCGAAGAACCGGTGCTCCACGCGGACGAACGCATCGCGCCGCAGCTCGTGTCGCGCCTGCTCGGCGACGCATCGCGCGCCGACGCGGACCAGCTGCCGGTACTCGAACACGCGCTCATGCGAACGTGGGACGCATGGGAGAAGGACCATGCCGCCGGCGAGCCGCTCGACGTGCCGCACTACGAGCGGATCGGCGCGATGCGCGGCGCGCTGTCAAAGCACGCGAACGACCTCTACGATAACCTCGAGCCCACGCTGAAGCCGGTCGCCGAACGGCTGTTCCGCTGCCTGACGGCGCGCGATGCCGAGAACCGCGGCGTCCGGCGCCCGACATCGTTCGGCGCGGTCTGCGCGATCACGGGCGCGCAGCCCGGCGACATCGAGCGGCTCGTCCGCATCTACGCCGCGCCCGGCGTGTCGTTCCTGACCGCATCGGGACCGCTGTCGAATCCGAAGACGGTCCTCGATATCACGCACGAGAGCTTGATGCGCTTGTGGGACCGTCTGCGCGCGTGGGTCGACGACGAGGCCGAGTCCGCGAAGACGTACCGCAAGCTCGTGGACGACGCGACGGCGAAGCGCGCGCGCTGGATCGATCCCGAGCTCGCCGTCGGCGAAGCGTGGCTTGCGAAGAACCGCGCGTCGATCAACCCGGCGTGGGCCGCACGCCACGACGACGCGCTCGAACATCTCCCCGCCGACGAAGCGGCGAAATCGCCCGCGGCGCGCGACCGCTTCGACACCGCGCTCGCGTTTCTCGACGCCAGCGCCGCCGCGCCGCGGCGCAGCGTGCGCGCGATCATCGCGCTGGTCGCCATCGTGGTCGTCGTGGCGGCCGCGCTCGCGATTGCCGGCTTCGTGAAAAACGGCGAGGCGGTGGCCGAACGGCACCGCGCGGAAGAATTGAACAAGACGACGCTCGCCCTGCAACACGCGAAGGCGGCAGAGATCGCACGGCTCGACGCGGCGATCGCGAGCTCGAAACAATCGAAGCAGCGCTCGGACTTGGAGACCGCGCGCGCGAAGCTTCTCACCGAAGCCGCGAACAAACGCATCCTCGACGCAGCGCAGCTCGCCAAGAAAAACGACGAAAAGCGCCGCCGCATCGCGGCGCAGGCCACGCCGACGGCGTCCGCGACGCCGCTACGGTCCGCGACGCCCAAACCGCCGACCCCGAGCCCGCGGCCCGTCGCGCGGCCCTCGCGCGCCCCAGCTCGTGCGCCGGCGCCCGTCCGTCAGACCCCTGCGGCGGCAAACGCGGCCGCATGCGCTCGTGCGGTGGAACAGCAGCGGCTCGCCGCGGATCTGACGATCAGCCGCGAGGCGTCGTACGACGCATCCGTCGCAGGGCTCACCGAAAATGCGAAGTGCGGCAACACGACGGCACGCGTCGTGAACGAAGGATACCTGCGCTCGACGCTGGCGGCAGCGGAGCACGACCTCGGTGTGGGCGACTGGCGAGCCGATCTCAAACGGGCCGACAGCATGCTCGCGCGCTGCCAGATCATCCTCGAATTGCAAGCCACGAAAGCTCCCCGCGACTGTATGGCGCAACAGCGGTTCAACGAGCGGGCCGCCGCCGAATTCGCGCTCCCCTCGCCGGCACCGACGAGCCGCTAGACGGGAACCCCGACCCGGGAGCGAAGGCACGCGCACACGGGCACGTGGCGGAATCGGCAGACGCGCTGGATTTAGGTTCCAGTGGGGCGACCCATCCGAGTTCGAGTCTCGGCGTGCCCATTGACGCGCCCGCCAGCGTCTTGACGCCCCTCCTGCCGGTCCGGTACACTCCCAGGGTTCGTTCCGAGGGCCGCGAATCGTGGTGCGTCGGTCGCGCGGAAGTAGCTCAGCGGTAGAGCATCGCCTTGCCAAGGCGAGGGTCGCGAGTTCAAATCTCGTCTTCCGCTCCATTTCGATTCTGACGGCGGGCGCTTGCCCGCCGTCCCCACTTCCGGAGGTCTGCCGTACTCGTGCCCTCGACGCTGAAGTCGCTCGATCCAACGCAGGTCGAGCTCGAGATCAGCATCACGCCGGAAGAATTCTCCGCGGCGCAAGATGCCGCGTTCCGCAAGCTGGTTCGCACCGCGAAGATCCCGGGTTTCCGCCCGGGCAAAGTCCCGCGCAAGATTTTCGAGAACGCCTATGGGCCCGAGGGCATCATCGAGCGCGCGCTGGACGACCTCCTCAACACGAAGTATCCCGCCGCGCTCGAGGAGCACGGGATCGACCCGCTGACGCGCCCGACAGTCGAGGTCGTCCCCGCCGAGGACGACACCCAGCCGCCGCACTTCAAGGCCGTGGTCGCCGTGCGCCCGGAGTTCGAGCCCAAGGACTACACGGGCGTCGAGATCACCGACACGCCCGAGACGGCGAGCGACGAGGACGTCGACCGCGCGCTGGAATCC